>NZ_KB893591.1 GCF_000374085.1 Spirosoma spitsbergense DSM 19989 | reverse complement strand
TCAAATCCAGAGGCTTTGATTTAGAAGGGTGTGGCCTAACCAAGCATCATCGCCTTCGTCGGCTGTTGTTTATCTTGTCAATGAGTCTGATTTGGGCCCTTGAAACGGGCGAGTGGCTCATCAAAGCGGGTCATAAAATACCAACCCGCAACTTGACAGGCCGATGCCAAGCGTTGTTTAGTTTATTCCGTCACGGTTTAGATGAACTGCGCGATAGAATCCTTAAAGGCCAACCTGTTGGCCACCTTGTACCACTTTTGTCCTGTACTTAGCTTACACTCATAAACAATATCTACCGCTTTGCCGTAGGTGTTTACCCGCGAGTAGAGCCAGTCGGCATGCGCTTCGCGCCGGGCTTTGGGATCTTCGTGCAACTGGCGCGAATCCGAAAAGTGAAATACGGGGCGTACATCCCAGGTAGCATAGGCCATCAGGAAAGCTTCTTCTTCGGTTTGCAGGCCAGGATTGAGGGAGTGATGAAAGTAATCAAAGACAATCGGTATACCCGTTCGTTCATAAACCGGCACCAGATCGGCAACCGTATACAGGCTCGGTCGATCGTCATTCTCAACCGTCAGCCGGGCGCGGAGGTGGTCGGAGAGCAAATAAAAATTCTGAGAAAAACGGGCCCTGGTTGCTACTTTGTCGCCATAGGCACCCCCCACGTGAATGTTGATCTTGTTCCAGTGCGAAGGCTTTAAACCCATCAGATCAAACAGTTCTGATTGATATTCAAGGTCTTTTATGGTATTGTCGAGCACTTTTCCCTGACCCGCCATCTGATTGAAAGGGCCAGGATGGGTCGTTAACCGGATGGGGCGGCTGCCAATGGCTTCGAGTTTAGCGCGGATATCGGTAAAATCAGGCAGATCAGCCAGCCGGTATTCCGATGCCCAGGGAAACAGATCCGACGAAATGCGGAATAACCGGATATCCTGTTGCAGGTTCCAGTCCACGATGGTCAATAAGTCCTGCACGTTTTTCAAGGCAAGCGCTGAGGCATAGGCAATGCCCCGCTCGGTAAACGTCTTGCGAATCATGCCCCGGTTCGTCGTGACTTTAGCGGCCTGAAGGCTTAAATTGATGCAGGCATACCCAGCAGATGATGGTGTTAGCGTCGTCATTCTATGGTAACGAAACCAACCCTATTTCAGTTATTTTTTTGCCGGCATTCGGGCAAGCGTAGATGAATGGTACTCACTGTGCCCATGTTTTGCCTACAACGGGATATTCCCGTGCTTTTTCTTTGGCATACCTGCCACTTTATTTTCCAGCATCCCAAACGCCCGGATAAGTTTCTGGCGGGTCTGGTCGGGCATGATAACTTCGTCGATATAGCCTCTGAAAGCGGCCCGGTAGGGGTTGGCAAACTTCTCGGTGTAGTCCAGCACTTTCTCCTGGAGTTTGGCCTGCGGATCTTCTGCTTCGGCGATTTCGCGCTTGAAAATAATCTCGGCGGCTCCACTGGCCCCCATCACGGCAATTTCGGCCGATGGCCAGGCGTAGTTCATATCGGCCCCAATGTGCTTGGAGTTCATCACATCGTACGCGCCCCCGTACGCCTTTCGGGTAATGACCGTAACGCGGGGCACGGTGGCCTCGCAGAACGCGTAAAGTAACTTTGCGCCGTTGGTGATAATGCCGTTCCACTCCTGGTCGGTGCCGGGCAGAAAACCGGGCACATCTTCCAGCACCAGCAGCGGCACGTTGAAACAGTCGCAGAACCGTACGAACCGGGCCGCTTTCGTACTGGCATTGATGTCCAGCACCCCCGCCAATACCGCGGGCTGATTACCGACTACGCCGATGCTCCTCCCACCGATTCGGGCGAAACCGACCACGATATTCTCGGCGAAGTTCTTGTGTACTTCCATGAAACTGTCCGCATCTACCAGTGCCTCGATTACCTCCCGCATGTCGTACGGCTGATTCGGGTTATCGGGGATGATTGAGTTTAACGCGGGACGACTTTCATCGTGCGCTTCATAGGCCAGCATAGGCGGCTCATCCTCGCAGTTTTGCGGGATATAACTCAGCAGTTGTTTGAGTTGCTGAATGCAGGCCAGCTCATTGGCGCAGGCAAAATGCGTTACGCCCGACTTAGTGCTATGCGTGCTGGCTCCGCCCAATTCTTCGGCCGTTACAGTTTCGTGGGTAACGGTTTTCACCACGCTGGGGCCGGTCACAAACATATAGCTCGTGTTCTCGACCATGAAAATAAAGTCGGTGATGGCCGGGGAGTAAACCGCCCCGCCCGCGCAGGGGCCCATAATGGCCGAGAGTTGCGGGATAACGCCCGATGCTCTGGTGTTCCGATAAAAAATATCGGCATACCCCGCCAGCGATAGTACGCCTTCCTGAATGCGGGCACCGCCGGAGTCGTTCAAACCGATAATGGGTGCGCCGTTTTGCAGGGCGAGGTCCATCAGTTTACAGATTTTTTCGGCGTGGGTTTCGGAGAGTGCCCCGCCAAAGACGGTGAAGTCCTGGGCAAATACGTACACCAGCCGACCCGCTACGGTGCCGTAGCCCGTGACGACGCCATCGCCGAGGTAGTGTTCTTTGTCCAGCCCGAAATCGCGGGTGCGGTGCATCACGAACTTACCAATCTCTTCAAACGAGCCTTCGTCTATCAGCAGCGCAATGCGTTCGCGGGCAGTCAGTTTCCCTTTTTTGTGCTGAGCATCAATGCGTTTCTGCCCACCACCGAGTTCGGCTTCGGCATTTTTCTGGGCCAGGGTTTCTGTTTTAGTTGGTTTTAAGGGTTGGGATTCCGGCGTTTGGCTGGCTGTTGATGGTTGCATAAGCGGGTTTAGACGAAAAGACGTAGGAACAAAGTTAATTTTTCTTCCGGATTCCAACGGTTTTGATTGTTTTTGTATCCTTACTGTGTGAACACATCAGCCATGAATCGACCGTTTCTTTTATTCGTTCTGTTCCTTCTCTGCCTCGGCTTCGATAGTTGTTATCGCCCCGCTGCCCCCTCTCCGCCCACCACGGGTGATACCTACCGACCCGTGTACGCTGCGTATGCCGATATCCGGACGGTGCAGGTGCTGGCTCCGCAACCGCTGAAAAACGCGGGTAAAATCTACGTAAAAGACAAGTACCTGTTTATCAATGAGGCAGGTAATGGAATTCATGTGATAGACAATCGAAATCCGGCCCAACCGGTCACGCTGGCGTTCCTGTCAATTCCCGGTAATCACGAAATCGCAGTCAAAGACAGTATCCTGTACGCCGATAATTTCCTGGACCTGGTCGCCATCAACATCGCCAATCCGCGCAACGTCCGGGTAGTGAAACGAGTCGAAAACGTGTTCGAGTACCCGGCCTACCCCCTCGTCACCAATGTGCGGTTCGAGTGCGTTGACCGCGACCGGGGCGTTGTCGTCCGCTGGGAAAAAGCCCCGGTCGAAAACCCCCAGTGTTATCGTTAAATCGCCTGTTCACCCATTTTCCCATGAACCAATGAACCGTTTCTACCTGATTCCTATCGCCTTACTTTTACTGACGGCCTGTGCGAAGGATAGCGGCACCGATGCGCCCTCACCCGGTTCGGGGGTAGGTGGCTCAACGGCCCGGTTTACCATCAGCGGTAATCATCTCTACACCGTCAGCAACACGGCGTTACAGACCTACGACATCTCGACCAGCAGCGACCCCAAACCGGGCAGCAAAACCCCGCTCGGCTTCGGAGTCGAAACCATTTTCCCGTACCGGAATAACCTGTTTATCGGCACCCAGACGGGGATGTACATTTATACCCTTGCTCAGCCTGACAATCCCCGGCAACTCGGTTTCTACAGCCACATCCAAAGCTGCGATCCGGTGGTGGCGCAGGGTAATTATGCGTACGTGACGCTGCGGAGTGGAACGCCCTGCCGGAATACGTCGGCTAATACGCTCGATGTGGTGGACATCAGCAACCTCGCCAGTCCCAGACTGCTCAAAAGTTACCCAATGACTAACCCGCACGGCCTGGGTGCCGACAGTAGTCTGCTGTTTGTGGGGGAAGGGGAGTATGGCCTGCGGGTGCTGGATATCAGCAATCCACTCGCTATTCAGGAAGTTCAGTTCATCGACAGTGTAAAGACCTACGACGTGATTCCGACCCAAAAGCGGCTCATCGTTACGGGGCCGGGCGGTATTTACCAGTATAGCTATGCCAACCTGAAGCAACTCAAACTGCTCAGTAAAATCCCCGTTCAGCCATGAAACACCGTTTAGTTGAGGACTTAGGTAAAGCCACTAACCGCTGTTTCACCACCCCCAACCCCCTCATAAAACAGGGTGGGGACTTAAAAAAATCCCCCTTCTGGTTAGCCACCTCCTGTTTTAGGAGGGGGTTGGGGGTGGTGAAACGGCAACTATTTGATACAACTCAATTAACCCGGTGGCTTCGCCATAATGCCGTATTCTTTTCAGCAGCCCTGTTGGTTTGGATTGTAGCTTTGGGCGTTCGGGCGCAGTCGATTCAGCCTTTGCCTAATCCGGAAATCCTCAACGACCCGGCCCGCCGGTGGGTGGTTAAATTCGCTCCGCTCAGTTTATTCGACCCCGATAACACCATTCAGTTTGGCATCGAGCGGCTCTTTGGTCAGCACAACGCCGTGCAGTTCGAAGGGGGGTATGGTTTTCAGGGGATGAATTTGTGGCAGTCGTCCCAGAACACGCGCTACAGCCATAAAGAAGTCTGGCGCAGCCGGGTTGAGTGGCGGTATTATCTCAACAAAACGGATCGACCCATTGGCCGCTACATTGCCGTCGAAGGTTTCTACAAGCAGGTTAATGTGCGGGAGAGTGGTACCCTGGGTGTAGGCTGCACAACCGGGCCGTGTCAGTATTACCAGCTTTTTACGACACCTTTACAGAAGTTCGTTTGGGGTGGACACGTTAAATACGGGCGGCAGTTTCCGCTGATACGGGACAACAACCGACTCCTGGCCGATATTTATCTGGGGCTTGGTTTCCGGGTACGGCAGATTGAGCGGTTCCAGGAACCCAACAACCAGTTTTATTACGGACCGGGAAATTTTACCCTGTTTGATGCCTTCTCGCCAACGCCCTACGCGCTCATCAGCGTGGCTTATGGCGCTAAAATCGGGTATGCGTTTTGACACTACCAGGCACCATTTTACGATCATTATTCTTCGCTTATTGCTCTTTTTACTACTACTGACCGTTTCGGTTCGTTCATTCGGGCAGGATTCCACGATTCAGTACCGGCCTGTTCATGTGGTTATAAAACTGGCTCCCCTCTCCCTCCTGCTCGACCCGGATGCGACCATTCAGGGCGGGCTGGAAGTACGGGTCAGCCCGCGCAGTTCGGTGCAGGCCGAAGTGGGGTTTGGGCACAAAGGGCTATCAGTAGTGACCGACGAAAAACAAAACTTCGCCGACTGGTCCATCTGGCGGGTACGATCGGAGTGGCGGCACTATACAGGCCGGTACCGCACGAACAGGAAGAAAGCCATTCATATTCGAAGCACCTTCCCGCTGGGCAACTACCTGGCCATCGAAGGCCTGGCGAAACAGATAAACGGGACCAAAAACCTGGTCCTGTACGACCCCGACGCCAACTTCCCGAACGGGCAGCAGACCATTAGTCGGTTCATAATGGGCAGCCATGTTAAATGGGGGCGGCAGATTGCCATTCCCGGCCCGTCTCTTTCTACGCTATCCCGCGTGCTGCTGGACTTTTACCTGGGAGTTGGGGTGCGGTATGGAATCACCGAACTCACCCCATCTATCGACACCTCCGGCGGTGGATTTACCTACGACCGTTTCAAGCCGGGCAACCGCCTTCAGCCCAGCCTGGCCCTCGGCCTAAAAATTGGGTTTGGGCTGTAAGCGGGTACCCGGCTTTTTTTCTGACCTTTGCCCTGTGAAAATACGATTAGAACTCCTGCGTTTTTGGCTCTGCGTTTTTCTTGTTTTTTTAACGGCCATTGCGTCCGTCCATGCCCAGCCCCTCGGCGGGCAGCGCGTCTTTTCGTTTCTCGACCTGCCCACGCACGCCCGCGTCGCGGCTTTGGGCGGACAGGTTGCCAGTGCCGTTAGCCCCGATGGTGCCTATCACCTGAACAATCCCGCTCTGACCGATTCAGTCAAAAACAACGAGTTATCCATCAGCCTGATGCCCTATCTGGCAGCGGCAAAATACTACACGCTGCAATACGGACTGCCCGTAAAGAAAACAGGCACCGATGGCTATTCGGGTTGGGCCGTTGGGTTGCAGTACCTGACGTACGGTCAGTTTGATCTCACCGACCCAGCGGGCAATACCCTCGGCACGTTTACGGCCAACGACTACGCCCTGAGCCTGACCCACGCCCGAACGGAAGGCAATTTCACCCTCGGGGCAACCATCAAAGCGGTTGGGTTGAGCATCGATACGTATTCCGCTTTTGGTGTTCTGGCCGATCTGGGGGGTGTATGGCGGCACCCCAAACGCGACCTCACCTTTGGGCTGGTGGCAAAAAATGTTGGGTATCTGCTCAAAAATTACGGGCCGCTACAGGCCGACCTGCCCTTCGATTTGCAGGCGGGGGTTACGCTTAAACCCGAACACGCCCCCATTCGCCTGACCCTGACGGCCCACCACCTGCAACGCTTGGATATCGGCTACAACGACCCCAACCTGAACATCCGGTATGACCTGAGCGGTAACCCCATCCCCAAAACCACCAGCGTGACCGAGAAAATAGCCAGGCACCTGAGCATCGGCGCCGAACTGCTGATTCACCGCAACGTAAACATCCTGGTTGGCTATAACCATCAGAAGCGGGCCGAAGGCAAATTAACGACCGGGGGCGCGGGTATCTCCTTCGGTGCGTCGGTACAGGCGAAAGGCTTCCAGCTGACCTACGGGCGTTTCACCTCCATTCCCACGGCGGGCACCAGCCAGTTATCGTTGCGGATAGATCTGGAAAGAATTATTGGTCATTAATTGTCATTCTTAGTCATCAGGCTGCGCCGTAATAAGATTGTCATTTTTAGTCATTGGTGGTCATTCATGGTCGTCGCTTTACAATCAGTGACCATGAATGACCACCAATGACAGCTAACCGTAATGACCATCAATGACTAAGAATGACAGCTAAGCGTAATGACCAGGAATAATTACCTGCCCACCCGCTTTTGCAGGGCATCGCGCGACAGCGTAATCAAATGACCGATGGGATTGCCGCTCCGGTACGTGATGACGCGTAAGGTGATGGGGCCATCGGGCAGGTCGATGGGCTGGTTATAGGGGGTCGAGAACTGGTCGGGCATGGTATCGTCGATGGTATAGTAAATGTTCAGGCCCGGTGCTTCGCTCGCCAGTTCGAGCCGTAGTTTGCCGTTATTCATACTCGTTTTGACAATGGCATCGTAAATCGCTTTCGAGTAGTTTATCTGCGCCACATCAGCCCGGTCGAAGTGGGTTTCCACGCGTTTCACAAAGTCAGGCCAGTTTTTCGCTTCCTTCGGCGACCAGAACACTTCCGACAACGCCCAGGCGCGGGGATAGGTCATGTATTCGGCGTAACGCAGGGTAGGTACCTGTTCGGTCCAGAGGTTGCCCTGTCCACCCAGAATGTATTTGGCATCGACCCCATCCGGCACCGGTTCGTAGCTGTAACTTTTGCTGGTACGCAGGGTCGCGTAAATGGGCGGATCGATGGTTACCTCGCCCTGATTATAGTCCAGGTACGCGAACGTAGTCGGTGTCATCACCACGTTGTGTCCTTCTTTAGCCGCTTCAATCCCGCCTTTGATACCCCGCCAGCTCATGACGGTAGCCCCCGGCGAAATGCCGCCCTCTAAGATTTCATCCCAGCCCAGCAGTTTCTTGCCTTTGGCGGTCAGAATCTTCTCCACGCGCCCCATAAAATACCCCTGCAGATCCTCCACGTGGCGTATGTTCAGTTTTTTCATCAGTGCCTGACAGCCGGAGTCCTGCGCCCAGTAGCCTTTGTAGCACTCATCGCCCCCCACGTGGATGTATTGATTGGGGAACAGGGCGGCTACTTCGGTAAATACCTTATCCAGAAACTCGTACACCTTCTCATCCGATGGGTTGAGCGTGTTTTCTACGTTCATTTTAAAGGTGCCGTTCCCGTACCAGTCCGAAAAGGAAGTACCGGGATTAACGCTTACGATGGCTTTGGTACAGCTCAGTTCCGGGTAGGCGGCCAAAGCCGCCATGCTGTGGCCGGGCACATCGATTTCGGGCACGATCGTTACGTTGCGGGCCTGGGCGTAGGCAACCACTTCCCGAATATCATCCTGCGTATAAAAGCCGCCATAGGTTGCCGGTTCGCCGGGTTTCGGCTCGGCGCGGTCGCCGAAGTGTCCGGCCCGGGCAACGCGCCAGGCACCCACTTCGGTTAGTTTGGGTAATGATTTGATTTCGATCCGCCAGCCGTTGTCATCCGTCAGGTGCCAGTGAAAGGTATTGTATTTCAGCCGGGCCAGCTGATCGATGTATTGTTTCACCTCATTTTTGGTGAAGAAGTGGCGGCTCACGTCGAGCATGATACCCCGCCAGCCAAAGCGGGGGTGGTCCACAATCCAAACGGCGGGCAGCGTCCAGGCGCGAACGGTCTTTACCAGCGTTTTACTTTCTATCTCTTTGGGTAGGAGTTGCAGCAGGGTCTGCATGCCGTAAAATAGTCCGGCCGGGCGGTTGGCCGTGATGACTACGCTTTTTGGCGAACTGCTGAGCGTGTACCCTTCGTCGCCAAGCTCGGCGTTGTGGGTATCGGTCAGGTTGAGCTGAATCGTGCCCGTTTTGCCCGGCCGGGCCGCAATACCGAAGCCGGTGGGCAAGTTTAGTTTCAGGCCGAGCATATCTGCCACATCCTGGGCTTCGGGTTTGTTATAATGGATGCTGGCGGATTTGGTCAGCGCGAAAACCCCCGTTCGCGGCTGTACACTGGCGGGTTGGGGTATCAAACTGACCGGCGACTGGGCCTGGGCAGTGGCAATACAAAAGGCAAAAACAAACAGGCGACTCAGGTTCATACTATGCGTGATTGATAATTATATAGTAAAGCGAATTGGGCGTGTATTTTAATATCGAACGGTCAAAACCCAAATTTACCCTATCTCACTGGCACATTTTTCGGTTTCCTGCGTTTATTTGACGGGGCGTATCCATTACCTGCTCCTTCCTGATTGATGACTGAATTACTAAAAGACCTTACCCCCCGGCAGATTGTTGCCGAACTCGACCAATATATTATCGGCCAGCACGATGCCAAACGCAATGTAGCCATTGCCCTGCGTAACCGCTGGCGACGCATGAATAGTCCGGCCGATATGCAGCACGAAATCACACCGAACAACATTCTGATGATTGGTGCCACGGGCGTCGGGAAAACCGAAATTGCCCGGCGACTGGCTAAAATTGCCGATGCCCCATTCATCAAGGTCGAAGCCTCCAAGTTTACCGAAGTGGGCTACGTGGGCCGCGATGTAGAAAGTATGGTGCGTGACCTGGTCGAGCAATCCGTCAACATGGTCCGGTCGGCCAAAAAAGAAGCCGTACAGGTACGGGCGCAGCAACTGGTGGAAGATGCCATTCTGGATATCCTGATTCCATCCGTTAAACCCGTACCGAATGGGCAGGTTGGATTCGAGAACGAAAACAAGGGCGATTCTGACGCGGAACTGAACGAACGCACCCGCGAGCGGTTCCGCGAAAAAATCCGCAACGGCGAAATGGACGACCGTAAAATCGACATCGACGTGCAGCAATCCCAGACACCGAATATCGGGGTAATGGGCGGTTCGGTGGATGACCTGTCCATGATGAATATTCAGGAAATGATTGGCAACATGATGCCTAAGCGGGGTAAAAAACGCAAGGTCACCATTGCTGAAGCCCGGACTATTCTGCTGGAAGAAGAAGCGGCCAAACTTATCGACATGGACGAGGTGAAGGAGGAAGCCATTCGTAAAGCGGAGGATGCCGGTATCATCTTCATCGACGAAATTGACAAAGTAGCCTCGGCCCGGTCGGGTAACGGCGGTGGCGGCCCCGACGTAAGCCGGGAGGGTGTCCAGCGCGACTTATTGCCCATTGTGGAAGGCAGTGCCGTCAATACGAAATACGGCGTTATTCATACCGACCATATCCTGTTTATTGCCGCCGGAGCTTTCCACGTGGCTAAACCCAGTGACCTGATTCCGGAGCTACAGGGGCGTTTCCCGATTCGGGTGGAGTTGCAAAGTTTATCGGAGGATGATTTCTATCATATCCTGAAAGAGCCCCGGAATGCGCTCACCAAGCAATATGTAGCCATGCTGGAAGCGGAGGAGGTCGGCCTAACCTTCGACGATGATGCCCTGCGCGAACTGGCCCGGATTGCTTTCGAAGTAAATGGCGAAGTAGAAAACATCGGTGCCCGACGGCTGCAAACGGTACTGAGTCACCTCATGAATGATTTCATGTTCGACATTCCCGACGTTATCGGAGCCAACGCCCACGTGGTCGTCACGAAAGACCTAGTGAACGAAAAACTGAACGGCCTGGTGAAGAACCGGGATTTGAGCCAGTTTATATTGTAAGTAACGCTGAAAAGAAACGCCCTCACCCCTTAATTTGGTTTGGTGAGGGCGTTTCTATGTCCAATAATTAGTACCACCTTCCCGATGGCCCGGCCTATGTCAGCCCGTTTCCGGTCGGGCAAATCGAACCGGTTGAACGGGCGAAGTTCGAGCACAAACGTTTCTTCGACCATTTCCTCATCAATGGGCGTGTATAGCCTGTACCCTTTTAGCGTAACGGGCAGGATGCCGTGCTGATATTTAAACTGAGTTAGTACGCTGGCCAGTAGTTTTTCTACGGATGCTGTGGGTATACCATCGGCAGGGACAAACCGGACTTCGGCATGATTTCGGTCAACGAGGGTTTGTTCGTCGGGGCCAAAGTGTCCCTGACAACTCGAAAACGTGCGCACCAGACCGGTTTGGTTCAGGGCATCCACCAGGGGGCGTATTTCAGGCTCTATAGCATCCATCAGGGTTCACCGTCTACCAGAGCCATTTCGTCGGCTTCGTTCATCGGAATCAATCGTTGCTGGTTTCCTTTTCGCCAGAACCAGCCCAGATACCCAACGGCAATGAGGGCTATGAGGGCCGACACGCCAAACGATGCCGCCATGCCCGATTCACCCACTCTATTATTGAGTACCCAGCCCGCGCCCACTGCTCCCAGACCGATACCCGCTTCGAGAGCAATGTACATGGTCGCCATGGCCCGCCCGCGCGTTTTTTCATCGCTCAGGTCGGCCGTCCAGGCCTGCACGGTGGGCGAATTCATCCCCCACGACATGCCGTAGAAAACGGCCGCCGTCCAGAACCACGCGGTCGAATCGGTCAGCATGAGCAGCACCATCGAAATCACCAATACACTGGTCGACACAAACAGCACGGGTAATCGTCCGTACCGGTCAGAACTTCGACTGAATAACAGCCGGATACCCAGCGAGGCAATGGTATACACAGAGAAAAAAAGCCCTTTGTTGGCAATACCGAGCGAGGTACTGAGCGTTGGCACCACAATCAGCACAACGCCCGATGAGAAGGATTGCAGCAACAGTACAATGAACGGTGAAAGGGCCTGTTTGTCGAAAATTTCGTTCTTCTTCAATCGTAACAGACTAAACCGAAACGGTTGCGTATTGACCAGGGTTTCGGGCATTTGTAGCAGGATGACGATGGATAGCAGGGCAAACGCCGACGAAGTCCAGAACATGATCTGCATGGAAAAATCGGTCGCTAACCAACTGCCAACCGCCGGTCCGAGCGACATGCCCATTGCCGTAAACAGTCCCAGTGTCCCCATGGCTTCACCCCGCCGGTTGGCGGGAACCATATCGGCCACGTAGGCGGCCGTAGCGGTAGGTTTGGTCCCCGTAGAAAACCCGTGAATAAGCCGGAGCGTCAGGAAACCCCACACCGTGAGCAGGTAGGGATAAAGTAACCCACAGACAAAACACACGATAGATCCGAATGCCATGACCGGCACCCGCCCTACGGTATCCGTAATTTTCCCACTAAAAGGGCGCGAAATACCCGCCGTGAGCGTAAACAGCGCAATAATTAGTCCTACGTACTCCTTCCCACCCATCTTCGTCAGATACGCAGGCAGTTCGGGAATCATCATTGAAAAACTGGCGCAGAATAAAAAATTACTCAGGGCAAGCAGCCAGAATGAAAGCGTATAGAGCGAAGGGGCCCGGTGAGTTTGTCGGGTAGAAAAAGAGCGAGCGAGCAAAACCAGTTGATTTGGTTCGCACAAATTTACAATGCTTTTACCGATAAGGAGACGATTTGCCCAAATGAAACAGGCCCGACCCATTCGTACACTACGCTTATCCAGGCAACACCGTAAGGCCTGTCTCCAGATAGACCCGACAAAGGTGATAACACGTACTTCATAAGCGAAATAGACAAACGGGTCATGTTTTGGCGTAAATTTGCGGCATACTATCAACTGAATATTTACAATGTTTAATGTACAATGAATAATGAGCAATCAGCAATGACTTTCTAACAGCAACCTTTCATTGTTCATTCTACATTACTCATTACTCACCTCTTTACCATGTCCCAAAATCTTAAAATAGGCTTATTCCTTACCGTATCTATCCTGCTGACTACGTTTTCGTTTTATTTCTGGCAGGTGTACCGAAGCCCGAACCTGCTGGTGCAGGACGAAGACAAACCGTTTGCCCTGCTGATTCCGCGTGGCGCCACGTTTGAGTCGGTTATGGACACGCTGAAGAAGCACGACGTTGTCAACGACGAAACATCGTTCCGGTTCCTGGCCAAGCTGATGAAGTATCCTGAGCGGGTAAAAGAAGGGCGCTACGAAATCCGGCCGCGTATGGGCAACCGGGAGGCCCTGGTCAAACTGCGTAATGGCAGCCAGGATGCCATGGATGTCACGTTCAACAGCATGCGGCAAAAAAGTGACCTCATCCAGCGACTGGGCAATAAGTTTGAGTTCAGTTCCGACTCCCTTGGCACCTTACTCAACGACCCGGCTACCTGCCAGAAATTCGGTTTCGATACGACGACCATTGTTTGTATGTTTTTGCCCAATACCTACAAAATGTTCTGGACCATCAAACCCGAAGTTTTACTGGAGCGGATGAGTACAGAGTACAAGAAATTCTGGACCCCGGAGCGTCAGGAGAAAGCCAAAGCCCTGGGAATGAGCCAAACCCAGGTGCAGGTACTGGCCTCCATTGTAGCGGCAGAAACCAACAAGCGGGATGAGCAGCCACGCGTGGCGGGTGTGTACCTGAACCGGCTGAAACAGGGCATCAAGCTGGAAGCAGATCCAACGGTTATTTTTGCCCTGCGCGATTTTGGCATCCGCCGATTGCTGAACCGGCAGTTGACCATCGATTCGCCGTACAATACCTACCGCTACACCGGTCTGCCACCGGGACCGATCAACCTGCCCGCGCCCGCTACCATTGACGCCGTGCTGAACGCCGAGAAGCACGACTACCTGTTTTTTGTGGTAGATGCCCGTTTCAATGGCTATCACACCTTCTCGAAAACCCTGGCTGAGCATATGGCCAACGCCCGCCTGTATCAGCAGGCCCTGACGCGGATGAAAATCATGAAATAAGTTTTTGAATGATGACTGATGACCGGGTCGCCGGTGCGAGTATAAATGATGCGTGTTGATGTGTATAGTCAATTCATCATTAATTTTCAACCTATGCTTACTCACGAGGTTACTAATATCCGGGTTCGTTATTACGATACGGATCAGATGGGAATTGTGTATTACGGTAATTATGCCCATTTTTACGAGATTGGCCGAGTCGAGGCTCTTCGTCACATCGGATTGAGTTATAAAAAAATGGAGGAAGATGGTCTGTCAATGCCCGTTTATGACCTTAACTCCCGCTTTATTCGCCCGGCTAAATACGACGACCTGCTCACCATTCGCGTTACCATCCCGCAGCTTCCCAAAACCCGGTTACTGTTTGAGTACGAAATTTTCAACCAGACTGGTCAGCTGCTCAATACGGGTCAAACGACCCTGGTTTTCGTCCGTACCGATACAGGCCGCCCCTGTGCGGCTCCGCCAGAGCTGGTTGAGGCTACTAAACCTTTCTTTCGGGAAGGCAGTTAAAACAGGCATAGTTGTTCGTTGACAGGCAGCTAACAGTCAACATTAACCGGTTCCTGGCAGGTAGACATCGGTACTAACTACACGAATCATTATGTTCGATAAACTATTGCGTTTGAAGTCACTGAATGGCGTTCAGGCCTGGTTACACAATCACCACCCGTTTAATTCGAGAAGTACCTGGTACACGTTTCTGAAGCGGATGCTGTCCCAGATTGTTGATAATGACACCAGTGAGCGGGCCGCTTCCGTTTCCTACAGCCTTATTCTGGCCGTGTTCCCAACCGTTATTTTCTTCTTCACCCTCATCCCCTACATTACGTTTATCCCCGATCTGCAAAAACAAATCATGGAGTTTTTTCAGGAGGTATTACCGGGGAATACCTTTACGGTTGTTAACACCACGATTCATGATATAATCAGCCGCCCGCAGAGCAATGTTTTATCGTTCGGTTTTTTGCTGGCTTTATATTCGGCTACAAGCGGCCTGGTGGCGCTGATCCATGCCTTTAACTCGTCCTATAAGTCGGCGGAAAGACGAAGTTTTTTAAAAATTCGGGGTATCGCGGTTGTGTTGACCTTTACCCTGGCCTTTGCCCTGATTCTGGCCGTTGTGGTGCTGATTATTGGTGCCAACGTGAGCGATTACCTGCTTCACTTCGGTATTCTGAACAACGTTTTCTTCGCCAACCTGTTGGATGTAGGTCGTTACCTGGTCGTTTTTGCGGTGTTTGTCGGGGCCGTTACCGTTATCTACCGGCTTGGGCCGAATGTTGATATGAAATGGGTCTTTATCATGCCGGGAGCCATTACGGCTTCGGTGCTGATCGTACTGACAACCCTCGCCTTTTCTTTTTATGTTTCAAATTTTGGTTCCTATAATAAAGTATATGGATCTATTGGCACGTTAATTGCACTGATGATCTGGATCAACCTGATCTCCTTGTTGCTCATTCTGGGTTTCGAAATGAACGTTGCTCTTTACAATCTGGAAGGCGACGAAAATCCGAGTGAAGCACAAAAAACAACAAACGCCACCCCTTAAGACTAAAGATGACGTTTGTAAAACCTAACCCATAAATGTAAAGCACACATTCCAGACCGGTACCCAAGCGGGTACAACTGAAATATGTTCGGTAGTGTAGTTTGCGAAAACTGTGCCAACATTGCATTAAATAAAAAATAAGTCCTCTTATTTTTTATTTGGTACCAAAAAATGACCACCCCGCTGAAAGTAAGTCTGTATTGTAGTCACAGAATCAACGCCATACGTTGATTAGCCCATAGACTGCTCTTACATCTGGCATGCCCTTCGTCCGTAATGACCAGTCCTTACTGGCATCAGCTATTACCTCCCCCTTACTTCTGCCCTGGGTAACGGTTATCTGCACCAGCTATAACCAGCAGGCGTTTGTGGCCGAAGCCCTACAGTCGGTCATTGCCCAAAGTTATCCCAACATTGAACTGATCGTTATTGACAATGGCAGCACCGACCAAACGGCAACGCGCATTCATGAAATCATTCAGCCTTACCCAGCCATCCGGTTTATCCGTAATGCGCTCAATCTGGGACTAAACCGGGCTTTCAATCAGGGGTTAGCCTTGTCGACCGGTCAGTATATCATCGACCTGTCGGCGGATGATGTTCTACTGCCTGATCGTATTACCCGGCAGGTACTTTTTTTTGAGCAGTTACCAGACGAGTACGGCGTGGTGTTCTCCAATGCCACCTACATTGATGCCAGCGGAAACGTAACGGGGGTGCATTACCCAATTGATCCAGCCACCGGTCTTGCCCGGACAGTAGTGCCAACGGGGTATATTTTCAGGCAGATTCTTACCGGCTATTTTATTTGTACGCCCACCATGATGATGCGCCGGTGTGTACTACACCAATTGAATGGGTATGATGAAGCCCTTAGCTACGAAGATTTTGATTTCTGGGTACGGTCGTCCCGGTTTTGCCGGTATGCCTATCTGGATGCGATATTGACCAAAAAACGACGCCATCCCAACGCAATGTCGGCACAGGTAACGCAGCCCCGCAATGACCTGCTGCCTTCTACTCTCCTTGTTTGCCAGAAAGCCCTGGCGTTATGCGAAACACCCGCCGAACGTCAGGCGTTGGCTCTTCGGCTACAGAAATTTATCCGTAAAGCATTTTATGCCGAGCAGTTCGATCTGGCTCTTCAATTTGGAAACCTTATCCGGCAATTTTCTCATCCTGATCTGCTTACTAGTGCAGTGCTGGCCATGAGTGACCTGCGTGTTCCCGTTAACCGGCTTTACCGACACTACCGCCAATGGCCATTCGTTCGTAAACGGGCGAAACTGGTTTAAATCGTTTTTGGTTTATACTTTACCATACCCCATTGTCCATCCAACACCCACGCACTGTCTGTATACCATTATCATGTCTGCTGAATTTATTAAGCTATACCCAAACAATCCCGATCCCCGCCGACTCGATCATATCGTAAAAAGTCTGCGGGAAGGTGCCGTTATAATCTACCCAACCGATACCGTCTATGGAATGGGTTGCGACATTCATAACGCGCGGGCGGTGGAACGGATAGCCCGCATCAAAGGCGTTAAACCAACCAAGAATGACTTCTCATTCATCTGTTACGACCTGAGTCATATTGCCGATTATGCGCGGGTGAGCAACCAGGCATTCAAGCTGATGAAAAGTGCGTTACCAGGTCCATTTACGTTTATTCTACAGGCTACAAATAATGTACCCAAACTCCTGAATACCAACAAGAAAACTGTAGGCATTCGGGTTCCGGACAACGACATTCCCCGCCTGATTGTGCAGCAACTGGGGAATCCCATCATTACGACTTCCATTCGTGATGAAGACGAGATTATTGAGTATTCCACGGATCCCGAGCTAATTTTCGAGAAGTTCCAGAATCAGGTAGACATTGTCATTGACGGGGGTTACGGCGGTAACGTTGCCTCTACCATCGTTGATGCAACAGATGATGATTTTTCCATAATTCGCCAGGGGCTGGGCGAATTAGTACTTTGAAAAGTCCTAATTAGGGGTTATACTTGCATCGTAGGGTTGACATTCCTTCATAGGAGTTCAACCTTTTTTTATGAGTCATCTTTTAAACTAGTTTTATAGTATGCGTTTTTCACTGGCCGCGCTCTGCCTCCTGGCAGTTTGTCAATTCACCGGCTGTTCTTCCCAATCCAAGCCGGACGATTCGGCGAAAACCGGCAAACCGGGTGCTGATTCGCTGGCATCGGTATCCTCATCCGACTCTTCAGAAACTCCCGCAACCAGGGCCATGACGTCCACTCGTTCGGTGAGCACGGGAGACTCCACCCTCGATTCATTAACCTACGCGCCTACGGGTGCCATTTTGCCCAAATACCGCATTTTTGCTTATTACGGTAACCCCCACTCCAAAAAAATGGGGGCACTTGGAAAATATCCGAAAGAGGAAATGCTCCAGCGCCTGGACAATGAAATCAAGAACTGGGAAAAAGCTGACTCCACCAATACACCTATTCAACCCGCGCTCCACTTAGTAGCCACCACGGCACAGGGCTTACCCGGTAAAGATGGCGGCTACCGACTGCGGATGTCCGACAAAACGATTAAGAAGGTGCTGAAATGGGGGAATGAGCACAAGGCTATCGTATTCCTAGACATCCAGCGGGGCCACGCGCCACTGGGTCCCGAGATGAAATACATGGAAAAATACCTCAAACTTCCTTTCGTTCACCTGGGTATCGACCCGGAGTTTTCGATGGTGACGGGTGCCCGACCTGGGTCAAAAATAGGCTCGTACGACGCGGCTGATATCAATCAGGCAGTACAGTTCCTGAGCCGTGTCGTGAAAGAGAATAATTTGCCACCCAAAGTGCTGGTCGTTCACCGGTTCACGCAGGGCATGATCAAGAACTACAAGAACATTAAACTTGATCCCAACGTGCAGATCGTGATGGACATGGATGGCTGGGGACCACCCGTACTCAAGAAAGATTCATACCATGATTACATCCAGAAAGAGCCGGTACAGTATACAGGTTTCAAACTGTTTTATGAAAACGATTTCCGGAAACCAGGCTCCCGTATCATGACCCCAAAAGAGGTGCTGGCCCTAACGCCCGTTCCGATGTACATTCAGTACCAATAGTAGTTGATGAACAATCAACAGAAACGGCGAGGGGAATCTCATTATAAGATTCCCCTCGCCGTTTCTGTTGATTGTTCATCAAACATTTCGTACGCCTATCAGCAACTCCCCCATTACCAGACTTGTAAAGAATTCATAGATTTTAGCTATAGGCTCATAAAAACTATAGATAAAAACTATAGCAAAGGTTTTTCTAAATTTGATCGTTAATCAATAAAACACGAACAGACATGGGACAGAACGAAAGTCAACCATTCGCACCCGTATGGGATGTCAACGACGAAAGCAAAGTCAACACGGTGGGCAAGTGCCCGTTTTCGGTTGGGGCCGTAAACAAAAGTGCGGGCGGTGGTACCACAAACCGCGACTGGTGGCCCAGTCAGTTGAAACTAAATATCCTCCGCCAGCATTCTTCGCTATCCGACCCGATGGGCGAAAATTTCAATTATGCTGAGGAGTTCAAGACGCTTGATCTGGCTGCCGTAAAACAGGACATAGTCGATCTGATGACCAAATCGCAGGACTGGTGGCCCGCCGACTTCGGTCACTACGGCCCCTTTTTCATTCGGATGGCCTGGCATAGTGCCGGTACCTACCGCATTGGTGATGGCCGGGGTGGTGCCAGCTCCGGAGACCAGCGGTTTGCGCCCCTCAATAGCTGGCCCGATAACGCGAACCTGGACAAGGCTCGCCTGCTGCTGTGGCCCGTTAAACAAAAATACGGCCGTAAACTCTCGTGGGCCGACCTGATGGTTCTTACCGGCAACTGCGCCCTTGAGTCGATGGGATTCAAGACGTTCGGCTTCGGTGGCGGACGGGAAGATGTCTGGGAACCCGAAGAGGCTGTCTATTGGGGTTCTGAAACCGAATGGATGGGCGACAAAGTTCGGTATGCTGGTAGTAATGGTACCCGTAAACTTGAGCAACCCCTGGGTGCATCCCACATGGGTCTTATTTACGTGAACCCGGAAGGACCGGAAGGCAAGCCGGATCCAATTGGTGCCGCGTATGACATTCGCGAGACCTTCGGGCGCATGGCCATGAACGACGAAGAGACCGTTGCCCTTATTGCGGGTGGACACACCTTCGGCAAAACCCACGGCGCTGCCGATCCGGGTAAGTACGTTGGTTCTGAACCCGCCGGTGCGCCCATTGCCGAGCAAAGTCTTGGCTGGAACAACTCGTATGGCACCGGTCATGGAGCTGATACCATCACCAGCGGCATCGAGATAACCTGGACCACAAAGCCAACGCAGTGGAGCAATGAGTATTTTGATCACCTGTTCGGCTACGAATGGGAGCTGACGAAAAGTCCGGCTGGTGCGCATCAGTGGCAACCGAAGGACGGTGCTGGTGTCGGTACCGTACCCGACGCTCATGACCCATCAAAGCGTCATGCCCCTATGATGCTGACGACAGACATCGCCTTGCGGGCAGACCCTGCCTACGAGAAAATTTCGAGACGCTTTCACGAAAATCCGGATGAGTTTGCCGATGCTTTTGCCCGCGCCTGGTTCAAACTGACGCACCGCGACATGGGTCCAATCGAACGTTATCTCGGTCCGGAAGTACCAACGGAAGAATTGATCTGGCAGGACCCTGTCCCTGCGGTTACGTATGAACTGGTTAACGATCAGGATATTGCCGATCTGAAAGGCAAACTGCTGGCTTCGGGTCTGTCGGTGTCCCAACTGGTAGCCACTGCCTGGGCGTCGGCCTCTACGTATCGTGGCTCCGACAAACGCGGTGGTGCCAATGGTGGCCGCCTTCGTCTGGCACCGCAGAAAGATTGGGCCGTCAATAACCCGGCCCAGTTGGCCAGCGTGCTGAAAACGCTCGAAGGCGTTCAGGCGGAGTTTAACAATGCACAGTCTGGTGGAAAGGCCATTTCGCTCGCCGACCTGATCGTGCTCGGTGGCTGCGCCGGTGTGGAGCAGGCGGCTAAGAATGCCGGTCACGAGGTAACGGTACCTTTCACGCCGGGACGTACCGACGCGTCGCAGGAGCAAACCGACGTACAATCGTTCAACGCCATGGAACACCGTGCCGACGGATTCCGCAACTACCTGAACCCGATTCACATGTCGCCGGCTGAGGACATGTTAATCGACAAAGCTCAGTTGCTGACGCTGACCGCTCCCCAGATGACCGTACTGGTAGGTGGTATGCGGGTGCTGAACACGAACTTTGACAACTCGAAGCATGGTGTGTTCACAAAGCGCCCGGAAGCCCTCACCAACGACTATTTCGTCAACCTGCTGGATATGGGTACCACCTGGAAGGCCAATTCGGAAGCCCAGGACGTATTTACGGGTCTTGATCGGAAAACCGGCGAACGCAAGTGGACCGGCACCCGTGTCGACCTGATCTTCGGCTCCAACTCCGAACTCCGCGCTATTGCAGAAGTGTATGGCTGTGGGGATTCGCAGGAGAAATTCGTAAAGGATTTCGTAGCGGCCTGGACCAAGGTGATGAATCTTGGCCGTTTTGACCTGGCCTGATGGCTGTGTTACGGTAGACAAAAAAAGGTGGCTCGTTGCGGAGCCACCTTTTTTATTAAGCAACCTAACCGCAAGCCAGACTGCCATGAACCGGACAGAGAACAAGCATCACTACCAGACCCTAATAGAGAAACCCGGCCTGATCGATGACCAGGCCGGGTTTCTCTATTAGGGTACTATAGGAATCGATTGATTACCGGTTTTCTACCAGTGCCTTAAACTCATCTACCGTTACTTCCTGTGATACCACGGTTAGCTGGATTTTGGCGTATTCGATCACTTTATCATCAAACACCCGGTTAAAGGTATTCGTGTAATTCTGCCCGTTGTTCTTTTCGTCCATCAGGTAATTCTGGGCGATACGGTCGATGGTTTTGTTCATCTCTTCGTCTTCACCACCCATAAAACCAAACTGCTCCCGAACCATCTGGCGGGTCACGTTCAGCAATTCATCCTGCTCAACCTTGATATCACCTTTATCCGCAATCTTGTTTTTGATGAGCTGTAGTTTAACCGACTTCGTGAATTCGTCGTATTGCTCCTCAACCTGCTCAGGCGTAAACTTCCCTTCGTTCACCTCCAGCAGCCAGTTTTTCAGGAACTCATCGGGCAGCAGGATTGGCGTGTTGTCGATGAGGGTTTTCTCAACGTCCAGCCGTAACAACTGATCCGATTCGCGGCTGTAGTTGCTTTTGATAATTTCGACCACTTTGGCCCGGAACTGCTCTTCGTCCGTTACGGCACCAATACCCAGCACTTTATCAAAAAACTCCTGATTCAGTTCAGCGGGTTCGTGGCGGGTAATGTCGTCAATTTCGAAGGTAAATTCTCCTTTCAGATCGGCCGCTTCTTCTTTCTTCACACCGGTAGCATTGGCACGGGCCTTCTCATCCGGGAAAGCGTCTTCCAGTACAAACGTAACGAGTTCACCTTTTTTCTTACCGACAAACTGACCCTTGGCATCCTCAGCCATCTGGTTCATGGGGAAAGCCGTTTTAGCCGAGAAACCCGCCGTATCCTCTTCCGTACCGGCCTGCTTGAGTTCACCGTAGATTGTGTCGCCGTCGCCCACTTCATCGCCATGACCATGGGTGTGGAAACGTTGCTGCAGATCGGCAATTGTGCTGTCTACTTCAGCCTCACCGGCCTGAATCTCGTAGCGCGTTACGCTGGGAAGATCACTGAAATCAATGTCGAATTCCGATGCCAGACCGAGGGTGTAGCTAAACGCAAAATCCGTTTGGTTGTCCCAGTCGATCTGGTCGGCCTGTGTCCGGTCAGGAACAGGATCACCGACGACCTGTAACTTGTTTTCACGGATATACTGGCTGACCGTTTTGCTCAGCATCGCATTGATTTCATCAACCAGAATGCTTTTGCCGTACATTTTCTGCACCAGCGAAGCCGGTACGTGACCAGGCCGAAAGCCCTTCAACTGAACCTTACGGCTGTAATCTTTTAGTTTTTTATCAACTTCCGGCTTATAGTCGGCGGGGGTCAGGGTAATTTTCAGCGAAGCATTGGTTTCGTCCGCTTTTTCTAAAGTGATATCCACGATTTTTTAATTTAAAATGATGAATGAGCGAATGAGTGAATTGGCGAATGTTTTCCCGTAGGTTATTCACCGCAACGGCGGACCGTTCATTCACTCATTCGCTCATTCGCAATTTAGTACGGGCGGAGGGACTCGAACCCCCATGCCTTGCGGCACCAGATCCTAAGTCTGGCACGTCTACCAATTTCGCCACGCCCGCAAATTAGTGGCTCAATAAACCAAGGCTTACCGCCTTTTGAGGGTGCAAAACTACTAAAAAAATTTAATTCATCAAGCGAAACGCCAATAGGTTTTATTTTTAGTGGCTTAACACTCCATATTCCATTATTATTTTGTTATCTTGGTAGTACGAGCACAACCTAAAGGAAATAGCTGCCAGGCAGCCACCAATGATGAATGTTACCGAATCACGCCCCCAGGCCGAACCTGTCATTGATTTAGAACTGGAACGACAGGAAATTCTTAAACGTTACCGACGGCTGCTGAGGGCTGCCAAACCCATGCTGAAAGGGGATGATGCCAAGCTGATAAAACGGGCATTCAATACCTCTGCCGAAGCACACAAAAATATGCGCCGGCGCTCAGGAGAACCGTACATATACCATCCGCTGGCCGTAGCGCAGATTGCCGTTGAGGAAATTGGATTAGGCCCGACCAGTATTGTGGCTGCGCTACTCCACGATGTGGTGGAGGATACCGAAACCACTATTGCCGATATTGACCGGGCATTTGGCCCGAAAGTAGCACGCATTATTGATGGCCTGACCAAGATTTCGGGCTTTTTCGAATATGGTTCATCCCAGCAGGCGGAGAATTTCCGAAAAATGCTGTTGACCCTATCGGATGATGTACGGGTTATCCTGATCAAACTGGCCGACCGGCTGCATAACATGCGAACGCTGGACTCGATGCCCCGCGACAAGCAGTTGAAAATTGCCTCCGAAACGATCTATATCTACGCTCCCCTCGCCCATCGGCTGGGTTTGTACGCCATAAAGTCGGAACTGGAAGACCTGTACCTGAAACACGTTGAGCCGGAAGCGTATAAAGATATTGCCAAAAAGCTTCGCGAAACCCGGCTAGCCCGTGATCGATTCATTGGGCGGTTTATTGAGCCTATTGAGAAAGGGCTGGCCGAAACGGGCCTTAAATACATCATCAAAGGCCGGCCCAAGTCGATTTATTCAATCTGGACGAAGCTGAACAAATCGAAAAAGCCATTCGAGGAAATTTATGATTTGTTTGCGGTACGAATCATTCTGGATGTGCCCCAGGATGAGGAGAAAGCAGCCTGCTGGCGGGCGTATTCCATCGTAACGGATCACTACAAACCCAATCCCGACCGGCTCAAAGACTGGATTAGTACCCCCCGCACCAATGGGTACGAATCGCTGCATACGACGGTTATGAGTCGCCTGGGCCAGTGGGTAGAGGTTCAGATCCGGACGGAGCGGATGAATGAAATTGCCGAAAAAGGCTACGCAGCCCACTGGAAATACAAGGGTAACGATACCAAAACCGGCGAGGGCATCGAAGCCTGGATCAGTCAGGTTCGCGATATGATCGAGTCGGCAGGGAGTGGCGACAAAAAGGCAGCTATCGAATTTGTCGATGATTTCAGAAGCAATCTGTACAGCGAAGAAGTCTTTGTGTTTACGCCCAAGGGTGATCTTCAGGTGCTGCAGCGGGGTGCTACCGCCCTTGACTTCGCGTTCGACATTCACACCCAGATCGGGGCACGGTGTATGGCGGCAAAAGTCAATAATACGCTGGTGCCACTCAGTTATGTGCTTCAGAATGGGGATCAGGTAGAGGTCATTACATCGAACCGACAGAAGCCCAGCGAAGACTGGCTTCGGTTTGTGGTTACGTCGAAGGCCAAAACCAAGATTAAAGACCTGATAAAAGAAGATAACAAGCGCTTCGTAACGGATGGCCGGGAGTTGGTCAATAAGAAACTGCGGCTCCTGCGTCTGGAAATGACCAACGAGGTCATCAACCAGTTGCGGGCTTACTTTGGCTCAAAAACGACCGATGATTTCTTTTACCGGGTGGGTAAAGGGCACGTGGATGTTAGCGAACTGAAGAAATTCAAGGCGGATAAGGAAGCGAGGGAAAACCGCGTTAACAAACTCAATACCGACACGCTCCCCGATGCAAAAGCATTTGTAAAGGAACTGAAAAAGATTCATGGGGAGCGGGCAGATGCCGATATGTTACTCATTGGTGAGGACATGGACCGTATCGACTACACGCTTTCCAAATGCTGTAATCCCATTTCAGGCGACGACGTATTTGGCTTCGTAACGATAAACGATGGCATCAAAATTCACCGTGTTACCTGCCCGAACGCCGTTGAATTGATGTCCAATCATGGCAACCGGATCATAAAAGCCAAGTGGACATCCCAGAAAGAACTGGCTTTTTTGGCGGGCCTGCGAATTACCGGTACCGACCGGGTTGGTTTGATAAACGATGTAACGCGGATTATCAGCAACGAGCTGCACATCAACATGCGCTCGGTAGCGATTGACTCCAAAGACGGTATCTTTGAGGGAAATATCCGGCTCTACGTCCACGACACAGCCCACCTCGATACCCTGATCCAGAAACTTGAACACGTTCAGGGTGTGTTTGAAGTGGTACGATTTGATTCTTAAATAGTGAAGAATGAAAAGTGAAGGATGAATGCTATTGATTAAAGCTACTTATCATTCGTCATTCATCATTAAATTTGCCCCTATGCAACAGGCCCCTGCTCAAACTAACCTAGAATCTGCTCAGATGATCTTTCGGGCGTACCTCGAACGAAAGGGGCTTCGGAAAACGCCCGAGCGCTTCGCCATTCTTGAAGAGATCTACAACCGACAGGACCACTTCGATGTGGACGAATTGTATATCTCCATGAAAAACAAAAAATACCGGGTGAGCCGGGCAACCGTCTACAACACGCTGGATGTGCTGGTTGACTGCGACCTGGTTACCAAACATCAGTTTGGGCGTAACCTGGCTCAGTACGAAAAATCATACGGTTTCCGGCAGCATGACCATTTGATTTGCACCGATTGCCATAAAGTGATGGAATTTTGCGATCCACGCGTTCAGAACATTCAAAATATGGTGGGCGATATGCTAAAATTCAACGTCATGCACCACTCGCTGATTTTTTATGGCTCCTGCGCCCGCGATTTGTGTGAGAACAGGGCGGAAGCTACAAAAAAAACGCAGTCTGCCAGCGTTCCAATGGAAGAGTGAGCAATGAGGATGAATGACCGTTTGCTCTACAATGGATGCGATTTATACTTATGTGCCCTAACGTTACCCAGAGTCGCTCTTCTGTTGTCGTCCAATTAAGTGGGGCTGATTCTGTCACAGCATCAATAACGGCTTCTTTTCATTGAAACCATTCACTCAGTTTTACATACGCTAAGCCGTACCAATACTCAATCAATCAAAAAAGTAAATGATCGATGTTTTATTAGGCCTCCAGTGGGGCGACGAAGGAAAAGGTAAAATTGTGGACGTGTTGGCTCCCCAATATCAGGTTGTAGCCCGTTTTCAGGGTGGTCCTAATGCTGGACATACGCTCGAATTTAACGGGTTGAAGCACGTGTTGCATCAGATTCCATCCGGCATTTTCCGCAACGATATTCTCAACATCATTGGCAATGGGGTTGTACTGGATCCCATCGTGTTTAAAAAAGAAATTGACGGACTGGCAAAATTCAATCTTGCCCTGACCGCTAACCTCCAGATTTCACGCAAAGCATCCATTATCATCCCTACGCACCGGTTGCTGGATGCCGCTTATGAACAGGCAAAGGGCGACTCAAAAATCGGGTCAACCCTGCGGGGTATCGGTCCAACGTATCAGGACAAAGTAGCCCGGCAGGGTTTGCGGGTTGGCGATATTCTGTCACCGAATTTTCAGGAGAAATACAATAAACTGGTAGCCATTCATAAGGTCATCCTTGACCAGAACAACTTCGACCATGCATCGGTACTTCCGCAGGCCGAAACGGAGTTTTTTGGTGCGGTGGAGTTCATGAAGCAGTTTCAGCTAAATGACAGTGAATATGCGGTGAATGAGGCCATCCAGTCAGGCAAAAAAGTACTGGCCGAAGGCGCTCAGGGTTCACTGCTCGATATCGACTTTGGCTCGTATCCGTTCGTAACCTCCTCCAGCACCATGACCGCCGGTGCCTGTACGGGACTAGGTGTTGCTCCCGGCCAGATCGGTGAAGTGTACGGTATTTTCAAAGCCTACTGCACCCGCGTTGGCAGCGGCCCCTTCCCTACCGAACTACTTGATGAAACCGGGGAACAGATGCGCCAGGAAGGACGTGAGTTTGGCTCAACAACGGGCCGCCCGCGCCGGTGCGGCTGGCTCGACCTGCCCGCCCTGAAATACGCCATCATGATTAATGGGGTTACGCAACTGGTCATGATGAAAGTGGATGTACTGAACATCTTCGATGAGATCAAGGTATGTACACACTATGAACTTCCCAATGGCGATATGACCGAAAAGATGCCGTATGATCTGTGCGACACGCCCGTAAAGCCGGTTTATCAGTCCTTTGCGGGTTGGAAAACCGACCTGACCGATATTCGTTCGTTTGCCGATGTGCCGCCGGAACTGGCCACTTACGTTTACTTTTTAGAAGATACCCTGGGCTTACCGATCAACTTCATTTCGACCAGTCCCGATCGTGAAGCGATCATTCACCGGCAGGCGGTCATTGCGTAGTATCAATCAATACTGGCAGTAGACCGCAATCGGGTTGTTTTCACAAGAACCCGGTTGCGGTCTACTGCTTTAGTCCCGTTTTTATGTCGGTCAGAAATTTTTATCAAACCCTTTATCAAAACGAATCCCTCTTTCAGCTACCGGGCGAACCGTGGGACGTAGTTGCTTCAGCAGATACGCCTGCCGTTGTCGATTCACCACCTGTGCTGATATTGGATAGCACTGATTTACTGACGGAGTTAGACACCCTATCAGCCGGTTCACTAACGGGAGCGGACCAGGCACCGACTGTTGATCTGGTCATGAATGAGCAGATTATTCCCGTTGAGATTCCCCAGCCTGAGCCGGTAGTGCTAGCCGCCAAACCGGAACCACTGCCTCAGCCACCATCACGTCCGGTAATGCCCTCTGTGCTGCCACCTGTTCAGCAACAACCCCGTTTGCCCCAGTTGAACCATAAAGTATTGTTGCTGGCCGATGAAGAATTAGATCCCAGCAATCTGTTATTCCTTGAAAAAATCCTGAAAGCGGTGAACCTCAATATCAACGGGGTTGACTTATTGAATCTTCACGGAGTTAGTGACGTTGACTTTCCCGAACTCCTGCGGGGTAAATACATCAATCATTTTATAACCTTTGGTGTGCCGTTTGAGCGTATTCAGCTCGATATCATGATGGATCGGTACGCACCGGTCCGGTTTGAAGGTATTACGTTCCTGATGGCCGATTCACTTCCAACCATCGAAGCCGACCAGGCGTTGAAAAAGCGGCTTTGGGGTGCTCTCCAGCGCATCTTCCTGCAACAGTAGCGGGGCCTGTTGCTTTCTCTTCTCGCTTTTCCTGAATGCTACGGGCGTTGTTCGTCTATTATCCAGCCAATTGGCATCAGACTGGTTGACCAGTTCGGACAGTTTTGCGCTGGCAACCTGCTTTCAGCCCGGTCCGTCTGCAAATGCCCGGATAAATTCTTCCGCCGTTCGTCCGTAATCCGTTACATTTGCCCCGCACTATTGGCTTATTTGCACCTGTTTTCTCTGGTACTGCATTGGTTTAAACCAGAAAACCGGGTCTCGATGATGACGTTAATCAACCGGCTACGCTCCTTTTTTACTCAATACCCTCCGGCACCCGTTCCAGAGGCCACTGCCGTTGGTGAAGAAGAGGGTATACCCATCCCCTTTCAGCAGGCGGATAGCAGCGAATTAGTATCGGCACCCTTACTCCCCCCCTCTCCTGTAGCCCCGTTACCCACCTGGCTCGCCGATGAAGAATCACTGCGTGACGAAGGTGTTTTATTCGGTCTTTCCAACGCTCGACCTGACACCAAAATCGCTCAAATCAGCGCATTTTTCACCAGCCAGGCCGTTCCACACACCGAATTGGTGAGGCAATACACCGGACAAATACGTACCCTTACTACCCGCATCAACCAGCGGGAAAATCAGTTGACCAGTGTACGGGACCAACTTGCCCAATTGCGCGATAGCCAACCCATTAGTACTACGCTGATCAGGCATTTCGTTAGTTTGGGGATATCCATCGTTTTGTGCATCGGTACGTACTACCTGGTCGACTATACACTGTATCGTTCCTTCCCAAATCACTGGGTTTCGATGGGGGTTTTTCTGGCGGGTCTGTTCAACCTGTTTGGACGAACCTCCCTCTTCTATGAGACGAATACCCGCCTAACGGGCCGACGTATCATTGAGGAGATTGGCTTACCTCTTGCAGCAGCAGTTTTCGTGCTGGTCCACGCCCTGAGCTATCAGCCGGCAAGTCAGGCAGTTGGTTTATTTATTTTTATCCTGTTCGTTTTTCTACTATCGGGAAAACTCTTGCTAAGTACCTTAAGCATTTTACAACAGGAACTGGGTAACGTCCAGAAAAATCGTCAGTTGACTGGTCATAAACGGGTTAATTTGCCGCTTTTAGAAAGTAAAATCAGCCAACTTGAACAGGAGCTGGACAGGCTTGATGGGCAAAAATTACCTGTCGTTACCGCTTTAAACCAAGTTGAATCTGAACTGACTCAATTGAACACCCAGCGCGATAAACTTGTTAATTTGTTTCTAGGCGAATTTGACCTCGCCCGCAGTCTGCGTGACCGGCTAACCGAACAACAGCGACAACTCATTATGAATGATTAATACTTATTGTCAGGTTTATCGTTTATCATTCATAACTGATTATGGAACCAACTACTAATCCCGACTTTCAGCACGGCTATACCAGTGGCGTTGAAGGGGTAAACCGGGAAACATATGAAGGCTACTTATCGAGCCAGATTAATACCGACTGGCTTTCGGAGCGAATTCAGGAAAAACGGACGGAACTGACCACGGTAGAACGCCAGTTGGCTGAATCGACGGAAGCCAACCGAACGGCCTTCGCTTCCTTACAAACCCACGCCTTGTCGGTAGAACGGTTAGGCAAACAACTCGGTCAGCGGGAAGCGGACCGGCAGGGACTGGAATCAGACCGGACCAACCTGCGCGAACGCCGGACCAAAGCGGCCCCTGATTATTCCCTGTTGGCGGGCCTGCTGTTTCTGGTAGCCGGTATTTCATTTCTGGCGGGTGATTTGATTATCTCCCACGAAATCGTGGCGTATGCGCTCAATATTCGTAATACAAACGAGGCCTGGGCATTTGCCGTTGGACTGGCCATGGTATCCGTCCTGCTGAAACCCGCCTACGACCGGCTTATCGAGCAACCGTATCAGGAAAACCCGGTTCAGTACGGTAGTCGGTATGGCCGGTTTAAGATGGGGCTGGCTATCTTTTCCGTACTCACGCTGGCCGTATTAGGCTGGTTCCGCTACGAAGCCTACCGCACCGATCAGTTGAAAGCGGCAATTAACAAATCCGTTCGGCAACTACAGCTCAACACCGACCCCACTGCCGGAACGCAGGACCTCAGTGCGGCAACGCTGAACAAAATAGAGAAGCAGTTGAGCGAATCGAGCGAATTGAATCTTGCCCTCGTCAATAGTCCCTGGGCGCTGCTCTCGTTCGTATTGAGTGGTATTCTGTTTGCACTGGCAGGGGCCGTTTGTCTGGGCATATCCTTACCCGTTTTATCAGCCTTCTGGTTCCGGTGGTTGCAGGCCGATGTAAAATTGTGGAAGCTCCGCCGTCGGCTGAAGCGTCTGGATAAGGAAATTGCGCCCATCGAAGCCGCCTTGTCGGAACAGCGTATCCAGCAGAATATTCTCCAGCATAACCTCGACTTACTACCCGACCTGAACGCATTAAAAGCCCGGTGCGAATCCGTTTCGGCCGATTTGACTACGCTGTATGCGGAACTGAAACTGGCCCAGACGGACAGTCGCATCAGTAATTTCAATGACGGATACGGTCAGGGCGAAGCAAGGCTGGCGAACCTGAGCGACGATGAGCAGCGACAGTTACGGAAAGAAATGCTTTCACTTCATCATTCGAGCCGGAGCAGCACCAGCGAAATTCGACCTGCCAACACCCAACCCGTTAACGGCACGAACGGGAAACAAAATGGATTGAGGCCCTACCAGGCCATTCGGAAGTTCCTGGAAGATGAGTTGTAATAAAGCGTGTTAACTGAATTCGTACTGCAACTGTTCTTTGTACAAACGGTCCTAATCACGCCAAACAATTATAAAAAAGTGTAGCTTCGTTAAAAGGTCTGAATGCTATGGAAAATCTTCTTTCTCGTGTAACACTGAATCCATCCGTTAGTCAGGGTAAACCAACACTCCGGAATATGCGCTTCACTGTAGCGCAACTACTGGAGCTACTAGCCGCAGGCATGACAAATCAGGAAATTCTGACCGACTATCCTTATCTGGAAGAAGCCGATATTCAGGCTGCTTTGCTCTACGCTGCCCACATTGCCAATGCCCGGACTATAATTCCACTACCACTGGCCTCCTAATCCATTGTGCTGAAGTTTCTTGTCGACACTCAACTTCCGCCTATGTTGGCTACTTACCTGCACTGGAAAGGATTTGATGCGATTCATACCACTCACTTCCCTGATGGTCACTTGTTACAAGATGCCGATATTAGGAAGATTGCCATTGAAGAGAATCGGATTATTGTAACAAAAGATTCTGACTTTCCTGATGCGTTCTTTCTTAAAGGATCACCACCCTGCATTCTATATCTTCGGTTGGGAAACACAAGAAACAGGGAATTGACTGCCTTTTTAGAAATTCGCTGGCTTACCATACACACGCTTTTAGCTCAGGATTTGGGGATGCTTGTTGTTAGCCATGAACAGATCATCAGCTATTGACCATTCTATTTGATTCAGATAGCACTCCCCTAAAAAAACAAAAACGGCTCCCACTTACGCAGGAGCCGTTTTGCATTAACAAACAGGATCATTAGCCCAGATACGTCTTCAACGCCTTCGACCGTGAGGTGTGACGCAGCCGACGAATGGCTTTTTCCTTTATCTGCCGAACCCGCTCGCGGGTCAGGTTGAATTTCTCACCAATTTCTTCCAGCGTCATGGCATGTTCGCCGTTCAGCCCGAAGTAAAGTGTAATTACATCGGCCTCGCGCTGCGTCAGCGTCGAGAGGGCACGCTGCACTTCCTTCCGCAGTGAATCGTTGATCAGGCCCGAATCGGGTTTGTCTTCACCATCGTTTTCAAGTACGTCCAGCAGGCTGTTTTCTTCACCCTGTACAAACGGCGCGTCCATCGACACGTGACGACCCGAAATCTTAAGCGTATCAACTACCTCTGCGGCCGAAATCTCCAGCACAGCCGCCAACTCTTCGGGGGATGGCTCACGCTCGAACTTCTGCTCCAGGTCGGAGAACGTCTTGGAAATCTTATTCAGCGAACCAACCCGGTTCAACGGCAGTCGCACAATCCTGGACTGTTCGGCCAGGGCCTGCAGAATGGACTGACGAATCCACCAAACGGCGTAGGAAATAAACTTAAAACCACGCGTTTCATCAAACCGTTGCGCTGCTTTAATCAGGCCCAGGTTTCCTTCGTTGATCAGATCACCTAAGGATAAACCCTGATTCTGGTATTGCTTGGCAACCGATACGACAAAGCGAAGGTTTGCTTTTGTTAACCGTTCCAGCGACAACTGGTCACCTTCCCGAATTTTTTGGGCCAGCGTTACTTCCTCATCGGGCGTAAGCAGGTCTACTTTACCAATCTCCTGCAAGTACTTGTCTAACGACTGACTTTCACGGTTGGTAATCTGTTTTGATATTTTTAGCTGTCTCATAATTTGGCGCCCCCGGTGGTGTGATTATATAACGCTTGGTTCTGACGTTGCATTACACGAAAAAGTAACAATTTCCTAGGCATTTTTGTTCTCCGGCTTCGGTAATAGCACTTTACGGGATAACCGATACTTTCCGGTCTTTTTATCCACGTCAACCAGTTTTACCGTTACTTCCTCTCCTACCTGAAACACCCCGTCCATGGTTTCCAGACGCTCCCACTTAATCTCGGAAATGTGCAATAACCCATCCTTACCCGGCATGAATTCGACAAAAGCGCCGAAGGGTTGTATCGTTTTCACTTTACCGACGTAGGTATCCCCTACTTCCGGTACCGCAACGATACCTTTGATACGGGATACGGCTTTGTCCATGCTCTCTTTGCTGGTGGCAAAAATACTCACCCAGCCGGCGTTGTCATGTTCGTCGATGTTAACCACAGCCCCGGAATCTTTCTGAATATCCTGAACTACCTTACCACCGGGTCCGATAACGGCACCAATCTGGTTGGTATCAATCTTGATAACAACGGCACGGGGTGCATGAGGTTTCAAATCAGGACGAACCTCAGCAATGCCTTTCCGCATTTCGCCAAGAATATGCAACCGTCCCTGACGCGCCTGCTCCAGTGCCTGTGCCAGCACCTCATACGAGAGTCCGTCTACTTTCAGATCCATCTGGCAAGCTACGATACCTTTCTCTGTACCCGTAACCTTGAAGTCCATGTCGCCCAGGTGGTCTTCGTCGCCCAGGATGTCGGACAATACGGCGTACTTGTCGCCATCGGAGATAAGCCCCATGGCAATACCGGCTACGGGCGCTTTGATCTTGATCCCGGCATCCATCAGTGCCATCGTACCGGCACAAACAGTAGCCATGGACGAAGAACCGTTCGATTCCAGAATATCCGACACGATCCGAATGGTGTACGGATTATCTTCAGCGGGTGGTAATACTTTCTTGATCGAGCGGTGGGCCAGATTTCCGTGACCCACTTCCCGACGACCAACACCCCGGTTAGGCTTCACCTCACCCGTTGAAAAACCGGGAAAGTTATAGTGCAACAGGAATTTACTGTACCCCTGATGCATTGTCTGGTCAACAATCTGCTCGTCCGTTTTGGTACCGAGTGTAGCCGTTGTTAACGATTGGGTTTCACCCCGCGTAAACAGCGCCGAACCGTGGGGACCGGGTAGCAGACCTGCTTCGGCCACAATCGGGCGAATCTGATCTAATTTCCGACCATCCAGGCGAACACGCTCATCGAGTACCAACCGACGCGACGCTTCCCATTCCAGATCGTGGAAATACGTTTTGATAAGACCAACATTTACATCCGACCCTTCGGGGAAAGAGGCAATATACTCGTCCCGGATCGCTTTAGCGGCTTCAGAACGACCTTTTTTGCTTGGATTCTGCTGGCTAACAGCCGCGTAAATTTTATCGTAGGTAGCCGCCCGAACAGCCGCGCGAAGTTCTTCGTCGTGCGTTTCATGGTTGAACTCCCGCTTTTCAGTCTTACCTACCTTGGCTTCCAGTTCTTTCTGGGCCTGGCACTGTACTTTTATGGCTTCGTGCGCTATTTTGATTGCTTCCACTACCTCGGCTTCCGAACATTCGTCCATCTCGCCTTCCACCATACAGATATCCTTCTCGGTAGCGGCTACAATCAGGTCGATAGTAGCCCGTTCCAGTGCAGAGGTTTTAGGATTGATATGGTATTGGCCATCAATTTTAGCCACCCGTACTTCTGAAATTGGTCCATTGAACGGAATATTTGATACCGCCAGGGCCGATGAAGCCGCCAGAGCTGCCAGGGCATCGGGTTGCACTTCGGGGTCAGCCGAAATAAGCGTAATCATCACCTGGGTGTCGGCGTGATACGTATCGGGGAAGATTGGTCGCAGGGCGCGGTCTACCAGACGGCTAATCAGAATTTCGTGATCGCCCAGGCGACCTTCGCGCCGTTGGAAGCTACCGGGAATCCGGCCAGCAGAAGCAAATTTCTCTTGATAATCAACGGATAAGGGCAGAAAATCGACGCCTTCTTTGGCATCTTTGCTGGATACGACAGTTGCCAGTAGCATGGCGTCGCCCAGTCTTACAACCACCGCGCCGTCGGCCTGACGGGCCATTTTTCCGGTTTCGATGGTAATTTCCCGCCCGTCGGGCAGCGCAACGGATTGCGTGGTGATTTCAAACATAAAACAGATTTTGAATACGTTCTCTTACAGCTTTAAACAGCACCGTTTTCCGACCTTCGGAATTCGGCATAAACCAAATTTTCGTCCCTGAGAGCAGGGAAAAGTAGCCAGCATATGACGGAGAAACTGGTTATTAATCACACCAACTAATCTGCCTTTACCTGACCCGTTACTTCACTTCTATGGAAACCACAAAAATGAGGGAATCTACTACAGAGCAGATTCCCTTTTTTATGGATGGCCCGATTACTTTCGTAGCCCCAGTGCGGCCAGAATAGCCCGGTACCGCATGATGTCCTTTTTCATGAGGTAGTTCAGCAACCGCCGACGCTTACCTACTAATTTCAAAAGGCCCAGTTGGGTGCCGTAATCGTGCTTGTGTACTTTCAGGTGGGCAGTCAGGTGACTGATCCGATAGGTGAACAGCGCGATCTGGGATTCGGCCGACCCGGTGTCAGTTGCACTTTTGGCATGACCCGAGGTGGAGAATATCTCCTGTTTTTTTTCGGTCGTTAGATACATCTTCAGACAGCTAATTTTATTGAAAAAATGAATTTGGGTGCAAAGATAAGAAAAATAGTCGATCAGTGAAAAATAGTTGATCAGTATCCAGGTTGAACGCATTTAAAAAAGGGTGAGTAACTTGATCAGATAATTGTCGTCCCAGCCCGCCAGCTTGCGTCGGCTTTTAAGACTCTCTTTATCATCCATTCGATGCAAGAGTTGAAGGGCCATCTTGCGGACAGTGGCAAAATTCTCTGCCCCGTTGCCCACCCGGATTCGCTGTTGATCTTCATGAAAAACCATGTCCAGGCACCAGTGTAACTGATTCTCGATGCCCCAATGATGGCGAACCGCCGAGTTAAAGTGAGCAGCAGGCAATACTAAATCACTCAGATAATAACG
>NZ_KB893590.1 GCF_000374085.1 Spirosoma spitsbergense DSM 19989 | reverse complement strand
GAAACTAAAAAAACTAGTAGCCTTAGTGAGTCTTTCCTACAGTTTATGCGTCAGTTTCGGGCTTTATTTTCACAAAAAAGTACAATCTATCAAAGTAAAGAAGCATGGTTATAAAGCCAATAGCTTTAGTCGTCACGGCCTTAATCAACTTCGGCAGATGTGCCGGCATCAAGTTCAACCTTGTCCCGATTTACTACGGACGATCAAAAAGCTATTTCGGTGGATTGTTCTTCAATTAACTCATTATCAGGCCATAAAAATAGCAGGGTAGAGTAGTGTATGGTTTACCGTTATGTAGAACAACCGTTTACCGACGCCACCATAAACTAAAAACTACTCCACCTGCTTGGTGTTTTCGCGTTCGAGGGCGATGCTCAGGCTGGAATAAATCCGGCGGATAGCCTTTTCCAGCCGTTCCCAGCCTGCATCGGAACGAAGGTCAATGTCGCCGATGTGATCGCGCTGGTCGCTGGTGAGCACAATATGCGTAACGGCCGCCACCATCAGGCTGGTAATCGCGGTGGGATCGAAATCGGCATAAGGGGCCAGCTTGCTGACCATGTTACTGTAAGACTGATCGCGAAAATCGGCCAGCCGGCGAGCCAGCTCGGTGCCTCCGTTCGACATTTCCCAGCGAATCAATTCCTGCGATGACTTACGGCTTCGGAACTCGCGCATAAACTGAATTGTGTATTCCGACCAGGCTTTGCTGCGTGCTTCGGGTGCCAGATTGTTCGGTACCGAATCCAGAAATTTCTCGTTAAACATCGACAGGAAAAATCCCCGTTGTACGTAAGCTTCCAGCAGGCCGTTCCAGCCACCGAAGTACCGATAAATGAGTACTTTATTGACACCCGCGCGGTCGGCAACGGCGTTGATCCCAGCTTTGTCGGTACCCCGTTCGGCCATAACGTCGCCCATAGCACGCAAAATGCGTTCCATGGTCATCTGGCGATTTCTGCGCTTAACGACTTTCATAGAATTGTATAGTTTTTAGTTCGTACCAGGTTTGTTCGTAATAGGGAAATTCAGTGATTCACCAGTCTACAGGTAGTAGTTACAAATATGGGTATTAGGCGCTGTGTTGTCAACCATTCTCCCGAAGTATTGTACCAATAATTAGTAAAAGGGAAAAGTAGATTATATATTAAGCAATGGTCATTTCTGACATCACCAGATTTTCCTTAAAAACAACGGGAAAAGCCTGATGAAGTTAAAAATGACCTGTTTTTGTCGTAACGGATTTCCCGGCTGTCGGAGAGAATTAATCAGTAAGTCTATACACCGGAGAGCAGGATTGGCAATTATCGCTCTGGATAGGAGTCAACCTGGCAGGCTAATTCCTGGATGGCTTCCTGTAGTTGATCCCGGCTCAGAAAAATATCCATTTCCATCGGAAAATCAGGGTATTTGTGCCAGGAGGGAGTCAGATCATGTTCTAACTGAATTTGCAGGCGAAACGCATCGTTAGGCAACACCTTGGCGTCCAGGCTTAAGCCCGGCTCCGAGAAGGTAAGGGTCAGGTGATTGGTGGCTTTCGTCCATAGTAGCTGTAATCCACTCAACAAACGCCGGACTTCCCAGGTTTGCAGGGGGGCTGAATGTGAATCTGACTTCTGCCCCCAAAGCGTTGAAAACTGACACTGTAGCCGGTTGCGATCCCGCCATGTTTTGGTGATGGTACTGTACCCTAAGATCGCTAGTTCAAACGTAGCGGTCGAATCAGAAGAAGAGATGAATTTCATACTGGGTATCGTTTGAGGTGAGTCTTCTCTACTTAACAAATATACTAAGTATTTGTTGAGGAATTGTACTTTTTTGTTCGTCGATGTACAGCATCAGAAATCAATATATCCCATAGCTGGTACCCGACTTTACCTATCTTTGCCATCGGTAAAAAAATACTCAATCAACTAAATTCAGACAAATGGCAAAGGTGCTCATTATTGGAGCCGGTGGTGTAGGCAGCGTTGTGGCGCATAAATGTGCCATGAATAGCGACGTTTTTACTTCCATTATGCTGGCCAGCCGTACCAAAGCAAAGTGCGACCGGATTGCGGCTGAAATCAGGGAGATGCACGGGGTAGCCATTCAAACCGATCAGGTCGATGCCGACCTGGTTCCTGATATGGTGGCCCTGATCAACTCATTTAAACCAGTACTGGTAATCAATGTAGCGTTGCCGTATCAGGACCTGCCCATTATGGATGCCTGTCTGGAAGCGGGTGTTCACTACATGGATACCGCTAATTACGAACCCAAAGACGTTGCTAAATTTGAGTATAGTTGGCAGTGGGCGTATAAAGAACGCTTCGAACAGGCAGGACTGATGGCCCTGCTGGGCTGTGGTTTCGACCCCGGCGCAACGCAGGTATTTACGGCCTATGCCGCCAAACACCACTTCGACCGGATGGACTACCTGGACATTGTGGATTGCAATGCGGGTGATCATGGTAAAGCTTTCGCCACGAATTTTAACCCGGAAATCAATATCCGGGAAATTACGCAGCCCGGCCGTTATTGGGAAAATGGGGAATGGATCGAAATTCCGGCCATGAGCATCCACAAACCCATCGAATACCCCAACATTGGTGAACGGGAGTCGTATGTACTCTATCACGAAGAACTGGAATCACTGGTAAAAAACTTCCCGACGCTGAAGCGGGCGCGTTTCTGGATGACCTTCGGGCAGGCGTATCTGACGCACCTGGAAGTCCTGCAAAACGTGGGTATGACCCGTATCGACCCGGTGAAATTTAACGGGATGGACATCATACCGCTTGAGTTTCTGAAAGCAGTACTGCCCGCCCCCGATTCCCTCGGTGAGAACTATACCGGGCAAACCAGCATCGGCTGCCAGATCAAAGGCGTTAAAGAGGACGAAGAGCGTACTTACTTTATCTGGAACAATTGCGACCATGCTGAAACCTACCGCGAAGTACGCGGACAGGCCGTTAGCTACACGACGGGTGTACCGGCTATGATTGGGGCTATGCTCATGCTGACCGGCGTCTGGATGAAACCCGGTGTCTGGAACTGCGAAGAACTTGACCCCGACCCGTTTATCGAACAGATGAACAAACAGGGGCTGCCGGTGCATGAGCAGGTGAATGCAGCCCTGCCGCACGAGTATCCGGCCTGATAAAAATCAGACAAAACGAGGATCCTGCTTTACCACAAAGCAGGATTTTTCGTTATACACAAAACCAGACATCCGCCTGCTTCTATTGGTCTCTATCAATCCCCTATTGTATGAAATTCCTGTTCCTGATTATCCCCGCTTTACTCACTTTTCCGAGTGCGTCTGCCCAAAAAACCGATACAACCAAAGTTGAACTAACCCGGAAGTTTAACGCGAATGACCGGCGCAATGGCTACGAAACCTACCAGTCTATGAATCAGGTGGTAGGATCGGGGGTCAATACGATGATTAACACCATCGACCACCGGTATGAGGGACTTCGGGGAACGCCTTACTTCCTGCCGGAGTGGAACAAGGGGCAGATTGAAATGGTAGCCGGACAGCATTACAAAGAAGTGCCGATTAAGTTCGACGCCTATCGTCAACACCTGATTTTGCTCCGCCCCCAATCGGGTAATGACTCAATCATCGTAAATGCCAGTCAGGTAAAATCGTTTCAGTTCAAAAACAGCGATGGGCAGGTGTACACGTTTCGTCGTATTCCAACGGCTAAAACCGATGATGAAGTGCTGAAAGAAGGCTATTTTCTGGTGTTGTACCAGGATAAATCGGCTTTGCTGAAACGAATTTTAAAAACGTTCAAACCAGCTGATTATAAGAATCCGTACTCGAACGGGATACGCTACGACGAGTTCAGAAACGCGGTTTCCTATTACATTCTCAAACCCGACCAGACGCTGGAAAAGGTGAAATTGTCCGACAAGTCAATTATCGAAGCCCTCGGTGCCCATGCTGATGAATTGAAGGCGTTTGTAAAACAAAACAACCTGGGCGGAAAAACCGAAAACGATGCTATCCAGATTGTGCAGAAGTACGATAGCTTTTAAGGTCAATTGTGGAATGTAGCCGGAACGGGCATCAACCCGTTAAAACCAGCAACGCTATGTTCCCGAACAACACCCCCGAAACAGTCGCCCTCACGTACGACGATATTATTTTTCAGTCCCGCCATCAGGCTTACGGTGCTTTTGCCCTGCGGCAGCAGTATAAACCGACGCTCAGCCGCGCTTTGTGGCTGGGTGTCGGCTTATTTTTGCTCTGACTTTTCGCGCCTATCCTGTATAACCGTTTTTGGCCACAGCCACTAAATCCGAATAGTCAGGCCATGACGGAGGTAACACTTCAACACGTGGAGGAACCCCCTGCCGAACTCCCCGTTCCCATACCACCGGCTGAACCCGCTCCTGCGGTCAGTACGGTTCGTAATCTTCCCCCCGTGGTGATGCCCGAAGCCGATGTAGTGGAGGATGTTCTGCCTGCCACAACGGACCAGCTCAAGGATGCCACTTCTGGTACCGAAACGGTCGAAGGTACCGGCGATATTGCCCTTATCGCTCCCCCCGAAGCTTCTCAGCCAACCGTACGGGAAAAAGCCCTTGAGGTCGCGCCGAAAACGGATGAGCCATTTGTTGTTGTGGAGCAACAACCAGCCTTTCCGGGTGGTATGGATGGCCTGCGAAACTTTCTGAGCAAAAACCTGAACTATCCCCGTCAGGCTGCTGCTGCTGGTGTTTCGGGCCGCGTGTATGTGAGCTTTGTCGTTAACACCGATGGTAGCCTGACGGACGTGCAGGTGTTGAAAGGCATCGGGTTCGGCTGTGACGAAGAAGCCCGGCGGGTAGTCAGCAGCATGCCCTGCTGGCAACCCGGCAAGCAGTCAGGCCGGGCGGTGCGGGTAAAATTCAACCTGCCAATTTCGTTCTCACTGGAGTGATGATTTGTGAAAAACAGCGTCTTTCCGCATCCACTCATTGAATCAGTGCTCCATCTATTTATGCAACCAAATGCCTTTTTCTATCGGGTGTTACGCTCCCCCGTTTTGACCTTACTCACTGGTCTGCTCTTGTTGAATGCGACGGGTTTTGCTCAAAATTATTTCGTGCCGGATGAGCTGGTTTTTAAAGCCGTAGAAATTCAGCCCGAATTTCCGGGTGGTCTTGTTGCCTTGGGTAACTATATGCAGCAGCATGTCAAATACCCATTGGAAGCACAAAAAGCCGGAATCAAAGATCGGGTGTACGTCAATTTTATTGTGGAGAGGGATGGTAGTCTAACCGATATTCAACTGCTGAATAGTCTTGGTTATGGCTGTGACGAGGAAGCTCGGCGGGTCATCAGGGCTATGCCGAAATGGAAGCCGGGAAAACAGTCTGGCAGAGCCGTTCGAGTCCGATTTAATATGCCCATTCTTTTTGGGATGAGTCTCATTGATGTCAATAAGCGGTAGTCATAGTAGACACCCCTTTTAGTACATATACCGTCCAGGTCACTTCTTATGCAATATGCTAACGTTTCCCGCCAACTGCTGTTTATCCCGGTTTTATGCTTAGCTAGTTTCTTCTTTCTGCTGAATACATCAGGTTTTGCCCAGAAGCTGAGTCTATCCGATACAACCGTTTATACTATTGTAGAGCACCAACCCGAATTTCAAGGCGGCTTTGGTGCCTTAAAGACATATATGCTGGCAAACGTTCACTATCCTGCCCAGGCTCAGGAAGCTAAAGTCAAAGACCGGGTTTTTATTTCATTCATCGTCGAAAGGGATGGAACGTTGTCGGATATTCGAATGCTGAAAGGGGTGGGGTATGGCTGCGACGAAGAAGCGATTCGGGTCATAAAGTCCATGCCCCGCTGGATTCCCGGTAGCCAGTCAGGTGAACCGATACGAGTGAAGTATAACCTGCCCGTCCTTTTCGGTATCGACTACTCAAAAGTCAGGGTAAGGTAAACGCGCTTTGCCGTACCTTTGCGGCATGAACACGACGTTACCAGACTATACAAAGAATATCCCATCGCCCTGTTTTGTGCTGGAAGAAGCCAAACTCCGTCGAAATCTGGAATTAATCGACTCCGTCCAGAAAGCCGCCGGAGTAACCATTATTCTGGCCCTGAAAGGGTTTTCCATGTACAGCGCCTTTCCGCTGGTGCGCGAATACCTGAGCGGGGCCACGGCCAGTTCGCTCAACGAGATTAAACTGGTGAACGAATACATGGGCGTGAAAGCGCACGCCTACATTCCTGCCTATCAGGACGATACGTTCGATGAAGTGGTAGAGCGTAGTAATCACCTGACGTTCAACTCCTGGAGTCAGTGGGAGCGATTCGGTAGTCGGGCGGTGGGCCGGGTTTCCTGCGGTATCCGGGTCAATCCGCAGTATTCCGAAGTGGCTACGGATATGTATAATCCCTGCGTTCCCGGTTCCCGGCTGGGTGCCACCCGTGATCAGCTACCGGACCAACTTCCCGACGGGCTGGAAGGTATTCACTTTCACACGCTTTGCGAGAATGACTCCTTCACGCTGGAACGTACGCTGGACGCACTTGAAAGCCGATTCGGTGCTTTGCTCCATCAGGCAAAATGGGTCAATTTAGGTGGTGGCCATCTGATGACCCGAGAAGGCTACGACACCAATCACCTGATTGGTTTGCTAACGGCCTTCCGGCAGAAATACAATGTGGATATTATTTTGGAACCTGGTTCGGCCATTGCCTGGCAAACGGGGGTACTGGTCTCTACCGTTCTCGATGTGCTAAACAGCCAGGGAATCCAGGTTGCTATTCTCGATACGTCCTTTGCCGCCCACATGCCCGATACGCTCGAAATGCCTTACAAACCCCGGATTATTGATTCATACCATGAACCGGTTGCTGGCAAACCAACCTATCGGCTGGGGGGCATGACCTGCCTTGCCGGTGATTTCATGGGGGATTATTCGTTTGATGAGCCGCTGGCGGTGGGAGATAAAATCGTATTCGATGATATGATTCATTACACGATGGTGAAAACCACCACCTTCAACGGCGTGAACCTGCCGTCCATTGGTATCTGGAAAGAAAATGGAGCGTTCCAGTTAGTGAAATCGTACGGCTACGAGAGTTTCAAAGACCGGCTGAGTTAAATACGGCCGGTTGGCTGTTCAATGATGCCGGTTTCTTCCCATCGCTTGAGCCAGTCTTTTTTTACGCCCTGAACCTGCGAGAAAAATTGATAAAACAGGAGCATGTCGGCTGCGTAGTTACCGGTAACATAGAGCGGTTTGCTTAGCAATACCCGTTTGCGGGGCCAGTCGAAACCAACAAGGATGAGGGGAACACCCGCTTTGAGCGCCATGTAGTAAAACCCTGTTTTCAGGGAAGATACATTGCTGCGAGTGCCTTCGGGAGCAATGCAAACGTGCAGTGTATCGTGTTGCTGAAACACGGCTGCCATGGCGTCTACCAGATTATGGGATTTGTCACGGTAGACGGGTTTACCACCCAACGCCCGAAAAAGCCAGCCTGAGTACCAGGTAAACAAAGAGCTTTTGGCTAAGTACTCAATCCAGATATGAATGGTGGGGCGAATACCCAAACCAACCAGAAAGTCCCAGTTGGTACTATGGGGGGCTACCACCCAAATGGCTTTGGGTACGGTGGGGACCGGACCAGAAATTCGCCATCCGAAACGGTTAAATAGCCAACGGGTCAGGGCACCCAGCATAGTAGTAAACAGTTACCAGTAAACAGTTATCAGTGAGCAATCGATTTACTGATAACTGTTTACTGGTAACTGTTTACTGAATTAATACTTCCGGTCGTTGCGCTCCAGCCACCGGCCTGTTATAAACGCGGCTGCGAGTAGAACAGCATAAAATATAAGCGTTAAAGGAGTTGATAAATCCATAGCTAAGTTCAGTTGAATTCAGGTACAAAAGTAAGGAAAATAATAGTTTGATGTTCGTAGTTTGCTGTTTGATGTTATGACTACCGACAAAGAAATACAAACCGCATCGACGGCCCGGATCAAAGTCAAACTATAAAACCCCCTTCGTGCTGGGCAGGTTATCCAGTTCATTAACATCCCGCCGAACGGCCATTTTGATGGATTTAGCGAAGGCCTTGAATATGGCTTCTATTTTATGGTGTTCGTTATCACCTTCTACCTTAATATTCAGGTTGCAGAGGGCGGTATCGGAAAAAGATTTGAAAAAATGGAAGAACATTTCAGTGGGCATATCGCCAATTTTCTCGCGCCGGAACTCCGCGTTCCAAACCAGCCAGGGACGTCCCGAAAAGTCGATGCCTACTTGTGCCAGCGCTTCGTCCATCGGTAACAAAAAGCCGTAGCGACTAATGCCCCGCTTATCACCCAGGGCGCGTCGGTAGGCTTCGCCGAGGGCAAGGGCCGTGTCTTCAATGGTATGGTGTTCGTCGATGTGGAGGTCGCCGTTGACGTGAATGGTCAGGTCAGCACCCGAATGTTTGGCTACCTGATCCAGCATGTGGTCAAAAAAACCGACACCCGTCTGAATATCCGCTTTGCCGGTTCCATCGAGGTTGAGGGTAACCTGAATCTGGGTTTCTTTCGTGTTTCGCTCCACAACGGTTATGCGGGCTGGCAGACGCAGAAACGTATAAATCTCGTCCCAATCGCCGGTTTTTAGTGCGATGGCTTTCTCCATCTCATCGGTCAGACCATTAACATCGGCCGTCTGCACCGTATCCAGCCCATCGGGAGGCAGGAAAAGAATGGCTTTAGCCCCCAGATTAATGGCTAACTGCACATCCGTAAGCCGGTCGCCAATGACATAGCTGTTTGCCAGATCGTAATGATCAGAAAAATAGCGGGTAAGCATACCGGTACCGGGCTTGCGGGTAGGGGAGTTGTCGCGCGGGAAATGGCGGTCGATGTGGACCGCTGAAAAATGGATATTTTCACCGGCAAACGTTGCCAGCATTTTGTTATGAGCAGGCCAGAAGGTGTCTTCAGGAAATGAATCTGTTCCCAGACCGTCCTGATTGGTAACCATCACCAGGTCGTACTCGGTTTCTTCGGCAATCCGGCGCATGGCCGAAATTGCTTTCGGGATATAATCGAGCTTGGCTAATGAATCAACCTGCTGGTCGGGCTGGGGTTCCAGAATAAGCGTACCATCGCGGTCGATAAACAGAATTTTTTGCATAGTGGCTTTAATAAGCCGCAAAGATACATGTCTGATGCGATGCTTATAAAAAAGTACTAAATTTGCGGGCTGGCATTTGGCACTATTTCCATAGCCATTGGCACTAATTAGTCCTTAGGTTATGTTTATAAGTAAGTTTAGCCGTTCTTTTTCTTCTGTTGAGTAACGGTTAAAGAGTGAATAAATAAGCAGTCATTACGCTATTCCCAATTGCTTCTTTTATCTCCGGTTCATACGAATTAAACAGGCTTTTTTATACTGATTATTTGTTTCTATACCACTGCATACTATCTATTATCACCCAACCCTAAAGAGGATTTTTTTGTGTATTCTCTCATATTTATATAACTACAAAATTCTACGTAATATATGCCCTCAGCATCGACATTAACCCGTATTGGGGTTTTTTATGACGGTAACTATTTTTTGCATGTAAGTAATTATTATAACTATTCTCACGAGCGTCGCAGCCGCATCAGTATTTCAGGATTACACGCCTTTATCCGTCGTCAGGTAGCTGAGGAGGAAGGGGTCAACGAGCGTCTTTGTCAGATTGTAGATGCCCACTATTTCCGGGGTCGGCTCAACGCGCACGAAGCCAATCAACGCGGTAACCAACTGTTTTACGACCGCCTTTTCGATGATATTCTGATGTCGGAAGGAGTGGTAACCCACTACCTGCCCGTAAAAACGTATCAGGGCTACCGGCAGGAGAAAGGAATTGATGTCTGGCTGGCGCTGGAAGCGTTTGAACTGGCTCAGTACAAGAAATTCGATGTCGTTGTCCTCATTACGTCCGATGGCGATTACGTACCCCTCATCCGTAAGCTGAATACCCTGGGTTCGCGCATTATGGTGCTGAGCTGGGATTTTGAGTTTCTGAACGAGCAGGGTGAAAAGCAGGTGACGCGCACCTCGCAGGATTTGCTGGAAGAAGTATCCTATCCCATTGGTATGCACGCCCTGATTGATGATCGGAGCCGCCGGAACGACCTTGTTATTCAGAATTTATTCGTGAAACAGGTCCGCCCTACGTTTACGGCCGTACCGTCTAACGGTAGTAGCTACAGCAATGGGGCCGACTTTAGCAACGGTAGTGATTCAATGGCCAGCGATGCGTACGCGTCTGCGCCAGCCGATGAACCTAATTACAACCTGGCCGATACGCTGTTGATCGATGATGATCCGGATGGGCGCAAAGTAAGTACCATCCGAAGTTTAAAAACGGGGTACGGCTTTGTAAACTACCCGCCCAATAATCTGTTTTTCCATTATACCAGCTTAGTCGATACGGACTTTAATGAATTGCAGTTAGAAGACGAAGTTGAATTTACGGTCAGCCAAAGCGCTGAAGGAAAAGACATTGCCGTTGATGTCCGGTTGATACGATAAGGACCGGTAACCGTACTGTTTATTGACAATCCCCGTTGCTGAATTGACTACCCGTCAGTTTAGAAACGGGGATTTTTTTGCTAACAGGCAGCTTACTAAAGGGGGAATCTACTCTTTACCGACGCTACGCTGTTATGGTCTTGACGGGTAATGCCTGACGCCGTGTTCTCCTCAGCCTGGATATTTTCACTGTCTTCGCCCCGGCCTGGTGTAATGGAGTCGAATGGCTCACGGCAATAGTTAATAAACTTGTTCGTGGAGCGTGTGGAATAAGCATTTTTTTTCATCATTTGGTTTACGGCTTGCAACCCTCTGGCTCCTTTTTGACTCATTAAAAGAGTTTTCATCTAACCGCTAAAATTTTTCTACTATAATTTTAGTTAAATTTTGTTAACTATGTAGATAGTTTGAAATGTTCCACTAGATTTGTTCTATCAACCACTTCAACTTTTCCTTTGTTAGTTCATGAAAAACATCTTCTTGCTGGCCATTTTGTGCCTGCTTGCCAGCGTATTGTACGCCCAGAGTCCGGCTAGTCCAACTCGTTTTACGTTGCAGGGCCGCGCTGTCGACACGCTGGCAGCCCCACTGGCCGAATCGACGGTTATGCTGCTGAGTGCTAAAGATTCCTCGCTGGTCAATTTTACCAGAGCCAACAGTAACGGGGCTTTTGCTTTCAAAAATGTCAAGTCCGGTAATTACGTGCTGAAAATCTCGTACGTTGGGTTCATTCCTTACAGTGAGGTTATCAAACCGGCTACGGATGCCGTCATGGATCTGGGCGATCTGAAAATGAAACCCATCACCCGCGAGCTGTTCGAGGTAGTGGTCAGAACCGCGAAGGCCCCGCTCACCATCCGGGGCGACACCATCGAGTATAACGCGGCTTCCTTTAAAGTACCGCCCGGCTCCACTGTGGAAGATCTGTTAAAGAAATTGCCGGGGGTGCAGGTTGATCAGGACGGGAATATCAAAGCGCAGGGGCAGGACGTAAAACGCGTGACAGTTGACGGGAAAAACTTTTTCGGTAATGACCCAAAGCAGGCCACCAAAAATCTCCAAGCTGAAGCGATTACCAAAGTTCAGGTATTCAATGACAAAAGCGAACAGGCCAAACTGACGGGTATTGATGATGGCAAAAAAGAAAAGACCGTTAATTTGGAGCTAAAGGAGGAGTTCAAGAAAGGGGGATTTGGTAAGATAACGGCGGCCGCCGGACCTGCTTCTAACAAGGTGTCTCCCCGTGCTGAAGTTAAGGCCAGCTATAATAAATTCAACGCTAAGCACCAGTTCTCCCTGGTTGGCTTAGGGAACAATACTAACCAGCAGGGGTTATCTTACGACGATTACCAGGATTTTCGGGGTAGCAATTCCTACAATGCCAATAACAACGCTGACTTCGGTTTCAGTAACAATTACTTCTACTATTCTGATAGTGGCGACGAAGGGCTGGGTATTCCCGTGAGTGGGCGGCAGGGCGTTGGTTTCTCCAAAAACGCGGCCGGTGGAGCGAACTACAATTTCGATACGAAAGAGAAAAAGTGGAGTGGAAGCTACTACTACAACCAGACCCGACTCCAGCTCGATGCCCGTCGGCTGAGCGATTTTACGTTGCCCCAAAGTGAATACACGAAAGACGAAACCAGTAATCAGACCAATTTTAACGGAAACCACCGGGTGAGTTTGCGCTATGAAAAACAGCTCGACACCATGCGGACGCTGGTTTTTATCAACAACAGCCGATACGGTGTTGGTAATGCGTTTCTGTCCAGGGTTCAGGACTTAACCCGTAGTAATGGCGCTATCACGAACAACAGAAGTACCAACGCCAGCGACCAGCGGCAGTTTGCCGCGTCCAACTCATTAATATACCGGATAAAAATGCACAAAAAAGGGCGGAGCTTCGCCGTTAGTGGAACGTACGAAGTCAACACGAACAACGCCACGCTGAATCTGGATTCGTACAATACGTACTCCGGTCCCATAACGTCGACCGATAAATCGCCGGATATTCACCAGGACCAGAAAAACGATATTGTGCGCAGTGAGTACAAAGCCAGCGTACAGTACGTGGAACCCTTTGCCAAACGATTCTTCTGGGAAACCTTCTTTAATTTTAGTCTGCGTAATGATGAGGTAAACCGCGATGTGTTCAACCGGGGTGATAACCGATATGTCCGAAACGATACGCTGAGTCTATACTACAAGAACAATTACATGTACAACCGGCTGGGGAGCAGCGTCCGGTATTCGTACAAGGGGTTGAATGTATCGGCGGGACTGGCTGGTCAACGTTTTACCCTGAACGGGGAGTATCAATCCTACCAGCCCGGTCAGATTAACCGGGTTTTCAGTACACTGATTCCGAATGTGAACATTAATTACGATTTGAAAAAGAATCGACACATTGGAGGAGGGTACAGTGTCAACGTTCAGATTCCTACTTCAAAAGACCTGCAACCTATTGTGAACAACACGAATCCACTGTACGTCAACATCGGCAATCCTGATTTGTTGCCTCAGCTTTCGCACAATCTGAATACCCAGTTTTATTATTTTAACCCTGGTAGTTTTATAAACTTTTTCATGGGCGTAAATGCAGCTAAGTACGTAAATCAAATTGTGTACAGCCAGAATACGGACACGAAAACGTTGATTACGACTATCAGGCCGGAAAACCTATCAGGAGGTAGTAATTACGGTGGATACTTCAATTTTGGTTTTCCATTGAAAAAGACGAAGGCAACGATGGATTTGAACGCAAGCCTTAACTTCGGCAATAACCCAACCCGAATCAACGGCGTACTCAATGATACCCGTTCGCAGGGTTATTATGGGGGCGTGCGGCTAAACCTGACGCCTGTAGAGTGGCTGACGTTCTACGGAAACGCCAATCTGGGGCTTAACTACAGTCAGTTTTCAATCAGCCCGAACCGGAATCAAACGTTTTCCAACAACAGTTACGGGGGAGACCTTACCCTGAAACTGCCGCACGATTTATACATCAACACGAGCATGAATTACCGGGTCAATAAAAACGCCCAACTGGGCTTCGACCTGCGTATTCCGCTCTGGAATGCATCGGTGTATCACATTCTGGGTAAAGCCAAGAAAGCGGAGATTCGGTTGACGGCGGTGGATATGCTGAATCGTAATGTAGCCGTTACGCTCAACCGGGGGGCCAACTATACACAGTCGGAAACGATTCAGACGCTGGCCCGGTATTTTACGCTGGGCTTTTCCTACAACATGCGGGGTGTGAAAGCCAAAATGCGTCGGGAAGATTACTAGTACGTAAATAGGGTGAAAACTACCTTGAAAACACACGAACAAAGCAGGTTCCATGAAAAAACTAGTTATTCTACTCGGCTGTTTGCTATCCATAGCCGCCAACGCCCAAAATACTGAAGGGGTTGCTACTTACGTTCGGAAAGAGCACTGGATAAAAATCATTAATCGCCTACCTTTTCTGAGTCAGGAGCAGAAAGACCGGGAGGCCCAAACGTGGAAGAATTTTGAGGACGATAAGGGTATCAAGATGAAACTGACGTTCAATCCCAATGAGAGTTTGTACACCTACTTGAGTGACGAACCGGAAGAAGGGGGCTATTCGTGGCGCAAATCTGATTTTTTCGTGTATCGGAATTTTGAGAACGAAAAGAAGATGGACATCATCGAAATGCTGGGAAAAACATACATCGTGGAGGATTCACTGCACGCACCTAGCTGGAAAATTGGTGACCAGATTAAAGAGGTAGCGGGCTATGTATGTATGAAAGCGGAAACGGAGGACCCGATAAAAAAGCAAAAAATTGTTGCCTGGTTTGCTCAGGATATTCCCGTACCGGCTGGCCCCGAGTTTATGAACAGTCTGCCGGGACTCATTCTTGAATTGGATGTCAATGACGGTGACGTGGTGATTGAAGCAACAAGTGTGGTATTCAGGAAAACAACACCCGAGGAGTTAAAACGCCCGAAAGCCAAGGGTAAGAAAATCAACGATGCAGCCTACGATACTCTGCTCCGGGAACGCATTGCCGAGAGCATGACCGCTCACCGGAATCCATTCGGGTGGTCGGGGATTCGGTACTAGGGAGTAGTAAGGGTAATTTGTAATGTCAACTTTGTCAAAGCTGTTACTATCGGCTGTTCAGTCGGGTATAGTAACAGCTTTGACAAAGTTTTATGCGAAATCAATACCGTTCGTTCCCTTCGTCTTCTTCCTCGGCCAGTTCGGTAATCTGCTCATCAAGTTCGTCATCCGACATTGTTTCGTCGAGTTTGCCAACCGGAAATTCATCAGGTTCGGCCTCGTTCGAAACAGCATTCGTGGCGTGGCGGGCGGTAGCAGTATCGGTAAACAGCAGCGTGTCCGTACCTTCCTCGTCGCCCGGGTTTCTGACATCGGGTTCGTTATTGACACCCAGCCCTGCATAAACTACTGCGTCGTCGCCCTCATTGGCGGGTATATCGTTATGTTGGGGCGATAATCCTTTCGTTGAGTTGCCCGCGCTCTGATCGGGACTTTGCTGATTCGTATTTTCCATAGTCGTAAGTAAGTTGGCTGAAACGGGTCGATGCGCCTTCGTCGGGAGCACACTCTTACGTACTAACCATCGGTAGGAAAAAGAGTTTTTGGCTATTTCCAGACAACGATTTTCTGCACCAGTGGCGGGTGGTTTTCGGCCAGGAGTCGCAGCAGGTAGGTTCCTTCGGGCAGATTTCCTAAGTCGAGCTGGGTGTCCGTATCCGTTACAACAGGTTGAGCAGGGAGCATGACCTGTCCCGACAACGAGAGTAGTTCGACACGGGCATTGTATGGAGCGTGTACGGTTAGGTAGCGGTCTGTTGGGTTCGGATACGCCCAGGGGCTGATGGGTTCATCATCCTGCACGGCCGTAATAACCACTTTCTGCGACGTATTTTTCAGGTAACGAAGTCCCCCGGCCAGGCTGCCCAGCATCAGGTCGGGCAGTTGATCCCCATCCAGATCCCCGACGGCGGCAATCAATCCCTTGCCCGGCAAACCGATAGTTGCAAGCGTATCAATGAGTGTCAGGGCCGACTGACTGGTTGGGTCAGGAAACTGATACACCCGAACGGTGCCGTTGTCGGCAGCGGCAACCAGTTCATTTTTCTGATCGCCGTTCAGGTCGGCCACCACGAGCGAACGGGCGCGGGCGTACAGGAAATCATCGTTTTTGAAGCCGCCAAAGAATTGATTCTGCAGTTGAAACGTGGGGCTTACGGCAGTTCCGGCATTGCGGTAATACTGAATCGTACCAAGGCTGTATTTGCTAATTAACAGATCGGGCTTGCCATCCCGGTCTACGTCTGCCACCGTCAGTAAATCATTTGTCCCGATGAGTGAGCGGGTAGGCCATACTATAGCCTTATCCAGCGCATACTGTACCGCTGCCCCCCTGGCAGCGGTATTGACCAATACCCTCACTTCAATCTCACTTTTGCCGACGCCGGTCAGAATTAAATCCATACTGCCGTTGCCATCTACATCGGCAAAGGAGGGAACCGTGTTGCTTTGAGTCAATGATTTGGCAAGGCCCATATAATCCGTAGTGACGAGCGTAAAGGCGGGATTTTGCGTGGTACCCACGTTAGCGAACTGCCACAGTCCGGCCTGGTACGCGGAACCTAAGCCCGTACCACCAAAGCCAACCAGCATATCCAGGTCGCCATCGCCATCCAGGTCGGCCAGGGCCGGGGCTGCCCGTTCGCCCAGGTCGAGCATATCGCTTTGCAGAAAATCTTTCTGGCTGAGTTGTAAGGATGGTTTCTGCGTGGTGCCGGTATTTTTATAAAACCAGCTCGACGCCCGAAAGTCATACAGATAGCCATCGTTGAGATTCACATTGGGCGAGGCCAGCAAATCCTTCTGCCCGTCGCCATCCACATCTTCCCAAAAGGTTACCGGGAAGGCCGGGAACAGAATCGGGGCCTTAGCCGGAAATAAACTATCGTACCCCGTAAAATTCGCTTTGTCGCTATTGGGCCCACCGTTGCGAAGCCGGGCAATGTTTTCGCAGCTCACAAACCCAAACAGCAGGTCTTTATTGCCGTCGCCATCGGTATCGACTACGGTCAGCGTATTACCCACGTGTTGCGGGCGTAACCGGCTCGGGCTGGGGGCCGTACCTACCCGCCCGGAGCCATCGCACTGAATACCGAAGGTGAAATCGTTGCAGAATTCTTTCCGGAAATGGCCCCAGCACAGGTCGCCGGTACGTTTGTATTCCAGTCCTTTCTTACCCGTTCGCTCAACGCTCATATTTTGCTGATAGGCAATGATATTGCCATCGGCATCGAACGTGATAATGTCGATATCGCCGTCATCATCGAAATCCGTAATAGCAGGCATATCGACACTACTGACGTACAGGGGGATGGTCAGACCACTGAAGCTATCCGTTTTGAGCGGGCTGGCAACCAGTTTGAAAACGACCTGACCGTTCTGCGATTCGTTGTGGTATACCCACACATTACTGGAGGTGCTGGTAAAAATATCTTTCCGGCCATCACCATCGTAATCGACAAGCAATAGCCAACTGGTAAGGGGCGACGGAAAAGCCGACTCGTATTCGGGGGCGTATTGCCAGGCGGTGCCGTTGCCGGTGGGATTGTCGATAGCAATAAACGTACTGACTTTACTGGTTGTCCGGTCAAACACCACCAGGTCGTTGCGGGTGTCATTGTTCAGGCGAATGGTGGAGTACTGCGGGGCGTTCAGGCCACCCGCCCAGGGATTCAGCAGGGCTTTGCCGTTGATACTGACAGGAGGAGACTGGTCGTACCGAAATCCAATTTTGCCTGCCGACTGGGCATAGCCGAAAAAGGACGACAGCAAAAAACAAAGCGTAAACAGTTTCATCTAATTTTGGGGCGTTGTGAATCGTCGGTCTTCGTGCTCAACGGTCACAGAAACAACGAACATTGTCTTTATTTATGTCTACCGGCATGGTATCTACCGACCAACTATACCCTAAATTTCTGGAATGCACGGGCGTTTCGACCGACACCCGCCGAATTTCGCCCGACTGCCTGTTTGTGGCACTCAAAGGCCCCAGTTTCGATGGGAATCAATTTGCGGAACAGGCACTGGCATCCGGTGCCCGTTATGCCGTAGTTGACGACCCGACCGTGGCGGCCCGGGATTTAAACCGTTGCCTGCTGGTTGAGGATGGGTTAACGGCCTTGCAGGACCTGGCCCGTCACCACCGGCAAACGCTTGCCATTCCAATTGTTGGGCTGACGGGTTCCAATGGCAAAACCACGACTAAGGAGTTGATTGCCGGGGTATTATCGAAGAAGTACCGGACCTATGCTACCATCGGGAATCTGAACAACCATATCGGTGTACCGCTTACGGTTCTTGCTTTGAATGAGCAGTACGAGATAGCCGTGGTAGAAATGGGCGCCAATCACCAAAAGGAAATCGCACTGCTTTGCTCCATCGCCCAACCCACGCATGGCCTGATCACCAACGTTGGTAAAGCACATCTTGACGGTTTTGGCGGTATTGAAGGCGTTCGGAAAGGTAAGGGTGAGCTATATGACTACCTGATTGAGCAGGGCAAAACTGTCTTCATCAATTCGCGGGATAAAACCCTGATGGCCATGTACCGCGAACGACTGAAAAGCGCCCGTCCTGAAACCGTTTTCGCCGAAGGTGTCTTTTATCCCGCTGTGGATACGGCCGCTGTGGATGCCGCGGCCGTAGATTCCCCCGCCGAACCGATGGCGTTAATTCAGGAATCACCGGTTGTTGTTTTTCGCGATGCAGACGGACAGCAGGTTACCACGCACCTGCCGGGGCAGTACAACTACGAGAATATGCTGGCTGCGCTGGCCATCGGCGATTACTTTGGCATATCGGTCGCCGAAGCAAGCCACGCCGTTGCGGATTATAACCCGACCAATAATCGCTCGCAGGTGATTGCCAAAGGCACCAACACGGTGTTGCTCGATGCGTATAACGCCAATCCCAGTTCGATGGCTGCCGCCATTCGCCAGTTTGCCGCTACCCCGGCCAAACGTAAAGCGGTCATTCTGGGCGACATGTACGAACTGGGTAATGAAAGCGAGGCCGAGCATGCCGCTCTGGGTAAACTCATTGCCGACAGTAAGTTCGACCTGGTAATTCTGGCGGGAAAGGATATCCATCACGCCCTCGGCTATTTACCCAAAGCCTACTACTTCCCCGATAAGTTTTCGCTCCACAACTGGATTATGGACAACCCCATGACCGATACGCACGTGCTGGTGAAAGGGTCACGGGGCATGAGTCTGGAGAGCGTTGTGCCTTTTATATAAGATTCGCGAAGTGCTTCAGGGTAGCCTGTGCTGCCTCTCTGGCTGAGTGTGGCAAGCCGAATTCAGCGATTGATGATTAGCTGATAATGTGTGCATTATATTTTATCGAACGGGTACTGGTTGAGGGAAAGTTTTGGTAACTATACAGGTCTTATCTACATGGCCTTTATTCCCTGTCAGCGATGAATCGACCTTTTCTACCCCGTGGTGTATCGACGTTAGTGCTACGTGTTGTCTGCCTGATTTTCTTGATTGCTATATCGAGCAGGCTCTCCGCCCAAATCATCACAACCGTGGCAGGCTCAGCCTTAAAAGGGGACGGAGGACCGGCTACGGCTGCCAATCTGGCTAACCCCGTCGGCGTAGTGCAGGATGGTAGGGGTAATCTCTACATTGCCGATCAGCAGAATCATCGCATCCGTAAAGTCGCTGCTTCGGGCATTATCACTACGATAGCTGGTACGGGCAGTTACGGCTTTGGTGGCGATGGGGGAGCGGCTACAGCGGCCAATCTGGCCAATCCTGCCGGTGTCGCACTCGACGGAATTGGCAATCTGTACATCGCCGATTCGCAGAACCATCGTATTCGTAAGGTAACTACGTCGGGCATTGTATCGACCGTGGCTGGTACTGGCACCGCTGGTTATGACGGAGATGGAGCAGCCGCCACGGCCGCCAATCTCAATAATCCCGTTGGTGTTGCCGTAGATGGCATGGGTAATGTGTACATCGCGGATGCGCTGAACCACCGGATCCGTAAGGTGGCGGCCAATGGTGTCATTACTACGGTGGCTGGTACTGGAATGGCTGGCTTTAGTGGCGATGGGGGAGCGGCTACGTCTGCCAATCTGAATACCCCTGCGGGTGTGACGGTCGATGGAATGGGTAATTTCTATGTTTCTGATCAAAAGAACCAACGCATCCGAATGGTATCGACCGCTGGGATTATCATTACCGTAGCCGGTACTGGTACCGCTGGTTACAGTGAGGATGGCGTTGCCGCCAACACGGCCAGCCTGAATAATCCTGCTGGCCTGGCGGTGGATGGCAGTGGTAATCTCTACATTGCCGATCAGAGTAACCATCGTGTTCGTAAAGTATCGGCCGGTGGCATTATCTCTACGGTGGCGGGTAATGGGATCGGTATTTACAGTGGCGACGGTGGAATAGCTACGATGACCAGTCTGTATTCTCCCGGCGGAGTACTGATAGATGGCACGGGCAATCTATACATCGCGGATGCGCTGAACCACCGCATCCGTAAGGTCGCGAACAATGGTATCATCGCCACCGTGGCCGGTAATGGCACGGTTAGTTATGGTGGCGACAGAGGACCCGCCACGTCTGCCAGTCTGTACAATCCTGTTGGTGTTGCTTTTGACGGAACGGGTAATTTCTATATTGCCGACCAACAGAACCAACGTATCCGCAAGGTAGCTACGTCGGGTATAATCACGACCGTGGCCGGTAATGGCTTATTTACCTTTGGTGGTGATGGGGGAGCTGCCACAGCCGCCAACCTGGCCAACCCCTCTGGTGTGGCAGTAGATGGTGTGGGTAATATATACATCGCCGATGCGCTGAATCAGCGTATCCGTAAGGTAGCTATGTCGGGTATCATTACTACGGTGGCCGGTAACGGTATTGCCGGTTTTAGTGGCGATGGAGGAGCCGCTACGGCTGCCAGCCTGAATAACCCGGTTGGTGTAACGGTAGATGGAACGGGCAATCTCTACATCGCCGATTCGCAGAACAATCGTATTCGTAAGGTAGCTACGTCGGGTATTATTTCTACGGTAGCGGGTAATGGCACCGCGAGCAATAGTGGCGATGGTGGGCTGGCTACGGCTGCGGGTTTTAATTATATCGCTGGTGTAGTGCTGGATGGTAGTGGCAATCTCTACATCGCCGATCAGGGTAACCATCGCATCCGTAAAGTAGCAACTGATGGTATTGTCACCACCGTGGCTGGTACTGGCATCGCTGGGTATAGCGGAGATGGGGGATTGGCTACGGCTGCCAATCTGGCTAATCCGGCCAGTGTGGTAGTGGATGGAATGGGTAATCTTTACATTGCCGATTACGGCAACAACCGTATTCGTAAAGTAGCGACTAATGGTATTATCACGACCGTGGCCGGTAATGGCTCACATGGCTTTAGTGGCGATGGGGGATTGGCTACAGCCGCTATTCTGGATAATCCCTTCAATGTAGCTGTGGATGGAATGGGTAATCTCTATATTTCTGATTCCGATAATCAACGGGTCCGCAAGGTGACGTTTTCTTCGGTAATGATAAAACCGGCCGGTTCGCTGGCTGTCTGTTCTAGTAGCCCCTTCAGTTTAACGGCTGTGGCCGCTGGTTTCAGTCCGGCTATGTACACCTGGACTAGTCAGCCCGCTGGCTTTTCGGCCACGGGCAGTACTCCTGCATTCATGGCTCCAGTCGTGAGTACTCCTGCCGTTTATACGCTCACTGTTACCGCAACCGATGGGTCTATCAGTCAGGTTGCCAGTGCTACCATAACTATTAATCCAATCCCCGGCCTGACTATTACGGCCAGTCCCGGCACAACAGTCAGTAGTGGACAGGCTGTAACGCTGACCGCAGCGGGTGCTACCAGCTATAGTTGGTCGACTGGTGCGGCAACGGCTTCCGTTTTAGTTAATACGGCTGGGGTTTATTCGGTAACAGGTACGGCAAATGGTTGTTCAGCAACCAAAAGTATTATCATAAATGTCGTTATTGCCAGCGTACAAAGCGGCAATTGGTCGAGTGCGGCAACCTGGAACTGTAGTTGCCTGCCCACTGCGTATGATGTCGTCACCATTTCTACCGGGCATACGGTTACCGTGAGTCAGCTCGTTCAGGCTCAGTCCCTAAAACAGAACGGCACCTTATTGTTTGATATGAGTGGCAAAGTCACGTTTTAGCTGCGATACCCCAATAGAACTGTAGTAGGGATGCTGGTTGAAATTAACCATTTTAAAAGCCTTGGGCATGAGTTTGAAGTCGGTTGTGCCTTTCATTTGAAACATTATTCAATTCATGAAACGCTATCTATTTTTACTCCTCTTCCCCTTTTGCGTAGCTGCACAGGACGCCCCCTTCGAGAACGAAATCCGGGCGTTTGAAAAAGCCGATTCGGCTACGCCACCACCCCGGAATCCCATTCTGTTTACCGGTAGTTCGTCCATTCGGTTCTGGAGCAGTCTGGCAACCGATTTTCCCGGTAAACCGGTGCTGAACCGGGGTTTCGGCGGCTCTCAGTTGAGTGATGTCATGCGGTATGCCGACCGTATTATTATTCCCTATCACCCGAAACAAATTGTTATCTACGCGGGTGAGAATGACATCGCTGCCGGGCAAACCGGGCAGCAAACCTTCGACCGATTCGTCGCCCTCTTTGAGTACATACGCCAGAAATTACCCAAGGTTCCGGTCGCGTTTATTGCGATAAAACCCAGTCCATCGCGCCGGAAATACTTCGCGGAAAACGATACGGCCAACCGGCTCATCAAAGACTACCTGGCCAAACAAAAAAAGGCCCGGTTTGTCGATATTCGCCCCGTCATGCTTCAGCCCAACGGGCAGCCCGTTCCTGACCTGTTCCGGCAGGATAGCCTGCATATGCTACCGGCTGGCTACGAGCGGTGGACCAAGGTGGTGAAACCCTACCTGAAATGAACTGATGGCTGCGGGGTCATAACACCATTTCCATCCGGATATCGGCCCGGGCGTAAGGCGAGGGAATCAGCGGGACTTCCCGAAAACCAACCCGTTCGTACAGGCGCAGAGCTGTCTGCGCCTTTCGGTTCGATTCGAGCCACACGACACGGGCGTTCTGCCCACGGGCATAATCAATGGCGGCCAGGGCCAGCAGGTTGCCCGCACCCCGTCCCTGAACGGCGGGCGTTACCGACATTTTAGCCAGTTCAAATTCACCTTCGCCGGTTTTGATCATAGCGACTGTGCCTACAATATTACCGTTTGACTGGGCCAGGAAAATAGCCCCATTGTTTGGAAGGATGTGGATTTCCGGATGATCCAGTTGTTCCAGATCGTGCGGTTCAAGGGCAAACAACGCGCTGATCCAGGCTACATTCAGGCGTTTGAAATCCCCCTGGTATTCGGGCGAGTAGGGTATGACGGATAGGTCGTTCACAGAAGTCATTAATCTATTTTGGCGCAATGTACGGAATCAGCCGTGTCCATTTAATAAAGGAATCCTGATTCGTGTAGGGATTCTAAGCGGTACTGCTTATTTTTGTACTTTACTAAGAATACACGCTGGTTCGAAAATTGTACGTCGATACGTATTAAGTGTGCCGGGTTAAATCGAAAACTGTAAATTTCAAACTGTTCTATGCAAACATCAACCTACGTCCCCTACAAAGTTAAGGACATCGCCCTGGCCGAGTGGGGCCGCAAGGAAATCAAACTTGCCGAAGCCGAAATGCCGGGTCTGATGGCCCTTCGTGCCGAATTTGGTCCGTCGCAGCCGCTTAAGGGAGCACGGATTGCCGGATGCCTGCACATGACGATTCAAACCGCCGTTCTTATCGAAACACTGGTAGAACTGGGGGCCGACGTAACCTGGTCGTCGTGTAATATTTTCTCGACGCAGGACCATGCCGCTGCGGCTATCGCGGCTGCTGGTATTCCGGTGTATGCCTGGAAAGGTATGAACGAAGAAGAGTTCAACTGGTGCATCGAGCAAACGCTGTTCTTTGGCGAAGACCGTCAGCCGCTCAACATGATTCTGGATGATGGTGGCGACCTGACCAATATGGTGTTCGACGATTATCCTGAACTGATCCAGAATATCAAAGGTCTGTCGGAAGAAACGACTACGGGTGTTCACCGCCTGTATGAGCGGATGAAGAATGGTACGCTGCACCTGCCTGCCATCAACGTTAATGACTCCGTAACGAAGTCGAAATTTGACAACAAATACGGTTGCCGCGAATCATTGGTGGATGCTATCCGTCGCGCTACCGACCTGATGATGGCTGGTAAAGTAGCCGTTGTGGCCGGTTATGGCGACGTAGGCAAAGGCTCGGCCGAGTCGCTGCGGGGCGTAGGCGTACGGGTGCTGGTAACGGAAATCGACCCGATTTGTGCCTTGCAGGCCGCCATGGATGGGTACGAAGTAATACCGATGGATGAAGCAGCTCCCCGCGCCAACATTTTTGTAACGGCAACCGGCAATCTGAACATCATTAAAGAGCGGCACTTCCGCCTGATGAAAGATAAAGCGGTAGTTTGTAACATCGGTCACTTCGATAACGAAATCGACATGGCGTGGCTGAACAAAGCATATGGCAACACCAAGAGCCAGATTAAGCCACAGGTGGACATGTATGAGATTGACGGCAAAGAGATTATCGTGCTGGCCGAAGGCCGTCTGGTAAACCTTGGTTGCGCGATGGGTCACCCCAGCTTTGTGATGTCCTGCTCGTTTGCCAACCAGACGCTGGCACAACTTGAGTTGTGGGCCAACTCGGACAAGTACGAGAACAAGGTGTATGTACTGCCCAAAATTCTGGACGAGAAAGTAGCGGCTATGCACTTAGCACACGTGGGTGCTAAACTCGAAACCATCGAGAAAGAACAGGCCGACTACATTGGCGTAGCGGTAGAAGGTCCGTTCAAATCGGAGATGTACCGGTATTAACTGAGTGAAGGGTGCAGAGTGAAAAATATAGAATAAGTTACTCTGCACTTTACATTGTACATTATCCATTTTTCATTCTGAAAGGCGTGGTTCTGGCAACGGAACTGCGCTTTTTTGCGTAAAAATTGGTAGTATTGAACAAGGAAACGACGCCTGACCATGAAATCACTACTCCTCGTGCTGCTATTATCTCCACTGGCCGTTTTGGGCCAGGTGACGATTGATACGCTGCACTGGAGCGCCACCCGGCGGCTACAACTGTCGGATTTCCACTCGCCAACCCAGCCCGGCCTGGGTGGCTCCGAGTTTTATTACCAGATAGGCTACGAAGTACACCCCACGTCGCTTTTTGGTCAACCGGTCATCGAGTCATTTTGCCTCATGTTTCGGAACATGTCGTGGGTATCAAAAACGGCGCAGAATGAACGGACGCTGGTATATAATCAGGTGCTGTTCGATCTGGTAGAAGTGCATACCCGCCAGATGAAAGCCAAATTGATTGCGCTTGGATTCGACCGGCGGTTTAAACAACAGGCCCGGCAAATTGAATACCTGACTAACTCTGAGCTGGGCGACGAAGTAAATCGGTTCCGGGCTGAAACGGGCGGGGGAGACGATGTGTCGGCACTCGAACGCTGGGAAAAACAAATCGTGCAACGACTGCACGATGTTCCCGCTTTAGTGACTACGTATCATTCATCGAAAATTGGTTTTGGGATATTCGCTGGCGGGGGTGGGATTCTGGCTACCGGCCCACTGGCGCAAACATTCAGCCCGGCTGGGGGAATCGCTTTCGGCATTGATATAGCCTTCCGGCAAACGATACTGATGGTGCATCCAACCCTGTACAATGGCAATCTTCGCGCAGGGTTCTCCCATCAGAATCAGACCTGGGACAAGGATTTACCCGTCAGGCCCAGGCTACTGGAGGTGGGGCTGGGGCAAGTTGTGTATGATGCCCCGCGCACCCGGCTGATACCCTATGTTGGCTACCTACTGCTCGACCTGACCCCCCGGGATCGCAATGATGAACGCTATAAAGGCCTGTCGCTGGTGAGTCATATGCCTACCGCCGGGGTTGTGTTTGATATTAAACTGGCCGCTAACAACCGTAAACCCGATCATTCGGACGATAGCTTCCTGTTCATACGAACGAAAATATCGTACAGCCCTATTTTGAATGCGAAGCCTTTTTCGGGAGGACTGATTAATCTACAGGTAGGCTTTGGCGGATTCGGTCGGACACGCAAAGTAAACTACCTGCCCCACCACACGACGATTGCCTTGCCGGGCAAATCAGGCAAATTGATGTAAACCGTTTCGGCTTGCCTGTTCCTTTTTACCAATTTATTAACATAAGATTGCGGGGAGTTTCCGAACTTGCCGACACGTATGAAGAAATATTTGCTGCTGGTAGCCCTGACTGGTTTATCGGCCTGTCATTCCGGGTATCACCTCGCCAACCGAACGGCTAACCGAATCGGAGTCGACTCCCTAACGGCTACTGCCGACACCAGTGTAGCCAACTTTCTGCAACCGTACCGGCAGGGGCTTGACCGAACCATGAACGAGGTGCTGACCCACACCACCGGCCGGATTGAAAAAGGCCAGCCCAACGGCCCGCTGAATGACTTATTGACCGATGCGCTCCTGCAACAGGCCTCTCAGCGTTATGGCAAACCGGTTGATTTTTCGCACCTGAACTTTGGCGGTATCCGAAATAATCTGCCCGAAGGAAACATCACGACCGGATCTATTTTTGAGGTAATGCCGTTTGATAATCAACTGGTCGTGCTAACCCTCACCGGTGAAATGGTGCAACAGTTGCTAAATCATTTTGCAGCAGGCAACAAGCTGGTGGTGGGTGGCTTGCGGACTAAAATCCACGACGGTAAAGTGCAGTCGGTGACATTTACCAACGGGCGAACGCTCCAGCCGAATGAGACCTACACCGTTGCCATGAGCGATTACATTGCGGATGGGGGTGACAATGCCAATTTTCTGAAAAACGCCATTCGGCGAGAGAACATAAATTATCTTATCCGGGATGCCCTGATCGATTATTTTCGGCAGCAGGGCAAATCCGGTCAACCCATTACTCCCGTTACTGATGGCCGCATTAGCATCGAATAGACGCCAGTTTCTCAAATTTCTTGGTACAGCCGCTGTTATCGGGTCTGTAGCGCCGAACGTATGGGCGGGGGCTGCCGGGAAAAATGCCTCCCTGACTATTCTGCATACCAACGATGTTCATAGCAGGCTGGACCCGTTCCCGATGGATGGTAGCCGCAATGCGGGGAAAGGTGGGGTAGCCCGGCGGGCGACGCTCGTTCAGAAAATCCGGCAGGAAAATCCCAATGTTCTGCTATTCGACGCGGGCGATATTTTTCAGGGAACGCCGTACTTTAACCTGTACAAAGGTGAACCCGAAATTCTGGCCATGAATCGCCTGGGCTACGATGCCGGCACCATCGGCAACCACGATTTCGACGGGGGCATCGACAACATGGTGACGCAGTTCGGGAAAGCTAAATTCCCGCTTTTAATTGCCAATTACGATTTTAAAAACACTGTACTCGACGGGAGGACCAAACCCTGGCAGGTTTTTGAGAAAGATGGTATCCGGGTGGGTGTGTTCGGGCTGGGCATTCAACCCGAAGGGCTGATTCCCAAAGATGCCTATCGGGAAATGAAATACCTGGACCCGGTCGAAATCGGCAACGACACAGCCGCGAAATTGCGCAGTGCTGAAGCGTGCGATTACGTCATCTGCCTGTCGCACCTCGGTTATAAATACGACAATGAGCCAAAGGTCTCTGATGTGGTACTCGCCGGCAAGACCCGAAACATCGACCTGATAATTGGCGGTCATACGCACACCTTCCTGGATGCCCCCGTAGTTGCCAACAACCTGGACGGGCAACCCATCTGGATCAATCAGGTAGGCTTTGCCGGTATTAATCTGGGACGCATTGACCTGATGTTTGAGCGGGGAAAAGCCACGCTGACGGGGCAATCCGTTGAGGTGAAGAGTTAGTGTGAATTAGGAAAAAATGCCGTTTGGTCGTACTTTAGCCCATACTAAACGCTGGTATCATGTCGCATCTCGAAGTTATCAAAGACCAGTTTCACGACCTGATTGATCGGGTACAGGACGAGGCTGTTCTGGTTCGGTATCTGGGCGCAATTGCGTCTGAAATAAAAGGAGAATCTGCCGATCTCTGGAATGATTTGACCCCCAAACAGCAGAAGGATGTTCTGGAAGCAGTTGATCAGACAAATGACCCGTCTAGGTTGATTAGTCATCAGGAAGCAATCAAACGGCATGCACCATGGCGTATCCGGTAGTCTGGACGGATAACGCTGACCGCAGTTTATATGAACTTACGGATTTTCTGGCTCAACGCTGGTCAGGTCAGATTGTTGAGGAGTATGTGGACAGGATATATGATTGTATTGACTCGCTGAGCCAGTTTCCTGAAATGGGGCGGGTGGTTAATGAGGATAAAGATGTACGGGCATTCATAATCTTGCCTTACACTCGTTTGTATTATCAGTTTAAAGAGGGACAAGTTTTTTTACTACGATTCACCGATACCCGTCAGAAACCAGACCGGCGGGATTTTTAAGAAAACTATGAAATTTGGCGTTGTTGTTTTTCCCGGTTCCAACTGCGATCAGGATGCCGTTGATGCCCTGGAACTGATGGACCAGGAAGTTGTTAAACTCTGGCACAAAGACCACGATTTGCAGGGGTGCGATTTTATTATCCTGCCCGGCGGCTTTTCGTACGGTGATTACCTGCGCACGGGGGCCGTGGCCCGGTTTTCGCCCATTATGAACGAGGTGATTGCCCACGCTAACCGGGGTGGTTACCTGATGGGTATCTGCAACGGATTTCAGGTGCTGGCCGAGGCCCGACTGGTGCCGGGCGTACTGTTGCGTAATGCCAATCAGCAGTATATCTGCAAAAACATTTACCTGACGCCCCAGTCGCCCGATGCGCTGTTGACCGCCGGGCTGGACCGACCGTCTTACAAAATTCCGATGGCGCACGGCGAAGGCCGTTATTTTGCCGATGCCGACACGCTGAAAGCGCTGAATGACAACGGACAGGTGCTCTTCCGCTATTGCGACGAAACGGGTGCTATTACCGAAGCCGCCAATCCGAACGGGAGTCTGGAAAACATTGCAGGTGTGACGAACAACCGCAAAAACGTATTTGGCATGATGCCCCACCCCGAACGGGCCGCCGATCCGGCACTGGGTAATACCGACGGTCGTTTAATCATGGACCAGATTCTGAAAGCCGTACTGGTTTAATTGGTTTATTGATTTGACGTAAATAACCGCCGAACCAACAATCGCTTTTTCGCCCATGCTGACCACCCCCAACCCCCTCCTAAAACAGGAGGGGACTTGAAAAAGGGGCCCCTTCAGCGTAGCCCCCTCCTGTTTTAGGAGGGGGTTGGGGGTGGTCGCAATCCGGCGGTTATTTTGTTCAACTCAATTAACCCGTTGCTAGTTCGATAGAGACCGGCAGCCCGAATCGGTCGCGAAGAGCGGTTTGGGCTGCGTGATACCCACACATGCCGTGTACTCCTCCACCCGGTGGGGTAGAGGAGGAGCAGATAAACAAATCCGGGTCCGACGTTTTACAGGGTGACAGACTGATAACGGGTCGGGTAAATAGTTGCCGGATGTCGATAATACCCCCGTTGATATCACCCCCGATGTAGTTTGCATTATAGGCTTCCATCTGGCGGGTATTCATCGTATGCCGGGCCAGAATCCGGTCGCGGAAACCCGGCGCGAATCGTTCCACCTGTTTCTCAATCACGTCCGTACAATCGACCGTAGACCCATTGGGCACGTGGCAATACGCCCAAGCCGTGTGCTTTCCGGCCGGAGCACGGCCGGTATCGAACAGACTTTGCTGCGCCAGTAACACGAACGGCCGCTCCGGATGCTTTCCCGATGAGGTGGCCTGCTCGGCAGCCGTAATTTCCTCTATTGTGCCGCCCAGATGAATCGTTCCCGCCCGCTGGCATTCAGGGGCCGTAAAGGGGATTGGTCCATCCAGCGCCCAGTCAATTTTAAAAACACCCATGCCGTAGCGATACCGTTCCAGTTGCTTACGATAAAGCGTTGAGAACCGGCTTCCGGCAATCTGTAGTAGTTGCTTCGGTGTAATGTCGAATAGAATGGCTTTTGCTGGCGGGATATCCCGAAGGGATTCTACGGGGCGGCTGGTTTCAATGGTGCCGCCCAGTGAGCAAAAATAAGATGCCAGCGCGTTGGCAATGGTTTGCGAACCCCCTTTTGGAATGGGCCAGCCACGTAAATGGCCAGTGGCCATTAGCACCAGAGCAATCGCCGAGGTCGTCAGATTCGTCAATGGTTGGATGCTGTGGGCCGCCATCCCAGCCAGCAGGCCACGGGTTTCTTTGGTGGTAAAACGTTTTGCCAGGTGAGTAACCGGGGGAATAGCATCCAGGCCAAAAGCCGCCATATCCAGCGGGTGCTTTGGGATACGGAGCGGCCCCAGAATGTCGGCAGCCATTGTCGGCCAGTGCTGCACAATGGGCTCCATTAACGCCTGATAGGCCTGCGCATCGGCACCCAGCGACTGGGCTGTTTCGTCCAGTGACTGGTGTAAGGCGGCTGCGGTGCCGCCATCGAACGGATGAGCCACCGATAGAGGAGGATTGATAAATTCCAGGCCATGCTGATCTAAGGGCAGGCTTCTGAAAAAAGGGGAACCAACGGCCAGCGGATGAATAGCCGAACAAATATCGTGGACAAAACCGGGGCGGGTCAGTTCCGCCGAACGTAGCCCGCCACCAATGGTATTTTTGGCTTCAAGTATCAATACCGAAAGTCCGGCGTGTTGCAGCGTAATAGCCGCGCTTAATCCATTCGGTCCGGAGCCGACTACTACCGCATCGTATTCACTACTCATTTTTGCCATTATCGTGTACACCCTTCGCGTATACAACGCTCAGCAAACGGATTAGTTGACCACTAGCTTATTTTGCTGGCTCAGCGGGGCGTACGGTCCGGTTAAGAATCGGTTTTCTGGTTCACGTGCCTGTGCGGTACCTGTTATTCTCTTCTCAAATGCTGAATATCATCTATATCCTTCAGCCTGGGGTTGATTTCTTTATCCTGAATCAACTCCTCGAGGGGTATAAATGAAATGTCAACTCCATCAGATTGGAAAATCTCCCTTTTTTTGAAGGACGACCAGAATGGTATCGGGGCTTTTATTCTGGTGAGAAGATCAAGCGTGTACTCGTCGAACGATAACTTGAAAAAAGCACTCCTGGGGTCGGGTTGTTCCTCGTCTCTGTAAGCAGATACATCCTTGCCGAGTTGCTCTATAGCGTCGAGTAAGCTGTAGTAATTCTCATAATTCGGGTTGAACCAGATATCGAAGTCTGGCTTCGCTAAAACATTTCCCGCTAAATCTGTCGATGGTCGGTAATAACCGTAATAAGCTACAGCAGAGCCACCAACTACAATGTACTCTACTGAATTTCTGTTAAGTACCTTGAAGAGTTCAAGTACAGTATTATTATACTCCATTCACTGCGTCTGTATTCTGTGATGAATTTTTGTCCGGCGCGGGGCTGTCTTCAGCACGTTTTTGCCTCAAAAAGCGCATGAAATTTCGGTATTTATTGTGACGCTCTCTTACCCGCTCAACGTCCGTGTCGATAGGTTCTGAACTAGCTTTCAGTTCGTCAAAACTCTTGTATCGAACTAAATCTTCCATGGGAAAAGTGGTTTGTAACGTGCAGTATTACCCAATATACAAACGTAAGTATCTCAACAACAGGAATAAGGCCAGAAAAATTATTAATGTTTTAGAATCTGTCCGAAGCCCACGCAACACTACTTCAGCGCATAGCCACTGCGACACCAAAACCGACTATGTCGTCGGGGTTATTTAGCCGGTTCCGTTGGGCGTAGGGGCTGGTTGAGAATAGGTTTTCTGGTTTGTAAATCGAACTTCTGTCCTTTGCCCAGGTAATAAAAAGGCCCGCCACTGCTGTTCTGCCCCGAAGGGAACTTCTCGCTTTTGGCAATCTGCCCCGCTTCGTAAATGCCTGCGTAGGAAGCCCCAATCACCTCGAACGTATTTTGCTGCACCACAACGGCTGTCCCCTCGTCGATACCAATGCCCAGCAATTCCGGGCGATTTTTAATCACGTCGATAAGGTCGAACTGACGGTTTCGGCGCATCACGTGCTGGTCGATGGTGACGTTGTGGATAAAATCCAGCCCCTGCGTGTGGTCGCCAATCATAATTGAGTTTCCTTTGGTATCACCCCGCACCATGAACGAACCCAGAATGGTTGCCCCCGCCGAAGTACCCCCAATAACGCCCCCGCGACCGAGCAACGCATTGAATTCCTTCTGGGCCAGCGTGTTCAGGTACGAATCGGCCAGTCGCCAGTGCCGCCCGCCCACAAACCAGATGCCCGTAGCGGTACGAATGGGTGCCACGAACGATGCCTGATTGGCTACTTTCGGGTCGCGGGTGTGCAGGATGGTGATGTTCTTAACGCCCATGCCCGTCAGTTTTTCGGTTTCGCGGGGGGCGGTCATGGGGTCATTGTCTTCGCCCGCCGTTGGAATGATGATGATATTGGCCGCAGCGGGACCACCCGCCAGTTCAATGAAGCGGTTCCAGATTTCCGGTCCCATAGCTCCTCCGCCAACGATAACCAATGCCCCTTTTTCGGGACCAACCTTAGCCTGTGTTGATGAAGTCTGGCCACTACAGGGTCTGTTATTGAGAAAGAGGGCAAAAAGAAGGAAGGAGAAAGTTAGTTTCATTGTAGTTTGTTCGTTTGTGTACACCGAATAATCAAAGTTAAACGAATACCGTTGATGTTGTATGAATCCATCATCGGTTGTCCCGCTGATTTAATCTCCGATGGCGGGTAAATTTTACTTTTTACGGCATTATTTAGTAATTCGCCCATTCATATTGCTTATTGACTCATGCTTATTCAGACCCCTGACGAATACCAGACTGCTTACCAGAAAAGCGTTACTGACCCCGAAGCGTTCTGGGCCGAAATTGCGCAGGAATTCCAGTGGCGCAAACCCTGGACCAAAACCCTGCAATGGAATTTCACCGAACCCGACGTAAAATGGTTTCAGGGCGGTAAACTCAACATTACGGAAAACTGCCTCGATCGTCACCTCGACGAACGGGGCGACCAGCCTGCTATCATTTTTGAACCCAACGACCCGTCCGAAGCCGGGGTAACGCTTACCTACCGGATGCTCCACGATCAGGTGTGCCGGTTTGCCAATGTGCTAAAACGCAATGGGGTCGTGAAAGGCGACCGCGTGTGTATATACATGCCGATGGTGCCCGAACTGGCCATTGCCGTGCTGGCCTGCGCCCGTATCGGGGCCGTCCACTCGGTGGTATTTGGTGGCTTTTCGGCCCAGAGTATTGCCGACCGAATCAATGATGCCCAGTGTAAAGTGGTCGTGACGGCCGATGGCGCGTACCGGGGAAACAAAGAGATTCCGTTGAAGAGCACCGTGGATGATGCCCTGATTGGCTGTCCCAGCGTGGAGAAAGTAATTGTGCTGACCCGTACTCGTACGCCGGTGGCGATGCTGAAAGGGCGGGATATCTGGTGGGAACAGGAACTCAAGCACGTTACGGCCGATTGCCCCGCCGAAGAAATGGACGCCGAAGACATGCTGTTCATTCTGTACACATCGGGCAGTACGGGCAAGCCCAAGGGCGTGGTGCATACCTGCGGAGGCTACATGGTCTACACGGCCTACACGTTTAAAACGGTGTTCCAGTACCAGGAGAAAGAGGTCTTTTTCTGCACCGCCGACATTGGCTGGATTACCGGTCATAGCTATATCGTGTACGGGCCGCTGGCCTGCGGGGCTACATCGCTGATTTTTGAAGGAATCCCCACCTACCCGGACGCCGGGCGGTTCTGGGCTATTACGGATAAGCATAAAGTCAACATTCTGTATACGGCACCCACCGCTATCCGGTCGCTGATGAGTTTTGGGCTGGATTACGTGAAGAATCATGACCTGAGCAGTCTGCGGGTACTGGGTTCTGTGGGCGAACCCATCAACGAGGAAGCCTGGCACTGGTACGATGACAACATCGGTAAAAACCGCTGCCCCATTGTGGATACCTGGTGGCAGACGGAAACTGGGGGTATGTTGATTTCACCGATTGCCGGGGTTACTAAAACTAAACCCACCTACGCCACGCTGCCGCTGCCAGGTGTTCAGCCGGTGCTGGTGGATGAGAACGGAAAGGAAATCGAAGGGAACGGGGTGAGTGGTAATCTCTGCATCAAGTTTCCCTGGCCGGGGATTTTGCGCACCACCTACGGCGACCACGAACGGTGCCGACAAACGTACTTCGCCACCTATCCGGGCCTGTACTTCACCGGCGACGGTTGCCTGCGGGATGAAGACGGCTACTACCGCATTACGGGCCGGGTGGATGACGTGCTGAACGTATCGGGCCACCGGATTGGGACGGCCGAAGTGGAAAACGCGATCAACATGCACACGGGCGTGGTGGAGAGCGCGGTAGTGGGTTATCCGCACGACATCAAGGGACAGGGCATCTACGCCTACGTCATCACCGACGATCAACAGCCCTCCGGCCACGATGCCGAACTGACTAAACGGGATATTCTGGCCACCGTGAGCCGGGTCATTGGCCCTATCGCCAAGCCCGATAAAATTCAGTTTGTAAGTGGATTACCCAAAACCCGCTCCGGCAAAATCATGCGCCGTATCCTGCGCAAAATTGCCGAGGGCGACACGTCCAACCTGGGCGATACCAGTACGTTGCTGGACCCGGCTGTGGTGGAAGAAATAAAAGAAGGGGCGATTTGATTAACCGTTCCTTCCTGACAGCCATATCCAGGAAACGTACAACAAGTACCTTCGTGCCTGATGGTGAACCTGTTGTGCGTTTCCCGGTTGGGTTTTGTAACTAGAAATATGTAAAGGGATTATAACGCTAAATTGTGTATTTGTACTGCATGAACGTTTCTATAAAAATTACTAAGTCTACTAGTTTATTTGCACTAGTCTACCGTACGGCTCGCTTTCATCAACCACATTGTTTTTCATGTCCAGCACCTGCAAAGTAGCTGTGAACAAGCCAGGAGGTACTATGGTTGGGATCGTAAATGAACCGGGAAATACCGAATTAGCGTAATCATAAGCGACAACACTTCCGGAATATGAGGCACCACTGCTCACCGATACCAGCTTTAAAGCCGCATGCTGACCCAGCTTGTCTAAAACTGACTTCTCCAGAGTCGACGTGAAAAATAAGGCAATACCCCGTTGAGCTGCAACTGGCTCCATTATAGAACAGGGAGATGCCTCACTCGCTGTTTGGGTTACCAAAGTGCCTATAGTTGGCCTTACCTGATCATCTTTAAGAACATTGACCCGTAGACAGACGGGCTCTTTGAAACCTTTAGCGTAAGTCCGCAAAACATACTGACCAGGGGGCAAAGAAGCTGGAATTGTGAGTTGTAGCTGGCGCCCATATTTTTCAAAAAGTACCCCTATTAAGGAGTGTATTTTGTTAAATCGGTCAATTAAATCAAAGCGGATATCTCCTTCAAATAGATTAAAGCCTGTTAGGGTAAGAGTCTTGCCTAGAGCAACCCGGTACCCAAAGAAGGTCTGGTTTTTGTAATCAACAAAGACTCGTCCTTTTGTAACCAAAAGAGGCTGAGGGATTTTCAAAATTGCTCATTATAACGTATTGCAATGATGGTTTAGATTACCCACTGAGGCACAGAGTAATAGGTTCTCCAGCCAATTTTTCGAGAATACCTGCCCACTCGCCCGTGAGGCCGGACAATATAAACTCGGCTCTTTTTTGCGCACAGACGGACTACTCGGCGTAAAATTGTACAGCAACGCAAAGCCCCGCACATGGGCCGTGGTTGTGCTTAGACTCGCATGAAAATGACCGCAAGCGTACACATGCCGTGTTAACAGACGCATCACCCGATC
>NZ_KB893589.1 GCF_000374085.1 Spirosoma spitsbergense DSM 19989 | reverse complement strand
GATTATGTGCAATATCTATTTTTCCGAATCGGGTTTGTGTAGTATTTTTTTTCGGGGGTTCACCGGGGTTGGCCCCATTGAGGTCTGCAATATATCTTTACCCAGATCGGTCATGATATGGGCAAATTTCTCTTCGTAGGCCAGGAAATTAGGTTGTTGTTGCAAAGCTTGAAACTCATCATACCGGGCATCAACGAGGGCATGTAATTCTTCTCTGGTCATGGGAACAAGGGCTTTTTGAGGCTATGTCAACAAGATACTGGTATTTTTGAAATGCACCCTATCATGTCTAATAAAGCACAGCAAAAACTAGGTAAAACCCTTTGGGAAATAGCTGACCAACTGCGTGGCGCTATGAACGCGGATGATTTCCGTGATTATATGCTTTCGTTTCTTTTTCTTCGCTACCTGTCGTACAACTACGAAGAATCGGCCAAAAAGGAATTGGGAGCCGATTACCCCACGTTGCCGGAGAAAGATACCCGTACGCCTTTGTCTGTCTGGTATGCCGACAATGAAGCAGACGTACAGGAGTTTGAAAAGCAAATGCGCCGGAAGGTGCATTATGTCATACAACCACAACACCTGTGGAGCCACATCACGGAGTTAGCGAGAAAGCAAAATACGGAGTTGCTGGTAACGCTGGAAGCTGGTTTTCGATACATTGAAAACGAATCGTTTGAACGGGCCTTTCAGGGATTGTTTTCAGAAATCAATTTGAATTCTGAAAAACTGGGTAAAACGTCAACCGAACGAAACAAGAAACTCTGCACCATCATCCAGAAAATTGCCGAGGGCATAGCCGAATTCTCGGCGGACGCCGATACCCTGGGCGATGCGTATGAATACCTCATCGGTGAGTTTGCGGCCGGTTCGGGCAAAAAAGCAGGTGAGTTCTACACGCCCCAGCAAATCTCGACCATCCTGTCTGAAATCGTCGTCCTGGACAGTCAGGACCCCAGTTCGGGCAAAAAGAAAAAATTTGATAAGGTGCTTGATTTCACCTGTGGTTCAGGATCCCTACTGCTGAATGTCAGAAAACGAATCAGAGACAACGGCGGTAGTATCGGCAAACTATATGGGCAGGAAAAGAACATCACCACCTACAACCTCGCCCGCATGAACATGCTGTTGCACGGCATGAAAGACACCGAGTTTGAAATATTCCACGGAGACACGCTAGAGAATCAATGGGAGTTACTCAACGAGATGAATCCGGCCAAAAAGATTGAGTTCGATGCCATCGTCGCCAATCCGCCATTCAGTCTGCGTTGGGAACCAACCGACACCCTGGCCGACGATTTTCGGTTCAAGAGTTATGGTTTAGCCCCCAAATCAGCCGCCGATTTTGCTTTTTTACTCCATGGGTTTCACTTCCTGGGAAATGAAGGAACAATGGCTATCATTTTACCACACGGCGTTTTATTCCGGGGTGGTGCAGAAGAAAAAATCCGTACCAAACTGTTGAAAGATAACCACATCGACACTGTCATTGGCTTACCGTCTAACCTGTTCTACTCAACGGGTATTCCGGTTTGTATTTTGGTGTTGAAGAAATGCAAAAAACAGGACGATGTGTTATTCATCAATGCCAGTGAGCAGTACGAAAAAGGCAAACGACAAAACACCCTACGGGAAGGCGAAGAGGAAGAACCCAACGATATTCGAAAAATAGTCGATACGTACAAACATCGACCAGACCATATTGAACGCTATGCGCGCCGGGTTTCACTGGAAGAGATTGAAAAGAATGGCTACAACCTGAATATTTCAAGATATGTAAGCACCTCGCTTGATGAAGTACAAATTGACCTGAAAGCCGTACATAAAAAACTGGGTCTACTCAATGAAAGCATTATAGCCAATACCGACAAGCACAATGAATTTTTGAAAGAGTTAGGATTACCAACCATCTGAAGATGACTTGCTAACCCGCTTTGCACCCACATACAATGGAAGAACAAGAAAGTAAGACAACAGATAGCAACACCTTAACCAAGGTAACTGGCATTGGGGGCATCTTCTTTTTTTCTGACAATCCGGAAGAAACCAGAGCGTGGTACGCCAAGAACTTAGGATTCGACATCAATGCCTGGGGTTCGGCGGGTTTCGAATCCCGGGACGTTGACCGGCCCGATGAAGTCCACGCGATGCAATGGAGTCCGTTCAAAACCGGAGATGCCTATTTCGCTCCCTCCTCCAAGGCGTTCATGATTAACTACCGCGTCCAGCACCTCGAAGCGCTGGTCGATAAACTCCGGGAAAACGGCGCCACCATCCTCGATGACATTACCCCCTACGACTACGGGAAACTCGTCCACATCATGAACCCCGACGGCAATAAGATTGAACTCTGGGAACCCTGACCGTATTACGGTGCCACCGTTTCAACCATCAGGAGAGACAGGCTACCAGCGCGGGTTTTGCATCAGTTGAGCCAGTGTACAAAGCTCACCGTTTTTTGGTTGTCCGCCAATCGCGATAGCCGTATCTACCACCATCACCAACCGGCAGGATGGGCATCCAATGTAAATAGGCGTATATTCACCCATTGTGTGGCGGTTTATACCCCCTGAAAAAAGAGAAAGAAGTATACAATGTTCATACACCATGGCAAGACGCGAACCCTAAGCCATAACCTGCAAATAGCCTCGTTATTATCGTTTGTTGCGGGTATTGTGAACGTGGCTGGTTTCTTTTCGGTCCAACGGCTGACAACGAACGTAACGGGCCACTTTGCCTTTTTCATCGATGAAGTGTTTAAGTTGAACTACTGGGAAGGGTTTATCTATTTTCTGTACATCTTCTTCTTTTTTCTGGGTTCATTTGTTTCCAGCCTGCTCATTGAAATTATTTCGCGGAAGGACGACCACTATATTTACATCGTTCCGGCTTCAATAGAATGCCTGATTCTGTTCATTGCTGGATTTTATGGGCAAGGATTGCTGCTCCAACGGCCAAACGTTATTGTATTCAGCTTACTGTTCGCCATGGGTTTACAAAACTCGCTGGTAACGACCATTTCAAATGCAACCGTCAGAACAACCCATTTAACAGGGCTTTTCACCGATTTAGGCATTGAGTTAGCTCAACTATTCTTTTACAAAGCGAAACAACAAAAGCAGAAACTACGCTCATCCATCCGATTACGCTTTACGATTATAGCCTTCTTTTTTGTGGGTGGTATTGCGGGCGCGATTTTATACACCAAAATTGGCCTGTCCACCCTGATTTTCGCAGCCACTACTCTGGTGCTGGGGTTGGTCTATGACAACATAAAGTTCAAGCTTATCCTGCTGAGACGAAAATTTAGAAACGGCTGACAAAAACGGCCTACAACTACGGCAAGTTCGTCCACCTCATGGACGCCGACGGCAACAGAAACGAACTGCGGGAACCTCAACCAGTCACGCTGCCACTCTTTCGGACAACAATAGTAGCCGCTACCAACCCCCGGGGTTTGCGTCAGTTGGGGCCAGCAGGCAAAATGCCACGTTCCCTGGATATTGACAAGCCACGGCATAGCTATATACCAGCAGCCGGTTAACCTGCTGAATAAGGGGGTAAAGCGCTGGTTACCGTTTGCTAAATCAATGCCAAAAAAGCCATGTAATCAGCCTTTTGACTGTACTTTGGTACCAGCTTCGGCCCCAGCTCGATTCGCTATCAATAAGGGTGCAGGAAGCCCCGCCCGGTAGCCGTCAGCTCGAAAGGAACCAAACTTACAGAGCCAATGACCGTTTTATACACCGCGCGGGAGGTATTCGACCAATCCACTGAAAAATATGGGAAGACGTGGTCCGATTATTTCGATTACGCTCAGATACCCCATTTAACCGAAGTCGTTTCGCTCGACGGTCTACTAAACGGGACTGTACCTGCGCTGGATTACAACAAGGCTGATGGGGATGACTGGAATTTTATCCATACGGATGGCCTGTTCCCGACTGGCCTGTTCCCGACTGGCCTGTTCACTTCGCCCGACTATATACTGCGCAAAACCACTTCCGAAAGCCGATTCAATTTGTTGGCCGTGGTTATAAACCCGGAGCAGGATTGCAGCCGTATTCTCCTGGATGGGTATGAGTTTGTCGGGTACGACCTGCTGGAAAAGGATTACAGCGTAAGCGTCGTAACGAATTGCTTTGGTTTGGTCGGGGCCTGTTTACCAACCGAGGTAAACGCACGGGGGTTGATTGATGATTACGCGTTAGCCTTTGTCATTCAAAAACGTTTGTTTGACAACAATCCGACGGTAGACCACGTCGACACGAATGTCATGGCCATCTGGCGGCACAAAACAATTGGTCGGCAGGCATGAAGGCAAGCGGTCCAAACGAAAAAAGCCCCCGCCAATGCCAACGAACCTAACCAACAGAAGGCAGCATACACCGTAGTTGACCTCAACACCGAAAAAAGCTGGCCCAGAATCGTAGTGGTAACACGGGGCTGACACGTACTAACGTTAACCTGTCCACATCAATAAAAAAGCCCTTATCCGGTCTGCTGGATAAGGGCTTTTTCTGGAAATTGACCGGCTATTTCAGAATCGGTTCCAGGGCGGCCCGGTTCTCGTTGAGCCAGTCGTGAATGTCGGTTACAATCTCCCGGATGCCCAGTTGGGGTTTCCAGCCGGTTAGCTTCGTTACGTTGGTGTTGTCCGTGATGTACAGGCGGATGTCGGCCGACCGGTTTTCGGTGACCTGCTTTATCGGGATTGTTTTGCCCGTCACTTCCTGACAAATCCGGGTCAGTTCCTGCAGGGAGGCACTGCTTTCTACCCCGCCCCCCGCGTTCAGGATTTGCCCGTTTACCTGGTCGAGGTGGTGAAGCTGCCAGTCGATCAGGCGGTACAGATCGGCAATGTGGAGCATGTCGCGGGTTTGCTTGCCCGTTCCGCCGTAGCCGATATACGCCAGTTGCTGCTCAAAGTAGTGCTTGGCAATCCAGAGCACCATGACGCCCTGATCGACCTTACCCATTTGCCAGGGGCCGGTAATGACGCCACAGCGGTTAATGACCGTTTTCAGGCCGTAGAACTCGTTGTATTCCTGAATAATCAGTTCCGATGCCAGTTTGGTGGTGCCGTACAATGACCGCGCACCCGTCAGCGGAAAATCTTCGGCAATCCCTTTGGCCGATACCCCCGGCACGGGCTGCTCATCCGTCAGCACAAAGCGCGTGTCGGCTTCGGCATAATTGAGGGTTTCGATTGTTTTGATCGGATACACCCGGCTGGTCGACAGGAAAATGAAACTAGCCTTGTGTTTCAACGCGTAATTGAGGCAGTTGACGGTACCAAACAGGTTGGTATTGATCAGGTAATCGGGCGTACCATCCAGCCCTGCCAGCACCGAAGGTTCGGCCGAGGCTTCGATAACGGTATCTACGGCGGGCAGCGCATCAAAATCCTCCTTGTTCCGAATGTCGCCATGCAGGAATTCGATACCAGCTGCTTTGAGCCGCGACAGGCTCAGTTCCGACCCACGCCGTTTGAGGTTGTCGAGCGCAAAAATCTCGTAGTTTGGATAGTTCTTTTTCAGCGAGATAGCCAGTGACGAACCAACGAATCCGGCCCCGCCGGTGATGAGAAGTTTCATAATGAAAGAGCGAAAGAGCGAAAGAATGAAAGAGTGATTGGCGCATTAATTTCGCACTCTCGCTCTTTCACACTTTCGCTCTTTAATTAGGTTGTAATGCGTTTCAACTGTACGTTTTCGACCGGGCGGATGACCAGGGGTACTTTCTCTATTTTCACCGAACTGCTGTCCAGTCCGAACCAGCGGTCTTCGGGCGTAGTGAAGCTCTTGATACTAAAATAAATATTCATGATAATTCGCTCGCGAGTGGGTAGTTCATTCTCGAAAGACAGAAATTTCTCCAGAACTACAAAGCGAAAATCCCCAATCACGTTCTGACGGCTGAGCGATTCGTAGCGGCTGGTGATGTCCACTTCTTTGTTTTTCACCATGTCTTCAATCACTTTTCGGAAGAACAGGTTGATGCGCTGCTCCACCCGAAAGCCCAGTTTAAACGTCACTTTGTAGGCATCGTCGGGGGCAATGGTATTTACTTTGTACTCCATCGTGTACGGGTCATCAGTGGTATCGACGTGTACAAACCAGTAGATATCGGCCCGTTTGGGGCGTTTCTGGAAGATGGAGTAAATTATTTTCGATTCTATTTCCGACTGCCGGGCCGCGTTGCTCATAAACACAATGTGCGTGGCATATTTGGGAATGCTGATATCCCGACTGAGTTCTTTAATGGCCTGGGTATACTGGTCGATACGAACGTATTCCGTCAGGCGTAGCTTAATCTGAAAAGCCTGTAGCCAGATGTACATCACCCCGGCAATGGTAACCCCAATTAACATGGATACCCAGCCGCCATGTGGAAACTTGATGAGATTGGCAATCAGAAAAGACCCTTCGATACCCAGATAAACCGTCAGAAAGAGCACCACCCACCACGCCTGATACTTGTGCGTATACAGATAATAGGACATCAGCATGGTGGTCATCAGCATCGTTAGCGTAATGGCCAGACCGTAGGCAGCCTCCATATTCGACGACTTCTGAAAGTACAACACTACCCCCACGCAACCCGCCCAGAGGAGCATATTAACGCTGGGCACGTACAGTTGACCTTTCTGAACACTCGGATAACGCAACCGCACCTTTGGCCAGAAGTTGAGCCGGATGGCTTCGCTGATGAGGGTAAAGGAACCACTGATGAGGGCCTGACTGGCAATAACGGTGGCAGCCGTGGCAATGCTGATACCAATGGTCAGGAACCAGGGCGGCATCACCTCATAAAAGGGGATACGCTCTTTCAGCGTCTGGCCCTGAATACCAAGTAACCAGGCACCCTGCCCGAAGTAGTTGAGCAACAGACAGGTTTTAACAAAAACCCAGCTCACCCGAATATTGGACCGACCACAGTGACCCATGTCGGAATAAAGGGCTTCGGCACCCGTTGTGCACAAAAAAACGGAACCCAACAGCCAGAATCCCCCCGGATATTTAACCAGTAACCACCAGGCATAATACGGGTTTATGGCGGCCAGTACACCCGGCGCGTGGGCAATCTGAATAATACCCAGCGTAGCCAGCATCACAAACCATACCAGCATAATGGGCCCAAAAGCCGTACCAACCACGTTGGTTCCGAAGGCCTGAATCAGAAACAGGATGGTTAGAATGGCAATGACAATCTCGATAATCTGAAAATCCGTAATGGATGGATAAATCAGCCGCAGCCCTTCCACCGCCGACGAAACCGAAATGGGGGGCGTAATAATCCCATCGGCCAGCAGGGCAGCTCCCCCAATAATAGCCGGAAGCGTCAACCAGCGGGCATGCCTGCGTACGAGGGCGTAGAGCGCAAAAATTCCCCCTTCTCCCCGGTTGTCGGCCCGTAAAATCAGGATTACGTACTTAACCGACGTTTGCAGGGTGAGTGTCCATAAAACGCAGGATAATGCACCCCTTATAACATCGGCCCGAATTATGTTGTCCGGCCCGATAATGGCCCGTAACGTATACAGGGGCGACGTACCAATGTCGCCATATATAATACCCATTGCTACCAGCAAACCAGCAGCCGAAACGGCATCCAAATGTTTCTTGTCTTCCATATCCAGGCTTGAGCCTACTTACTTTTGGGCGGGTAAAAACGGCGCAAAGATAGCCTATGTTTGGAATAGTTATTCCTGCCCTGCCCTAAAGTTGCCCGTGCAAAAAAACGCACTAATCGGGCCATACTTGCCTGTAGACTCACTGACGAAATAAAACCAGACCTTTTTTTTGAACGTATGTACAGTACCCATCCAAAGAATGAGTCTATGGATGGGTACTGTTATGGGTTTTGTTAATTAGGTGAGTCCGGCAGATGGCCCGTTCTATAAATGGGCCATCTCTTTTTATTCATACGGTAAATCAGCCACTCTTAGGCTCACTCGTACAGCCACTTAGCTCCTTTCTTGACGAGGTCAGGCAGGTGGCCGCCAATCTTATCGACCCAGATGGATTTATTGACCCGACTGGCCGTTGGGTATGGGTACGTCTTGTTGAAGAAATCCCCCGCTGTCAGGCCTTTTTGCTGCGCCAGGATAAGCTCCTGAATCAACTCACCCGCCTTTGGTGCAATAATAGTGCCCCCTAAAATTTTCGGGCCGAAGGGATTTATGCCCGATGGACTGACAAATAAAATCATCCGGGCGTATTCGTAGTCTTCAATGACAGCCCGGTCGTCGCGGGCGAAATCATACTCGATGCGTTCATACTCTTTCCCGCGTGTTTTCAGGTCTTCTTCCGAAAAACCGAATGTGGCCACTTCGGGATCGGTGAACGTGACCCACGAAAAATGGTCGTACGTAAGTTTTTTCCCGAACACGCCGGGCGTTATGAAATTACCGACCACAATGGATGCCTGTAGTTCGGCCCCGTGTGAGAACAGGCGTTGCCCGGCCGGTGCTCCGGCGGCTGCGTCGCCAACGGCAAAAACGTGTTTGTTGGTGGTCTGTAGGTAGTCGTTGAGTGTAAGGCGACCTCTATCATACAGCTCGATACCGGCAACGGGCAGGTTCAGTGCGTCATACTGAAACGTGCGCCCAATGGCTACCAGCACCACGTCGAACGGAATGGTATCCGTATGGCCGTTTCCGGCCTTCATCTCCGCCGTATTTACATCAGGGAAGGCGGTAACTTTCCGCTTTAGCTTAAACGTGATTCCTTCTTTTTCCAACTGCTTTTTCAGCAGTTCCGATACCTCCGGCAGTTCTTTGTCCAGAATACGCTCCTCGGTTCCTACCACGGTTACGGCACTGCCTAACCGCCCGAACGCCTGGGCCATCTCGATACCAATAGGTCCCGCGCCCACAATCAGAAGTCGTTTGGGCAGGGTTTTCAGCGAAAAAATGGTTTGGTTGGTATGCAGTTTACCCGGCACTTTCGCTACGGCATCCAGCCCTTCGGCCTCCAGCTGACGGGGTAGGGAACCCGTGCAGAGCACGATATTTTTGGCCGTCGCCCGCATCGTTTCCCCGTCATTGAGCACCACTTCAACCTCGGTTTCGCCCACAAAGTGCGCTACCCCCAGCGCGACGTCGATCCCTTCCGTTTCGCGCAGATAGCGGTCGTTTTCGTGCGCCCGGATAATGTCCTGCCGCTCCCGAACGTACTGCATCACCTCCGCCATATCAACGGCCCCGGCAGCTTTCACGCCGAACCGGTCTACGCTCCGGGCATGGTGGACCTGTTTACTAACGTAAATGAGGGCCTTGCTCGGCACACAACCATCGTTCAGGCAGTCGCCCCCAATTCGGTGATCGTTTTTTTCTACGATCAGCACGGTAAAACCGAGACGTTTCATGGATATACCTACGCTGAGCCCGGCCGATCCGGCACCAATAACGAGTACGTCGTACTGTTTCATGTAGTTAGTCAGTTGTGCCGCTTACTTGTTCTTTTTAAAATCCAGCAGCGTTCCTTTTATGGTCGTTACAAACTTGCTGTGCTGGAACATGGGGTTGTTGTTCTTGTCGAGAATTTTACACCGGAAGGTGATCGCATACGGGGTGTCTTTCTTGTCGAACAGGGCTTTGGGCAGTAATCCAAGGGCTTTGCCTGGCTTCACGGTTACCGGAAACACCACGGGTGTCGTCGCTTCTTTCTTTACCAGAATTGGCTCAGCCTGCACCCCTTCGGCAATTTCTTTCCCATCAATAACCACGGTATAATGCGTATCGGTAATGTTGTAGGGAAACTTATTCCTGTTAATGATATTGACTTTTGCCGCTACATCCATCGCTTTCAGACTCAGTTTGCCGTAATCGATATCCTCTACCTTAAACTGCGGAACGTGGTAGGTAGGCAGTCGGCGGGTCTGGTCGATGTTGATTTTCCTTTCACCCAGAATCGGCACATCCGTATCGAACGAAATACGAAGCCGGTAGTCGGCACTATCGACCTTGCGCCGGTCGAGGTCTTCGAGCAGGGCAGTCATTTTTTTCGCTTTCAGTTTGGCGGGCAGCGCCAGAGTAGTGCTGTCTTCGGCGTTTACGGTCACCACCTTCTCGTACGATTCCTTAACCAGTTCCTGATCATTGATATAGAACGAGTAGTTCACATTACTGCCCTTCAATGCAATGGGAAGCGGATTGTCGAGGAGGATGTACATGTTCATCGAAATCTCATCGTCGGTGATGTTCTCAAAGTCAAACCGGCTTAGTTCCACGCGTGGTTTAAGGGTTCCATCGTAAGCACCCCTTTCTGCTTCGGCGTTACTTTTTAACCGGCTATAATACATGTAGGCACCAAGGATACCGACAAACAGCAATCCGAGCGCAATAATCCAGCCTTTCTTCATTGGGTAGTGTCGTGTATGTGTTGGGCTAGTAAACGACCAAACCCGGCTAAGTGTTCATACACGAATTGACGTGCTTCCCGGTCAGGCAACCGGAACGGATATCCGGATGGCTGTCCCCTTGTTGTCGGCCGACGTCAGCTGATAAGTACCTTTCACGAGCATGACCCGCTGGTTGATATTGATTAAACCATTGCCCGCCAATGAGTGATTGTGGACGCGTGTAGGGTCGAAGCCGTGCCCATCATCGCTATAGGTCAGCGACAGGGTATCGGCTTCATAATTCAGACTGAGCAGAACGTGGGTAGCCTCAGCGTGTTTGGCCGCGTTCTGGAGCAATTCCTGCACAATCCGAAACATATTGATTTCGATGCTTTCGGGTAGTTTCTGCGGCACCTGTCGGCAGGTAAACATTACGTTCAGCTGGTGGCTCTCATTCATCAATGCCACCACATCATCAATTGTATGAACCAGCCCAAACTCGGCCAGACTGCGCGGATGCGTATCATGAATGATGCTGCGTATATCCGCAATGGATGATTTAAGCACGGACAGGGAACGATTCCTGACATCATCAACGGTTACGTTGGGCGAGCCGAGCGACGAGAGATACATTTTCAGCACAGCCAGGTTGGCCCCTACGCCATCGTGCAGTTCTTTGGAAAACCGGTGCCGTTCAAGTTCCTGCGTTCGGATGGCTACGCTCAACTCGTGGGCCTGTCGGTTTTTTAGCGTAGCAATCCGGTACAGGTAGCCGCCATACAGCCCTCCTGCCAGCAGCATGAGCATGGCTATCCGAAACCAGAGTGTCGCCCAGAAGGGCGGCTTAATCAGGATGTTCACCAGAGTGCCCTGCTCATTCCAAAGGCCATCGTCGTTACTGCCTTTCACCCGAAACACATAGTTGCCCGGTGGCAGGTTGGTGTAGTTGGCCGTTCGGCGATGCTGAGCCTGCACCCAGGACGCATCAATGCCCTCGAGTTTGTACTGATAGCGATTTTTTTGTGAGTTAGAGAAATTGAGGGCCGCAAAGGAAAACTCAATAAAATTCTGGTCGGGGTTGAGCGTCAGGCGTGTCTGGTTCGGATTGTAAGCACTGTCCAGCACGGTAAGGGCGGTGATACGAATCGGCGGCACAAACGCATTTCGCTGCATCTGCCCGGTTCTGACGTACGTAACGCCATTGACACCGCCAAAAAACAGCGTACCGTCGGCATGTTTGTAAGCCACATTGGTATTGAACTCATTGCTTTGCAGCCCATCCGACACGTCATAGTTTTTGAGCACGCCCTTCGTGGGCGAGAAGCGGGTTAGCCCCTGATTGCTGCTTAGCCACAAATACCCCTCATTGTCTTTCAGAATACCGTAAATCACATCGTTGGGCAACCGAAACGCCATCGGCCCCTTGCTGCTCGTATACTGGCGTGTAACCACATTGCGGGTCAGATCAAGTACAAACAGGCCACAATCGGTACCAACCCAGAGGGTACAGCCATCCTGCAACACCGAGCGAATATTAAGACAGGCCAGTCCGTTGGCAGGCCCGAATGCGTTGAGTTGCTGCGTACGGCGGTTGTAGCGAAGCAGCCCGTTTCCCAGCGTCCCGAACCACACGATATCCCGCTCCTGCTGATAGACCAGTCGAATATAATAGGCCGAAATAGCCGCGACAGCGGGCAAATCCTGCCAGCCTTTCCACCGCTTCGCTAGCCAGTCGAAGCGCATTAACCCACCGTCACCCGCTACCCAGATTTCGCTGGTTCGTCCGTTGGTATCGCTGAGCATGTGGGCTGCGAAGATATATTTTTGTTTACGCGGCCCCGGCATCGGGTACACATGAGCCCTGTTTTGGCGGGGGTCATACTGTGTTAGTTCGTGCCAGTTAGCAAACCACAGGTTGCCGTTAGAATCGGCGTTGATTACCCGCACCTCACCGTGCATAGCGCTAGCCGATGGGACAGCCGTTTCAGGAAACGACGTGATGGCACCGTCCGGTATCGAATAGCGGGCAAATCCACCGGCTTCGGTGCCAATGTACAGTTGGTTTCCCAGGCCCAATAGCCGGAAAACCACGTTATCGGGCAGGCCCTGCGCCGGATTGTCGGCCTGTTGCTGAATCAGCCCGAACGGAAGTCGGTTGGGGTCATATTTGTCGATACCCTGGCTACTACTCCCCACCCAGACAATGTCCTGCTGATCCTGATAAAGGAGCCATACGAAGTTTTCGCGCAGACTCCGGCGATTGAGCGCTGAGTGACGAACGTAGGTAAACTGATCGGTTTCAGGGTGGTAAATGGCTATACCGCCCGTGCGGGTGCCAATCCAGACGTTGCCGGTTTTGTCGCACAGCAACGACTCTACATCATTGCCGCTCAGGTGCCGCGCCGTACCTCCCTGTACATAGTGCGTAACGTGACCCAACGGGCTGGCGGGATTTTCCAGCCGGAAGGCCCCATCATCGGCGGTACCCATCCACAGATTTCCGCGTTTGTCGAACAGGAGGTTTTGAAACAGGGATGCCGTTGTCAGGCGCTGACGAATGGGGACAGCCACAAAAGTAGCCCGTTCGGTATCGTAGCGGTACAACTCATTGAATGTAAGCACCCACAGTTGCCCATCGGGGGCCAGGCAACAACTGTGGATCGTATTGATACCGGGAAAGTATTGCCTGATTTTTTTCAGGGCCGGGTCGAAACAAAACAGCCCCTGCGCCACCGTTTGAATCCAGATACGCCCCCGTTTATCTTCCAGCAGGCGGTTAACGGGCAGGCTATCGACCGCGTGGCGAATACCAAACGTTTCCGTAAATCCACGTATCCGGCCACCTGCCCGGTCGAACAGATTCAGCCCGGCTCCCGTGCCAATCCAGAGCCGCTGGTGCGAATCGGTGAGCAGGGCCTGCACCAGGTTACTGTTCAGTCCCTGCCCGATTCGGTACACCCTGAACCCGTAGCCATCGAACCGATTAAGTCCATCCTGCGTAGCAAACCACCGGAAGCCATCATAGGCCGTAACCGCATTGATGGTCCCCTGCGACAGACCACTCTCCTGACCGTAATGCTCAAACGTTATTGGCTCGTCTTCCTGCTCAGGCCTACTCAACCGGGTTGGCTTACCAACTATCTGAACATGCGTCAGACAGGCCAACAGGAAGCAAAGCGTAGTGCGCGCGTACCGCATAATCTCTCGGAAGTTGTAACGTTAGGGCAACCGTTACTGCAAACGCCTAATTTACGGTAAATACTCATTCGATGCGTCATTACCGGATTTATGGTCGATTCTGGCAAACCGGCGGTGTCTGTTTACCGGCAACTCATCGGCCAGTCGGCCTGTCTATTAACCCTGGAGCATTTACTATCTGTTTCATAAAAGCTGTTTATACTACTATTTTGGGCCTGAAAGCGCCAATTCAAACAGCTTCCAGGGAGTTTTTACAGTAGAAACGGCTGCGTTGCTGCCTGCCGGAAAAGCTGGTTCTGCTCACTTATTCGAGCTGGTTTTCGGTTTCCGTTGATACACAGAATAATTTAGGACTTACGCAAAGTAATGAAAATGGTTAATTTCAGGTATGAAAACGACGAGCCACTTATACTGTCAGTATCTGCTCTCCAGCCAGATTAATTATACCTGCACGAATTTGGCTGACCACTTTGCTGACCTTTCCCACGACGACGTGGCCCGCTTCCTAAAAGAAGAAAAGCTTACCCCACGAATGCTTTGGGAAAAGGTAAGCCCACTTTTTAACAGTCGGCTCGAAGGCTATCTTATCTTTGACGATGTAGTGCTGGAAAAGATCCACTCGTCTAAAATACAGGGTGTTCGGCGACAATATTCGGGTAATCAGCATGGGATAATTAAAGGCATCGGTGTGGTCAACTGCGTGTATTACGATCCAGTTGCCGACCAATTCTGGGTCATTGACTACCGGCTGTTTGACCCCGACCGGGACGGCAAGACCAAGCTTGATCATGTGCGGGAGATGCTCATTAGCGCGATTCATCGCGGTTTGCTTTTCGGTTATGTGCTCATGGACAGTTGGTATGCCACCACCGAGATGATGAAACTGCTCATCAGCAAGCATAAAATCTTCTACTGTCCGCTCAAGGCCAACCGTAAAGTGGATGACAGCCAGGCAAAACGACCCTACCTGGCGGTGAGTAATCTGGCGTGGTCGGCTAGGGAATTGGCCGAAGGCAAAGCGGTTAAGCTCAACAAGTTTCCTCTTGATGTGAAAGTAAAGCTGTTCCGGGTTGAGGTCTCTACCGACCGCACGGACTGGTTGATAACCAATGACTTGTCTCAGGACTCGACACAGGCTGCTCAACAGGAGAGCAGCCTGCGTTGGAAGATTGAGCAGCTTCACCGGGAGGAAAAACAATTGACAGGCATTGCTAAGTGTCAGTGTCGTCTGAATCGAAGTCAACGGAATCATATTGCAGCGGCCAGTTTGGTGTGGATACGGTTGCGGGAGTTGGCTTATGGATGTCAAACGAGCGTTTATCAACTCAAGCATGGCTTATTGAGCGAGTATCTACGCTCTCAGCTTGTTCGGCCAACAATCCAGTTTGCGTAAGTCCTATAATTCTTAAACTTTTTCGGCTGGCGATGGTCTTATCCTCAAATACAACCCGCACCAAACCTATGCGAACGCTACTGGTTGGCCTTGTACTCCTGACGGTTGCCTGTCGCCGTCCGTCTACGCAGTTCTCGGCCATGCTCATCCCCGTCAATCAACCCGACGATTACACCCGCTACCTGAAAGCCGGGGATGAACTGGTGGCCGTAGGCAGTGACCCCGCCTGGTCGCTAACGGTAAACCCATCCCAGGGAGTCCTGCTCTTTAAACCCCGGCACGGCGACAGCAGTGTTGTATCGCTTTCCGAAAATCAGATTAGCCGCACGGCCGATTCGACCAATGGCGCGTTCGGATATCAGTCGCTGGATGGCCGAATCAAGGTATTGTTCCGACCCGACAGTTGTACGGATAAACTATCCGGCCAGCGGTACGATTACCACGTGGATGTGGTGAGTCAGGGCAAAAACGTGGTGGGTTGTGGCGTTTCACTACGGCAATTAGCCCTCCTGCAGGCTAGCTGGGTGCTCACGGGCATAGAGGGGGATTCCGTTGCCACCAACGGAGCAGCCCGGACAATACCCCGCCTGGAGATTTCACTCACTCAGGGGCGCGTAACCGGCACTACCGGCTGAAATCAGCTCAGCGGCCCCGTTAGGGCAGACACTCATCAGATTCTGTTTGGACCACTGGTTACCACAAAAATGGCCTGTATGGGTCCAAACGGTGCGGTAGAAGCCAAACTGCTGCCCCTGCTGAACCAGCCAATGACCTACCGGATTAATTCGCGTGAACTGACGCTGTTTCGGCAGGGCAAGCCCGTTCTGACTTTCAAAAAAGTCGATTAAATTCAGGTTCAGGCATTATTTAAGCCAATGACTACGACATGGCATTCGCTTTTTCGTTACTTTTGTTTCTTACTAAAAGCCAATCGAATCCTAAAATAAGTTAAGCATTTTGACTTCGATTAGTGGGTGCCAATCAATTTGTATAAATCACAAAACTCTATGATTAACAGTAAATTTCCCTCCCGCCTATGGCTGCTGGCGGGCGTGCTGGCAACGGTAGTCTCTGGCGCAGACAACCCTGTCTGGGCACAAACGTCAGCCCGGCGAACGACCCCGGCCAAACCAGCAACGGCTTCGGGTCAGGCACCCGTTGCCCTGAACAAAGTACTGGTTTTCTCCAAAACGGCAGGATATAGGCACAAGTCCATTGAGGTAGGCAAACTAGCCATTATGAAACTCGGTAAGGAAAACGGGTTTGCCGTTGACACGACAGAGAACGCCGGCAAGTTCACCGAAAATAACCTGAAGCAGTACAGTGCCGTTATCTGGCTCAGCACGACCGGCAATGTACTCGACGAAGCCCAGCAGGCGCAGTTTGAGCGGTACATTCAGGCGGGTGGCGGCTACATGGGTATCCACGCGGCTGCCGATACGGAATACGACTGGCCCTGGTATAACCAACTGGCGGGTGCGTACTTTCTGAACCACCCCAAACAGCAGAATGCCGAAATCGATATTATCGATAAAAGCCATCCGGCTACCAAAATGCTGCCCGACGTCTGGAAACGGTTCGACGAGTGGTACAGCTACAAAAGCATCTCGCCCGAGATAAAAGTGCTGGGTAAGCTGGACGAAAAAACCTACGAAGGCGGCAAAAACGGGGATAATCACCCGTTCATCTGGTACCACGATTTCGACGGTGGCAAGGCATTTTACACGGGTGCCGGCCATACCGATGAGTCGTATAGCGACCAGATGTTTTTAGCCCACATTCTGGGTGGTATCAAATCCGTGATGGCTACGAACCTGAAGTTCGGACAGGCCAAAACGCAGCCTTACCCCGAAGAAAACCGCTTCGACCGCCAGATTCTCACCGCCGGACTCGATGAGCCTACGGAACTGGTAGTACTGGACAACGGTAAAGTACTTTTCTCGGAGCGGAAAGGTGCCCTGAAATTGTATGACCCCGCCAAAAAATCGGTGAAAGTGGTTGCCAACTTCCCGGTATTCACCAAGTTTGAATACGGCCTGATGGGGTTGAATGTTGACCCTAATTTCAAGCAGAACAAATGGCTGTATGCCTACTACTCGCCCCTGACGGGCAATACGGTAGCCGATACCGCCCAGCACCTGTCGCGCTTTGTGTACGACGATGTGAAGGACACCCTGCTGCTCAATACCGAGAAAGTCCTGCTGACCATTCCCGTTAAGCGCGATGGCTGCTGCCATACGGGGGGCTCGATTGCCTGGGACAAGAAGGGCAATCTGTACCTCTCGGCGGGTGACGATACCAACCCATTCAACTCCAAAGGGTTCGCTCCCATTGACGGGCGGCCGGGTCGCCGGGGCTGGGATGCCCGCGCTACATCGAGTAACACCAACGACCTGCGTGGTAAAATCATGCGGATTCACCCCGAAGCCGACGGCACCTACACCATTCCCGAAGGAAACCTGTTCCCAAAAGGAATGGACAAGACCCGTCCCGAAATTTACGTAATGGGTAACCGTAATCCCTATCGGATTTCGGTCGACCAGCGTACGGGTTTCCTGTACTGGGGCGAAGTAGGCCCTGACGCGGGTGAGAACAGCGAAAAATATGGCCCCCGCGGGCACGACGAAATGAATCAGGCCCGGAAGGCAGGGTATTACGGCTGGCCGCTGTTCGTAGCGGACAATCGTCCCTACCACGCCTTTAATTTTGCCGATAGCACCTCCGGCCCCCTGTTTGACCCCATGAAGCCAATCAATGATTCGCCTAACAACACGGGCCTTCAGGAGCTACCCCCGGCTCAGAAAGCGTTTATTTATTACCCCTACGCCGAATCGCCGGAGTTCGGGCCGATTATGGGCAAAGGTGGTCGTAATGCCATGGCCGGACCGGTTTATTACTACGATGACTATCCGGAATCGCCCGTAAAATTCCCGAAGGCCTACGACGGAAAATTCTTTGCCTACGAATGGATGCGTGACTGGATTCACCCGGTCACGATGAAAGAAAACGGCGATTTTGTGAAGATGGAGACCTTCCTGCCGAACACCAAGTTCTCGCACACGATTGACATGCAGTTTGCCAACGATGGTTCGCTGTATACGCTCGAATACGGGCAGCAGTGGTTTGCGGCCAACGCCGACGCCCGCCTGTCGCGCATTACGTACAATGCTGGCAACCGGAAGCCCGTAGCCGCTGCCAATGCCAGCAAAATGGTTGGTGCGGCTCCCCTGACGGTGAAATTTGACGCGAAAGAATCGATGGATTACGATGGTGACGCGCTCAAATACGAGTGGTCGTTTGGCCCCGGTATGCCAAAACAGACGACTGCCAACCCAACGGTAACCTTTACGAAGCCCGGCGTTTACCCGACTACGCTCAAAGTGACGGATGTCGCCGGAAACGTAGCCACCAAAACGATGGACATCAAAGTGGGGAACGACCAGCCCAAAGTGGAAGTTGCTCTTGCGGGAAACAAAACGTTTTACTTCCCCGACAAGCCCGTTAAGTACGCCGTTAAAGTGGCCGACAAAGAGGACGGAACCTTGCAGAAAGGTATCGACCCCAGCGATGTGACCATGACTATCAACTACCTCGAAGGTTTTGACAAAACGATGCTGGCACAGGGCCACCAGGCCAACACGGGTTTTTCGACCGGTAAGCGGCTGATTGAACTGAGCGACTGTAAAGCCTGCCATGCCATTGACAAAAAATCCATCGGACCTGCCTATATCGACGTAGCGAAGAAATACAAAGGCTCTTTTCAGGCCGAAGGCAAACTGGCCAAAAAGGTAATTTCCGGTGGTGGTGGCGTCTGGGGCGAACAGGCCATGAGTGCCCACCCGCAACTCAAGGAAAGCGAAGCAACTGACATGGTACGGTATATCCTTTCGCTGGCTGACCAGAAAAAAGAAGACCGTCAGCCACTATCGGGTGATTACGTGACGGCAGCGCAGAAAAAGGATGGTTCATACATCCTGACCGCTACCTATACCGACCGGGGCAATGGTGCCATTGGCCCTATTACCGGTTCATCGAGTGTAGCCCTGCGGTCGCCGATGGTGAAAGCCGTTTCGGCGGATGTAAAGCAGGATATTTTCCAGTACGACATTCCACAGATGGGACCAGCTGCCATCGGAACGAAGTCGGGTAGCTACCTGGAGTTCACGGATATTGACCTGACGGGCATCACGGGCATTAAACCAACGGTATTCTCGGCTAACGACCAGGTAGCGGGTGGCAAACTCGAAGCCCGGCTCGACTCACCCACGGGCCTGCTTCTGGGCGAAGCTGATGCCAAACAGGGCACAACGGGGCCGATTGATTTACCATTCCGTAAGCCCGTGTCGGGTATTCATAAACTCTACCTCGTTTTCATCAATCCAACGGCCGGTCAAAAACCGCTGTTTGCCGTTGATAAGGTACAGTTCGATACGCAGGGTATGTAGTTGCAGTTGCTCCTTGTCCTCACGATGTTTGTAGAGGAGATGAAGTAGGGGAATTTATGGTTTTCTCCATTCTGCTATACTGGTTAAAGTAACTCGCCATCCTTGTAAATTCAAATGTATATTTTGAATTTACAAGGATGGCGAGTTACTTTAAGGATGATTACACGCTCTGTAACAGCACGTTTGCTCGATGATTTGACTTATTTTCCAATTGTGGCCTTAATTGGCCCGCGACAGGTTGGCAAAACAACACTGGCACAACTCATACGTGGGTAACTACCTATTGAATCAATCTACATTGATCTGGAATTGACAACCGACCGGGAGGTGCTCCAAAACGCCGAATCGTTCCTACAGGGCCAAGCCGACAAATGTGTCATTATAGATGAAGTGCAGCAAATGCCGGTATTATTTTCATTACTTCGGGCGTTAGTCGATAAAGAGCGCATGCCTGGACGGTTTCTGCTGCTGGGTTCGGCCTCGCCCGACCTCATTCGGCAGAGTGCCAATTCGCTGGCAGGACGTATATCCTATATCGAACTAACCCCCTTTTCATGGCCTGAAGTACAGAGCCGGGTTAGCTGGCAGGAGCACTGGTTTAGGGGTGGCTTTCCAGATGCACTTTTTGCTGATCTTCCATCACGTACAGGTCGGTGGTTAGACAATTTTGTGGCAACTTTTGTTGAGCGCGACCTCCGTGCACTGGGATATCAGGTAGCGGCCCCTACACTACGCCGGTTTCTACAAATGCTACTTGGTGTTCATGGCAATCTCTTGAATATGAGTGACTTATCTCGCTCAATGGGTATATCACAGCCTACTGTACTGGCCTATCTGGATTTACTGGAAGGAGGATTTCTAATCAGACGATTACAGCCTTACTTTATCAACATTGGTAAACGCCTGGTGAAATCGCCCAAGTTATACCTGCGCGACTCAGGAATGCTGCATCGGCTGGCACGCCTGCACTCTTTTAATGATTTGCAAACGAATCTGCTCGTTGGCGCATCGTGGGAAGGCTACGTTGTAGAGCAATTGATCCGAACAGCTTCCGACACTGAGTTCTATTTTTACCGTACACAAGCCGGTGCCGAGTGCGACCTATTCGTTATCAGACCCGATGGTAAACGGGCCTGCATCGAAATCAAATACGCCGATGTACCCGTTTTGACAAAGGGATTTTATGCCAGTGTTGCAGATTTGAACCCCGATGATAAAGTTGTAATTGTGCCGCAGGGCCGAACTTTCACCACAAAAGAAGGGGTCGTGGTTGTGCCTTTATCAATCTTCCTGAATGAGATTTGGCCGCAATGGATGACCACGTAGTATATTCGCCGTTTTATAAGGCTGGTTTTGTCTATCATCTAACAGATTGACCTGTAGTGAATACCATACAAAAGTTTTACAGGCATCCTCTTTTCAGTAACACCCGCTTCATTATGGGGGTTTACGCGGCACTTGCCCTGCTGGCAAGCATAAAGGTCGTGTTCTTTGAGGGGTCTGATGTGTACAGTATTTTTTATTATTCGCTGTATCATCTCCTGGAGGGTAAAAGTCTGTATGCAGCCTATCCGGCAGAGTACGTGGATCATTATCACTACGCACCTACTTTTGCCGCTCTATTTGCCCCAATTTTTGCGCTTCCCTATTCAGTGGGGCTGTTCATCTGGCAACCCTTGTTTACGGCTGTCTGGTTTTACGCCATCTACCGGATGCCGTTTACGCATCAGCAAAAAGTGTTTGCCTACTGGTTCTGCCTGCAGGAATTGTTCACGTCGCTCGTGAATAGCCAGACCAATCCGCTCATTGCCGCCCTTTCGCTATTTACGTTCCTGAGTTTTGAACGTCGCAAACCAGTTTGGGCCGCTTTTTTTATCCTGCTGGGCTTCAATATCAAAATTTATAGTCTGGTAGCCGGGGCATTATTTTTACTATACCCGCAGAAACTCCGGTTTCTGGCTTATGCCCTGGGCTGGGGTGTTGTGTTCGCGTTGCTGCCGCTGCTGCTTACTTCGCCCGATAAACTGCTCTGGCAATATGACTTGTGGGTGCAACAGCTGCTCATAAAATCTGACGTGGACAAATGGCTTAATCTGTCCATTCACCGCCTTGTGCATCAGACCATCTCGCCCAATATTTCAACTTCAGCTATTATTGGGGCCGGGGTGCTGCTGTTCTGTACGGTGTATGTGCAGATAAAACGCTATACAGAACCGGTATTCCGTCTGTTAATGGTTGCATCGGTGCTGCTGTTTCAGGTCATTTTCAACCCCGTTTCCGAATCGCCAACCTACATTACAGCCGTTACGGGCGTGATTTGCTGGTGGGTGTGCTGCCCGCAAAACTGGCTCGACAGAACCTTGCTCATTAGTTGTTTTGTGTTCACCATACTGTCGCCCAGCGACATATTTCCAACCTTCCTGCGGGAGCAGTTGGTGAAACCATACGTGCTAAAAGCCCTACCCTGCGTACTTATCTGGTTTAGAGTAATTTACCTTATGCATCTACCCGAAAACCCCCTTGTAAGACAGGGCCAAACCGGTGCCGTTCAAGCCTGAGCATTGAATCTACCGAAAAGCAGAAAGAGAAATTGGTAATTTTACCCTATGAAAGTAGCTGGGTTTAGTTTTATCCGTAACGCTGTTTTGTTCGACTACCCCATTGTAGAAGCCATTACATCGGTGTTGCCATTATGCGATGAATTCGTGATTGCCGTTGGCGATTCTGACGATGATACACTGGCGTTGATCAAATCCATTCAGTCTGATAAAATAAGGATTATTCGTACAACCTGGGATGATAGCGCCCGCGCCGGGGGGCGGGTGTTGGCCCTGGAAACGGATAAAGCGCTGGCCGCTGTTTCGCCGGATGCCGACTGGGCGTTCTACATTCAGGGAGATGAAGTATTGCACGAACAGTACCTTCCGGTTGTTCGGGAAGCCATGCAGCGCTACCTGATGGATGAGAACGTAGACGGTTTACTCTTCAAGTACCTGCATTTCTACGGCTCCTACAGCTACGTCGGCGACTCCCGGCAGTGGTACCGACGCGAAATCAGGGTGATTCGCAACACGGGTAATGTAGTGTCGTATAAGGATGCACAGGGATTTCGAACGCAGGAGAACCAGAAGCTACGGGTCAAACTGATCGATGCGTACGTATATCATTATGGCTGGGTGAAGCCCCCCGAAACACAGAAGAAAAGGCTTCGCAATGCGAATCATTTCTGGAATACCAGCGAAACCATTGCCAAAGCCGAGGCTAGTGTCGACGCATTCGATTATAGTCAAATTGACTCGCTAGCCCACTTTACGGGTATTCACCCTGCCGTTATGCAACCCCGCGTCGACCGCCTGAACTGGGATTTCAACTTCGATACCCGCCAGAAACGGTATTCCGCCCGTGTCCGTTTTCTGACCCTTGTCGAAAAACTAACCGGCTGGCGAATTGGCGAATACAAAAACTACAAACTGGTATAACAAGTATCAGGAGCGAGGAGTCAGGAGTGAGAATGGGCTATCTCACTCCTGACTCCCCGCTCCTGATACCGACAAATTATACATCACAAATCATGACACTTTCTTTCAGGCTCGTCAGCGGGTCGCGCTTGGGAATGAATTCCTGCGCCACGTACCCTTTAAATCCAGTATCGACAATCGCCTTCATGATAGCCGGATAGTAGAGTTCCTGGGTTTCGTCAATCTCATTCCGGCCCGGATTACCGCCCGTGTGATAGTGGGCAAAATATTTGTTACTCTCCTGGATAGTGCGAATGATGTCTCCCTCCATGATCTGCATGTGGTAAATATCGTACAGCAGTTTGAAGTTCTCTGATCCCACGGCTTTACATAAATTAACGCCCCAGGCGGAGTGGTCGCACATGTAATCCTTGTGATTCACTTTGCTGTTCAGCAATTCCATCACGACGACGATACCATGATTTTCGGCACTGGGCATCAGACGCTTAAGACCAACAGCGCAGTTTTTCAACCCTTCTTCGTCGCTCATACCCCGGCGGTTTCCCGAAAAACAAATGACGTTGGTCAGGCCTGCTTCTTTCATTTTAGGGAAGATAGCTTCGTAACTGGCCACCAGTTCATCGTGCAGTTTAGGGTCGTTGAAACCATCATTAATACCTTTCCCCGCTCCCTGCGCCATGGCGCAGGTAAGCCCGTATTTTTTCAGGGTAGGCCACTCCGCGGGTCCTGTCAGATCGACTGAGGTGATTCCCATCTCTTTGATTGATTTGCAAAAGTCATCGAGCGGAATTTTCCCGTAACACCACTTACAAACGGAGTGATTGATACGGCCTTTCAGTGGAGCGGACATGGAGTCGGGCTGTGTCATTGGACTGGCCAGGGATTCAGTCAGGGAAGGTAGCGTTAAGGCGGTACCTGTCAGGGTTTTGAGGGCCGTTCGGCGGGTTGTCATAATAACTAAAAGAGTGAAAGAGTGAAAGAGTGAAAGAGCTGTTTGCTAGCGTAGTGGCTATTCACCGTATCGGTGGCCCACTCATTCGCTCATTCGCTCTTTCACTCTTTAAAGTCTACAATTCGCGTATCTTGATGTTACGAAACCAGACCTTATTCCCGTGATCCTGCAGGGCAATATGGCCTTTGTCGTACTTACCAAAGCCTTCCCACCCCTTAAATTTACTCTCCGAAACCATTTTATCCCATTCGGGACCGCTGGTTGGGTATTCGGCCGTTTTCTTACCGTTCAGGTATTGTTCCGCTTTTCCGTTATTGATAACCAGGCGGGCCTTGTTCCACTCGCCGGCGGGTTTTGCGGCTCCCAGATTGACGGGTTTCTGCAAATCATAGAGCGCACCAGCCGTGCGGTTGTTATCACGCCCCTGTTTGGCATCGGGGTGGCGCTCATTGTCCAGCACCTGCATTTCCGGACCAGTCTGGTAGGTTGCTTTGTATTTTGGATCTTCGTGTACGTGGTAAATAATACCACTGTTGCCCCCTTCGGCAATTTTCCACTCCATCTCCAGTTCAAAATTACCGTATTCTTTGTCGGTCACCAGATCACCGGCACCACCCGACGCCAGGTGAATAGCACCATCATCTATCGTCCACTTATCCGATACGGGTTGCCCGGCTTTCAGATAAGTATGCCAGCCACTTAAGGTTTTACCATCGAAAAGGGTTTCCCATTTTCCTTTCTTCGGTGCCGTTTCGGGCAATCCGGCTGTAGAAAGACGGGCCGGGTTAACGAAAGCCTGAGTCGTGGTACTGTTCAGCGTCAGGGCAAGGGCCAGCAGACTGGTTGCCAGCGTAGTGCCGGCAAAAAAATGTACTTTATCCATAGATTGAGAAATGTTAGGACTTTATCGGGGCAATAGTACTAAAAAAATCACATATAAAACGTTAACTAAATATTTCCAATTGTGCCGGGTTCAACGCAATTTTCAGGTCTTTAAATCTGTTGGATTAGTGCAACACTACGTTAGCTTTATCTACCCCGTCCTATCATGGAAGCAACAACGCTTGTTCCGACCGAAAAAGAACGCTATCAAAAACACCTCAATCTGCCTGAAATTGGCCCGGCTGGTCAGTTGAAACTCAAGAACGCCCGCGTACTGGTCGTTGGAGCGGGGGGGCTGGGATGCCCGGTATTGTTGTATCTGACGGCCGCGGGCGTGGGCACTATCGGTATCATCGACCCCGATGTGGTAGACCTGAGTAACCTGCAGCGGCAGGTGCTGTACACAACAGATGAAGTAGGCAAACCAAAGGCGAAGATGGCAGCCAGCCACCTCAACCGTCTGAATCCAGACCTTTCGTTCGATACTCATACAACCGCACTCGAAAGCTCCAACGCCCGTAGCATCATTGATTCGTACGACATTGTGGTTGACTGCACGGACAATTTCAAAGTGCGTTATCTGGTCAACGATGTGTGCGTTACCCTGGGTAAGCCGTTCGTTTATGGCGCTATTCACCGGTTTGAAGGGCAGGTAGCCGTCTTCAACGCCGACCTCGGAACGGGCAGGCGGGGACCAACCTACCGGTGCCTGTTCCCAGAATACCCAAACGATATTGAAATTCCAAATTGCAGCGATACGGGCGTGCTGGGCGTGCTGCCCGGTGTCATTGGCACCTATCAGGCCAGTGAAGTAATTAAACTCATTACCGGCATTGGCCAGCCACTAACAGAACACCTGCTGATGATAGACCTGCTGGCGGTTAGTCAGCAGAAGATCAAGACCAAACGCCGGGCCGATGCCGATGAGCTGGCCCGGCAGGGACTGGCTCCGGCAATGGCTCAGTCCAGTTCGGACGAAGCCGGGCCGCAGAAAATAACGGCACAGGAACTGGCCGACCGGCTGGCAACGGGCGAAAACATCTTTTTGCTCGACGTACGGGAGCGGCCCGAATACGACCTTTGCCACCTGGAAGGAGCTGTCCTGATTCCCATCGGCATGATTCCCAACAACCGGAAGCGCATCCCTACCGACCGGCCCGTAGTGGTGTATTGTCACCACGGCATTCGCTCGGCTAACGTTATCCAGTACCTGTACACGCAGGATGGCCTGACCAACCTTTACAACCTGGACGGTGGTATCAACGCCTGGGCGCAGGAGGTGGAACCGCAGATGGAAGTGTATTAAGGTTAGTCATTGATGGTCATTCGTCGTCATTGATGGTCATTGATGGTCATTTAGATAACAACCAATGACAATCAATTAGTCTACTCCTCTTCGCTGTTATTGAGTTTGGACAGCAGGCTGTAGGCTCCCTTTATCACAATGGGTGTTTTGGCCGGGTCAATATGAGCGGGTATAGTGACGGCGATATACCCCTTGTCCCGAACGCCGGTTTTCACATCGACCTGCCGGAACTGATACACAGGCGCGGTTCCGCTTTTCGTTTCGCGTTTTTCCAGCACGTATATGTACGATTGGCCGCCGTACTCGACGACTGCTTCTTCGGGCAATGTGGATAGTGGCTGCGTTTTTACCGCTATCTGTGCGGATATGTAGCCGCCTGGAATAAAATCATCGGAGTAGCCTTCCGGATGCACCAGTACCGGAATCGTTCGGTCGGGATTGATCGACTTGCCAATCAGGAAAATGTCTCCCCGGTGCGCGTACCGGCTGGTACTGGTATCGGCTCCCACGTTGAATCGGACCGGCTGTCCGGTATGGATACTACTGATGTCTTTCTCAAAAATACTCAGCTTCGCGTGCATATGGCTGATGTCGCTGATTTGTACCAGTACATCGGAGGGGTTTACGTACCGGCCGTTATTGACCGGCACATCCGTTACAAAACCCGAAACCGGTGCTGGTATCGCAATGGTGCGGGTCAAACGGTCGGGGGTTAACGTGGCCGGGTTGATGCGAATAATAGCCAGTCGCTGGGCCATACCCGCCAGTTGCGCCTGTAAGCTCTGGCGATTGGACCGGACCTGCTGAAACACCTTCAGCGCATTGACATTGTCACGGCTCAACTCCTGCTGACGGTCAAATTCCAGGTTGGCGTATTCCAGTTTGGCTTTGGTATCCAGGTAGTCCTGCTGAAGCTGAATGTATTCGGGATTTTCCAGGATAACCAGGGTTTGACCTTTTCGGATAGCCATACCCGGCTCCAGGTTTATCCGGCGAATATAGCCGCCAAACGGCACCGATACCGACATTAGATTCTGGGCAGGTACGTCCAGTACACCGGTCGCTTTGAACGTCGTTTGCATAGATCGTTCGCTGGGCTGACCCAGTTTTATAGCAGCTACCTCGTATTGGGCCTGCGTCAGGGAAACCCGCACAGGGCCCTCAGGCTTTTTCTGGGTCGAATCGGTTGTGGCGGTAGCCTCGTTTTGATTATCCGACTGATTATCGGCCTTTTCATCGGACTGACAAGCCGAGAAACCGATAAATACGCCAATGACGAGTTGTATGGTCAGATGCCGAACGGGCATCATTTTATGAAATTGATTCATGGATGTTTTAATCAGGAAAGTACGTTAGGGATTACCGGCTAAATAATTGATGTACAGCACCGACTGGTCGTACTGATGGAGGAGTTCGAGGTAGTTGAGCCGGATGGTCAGCGCCTGTTGCAGGGCCAGTGAGAACTCCACGTAGCCAATATCACCTCCGCCGAACGCCCGCCGGGCCTGCGTCTGGATAAGATTCGCCTGCGGCAGGCCATTTTGTTCGTAATAGGTCAGGGCATCGCGGTACTGGTTGTATTGCCGTACGGACTGACTTGCCTGCTGATTGAGCGCAAATTGCTGCGTTTGCAATTGGGTCTGGGCTATTTGCTCACCCACCCGCGCAGCCTCGACCCGTGCCCGTCCGGCTCCTCTGATGAGGGGCATCGTTACCCCAACCTGTCCGCCATTAAACCGGTATCCGGGACCGAAAGACAACTCCTGTCCGTCGATCAGTTGACTACCAATCAGCGTTTGCGAGAAAAATCCCACGATAAAATCGGGTTTGAGCCGGGCCTGATCCACCAGCCGGGTTTGCTGGGCTACCTTTATTTGCTGCTGCAACTGACGAATCAGTGGGTTCTTCGCACTCATTAAACTGTCCGTTGGCAACAGAAGCGGTAGTTTGGGCAGTTGCTGTTCCGGTATCATTATGGGGTCGGTGCGGTAGAGCAGCGTCTGGAGCCGGGTGCCGGTTGCTGTTTGAGTTGCTTCGTTTTGCGCCAGTTTAACCCGCTGATCGGCCAACTGGCTTTCGGCAGTGGCCTTCTCCAGATTACCCGTTTCGCCCACCCGAAAACGCAGGGCAGCGGCTTTCACAAACTCGGTGAGTACGGTGTCCTGCTGCAAAAACAGCCGGGTTTTCTGCGCCAGATAAATCAGTTCGTAATAGGTCGATTTAACCTGATAGGTCACATCGTTTTGCGTCACCAGAGCAGCCGCCTGCCTCCCGGCTACGGTTTGGTCATTGAGGTCGGCCAGTCGGCGCATCAGCGTCGGATTCGGGATGGTGTGGGTCACGGTCAGGTTGTTGTCGAAGCGACGCGTGTTGTACTGACCCAGCATCAGGTTAGCCGTTAGCCGGCCCGGATCGAAAGCCGTTCGGCGGAGGGCCTCCTGCTGACTGACGCTTAAACCGGCTAGCTGAACCTGGGCATTTTGCGTAGTAGCCTGCTGGATAGCCTGGTCCAGGGTGAGCGTCTGCATTGAAGGCCCCTGCGCCCAACCGCCCGTTGTAGCCAGCAGCAACAGGGCAATAATCGTTGCCACCGTGGCCGTTTTGGGCTGCTCTTTTTTAGTCTGTCCGTTCGCTTCGCGCTCAACGGCCTTCCTTTCGGATAGCGAATAAAGAATGGGCAGGATAATCAACGTGAGCAATGTAGCGGTAAACAGTCCCCCAATCACAACCGTTGCCAGAGGCTTTTGCACTTCGGCCCCGGCGGAGTTGGAAATAGCCATCGGAATAAAACCGAAGGAAGCCACCAGGGCTGTCATCACCACCGGACGCAGACGAATTTCCGCCCCCTGCCGGATAATCTCGATCATATCGGTCAGCCCCTCCTCGTGCCGTAATCGGTTAAATTCGGCAATTAGTACGATGCCATTCAGTACAGCCACGCCAAACAGGGCGATGAAACCTACCCCCGCCGATATGCTGAACGGCATTCCGCGCAGTAACAGCGCAAATACGCCCCCAATGGCTGCCATGGGAATAGCCATGAAAATAAGCAGCGATTGCCGGACCGAGTTGAAGGTAAAAAATAACAGGACAAAAATGAGGAACAACGCAATGGGCACGGCGATACTGAGCCGTTTTTTAGCATCGACCAGTTTCTCAAACTGTCCTCCGCAGGTAACGTAGTAGCCCGGCGGGAATTTAATCTGCTGTTTTACTTTCTGCTGTAACTCGGCCACGATACTCTCCACATCACGGCCCCGCACGTTGAAGCCAAGCGTTACCCGGCGGTGGGTATTGTCGCGCTGAATCTGGTTGGGCGTTTGCTCCATGCTCACTTTTGCCACCTGCGAGAGCGGAATCTGTTGCCCCCCCGCTCCCATCGTTCCGGGTACGGTGATGTACAGATTCCGGACATCGTCGATACTCTGCCGTTTTTCGGACGCCAGCCGAACGACCAAATCAAATCGCTTTTCTCCCTCAAAGACCAATCCCGCCGACTGCCCGGCGAATGCCGTGTTGATGGTACGGTTTACATCATCTACGTTCAGGCCGTAGCGGGCCATCAGGTTGCGGTCCAGTTTGATCAGTATCTGCGACGTTCCCGATATCTGTTCCACATACAGGTCTTTGGCCCCGTTGACACTCCGGATAACACCCCCTACCTGCCCGGCGAGTTTTTCCAGTTGGCTCAGGTCTTCTCCGTAAATTTTTAACGCCACATCCTGCCGTGCACCGGTCATCAGTTCATTGAAACGCATCTGCACCGGCTGCTGAAATCCGAAGGTTACGCCCGGAATGACCGTTAATGCATCGGCCATCTTACCCGCCAGTTCATCGCGGGTGGTGGCCGATGTCCAATCATCTTTTGGTTTGAGAATCACCATCAGATCGGAGGCTTCGATAGACATGGGGTCCGTAGGGATTTCACCGGAACCAATCTTGGCGACCACCTGCTCCACCTCCGGGAATTTTTTGAGTAAAATTCGCTGGGCTTTCAGCGTCGCATCGACCGTTTCGGACAGCGAACTACCCACCAGCGTGCGGGTATCGACGGCAAAATCGCCCTCGTCAAGCTGAGGGATGAACTCCCCGCCCATGCGCGAAAATAGAACCCCGGCCAGCACGAGTAATCCCACAGCCGCCCCCAGAATAGGGAATCGATACCGTAATGACCAGAGCAGGACAGGTTCGTACACCCGCTGAATGCGGGTAATCAACTTGTGCGAAAAGTTGTCTTTGTGTTCCACTTTCTTGCTCAGCAGCACGGCAGAAATCATCGGTACGTAGGTCAGCGACAGGATGAACGCTCCCAGAATGGCAAAGGCTACGGTCAGGGCCATTGGCCGGAACATTTTCCCTTCCACGCCCGCCAGCGCCAGGATAGGCAGGTACACGATCAGGATAATAATCTCGCCAAAAGCCGCCGACGACCGAATCCGGCTGGCGGCTCCAAACACCTCATTATCCATCTGTTCCTGCGTAAGTGTCCGGTCTTTATTTCGCAGCAGAATATGGTGCAGGGTGGCCTCTACAATAATAACGGCCCCGTCTACAATAAGGCCAAAGTCGATGGCTCCCAGGCTCATCAGGTTGCCCGATACGCCGAATAGTTTCATCATGGAAAGGGCAAACAGCAAAGCCAACGGAATAACCGAAGCAACTACCAGGCCCGCCCGCCAGTTGCCCAGCAGCAATATCAGCACGAAAATGACGATCAGTGCCCCCTCCATCAGGTTATGCTCTACGGTGCCAATGGCGCTATTCACCATTTTGGTGCGGTCCAGGAATGGAATGATCTGTACGCCTTCGGGCAGGGTTTGCTGGATCTCGGCAATTTTGGCTTTTACGTCCTTAATCACCTGCGAGGAGTTCCCCCCCTTGATCATCATGACGATTGCCCCCACGGTTTCTCCCTCTCCATTGCGGGTTACGGCACCATAGCGTACAGCGGAACCGATACGCACCTGCGCCACATCCCGTACCCGTATCGGCAGGCCCGAACGCATGGTCTGATTCTGCCCGTTTAGCCGGATAACGATGTTGGCAATATCCTCGATCGAACCGATAAGCCCTTCCGAGCGGATGAAATAGGCGTTGGGTTTCTGATCGATGTAAGCTCCGCCCGTATTCTGGTTATTTTGCTGGAGGGCCGTAAAAATATCGTTGATGGTGATACCCGCACTCCGGAGCCGGTCGGGGTCAACGGCAATTTCGTACTGCTTGAGCATACCACCGAAGGCACTCACGTCGGCTACGCCGGTCGTACCGAGCAACCCGCGCCGGATAATCCAGTCCTGAATACTACGCAAATCGGTAAGCGTATAACGGTCTTCGTACCCCTTTTTGGGAACGACGGTATACTGGAAAATTTCACCCAGCCCCGTAGTGACGGGTGCCATTGTGGGCGTACCGACTCCGGGCGGAATCTGACTGCTTATGTTTTGCAGCCGTTCCGAAATTTGCTGCCGTGCCCAGTACACGTCGGTGGCATCGGAAAACACAACCGTTACGATAGACAGGCCGAAACGGGAGAATGAGCGGACTTCGAGTAAGCCGGGTATGTTGGAAAGGCCCACTTCCACAGGAAACGTAACGAGTCGTTCGATGTCTTCGGCCGCTAACGATGGGCTGCTGGTAATAACCTGTACCTGATTATTGGTAATGTCGGGAACTGCATCAATCGGCAGTTGCGTGGCCGACCAGACGCCCCACCCGACCAGTGCCAGCGTCAGGAAGCCGATAATTAATTTGTTATGTATAGAAAAATGGATGATGGCGTTCAGCATGATGGCTTACGGCTTTGTTAGTACACTGTATGGTACGTTTTTGTCATTCCGGGCTGGATAGCCGGTACCGGACGAGAGACCTCAAACCTAAACGTTCGGGATTCCTCAGCACGAGCCGACCCGCTGTTGTGGGAATGGGTGGCCGGAGCCATGACAAAAACCTATGTTACAGGGTAATTGATCAGGAAGAAAATAGAGAAATAGGGTACGCCCGGTAAGGGCGAAATTCGGCCTGTGGCCACGCAGCAATCAGCGTCGGGGGGGATTGATCAGCGAGAAAATCGCAAGAAACGAATAGAGATTGGTGTACCGGAAAAAGTCTGCTTTTGACAGCAGCACAACGGATACTACTGACGACATCCCCAGCCGAACGGCCGTTGGGGCAAATGCCGGTACCGCATGACCCGCCGAGGGCAGGTTGTGGTGGCTGTGGTTGGGATGCTTCTGGTGCTCTGAATTGGCTCCGTAGTGCATCGCCAGAAAGTCGGTGAAGCTTAGACCGGGTTCCGCTTTGGCGTGTTGCTGGTAGTGCTGAATCAGTTCGACCAGTTTGGTGGACTGCTCAACACCGAAGCCGGGCAGCAAACTGCTCCCCACCATCAGGCACGCCAGCAAACAGGCAATAATTGATTTCATACCGACTAGTCTTCTCGTGCTTAACGTAATGGCCCTATAAAAGTTTATCGACGGCCGCAAACAGGATTAATTTAGAATCAGTCTATCCCTACTCTCCCGACATTTTCCACTCAAGACTGAGTTGGCGGACCGTGCCTGTTCAGTAATCCTGCCATGGTCCACTACCGTATAATAATATCGACTTTCCCCGGCTAACTTTATAGCTCATTCTCTTGTGTAGTTGCAGCCAAATGACTATTGTTGTGACGTATACTGACCGAAGTCGGCATCTGCTCTAAAGCAATCATAAACAACGAGCGCTCAATATGAACTGACTGATTTCGAGTGACTTGATATTAAGCGAAGTTTCGTACAATAACATGTTGGGTGAGTGTCAATCAAGTGTTTGCGGAGCGGGTTTGGGTCGACAGGATATACCGCTAGTTAGGCAGGTTTAGGCCGACAGGGTAAACCCCCTGAAAACTCAACTGATGGAAATTAGAAACTACGCTGGCTCCCCAATATATCCAAGAAGAGGTTGAAGGTCAAGCTAAATAATTAATGATAAGACACTTATGCGTTTTCACTTTTCAACATTGGACGATTTACCTTTAGATAAATGCATTGGTCGATTTCGGTCGGCACGAGCTACATTTACTACGGTCCGCCAAAGCAGATGAGTCAGATTTCAATTGACAGATAACTAATGAGCATTACAGAACCAATTCACATCAATCTTAAACCATTTATTTTATGCCACTCACTACGGATTTATCAGAAGAACTTATTTCACCTGGTGCCCCCTTTTTAGACGATTTACAGGGCAACATTCTCAAAGGACATGGGCGTGACCACACGCTAAGCGTCTTTTTTCATTTCAATGCCGGTCAACAGGTGAAAGCAAAAGCATGGCTGGCTTCTTTCACTAAACGGTTCGTTCCGTCGGCCAACAAACAGTTGGCCGATACGCAGCTTTTCAAAGATGAGGGCTTACCCGGCGGAATCTTTACGAATGTCTTCCTGACCCATAAGTGTTACACGTATCTGGGTATTCCTGAAAATAAGATACCTACCGACGCCAAATTCCGGGCAGGTATGGCCGCTTCCAACAATGATCCGAGCACACCGATTCCAGGTCTCAACAGTTCGTTGAACGATCCACCGGTGTCAGACTGGGAAGCCGGTTTTGGTGGCCTGATTCACGTAATGGTACTGATTGCCGACGACAATCCGTATTTTGTTCGGGCCATGAAACGAGCGGTTATTTTTTCTCTGAGCGGTATCGCAACCATCATGAGAGAGCAAGCCGGCCGAGGGTTGCGTAATGCCGATGACAACGGTATCGAACATAACGGTTACGCCGATGGGGTAAGCCAGCCGTTGTTTTATGCCAAAGACGTTCAGAATGAACTGGATAAGGGTATCAGGCATGATCACTGGCAACCCCAAGCCCCTTTGAGTCTGGCTCTGGTGCGTGACAAAGGGGGTAAAACGCCGGACAGTTGTGGCAGCTACCTGGTATTCCGGAAGCTGGAGCAGAACGTTAAATCGTTTAAAGACAAAGAGAAAGCGCTTGCAGTTGAGTTGTTCGGACCAAGTCATACCGAAGCCCAGGGTGAACTGGCTGGGGCGATGGTGGTCGGTCGCTTTGAAAATGGTACCCCCCTGGCGCTGGATGGTATCGAAAAGCCCATCGGAAAAGATCAGGTTCCGAACGATTACACCTTCGAGAGCCCTAATAATGACTCCAACAACGTCACCGGCGGAGCGCGATGCCCGTTTCATGCTCATACCCGGAAGAATAACCCGCGTACCGATGGGTTTGGCAACCCTGCATTAGTCGATAACAAGGTCCACCGGATTGTTCGGCGGGGTATTCCTTACGAAGACGTTCCCCGTAAACGTTTACCCGGTGGTTTACTCGATGATGATGTGCAGCCGACAGGTAAGGTCGGTTTATTATTCATGTGCTTCCAGGCTAATATTTTCAATCAGTTTGAATTCATTCAACGGGTCTGGTCTAATAACGAGGATTTTGAACACGGTGCGGTAGGCATCTCGCCTATTATCGGAAAAACCCCCACGCCTATCGATCAAAAATGGCCAGTAGGGTACAACAACTCGGTGAAGAAGCCATTTCTGTTCAGTGATGTTGTCACAATGAAAGGGGGAGGCTACTTTTTCGCGCCTTCACTGAGTTTTCTGAAGGGATTGAGCACCGCAACGGCGATACCGGTTCCCCTACAAATTTTTGACAAACTCGATGCGTTCCTGGTATCCTGAGTAGCAAGTTTTTGATATTTCAATAGAATAGGGCGGCCCTCATAAGGACTGCCCTATTGATTCCATCCAGCATATATAAGAGCGCAAACCCGGTTTATTGAAAGGTCACAGATGCAAAGGGAATTGCCTTCGAGAGTACTCTCGGATTGTAAAAATGCTATTTTGCTGACTCAGCCAAGCCCTTACTCCGTTTGCAATACCTCTGCCAAGTTGGCGGTGTCGATTTTGAAGACTTGGGTGCCAATGGTCACGTTCGTGATTTTGAATGGACGAATCGAATCCAGGTTACGGATACAAGTGGGCAGACTTTTTGCTCGTTGGTTGGGTTCCGTGTGACAAGGTGAACGCCCCAACAGTCAACGTTTTGGTTTACGGGGCAACGTCCAGTCGACAGGTTGCACGTCCCGACAGGCAGGCTTGACAAGGCTCGGTTTAATCGGTAAGTGCGTTGTTTAGCTTCGCGCTTCAGCGTAAAAAAAGTGGAAGTGCGCTGTTATCCGCTCCGCGTGGGTTGGTCTCCGGCGACAGGGTGCTCGCCCCCGAAGTCAAGCGTTCAGCCCAACTCAACAGGTGTGTAAAGGCCGGAAGTATGTCCGTTTTTGGAGTAACTCGCTCATCATCAACACCTATGAGGGTTGGGTGTCCCGGCCAAAATGTGTTTACAAGGCGGGTTGCGGTCAACAGTGCGAACTCCCCAGAGGTCAGGTTTTTGCTAGTTAGTCAGCTTCTGGTTGATACAAGAAACGCCCCGATTAGACAACTTTGTTTTTCCACTAAATTAGCTGCGTGAAAATACAAGAGATGAGCAATGAGGCTTTGCTCAAACGGAAAAAGACAACAGAAGTCGTAACGGCTACGCTTGCTGGGTTACTTACGGTACTGCTGATTGCAGCCATATTTTTGTGCTTCAAAAACCAATCCTCCATTGGACTCCCCTTGCTCATCATTCCTCTTGCTCTGTCCCCTATTCTATATATTAACATCAATGATGTGAAAGTTGTCAAAGGGGAACTACAAACTCGAAAACAAGTGCTTTAACTCCGCTCCGCGTGGGCGTGTCAGGAGCGACAGGTTGCTCGCCCCCGAAGTAAGGCGTTCGGCCCAACGAAACAGGCAGCATAAAGATCACAAGTTACTGATTTTCAATAAATTACCTCCCTCATCTATCAGGACGTTGGGTGGCGGGTCCAGGCTGTTTAGCCATTTCAGGTTGTCGGCTACAGGTGGCAGGCCGCAGTAGGGAAAGTCTAAAAAGTCACCATTTCGGAACCTCCGCGACAGGCTACATGTCCCGACAAGTCAGTGGTTTTGTTTGGAAGTATGCGTTTGTTAGCTTCGCCCATCGACATAGAAAAAAGAGACATTATTATGTTTGTACGAAAGGACTACTCCAAAATGACACTTGATGAATTAGTGTCAGAAGAGAAAAAGATGAACTCACAAAAAATTCCATTTGCTCTGTTCATCGGTATTTTAGTTGGCATTGCTGTTTGGTCAGCTACACACAACAGGGCTTTTTCATAAAATTCTAAGTTCTTCTCCAAGAGTCAACTACATTTTGTCGGTCTGCTGAACAGTCCTCCCAATAGGCTCTCAGATTACCTTTTCTGTCTGCGGCTCGCAGTAGATTCAGGCCAACATTCAACACACTCGCCACACTTCGTAACCGGTTCCCATGCCCACAACGGATGCCGTCTTCGCCAGCCGTTGTGTCCCTCACATAGTGATCGGATTCGATCCGCCAGTGATTGCGGATCGCCCCTGCCAGTACCAGACCACCCAGCCCTTCCAGATTTACATTGCTCACAAAGCAGCAGGACTCCTGAGTAGTTTTGCCGTCTTTGGTGCGAAAGCGGTTACGTTCCACCCACACAATAGAGACCAATCCACTCCTGTCCCAACGCGCATCTACCTGCCAAAGCGGTAGTTCATAGCCCTGATAATGACGTTGTTCTACTCGTCCGTGTCCTTTCTCAAGCTGTGCCCAATCAAAATGGGCTTCGCCTTCACGCAACGCTTGGGCCTGGGTGAGTAACTCGGCCTGATTTGCTTTCAAACCCACCACATAGTTTACACCAGCTTCCTGTAAAGCCCTCAACAGAGCAGGTGTGGCAAACAACGCATCTAAACTCCAGCACTCCCCCTGCAAACTGCCTGTGGACTGCGCCTGGATATACTCCTCTACCAGAGTCCGCTCCGATTCTTTCTGGCCCTGATAGAAGCCTAATACCTGGGCCAGGGCATCCTCATGACCCACTAGTCGAACCAACACCTCGCCCCGTTTCTGGCCACTTACCCCATTAATACTGCCTCGAAGCTCCTTGCCATCCACACTACGCCAGACCCCTTCTACTTGCGCTGACCAGCCAAAGAACTCCTCGCTTAGGCCATTATAGCGGGTATAATCCAAGTCAGCCAGTACTCTTCGTAATTGGCTGTGCGAGATGGCTTTACGGCTCATCTCACCAGTCTGATCCACTAACCAGTCATGTTCTCGGACCAACCATCGGTGCAAGCGGCTGATGCTAAGTTGCCCTCCGCAGCGCAACAAAGCCCATAACAGGCTTGTCAGCACGAAGGCCAGATTATGGCGTTTACCCCGCTCATCACGCGGGTCAGGCAGGTGGGCTTGCAAATGCTGGTAGTAGGCCCTAATTTCGTTTTTTGGAGCGGGGCGGTCGTCATGCGATTTTATCTTGGTCGAGAAAAATCACAAAGATCGCTCTACTCCAAATTTTATGAAAAAGCCCTG
>NZ_KB893588.1 GCF_000374085.1 Spirosoma spitsbergense DSM 19989 | reverse complement strand
CAGGGTTTTCACCCCAAACAGAGTCTGTAGATTTTGGGCTTCCTGCTGGGTTTGGGTCTCAAAAGCGAGCAGGGATGGGTACTTCAAGGCGAACATCGCATAAGCACTCATCAAAACATCGGGCAAGGAAAAGGAACGATTGGCTGCCCGTTTATCGGGAAAGCTACTAAACCAGCTACGCAACGTGATCATTTCGGTATCCAAACTGATGGCTTGCTGTAATTGTTGGTAGGTTTGACGCATGAACACAAACTACCAAATCAAACAGCAAAACCCAAATTAGAAATTGCTGTCAATATATCCTTGCTTCTCCGTAGAACTGACGCAGTCGGTCACGTGATCGCTTCAAGCGCATCTTTACGGCACTTTCCGTCAGGGAATACTGAATGGCTAATTCCTGTATACTGGTATTTTCCTGGTATTTTTTTTGTAGCAGATGTTGTTCCATGAGCGGCATACGGGTGAGCGCGTACTGGATTTTGACCCGGTTTAACTCCCTCTGTTGTTCTATTTCATTATCGTCGGAGATCAGGGGCATACTTCCCCAGTTATCCAGCAGTATGGGATAGTGGCGGGCACGGGTAGAACGAATCCGATCCGTACAGTAATTGGATGTGATGGAATAGAGCCAGGTGGAAAACTTGGCGTGTTGTTTATAGCTTTCGAGTTTACCCAGCAGCCGCATAAATATATCCTGCGTCAGATCATCTGCCTGCATCCTGTCTTTGGTAAACGACAGGCATTTGTTACGCACCTTATGACAGTAGCGTTCATAAAGTTGTTCGAAGTAAGCGTTTTGACGGGTTTTCAGGTAACAGTCAACTAATTCTTCGTCAGTATAGTTTTTATGCATACATAAGTTACGGTAAAGAGATACCCAATAAACGTAGTCTAGGCGTTCTTGGATTCCAGGATGTAAAATTACCGAACCATGAGTATAATTAACTAAGCAGGCTGCATTTACTTATCAATAAAATTGCAGGCTATCTATATGCCCGTTCGTCGGCCCGGTACAGAACCCCAAAAGAATTTTTACACTTCCTTTGGGGGGACCTTAGCGTGTTCAGGTTTGAGCACAACCACATCACGAACCAGCCCGCCCGCGTTGAGTTTTTCCACCATTTTATCCAACAGCGGGGCAGCCCAGTTCGGGATGTACTTGTCTGTCGTCTGAATCATTACCTTAGGGAAATCATACAAAGAACGGCCCAGGCCAAACTGCACAGCGCAACGTTTCATGGCATCGCTGATACCCCCCTTCACAGGTTCGACGGCGGTGCGACTGGCACCATCCGTTTTCTTCACCATTTCGCCACCGGGCAAAATGGCCGTTATGGTACACAAAAAGCCCCCGTCAATTTCTTTTATCTCATTTTGCCAGCCCGCCCAGCCAAACTGATCATCAAAACGTTGCATCACACAGCGGTTGGTGATGTAAGGCACCACAATAATTTTCTGACCGTCTTTGGTCTGGCTTTGCACCCGCCACTCAATTTCGTGGACGGTGAGCGGGGCAGTCAATGCGTTTAACTCCATGTTGGTTTGGTGTTGTCTTTTTCGTTAGGTTATTTACAATAAAAATCAATGGATGTTACCCGCCTGTTCCTGGTTTAGCCTGGCCAGCCAGACAGTACGGTAGCCACAGGTGGGATAAAGTCAAAAGCAAGTATCGTATCTTCCAGCATGCTGCCACTTTCTACCGTTCATTCCATTCCAGCCCAGTCGGCGAACATCGATTTGACGTCGTCATCCTGAATGGTACCGCGCAACGCTGCAAAGTTACTATATAATACAAGTAAAACATAGCCATATGCCTGTTTGTTACACTAGCCGGGCATATGCACTCACTTCCACTTAATGCCGCATCCAATTGGTTTGGTAATTGGTGACTGTACCGGCCTGTCTGCCAATAAACTACTAACTGCTTCATCAATGTAACGCCGTTGTACGCTACCTGTATCCTGCGGATTATCGTCAACAGCCCCTTTATATTCGAGAATAAACTGACCGGCGTTCTGTTTCAGGACATACACTTCCGGCAGTCGTGTAGCCCCAAAAGCGCGGGCCATTGACTGCGCTTCGTCCATCGCATAGGGATAAGGATAGTTTTTGATTTGGGCACGGACTTGCATGTTTTCGAATGAATCTTCCTTATAGGCTTCCGGGTCATTAGCCATCACTGCCAGTACCGGGTACCCCTGCCCGGCAAATTTTCGATCCAGCGAAATAAGCCGTTCTTCGTATGCTTTTGAGAACGGGCAGTGATTGCTTGTGAACACTACAATCAGCCCTTTTTTGTCGCGATAGTTACTCAACGAAATCGGAAGTCCGTCAATATTTTTCAATTTAAAATCGGTAACAGCATCGCCCAGCCCATAGCCCTTCACCGGCTGAGCCAGGGCGCTGATTCCGGTAAGCAAAAGAAACAGCCCTGTGGTGAGCAACCGCCCTGTGTATTTTTCCATTACTTGTTTAACGTGTTTAAGTCTTAGATGGTAAACCTATCGAAAAGATTAATAAACAGGACTTTCGGACTGAAGCGTGTGTAAACGAGTTTTTGACCTATTCCCCACAAAACCTCATCAATTGCCTAAAAAGATACCTGATACTTGTTTACTAAACAGTGTTTATTATATTTGCGTCGTTAATTACTTAATCAATGGGTATTACTGAGCGAAAAGAACGGGAGCGGGAAGAAATGCGGAAGCTGATTCTGGACGGTGCCCAGAAACTGTTTCTGGCTAATGGGTACGATAAAGTAAGCATTCGCAACATTGCCGATGAGATTGAGTATAGTCCGGCAACTATTTATCTGTATTACAAGGATAAAAATGAACTGCTGTACGCGCTGCATCAACGTGGATTTGTAAAGATGGTGCAGGAATTCCAACCCCTGCTCCTCTTAACGGACCCGTTTGAAAAACTGGTAGAAATGGGTCGCGCCTATATTCGGTTTGCGGTCGAGAATCCGGAGTTATTTGACCTGATGTTTATCATGATGGCTCCTATGGACACACTCGATAAGGAAGACTGGATGGAAGGTGACCAAGCATTCGGCCTGCTCACGCAGGTTGTACAGGAATGCATAGACGCGGGTATTTTCCAGAAACACAATGTTCAGGCTACGGCTATGATGATCTGGAGTGGCATTCATGGCTACACGGCCCTGTATTTACGGAAGCGACTGGGTATGCTCCCCGAGTGTGACCGGGAATCCATTATGGATGATGCATTTAATCTGTTTTGCGAAACGCTTCGGCATGGATTATAAAAGTAGGCCCCGGCCTATTTTTTTGCCCATACACTAAACACTGTTTATTAAATAATATATGATTATGAGACACATTATCAACCATCTTACAAGTCCTGTAGTGTTTTTGAAACCTTACAGGTGTGTTCTTATCTTATTCGTTATTTTTCATCTTTCGTTCTTACTTTCAGTTAACGCTCAGCCTTCACCAATTCTGGAGCGTTACATTCAGGAAGGGCTCACGAATAACCTTTCATTACGGCAGGAGTCACTGGAAATAAGCCGTGTAACGGAGTCATTGAATCAGGCCAGGTCCCTATTTTACCCGCATATAGCTTTCAATCCCACCTACTCCCTGGCAGCTGGTGGTCGGCGATTGGAATTCCCGGTGGGCGATTTACTCAACCCAGCGTATAAAACACTCAATCAGCTCACTGGCTCCGACAAGTTCCCAACAAATATTGAGAACGTAAACCAACTGCTGGCTCCCAATAACTTTCACGACACTAAAATCAGTGTCAACTACGCAATCTTCAATACCGATATTCACTACAACTACCTCATTCAGAAACAACTGGTATCGGCGCAGGAAGCTCGCAGACGCGTGGTCGAAAATGAACTGCGCTATACGATTGCCACGGCTTATTACCAGTACCTGCAATCGCTGGATGCGGTAACTATCTTTAAAAACTCCCGTAAAGTACTCAACGAATTGACCCGGCTGAACGAGAAATTAGTCAATAACAACGTGGCGACAAAAGAGGTACTGACATCGGCTCGCTACGAAGTCAGTAAAGTAGACCAGCAACTGGCCGTGGCGGGGAAAAATCGGGAAACGGCCCGTGCCTATTTCAACTTCCTGCTCAACCGCGACCTAACCGCACCCGTTACGGTCGACTCATCCTTAACGAGAATCCTGCCCGAATCGAAAGAAAATCTGCCGGACTTACAGCAAACGGCCATACGTGGTCGGCAGGAATTGGCTCAACTGAACGGTTCGCTGGAAGCCGCCCGAACGGCTGTGCGTCTGAACGAAGCCAATGCCAGCATTCCCAATGTGTACGTGGGGGCAAACACGGGTTTTCAGGGCTTCGGCTACACGTTTAAAAATCAGGCTTATGTGGTAGCACAGGTAGGGTTGCAATGGGACTTGTTCAAAGGCTACGAGAAACGCTCGAAGATTCAACAGGCAAAAATCCAGACCGACCTCCTGCAAACTCGCCTGACCGACGTACAGCACCAGATTCAGTTGCAGGTATTGCAAGCGTATTATGACCTCAATGCCGCCACCGAAAGTTTAGCTGCAACCCAAAGCGGTGTGCTCAACGCCGACCAGACCTTCCGGGTCATTGACAGCAAATACCGAAACGGGCAATCCTTACTAATTGAATTTGTGCGCTACGAGAACGACCGCCAAACGGCTCAGCTTCAGCATTCACTAGCCCGAACGGATGTACTCATCAAGCGGGCCGCCCTCGATAGGGCTGTAGCGGTAGGTCAGTAATCTAGCGATCATTTTACAGGGATTCATCAATACTTACCAGATCGATTGTCAACTATTAAAATCATGAAAACAAACCACCTTATTTTCTCACTTCTGCTCGCCGTCGCGCTTTGGTCGTGCGGCAGCAAAGCCGAAAAGCCCACCACAGTCACCACCGATGAAGTTATTGTACCGGTCAGGCTGGCACCGGTCAGCACGGTAACCAGGGCCGAACCTATTGTCGCTTCGGGGTTGGTTTCTTCGGCGGAGGAAGCCCGACTGTCGTTTAAAGTTGGCGGCATCATTAACCAGATGCTGGTAGACGAAGGGCAGTCGGTCCGCAAAGGGCAACTGCTGGCTACCCTCGACCTGACTGAAATTAACGCGCAGGTCAGTCAGGCACAACTCGCCAGCGAAAAAGCCGAACGGGATTTAGGCCGGGTTAAAAGTCTCTATGCCGATACAGCCGCCACACTCGAACAACTCCAGAATGCCACAACGGGTCAGAGCGTAGCGAAACAGAGCCTGACCATTGCCCAGTTTAACCGCAGCTACGCCCAGATTCGCTCATCGGTGGATGGGACCGTAACACGTAAAGCCACGAATGCGGGCGAATTTGTAGCCCCCGGCGCGTCGGTCTACCTGATTTCGGGCAACCGCGCCAGTGACTGGGTAGTGCGGGTTGGCGTGTCGGATAAAGACTGGGCGCGGCTTCGACTCGGCAACCGGGCTACTGTCACGCTCGATGCCTATCCCGGTAAAGGTTTTACCGGAAGCATTACGAAATTGGCGCAGGCGGCCGACCCTGTCAATAAACTTTACGAAGCCGAAATAAAACTGTACCCTGCGGGCGTAAAACTGGCCCCCGGCCTATTTGCTAAAGTCTCACTGACACCCGCCCAAAGTCGTAGTTATTCGCTGATCCCTATCGAATCCGTCGTGGAAGGCAACGGCAAAGAAGGATTCGTCTACGTACTGACCGACGACCGAAAACATGTACGGAAAACCCCTATCCAGATTGGCTTTTTAGATAAGGACAACGTACTGCTAACCAACGGACTGTCGGGGATAAAAGAAGTGGTTACAGCGGGGTCCGCCTTTCTGACTGAGGAAAGCGCGGTGGTGGTAAAGTAAGGTAATGTATAATAAAAAATGTACAATGGATAATGATATGAATGAAGACGATAGGGGCTTCTGGCTTTTTGAACCTGGGGCATCCTATACGCAGAAACCAAACGTGGTACTTGAAAAGTCTTTCGATTTTTCGGTTAGAATTCTAAAATTCTACAAATGGCTTTGTCAGCATCACCGGGACATTATTCCATTGGCAAAGCAAGTACTGCGTAGCGGTACATCGGTAGGGGCCAATCTGGAAGAAGCAGATAGTGCATTTTCCAAAAAGGAATTTGCCGCTAAGGTTGGAATCTCCTTGAAAGAAGCCCGCGAAACGAAATACTGGCTCCGTTTGCTTCACGCTACTGAGTATATCGACAGCAGCATATTTTCCTCCCTTTGCAATGATAACGACGAATTGATACGCCTGCTAAATAGTATTCTGAAAACGACAAGGGACAACCTTAAATAATTTGATTACCAGAACTTTAGGGTAGTTCCATTATACATTGTTCATTATAAATTATTCATTATCATGCTATCATCTTTTTCCGTCAAAAACTGGCAGTTTATGCTGGTGCTGTTTCTGGGCGTGGCCGCTCTGGGCATCAACTCGCTGCTGAATATGCCCCGGGGTGAAGACCCCGAATTTGTGGCTCCGCAGTTCGCCGTAGTGGTCGTGTACCCCGGCACCGATGCCCTCGATATGGAAGAACTGGTTGTAGACTCCGCCGAAAAACGGTTCAATGAACTCGACAATATCGAGCACGTTATTACCACCGTGGGCGACGGGCTGGCCGTGTTTCGGGTCGAGTATGAATACAGCCAGGACCCCGACGAAAAATACCAGGAACTCATTCGGGAAGTCAACGCGCTGCGGGCCGAATTACCATCGGACGTATTCAGTATCAAGATCAACAAATTTTCCCCGTCCGATGTCAGCATCGTGCAGGTGGCCTTACAATCAGAAGTGTTATCGGATAAGGAGTTAGGGAAATACGCCGACGACCTGAAAGAGCAACTGGAAAAAGTCAAAAGCCTAAAAAACGTGGACGACTGGGGTTACCCGGAAAGTACGGTGCGCGTATCGCTGAACATTGAAAAAATGGCGCAGCAGGGCATTACCCTCAACCGGATTGCGGGAGCGTTGCAAGCTGAAAACGTGAACATTCCGGGTGGTAGCGTGCAGGTAGGCGCACGAAAATTCAACGTCAAAACGGCGGGTAAATACGAATCCCTCGATCAGATAAGAAATACGATCATCTCGTCGAATGGAACTAAAATAATCTACCTGCGCGATGTGGCCGACGTATCGGAAAATCTGGCCGACGAAACATACATCACCCGGCTTAATGGCCACCGGGCGGTACTGGTAACAGCCAGTCAGAAAATTGGGGAGAATATCCAGAAAGTAGGGGAACAGATTAACCCTATCATCGACAACTTCGCCAAGAGTCTGCCGCCCTCTGTCAAACTAACCAAAAACTTCGATCAAGCCGCCAGTGTCGATAAACGGCTGGGACACTTCGTGCAGGACTTCGCTATTGCCATTTTACTGGTATCGCTCACGCTGTTACCGCTGGGTTTCCGGGCCGCCATTGTTGTCATGATCTCCATCCCGTTATCCCTGGCCATTGGACTATCATTACTCGATGCGTTTGGATTCAGCATCAATCAGTTGAGCATTGTCGGATTGATCGTTGCCCTCGGCATTCTGGTGGACGACAGCATCGTGGTGGTCGAAAACATCGAGCGATACATGCGCAACGGGTTTTCGCGAAAAGAAGCCGCTATCCGGGCAACGAGTCAGATTACGCTGGCCGTTATTGGCTGTACCACTACGCTGGTACTGGCGTTTTTACCCCTACTGTTCCTGCCCGAAGGGTCGGGTGATTTTATTCGCTCCCTGCCGATGGCGGTGGTCACAACGGTGCTGGCATCGCTGGTCGTTTCGCTCACCATCGTGCCGTTTCTGAGTAGCCGAATTCTGAAAGAATCACATAATCCAGAAGGCAACATTTTTCTACGGGCCTTGAAGCAGCTCATCAGCGGCTCATACAGCCGCCTACTGCACAGCGCGTTACGACGGCCAGGAGTAACATTACTCATTGCCGGGGCCATTTTCGGACTGGCCGTTTCTCAGGCGGGTCGGGCCGGGTTTGGGCTGTTTCCAGCCTCCGAAAAGCCGCAGTTTCTGATCAATATCGAAACGCCGGAGGGTAGTAGCCTGAATGAAACCAACCGTGTAGCCCGATACGTGGAAAGTAAACTGAAGCAGGACCCGGAAATCAGGCATTTTACGACCAACGTAGGCAAGGGCAATCCCCGCATTTACTACAACGTGATTCAGCGCAACGAGGCCACCAATTTTTCGCAGTTTTTTGTGCAGTTGACCGATGTTGAACCAGCCGGAAAACGTGCCCTCATCGACAAATACCGCGACTTGTTTGCGCTGTATCCGAATGCCAGGATTGAGGTAAAAGACTTTGAACAGGGTCCAGACCAGGAGGCACCCATTGCCATCCGGGTCTTTGGTGAGAATATGGACACCCTCCGGGCCGTGGCTGCCCGCGTCGAAACGACACTCAAACAAACGGCCGGTACTATTTACGTCAATAATCCGCTGGCTACCCGCAAAACGGATATCAGAATTAAAATCAACAAAGAAAAAGCCGGGTTGCTGGGCCTGTCCATCGCCGACATTAACCGTACCATCCGTATGGCCGTGGCGGGCCTGACTATTGGCACCTTCAAAGCCCCAAACGACGACACCGAGTACACGATTAATCTGACCTTACCGAAGGGCCGCGTAACAGACCAAACGGTACTGAACAACCTGTACGTGAACACCGTATCGGGTAGTGCCGTACCCCTCCGGCAGGTGGCCGACCTGGAGTTTGAGACCGGCACCAACCTGATCAAGCACTACGACAAAAACCGGTTCGTGAGCGTGACGGCTTTCGTAAAAACCGGCTATCTGGTTGACAACGTGTACAATGACCTGCTCAAAAAACTGGATGCGCAGAAATTCCCGGCCGGATTCAGCTACGTTGCCGCCGGTGAACTGGAAAGCCGCTCCAAATCCTTCGGCGGGCTGGGCACCATTATCCTGATTACCATTTTCGGGTTTATGGCCGTACTCATTCTGGAATTTGGCACCATCAAGAGTACGCTCATTGTGTTATCTGTCATTCCGCTGGGGGTTATCGGGGCTATCGTCGCCCTGTTGCTGACAGGCAATCCATTCTCATTTGTGGCCATCATCGGCCTGATTGCCCTGATTGGTATCGAAGTTAAAAATTCAATTCTACTGGTCGATTTCACCAATCAACTCCGGGCGGAGGGGATGCCGTTGCTGGAAGCTATCGAACATGCGGGCGAGGTTCGGTTTGTGCCCATTGTGCTCACCTCGCTTACGGCTATTGGTGGGCTAATGCCGCTGGCACTGGAGGGTAACCCATTGTACAGCCCACTGGCGTGGGTACTTATAGGCGGCCTGATTTCCAGCACGTTACTATCCCGAATCGTAACGCCGGTGGTGTACAAACTGCTGCCACCAAAGGTAGAGGTGAAGGAAACGGAGGCAAAAGAACTGGAAATGGCCTGATTGTCAACTATTCGCAGCATCCCCGTTAAAAAGGCTCATTCACTATGTACGACACACTGATACGATACTGCACCCAATTTGTCGAACTTACTCAGACTGACAAAGCCCTGATAATGGCTTCGTTCCAACCGTTGACTTTAAAACGTAAAGAGTTCTTACTCTCCGCAGGAAGCGTTTGTAATTTTATCGCCTTCGTCAAGGCGGGTGTTATTCAGCATTATCACGTCAAAGATGGCACCCTGTTTACGTGCGATATTACGATGCCGGAGCATTTCATCACCGACTATCGAAGTTTCACAAAACGGGTACCCTCAATCTACAACTTTCAGGTGTTAAAGAATGCCGAACTGCTCATTGTGTCGCACCAGAATTTGAAGTCGCTATACAGCCAAAGCAGCCGACTTGAAACATTCGGCCGACTTATGGCCGAGCAGGTGGCTCAGCGTACTACCGAAATTGCTATGTCGCTGGCCTTTGACAAGCCCGAAGTGCGCGTGGCTAAACTGCTAACCCAACGCCCTGACTTATTTCAGGTGGTACCACAACACTACTTGGCCAATCTGGTCGGGATAAGCCCGGAATCATTTAGCCGTATCCGGGCCAGAGAAAGAAAAAAGTCTTAACAAACGTCAACGATTTACAGCTCTAATCTGGCTGATCTTTGTGCTGAAATCATCTTATAATCAGCACAATGAAAACAACACTTTTGCTTTTAACCCTGCTTTTTAGCGTAAGTAGCTTTGCTCAGACACAGTCTGGCGTTTATGCCCAACCTGTTTTAGGGAAGGGAAAACCGCAGCGACCGCTTCAGTTAAGCCTAGACATTTATCCGTTTCTATTTCTCTCAAACGGCGGTGGCGGTACAGCTTCGGTTGAGTTCGGCCACTGGCAGATTGGGGGTGTAGGATTCAGCGTCGTTCCACCCGATTATATCACTAAAACATTTTTTCGGAACGTCGACAATGTAACGGTTGTGCGCAACAACGCCGTTGAAGTATTCGCCAATTATTATTTTCGCCCCGACCGTAAAGGCGTATACGCCGGTTTTTTGGGTGGGCCAGAATGGTTCATCATGGAAGATAAACTAACCCGTCAACGCGAAATGATTCGCAAAACCTACGTAGTTCCCCGGCTGGGCATTCGGGTGTTTCCGTTCCATAAGTGCTTCTACGCCGATGCCAGTTTCGGCTGGAGCCTAAACCTGAGCGGTACCCAAACCCGAACGCTTGGCCAGTCTGCCTATAATGCTTCGGGCGGAGGGTTCATTTATTTTCTGCAGATAGGAGCCCGTCTCAACTTAGTCAAACCAAAATTCTGACGCATCATGAAAACGTTCCTTGAAACCTTGCAAACACGCAACGAAGTGCTTTTCTTCTTTGGCCTGATTTGTCTGATTCTATCGGTCGTTTTTTTAGTGTTAACCCGATTAACCAACAGGCAGGTAATGGGCGTCAATGCCTGGTACAAACCCTTCAAATTCGCCCTGTCCATAACTTTGTACGCCTGGACTATGGCGTGGTTCTGCCATTACCTGATGCCTGCCTTCAATCCGGCACCCTTTAACTGGGCCGTTATTGGGTTACTGGGGTTTGAGATTGTGTACATCGCGGTACAAGCCGGGCGGGGCCAACGTTCGCATTACAACCAGAGTAGTCCCGTTTATGCAAGGCTTTATTCACTCATGGCGCTGGCCGCTACGGCCGTAACGCTGTACACGGCCTACGTGGGCATTTTGTTCTTTATCCGCAGCTTCCCCGATCTGCCCGACTACTACGTCTGGAGCATCCGCATCGGTATTACGTTGTTCGTCATCTTTTCGCTGGAAGGCGCGGTGATGGGGTCTCGGATGAGCCACACTATTGGTGGGCCGGACGGAGGAAATGGTTTGCCCCTGGTAAACTGGAGCCGACAGTATGGCGATCCACGCATTGCTCACTTCATCGGTATGCACGCTCTGCAGATGCTACCCATGCTAGCCTGGTATGTGTTCAAAGACCTGAAAATAACGCTGTTATTCGGGCTTTTATACGCAGTACTGGCAGTTTTTACACTTGTTCAGGCGCTTAATGGCAAACCGCTTTTCGCTCAAAAAAGCTCCGTCACGACGAATCCTGCCCCTTCTCACTAACGTGCTCCCACAAATTTCAGCAGGTCGCGGTAGATGATGTTATTTTTCCAGAACAACTGGGCTGCCATTGGGACATGTTTCTTGCCGGGCAGGGTTGTGATTTCGTTTTTCACGCCCTGTTCCTGTAATTTTTCGTGGAATCGCTTCGAACTACTGGTAATACTGGGATACGTTTTCCCGCCCACGTAAATCAGCATGGGCGGACAACCGGCCTCGACGTGGTACATCGGCGATACCGACCGCCAAACGGCAGGGTTCTTTCCGTAGGGAATCAGGTACCGTTCGTCGCCGGGGTATTGCATTTTGGTCAGATAGTCGAACATATCCAGTCCAGCAGGATCATCAAGAATGGCTCCTTTCACGGGGTTCTGGTTTACGCCAATTTTAGCAAATAGTTCATCGTCGGTGGCCAGCAGCGCGGCTAACCCGGCTCCTGCCGAATGCCCCATCACAAAAATCCGGTTTGGGTCGCCCCCGTACTCGCCAATGTGCTGTTTGGTCCATTGCACGGCGCGGGCGCAGTCGTTGGCCATGGCGGGAACCTCTACAGACGGGGCCAGCCGGTAGTTTATAATTACGGCTACCACACCCTGTTTGGCCAGTCTTCGACCAATAAACCAGTAGATGTTTTTACTCCCGCTATTCCAGCTTCCGCCGTGAATAAACACCACAACGGGCCGGGCCGTAGCTGTTTTTTTATTGGGTGCGTAAACGTCCAGTATATGCCGTTCGGCATTAAAATCAGGCTCCGTTGCCACAACATAAGGCACATCTTTGGTGCGATGGCTGTGGCAGGAAATAGCGTAACCACTCATGGAAAATAATACAACCGCCAGCGTGAGCAGGGCAACCGGAACCCGCCAGAATAAGGGGAAAGAAAACAGACGAAACATGCAGTAATCAGTGTACAGACTTTTTTGCGCAGGCACCTGACGGTATCCGGCTGTTGTTTCTAACCCTAACCAGCCTAAACCAGTTCATGGGATACGGAGAACCAGCCAGCCGGATTGGCACCTGCTAACACACCAGCACCCACGTTCCAAAAGGTTCCAGGGTAAGGCGACTTACATCGGCCAGATCCAGTCCCATTCGCTGCGCCGGTATAAGCGTAATTCGGTATCCGCCCTGCACCGTTTCGGGTAGCTGAACTGTTATGGATTGGCCTGTATGGTTCGCTACAAGCCAGCAATGATGGGTATTATCTGTCAGTAGCAAGGTACTACAGGTCAGTGGCTGACTTGTTTCTGTGCGAATGACCTGCCCTCCCCTAAAATTCTGTACCGCCGACAGCAGCAATCCCAAGGGGTATTGTTGCCCATCGGCTAACATAATACCCTGATGGCCGACCGTTTGAAAATAGGTTATCGATTCCGCCCCCGCTTCGGCCAGATACTTTATACTACCCAGCGTCCAGCCTGCGGCCCAAAGCGATGGTTGCCGGGGATCGGCTTTCTGGTGGTTTGTCTGTTCGCGATCTTTGGGGTCGTGGGCGTAAGGATTGACCCGCTGCCGGAGCGTTACGGGCGATACGTGAATGGGTACTGAGCCGACGAAGGTTCTGGCCGTTTGCACAGTATCGCCCTGGGTATCGAGCGTCTCTACCATCGACCGGTTGTCGAAGGCATGCACCTGCGGGTGAACGCTATAGGCAACAAAATCGACCTTATCGGTAGCCAGCCGGTTGCGATTCAGCTCCGTAAAATTATAGTTAGTCCCCGCACCGATACGCGTTTGTGGCCACACCTTTCGCAGGAGGGCGGGAGCCGTGGCGAGTACAGCCTCCGCAGTGACCGGTTCATTGACAGAAAACAGCATTATTTCAGCCAGTGCTACTTTATGCTGTTGCACAACCGACAGGAAGTCCCTGAGTTCGGCAGTATACTTATTTGTCAGATGCAAAGCAACGAGTACGGGTGTTTCGCAGGCAAGGGCATTGGCAACCTCCGCCAGAAAATCAGTTTCCCAGTCAGCCTGAGCTGGAACAATTTCCACCCGATAATGCGCGAAGTGGCACGATTGAATTATTTTTTGAACGGATTCGGTTAGTACCCGAACGTCAGTAGAGGCTCCAACGCCGATGGCAGGCAGTGGGGTGCTTTCCTGTTCAAACACCTGAACCGTAATCTCCCGCGTCTCTGGCATCGGCAAAACCGGTAACGATTGTTCGGGCCGAAACTCGATTTGCTGACGCACCCGGTCTCCGGCCCGAAGTTGAACCGGGATAGGAAGAGCCGACGGCGTGCAGAACGTTTTAAACGATGCATCCGTCCAGTTGCGCTGATCTTCCGTTTCAAACACGTCGCCGGTCAAATCCAGCCGAAACCAGACCCCGTCGGCCTGTTGCCAACGCATACCGGCTAGCTGTTTAAAGGGGTTTTCCGGGCTTATTGTCAGCGGAAAGTGCGTAGTTTCCCACTGCCCGTCAGGGTGGAGCAACTGGCAGGGTTGCCCGGTCGTCCCCTGAATGGGATGCAGGAGGCAAAAACCAGCCCTATTACGCAGGAACGTCTGATGAGACAGCCCATCGATCGTCATACTGAACGATCCATCGGCATTCCCTTCGGCGGTTACTTTCCAGGTGAATAAGACGGTCGAATCACGCTGGTAGTGGCAGTCGTAACGGATCTGAAAATGATCAGTACCGATAATTATCTCTTCATTCGTGCGGATGGGGGTTAGGGTGCCCCAGTTTTCGTCCCGCATCGAAACGTAAATCATCCGTAGAATTTCATCATTTCCCCACCGGAAATACCGAAACGAACCTTCTTCGTAACCAACCGTCAATGGGCCAGCCCTCAGTTCGGTGTAAAGCGGCAGGGCTGTATCACTTCCGTAAAGTTGCTGGTTTATCGTCATGACTTCGGGTCAAACACGACGTGTCGGATACGGTTCCGTTTCCAGGTATAGGTAATATGAACCCGGCCATCGCTGGTTTGAATCACGGCCGGATAGGAGTATTCGCCCGGTTCATTTTCGAGCACGGCCAGCGTTTTCCAGGTTTTCCCATCGTCGGAGATAGCAACGTCCAGCGGAGTGCGTGGCCCGGATTTACCATTAACCGGCGATGTAGGGTTGTACACTAGCACCTGCCTGCCATCTTTCAGGGTTACGGCATCCGTACCTGAGTTCGGATTGGGCAGGGTTGTTTTCTGAAGGGGTGACCACGTCTTACCCCCATCCTTCGACCATGTTTCCAGAATGAATCCACTTTTCTGACTGCGGCAAAGGGCCTGCAATCGTCCGTCTGGGTGAAAAAGGACGCTGGGCTGAATAGCCCCATCCTCCAGGCCATCGTTAATGGGTGGCGTTTTTGTCCAGGTTTTACCCCAATCGCTGGTCATTTCAAAATGCACCCGCCAGTTATGGTCTTCGGAACTGGTCGGGCACAGCAACACGCCCGACGGGAGTAAGACAGGCTTATTTTTGATGGGACCCGCAATGCCATCGGGCAGCCGTTCGGCTTCGGACCAGGTTTTGCCCCCATCCGCCGACCGCTTCAGCATGCCCCACCAGGTGGAGGGGCTGGGGCCAATTTTATAAAACAAAAGCAGGTCGCCTTTGGGGATTTGAAAAAGGACCGGATTCCAGCAGGGCAGCCGCTTCCCGTCGGGTTGCACCCCCGTGGCGACTTCAACGGGTGGCGTCCAGTTCGATGCGGTCTTTCTGCTTGTCCATATGCCCACATCAGGATGGCGCTCATGGGTTCCGCCAAACCAGGCGGTTACCAGTCCCTGTGGCGTTTCGGCTATAGTAGAAGCATGGCACTCTGGAAAAGGAGCCTGTTCGTAAACCCATTCTTTCTGTACGAAAACCGTTTTGCCTGACTGGCCAAACGTGCTATTGACCGTTAGCATCAGCCCAATAAGAACCGCAAATACGGGGTAATTAGATTTGATCATAATGCGTAGTATTCCTTCGCTAACAGAAGTCGGCAATTTCTTTTCTTTACTGATAAAACAACTTATGTCTCCGGCTGTGAAGGTCCTAATGACTATATTTTAGGTTGACTTCACGTTGCCAACTACGCTAATCAGCAACAACTCAACCTCATTTCGGTTAATTAATTGACTCATTAACATGCATCCCAACGCGTTTCAACGCGCTCTACTCGTACATGGATTATGGATACAAAAGCGATCAAACGTTTTTTTAGTAATGCCTGGATTGTCCTTCGTGATTCGTTCAATGGTTTTCTGGATGATCGTTGTTTGAAACTTAGTGCCGCCCTGGCTTACTACACTGTTTTTTCGCTGGCTCCCCTGTTAGTACTGATCATCTCCCTAAGCAGTATTTTTTTTGGTGAGGAAGCGATACGGGGGCAGGTCTTTTCGCAAATAAACGGGTTGGTTGGCAACGAAGCGGCCAATCAGGTTCAGAACATGATCAAAAACGTTGGCCTGTCTGGTAAAACAAACACCGCCTTGGCCATCGGTATCGTCACATTATTAATTGGTGCAACAAGCATATTCGTCGAAATTCAGGAATCGGTCAACATAATCTGGCGCGTCAAGGCGAAGCCCAAACGGGGCTGGCTGAAGTTGATCAAAGACCGGCTGTTGTCCTCTTCGCTGGTGGTTAGCCTGGGTTTTCTGTTGATGGTATCTCTGGTGGTTAACGGATTTTTACTGGTGTTGAAAAACCATCTTACCAATTTGTTGCCCGATCTGGGTGTGTATATTATCCGTGGGATTAATTTCCTGATCAGCACGACTGTCATAACCATACTGTTCGGCACTATTTTCAAAGTACTTCCCGATGCTAAAATTGCCTGGAAAGATGTTCGGCTGGGAGCCGTTTTTACGGCGCTGCTTTTCATGCTGGGGCAGTATTTGATTGGCTTGTATATTGAGACAGCCGGTACCCAGTCAACCTACGGTGCGGCTGGTTCCCTAACCGTTATTTTGACCTGGATCTACTACACTGCCATTATTCTGTATTTCGGAGCGGAGTTTACGCAGGCGTATGCCAATCAGTTCGGCATACGTATCGAACCGGCCGAGTACGCGGTGTATCTCGATCAAACAGAACGGGAAGAAGAAGTTTCAGTCATTCCGTCAGAAAAGAAAGCAGACCAGATTCGGAAAAAATAACGGCAATTAGCAATTGGTGGGCCGGGAAAGGCCAGGATTATATACGCTACCCCATTTTCAGGTATAAATGTCAGATCGACAGTTTTTTGTCGATTGATGGTTGATAATTGATTAAACTTTCACTGATTTTACCCAACAGTAAGCCTATTTAGAGAAATAATTGCTTTTTTACAGGCTGATTTAAACACACAATTACCGGACTGTTCTGATGAACCAACTTGCCCTAACCGATTACGTTATTTTCTTCCTGTATTTTATCGGTGTTTCTTCGTACGGATACTGGATCTACCGGCGAAATCAAAAAACCAAACAAGACACCAAAGATTTCTTTCTGGCAGAAGGGTCTCTGACCTGGTGGGCCATTGGGGCCTCCCTCATTGCTTCCAACATCTCGGCCGAGCAGTTCATCGGCATGTCGGGCGATGGCTACCGTTTTGGGGTTGCTATTGCGGTGTACGAATGGCTGGCAGCCATCTCCCTGATTATCGTAGCGGTGTGGTTCATTCCGATTTATCTCAAGAATCACATCTACACGATGCCCCAGTTTCTGAGTACCCGCTACAACGAAACAGTAAGTTTGATAATGGCCGTTTTCTGGCTGTTTCTGTACGTATTTGTTAACCTGACCTCCATTTTATTCCTGGGTGCGCTGGCTATCAGCAGCCTGATAGGAGGGGATAGTTTCCACATAGTCATTCTTTGCCTGAGTGTGTTCGCTATTTTCATCACCCTGGGAGGCATGAATGTGATTGGGTATACGGATGTTATTCAGGTGTTGGTCCTTATCATTGGCGGTCTGGTTACCACCTATCTGGCTCTGCAACAGGTAAGCCTAACGATGGGACTGGACGGTGGCATTGTGTCGGGATTGGGCGCCATGTTCAAAGATGCCGATGACCACTTCCACATGATTTTCGAAAAACCGGATGCCGGTGCACCCCAGGCCGATATCAAGCGGTATCTGACCCTGCCGGGTATTGCTATGTACCTCGGCGGCATGTGGGTTGTTAACCTCAACTACTGGGGTTGTAATCAGTACATTACGCAACGGGCTTTGGGCGCCAACCTGAACACCGCCCGTACAGGTATTCTCTTTGCGGCCATCCTGAAAATTTTCATGCCGATTATCGTGATGCTACCCGGTATTGCCGCTTACGTGATTCACAAAAACGGTGGACTACAGGGGGAAATGCTCCGCAATGGTGTTGTATCGGGCGATAACGCTTACTCGGCGGTACTCACATTTTTGCCGACTGGTCTGAAAGGCCTGTCGGTTGCCGCCCTGACGGCCGCTATTGTGGCTTCATTGGCGGGTAAAGCCAACTCTATTTCAACCATTTTCACCCTCGATATTTACCAGAAATACATCAATAAAACCGCCAGCGAATCCCGTTCGCTCTGGATTGGACGAGTTACCATTCTAGTGGCGGTAGCCCTGTCCGTTGCCTTGGCGTGGGACGATGCGCTCGGCATTGGTGGTGAAGGAGGTTTTACGTTTATTCAAAAATATACCGGCTACATCAGCCCCGGTATTTTCGCGGTGTTCCTGCTGGGTTTCTTCTGGAAACGTACCACCGGTATAGCGGCTATTGCTGGTATTTTGGGCGGCTTTGGCTTTGCGGTGCTGTTCAATAACTTTGCCCCCAGCCTGTTTGGTCCCGAAACGATAATGTACACGGCGTTTCTAAACAGTGATGGCGTGTATGAGATACCGTTCCTGATTGCTATGGGCTGGGCGTTCTTTCTGACCGTTGCGATGATGGTACTCATTAGCCTTGCCGGGCCAAAAATAAACCCCAAAGGTCTGGCTATTGACTCGTCCATGTTTAAACTGACACCAACCAACCTGGCTATGGTAGTCATTATTGTTATGCTGGTATCCATGCTGTATATCCGGTTCTGGTAAAATTTGATGGTCATTCAATCGTCATTGGTGGTCATTCCTGGTCATTTTACTGGTAGCAACAACGAATGACGATTGAATGACCATCAAATGACTACGAATGACAATTAACTAAATGAGTAACAGTATCCGTCCCCTGTTTACCCTGCCGGTTATCGTGGCGGCTCTGGGTTATTTCGTCGATGTGTATGACCTGCTGCTGTTCAACATCGTGCGGGTTCCAAGCCTGCACGATTTGGGTCTATCCGAAGCGGATGTTTCACTCATTGGCGGGCGTATCCTGAACTACCAGCAGGCAGGCCTCCTGATTGGGGGAATTCTATGGGGGATTCTGGGTGATAAACGCGGCCGACTGTCTGTCCTTTTCGGGAGTATAATCACGTATTCCCTGGCCAATGTAGCCTGTGGTTTCGTCCAGGATCCGCAACTATATGCCCTCCTTCGGTTAGTGGCAGGTGTGGGCCTGGCCGGTGAACTAGGGGCGGGTATTACCCTCGTGAGTGAGATATTACCCCCCCGGTTGCGTGGCTATGGCTCTTCACTCGTAGCAAGCGTGGGCCTGCTTGGTGCCGTAGTAGCCTATTTTACGGTTTCTCTTTTCAACTGGCGTACTACTTATTTTATCGGCGGAGGCTTAGGCCTGGGGTTATTGGTTCTGCGGGTGAGCATACTCGAATCCGGTATGTTCAAACGAGTGCAGGAAGCGGGCGTAGTACGGGGAAATTTCTGGGCTTTATTTCGTAACCGGGCTGTTACCCTACGCTATCTACGTTGCATGGGTATCGCCGTTCCTACCTATCTGATTATTGGCATTCTGGCCACCTTTGGGAATGAGTTTGGCAAAGCAATAGGCATCGAGGAGGTCATACAACCGGGCCGTTGCGTCATGTTCACGTATATTGGCACCGTTACGGGGGATCTGTTTAGTGGCTTTCTGAGTCAGTGGCTTCGCTCGCGCCGGAAGGCCATTGGCCTGATGATGGGACTGACCTTCTCCTTTGTTGCCATTTATCTGTTTGGAGATATTGGCACGGCTGGTGCCTTCTACGCCGTTTGTGTGGCCCTTGGTTTCGGGATTGGCTACATCGCCATGTTTCTGACCATAACGGCTGAAAGTTTCGGTACGAATTTACGGGCTACGGCTACTACATCCGTTGCCAACAATGTCCGGGCCACAACATTACTTACTATCCCCGCTTTCCAGGCAATGAAACAAACGATGGGCGTCATTGAAGCGGGAGCAATTTTAGCCGTTGTCTGCTTCGGTATCGGTTTTTGGTCGCTGATAACGATAGAAGAGACGTTTGGGAAAGAACTGGATTACAGCGAATAAATACGTAATGATGGCTACGCATGCACTTTATTCAGTTCTTTTTGTTGAAGTGCCTGCATTTTAGTCAGGTAGGCGGCTTTGTTATCGATGATCGACTGATAATGATTGATCAGGTAAGATTGTCTGCTTCTGTCCGATATAGTGTTATGGGATCGTTTCAGCAGCCTCTGTAGTTGACCAATACAAAAAATAGTAGACTCTATACGGATTTGATACAAGTCGATCAGCCGCCGGGTTAGCCCGTAAATTTCATTTTTGATTCGTTTTTTACGAACTGGCTTTCGTAGGGCCTCTTTCCACTGCCTCTCCAGTTGTATGTCGCAGGATTCGGCAGGAAAAGTAGTAGTCAATTCCAGCGAATTGCAGTTGATAGGCGCACTAGTAGGGGGTGTAGTCTTGCCGATGTGGTTGAGTAAGTCGATTATTTTTGTCTGCATTTCCGGATCAACCTGATCTATGAATTGAGCGGCAGCGTTAAACACGTACTTTTCGAGCAGTTTATCGAATGACTCTTTCTGGTTACCCATCTGATTTTACTTATCAAAAACTGAGTGGAGGCTAAGAATTGATAAATGTAATAAAAAAACTCAAAATAGTTTCAAACTACTATAGTACAGCAACTTACAGCAGGAAAAAACTGTCCATTTGCGTTGATAAATGCCAGTATAGTTACCTTATTCAGGTTTATTCTACATACATACGTTACAGTAGTTGTAAGTTATGAAGCACCCCAAGCTAAATATAAAAGCCTGTTTTTCAGTATATTAACTCTAAAAAACCGGCCGTTTATTAAACCAGGGTTTTTCCTGTTCCAGCTGCCCCGCCAGCCGGAACAGCATTGCTTCATCGCCGAGTTTAGCCGCAAACATTACCCCGATTGGTAACCCGTCTGCTGACCAGTGCAGGGGTACAGACATAGATGGCTGGCCCGTCATGTTTGTAATAACGGTAAACGAAATATACCCCAGCGACCGTTCGGCAAGGTCCTCTACCGTTTTGCTGTTTTTCAGGTACTTCAAGCCTCCCAGTGAATCTACTAATTTGAGCAGCCGCTGTTCGGATGATTTGTTCTGAAATGCACCGATTTCGATAGGCGGACGCGGCAGCGTTGGCGTCAAAAACAGGTCATATCTTTCGTGGAGCTGTCCCATACTTCGGTTCAGCGTATTCCAGCGACGTTTCTGGTAAGCCGCGTCGGCCGCCGAGAAGCCTTCGGCCAGCCGGGCCTGTGCCCAGGTGTTTAGTTCTACATCGCTGCGCCGAACGGGCCGCCCCAGGTAGTGGCCCAGTTCACGCAGTACAGCTGCCGTTTCGCTGAGTACGTTCACAAAAAAAGCCTCCGTTACGATGGTTTTTTCGTAGGGTAACGGCACTTCCTCAACGGTATGCCCCAGCTGTTCGAGCAGCCGGGCCGTTTCCCGCACAGCGTTAACGCATTCCGGGTCCGTAATCTGTGACGGCATGAGCGACTGGGTCGAAAAGGCAATGCGTAGTTTGCCCGGCTCCCGGCTCACTTCTTCCCGGAATGGCCGTTCGGGTGGGGCAATGGTATAGGGTTCACCAGCCAGCGGTCGGTACGTCGGGCCACCCGCAACAACATCCAGCAGGCCCGCACTGTCGCGAACACTCCGCGTAAGGGCATGGCCCGCTACAGCCCCATTCCATAATTCACCAAAACGCGGCCCCAGCGTAACGCGCCCCCGCGAGGGTTTCAGGCCGAACAGGCCACAGCAGGAAGCCGGAATCCGGATGGAACCGCCCCCATCCGTAGCCGTGGCTGCGGGTACAATACCAGCCGCCACAGCAACCGCCGACCCACCACTAGACCCTCCCGGCGAGTGCGTTAGTTTCCAGGGATTACGGGCCGGGCCGTAGAGCGTTGATTCTGTGTAGGGTGTCAAACCAAATTCGGGTGTATTCGTCTTACCAAAGAATACGAGTCCAGCCTTTTTTAGCCGTTTAACTACTTCGCTGTCGGTGGTGGAAACATAGTTTTGGTAGCCCGCATTACCGGACTTCATGGGCGTTCCGGCCCATTCCATTTCCAGGTCTTTCAACAAAAATGGCACCCCGGAAAAGGGGCCTTTGGCTGGTACCTGTTCGGCCATAGTACGGCCTTTATCATACAGGGGCGTAACGATGGCGTTTAAGGTTGGATTGACGGCTTCGGCGCGGGCAATAGCCGTTTCGAGCAGTTCTGCGGGTGAGACGGCTCCGGTCTCTACGAGTTTGGCTAAAGCCGTAGCATCGTGTTTGACGTACTCCTCGAAAGACATAACCTGTGGGCTGGATGATTGCATGATTACAGTCAGGAAAAGAAATTCAGGTGCTTTATTGATTCGCTACCGCTACCCCAATTTTCGAGTCGGCGGTACCGTAGTACAAAAACCAACGGCCTTTAAACGGTACCATACCTTCCAGAAAAACAACCTGGTTTACCTGTCCTTCCATCTCGTACGGCTGGTCGGGTTTGATAAAGTACGTTTTCGAACGGTCGATAAGTTTGGTCGGATCGTTGGCATCAAACAGGAGCTGCCCCCCCGTATAAGCCCCTTTGGGTAAGTTATCATCCCCATTCTGGTCGGCATTCATTCCGTTGTAAATCAGCAGAATACCTTTACTGGTGAGCATCGCAAACGGTCCGGGCTCAATCAGCCGGGAATCGTATTTACCCTTCCGCGACTCAGCCGCTACAACGGGTTGCCCGGTACTGGTTTCCAGGCGTGTCCAGTGCAACAGGTTGTCGGACGTTGCCAGACGAAGCTGGGGCTGGTCGCCCCAGTACATCCAGTATTTACCGTTTATCTTCTGCGCTACCAGTCGGTTCCCGATTCGTTTGCATACGATAGCCCCAGACTTCGACCAGCTGTTACGGTCATCAGCAAAAGCCAGCCCCTGCTTGTGCCAGTCGGTGAGGTTACGCGAGGTCGCCACGCAGAGACGGGCTTTGTCGCCGTCGTACGCTGTATAAGTAAGTACATACACCCCGTTGGGGCTTTCTACCACGCGCGGGTCTTCACAACCTCCCTCCCACTCGTAGATTTTCATAGGGTCATTATCGGGATAAAAGACGGGTTTGGGCATTCGGCTGAAGTGAATCCCATCCGTGCTGACAGCCAGTCCCAAACGCGACGTTCCACCCACACTCCGGACGGTATCTTCGGCCCGGTAAATCATGTATACTTTATTATTACGCACTACTGCCGCCGGATTATATACGTCTTTTTGTTCCCACTGAATTGTCTCTTTCCTTATAGGGCAATAGAAAGTCGTGCCTGATTTAGCATCCAGAATTGGGTTGTACGCATTTTCCTTCTGAAAAGGCCCCAGCATCCACGGCTTTTCGGGTTTGGCCTGAGCCAGTAAGAGGCTGGGAAGAAGAAAGAGCAGACAAAGCTGTTTTACCATGAAGTTAGATTGATAAGGGGAAACAAGTCAAAGCAGAATTACCGGCCAGGCTACTAGAAGCGTATTGGCACCGTAGAGGGCGTCTACTTAGCCACTACGTTCTTTCCCGGTTTTTGTTCCGACACTAGTTCAGCCTGTCCTTCGTGCGCTGGCTCGGTAAGCGGATTGGCAAACCACCGCATCCGGTGCTGACGACTCAGCAGGCCATCAATACCGGCATCATCCAGTTCCAGGAGCCGGATACCGCCGGGTTGTTCGGCAGTGGGTTCTTCATGAACGACCTGTAAACCTACCCAGGCCAGATACTCATTGAGTTTTGTTTCGAGTGGCTGGTTACCAAAGATGCACAGATCATAATACCAGGCCAGCGACTCGCCCGCCACCAATTCGGTGACAGTTCGGTAATCGTCCAGGGTGTAGCCGATAAAAGGCTTACCGAATTGCTGCCACATTCGTTGCATGACATCGTCCAGCGAGCGGGTATGATTCGTTGACCGGCGAATGTGCAAATCCAGAATCAGTGCGGCAATGGCCCCTTTGTGGTAAACGGATACTTTGCGGTCAGGCACTCCTTTCTCGTACCCATCGAGCCACAAATCCCACGACGATTCGGTCAATGACTGAAAGGCAAGGCCACTGTTTTCGAAATGTCGTTTGAACAGCACCTGCAATTCTTTCAGGTAGTCTTCGTCCGAAAAAATGCCCGACTGCCGAAGCATCAAATCACCGTAGTAGGTTGTTACGCCCTCGGCCACAAAGCAGGTAGTAAAATAGTTTTCCCGCGTAAAATCGTACGGAAGCAGTTCAGCTGGTCGGATGCGGATAATGTTCCAGGCATGAAATAACTCATGCGAAGCCACGCCCAGCAAATCCTGATATAATCCTTCGCCCTCATCATTTGGCCCCAAAACGAGCACCGTACTGTTGCGGTGTTCCACCCCGTGGTAATAGGGCACAGGCAAAATAAGGGTCAAAAAATGATATACCTCTTCGGGAAATTCGCCGTAGAGAGCCCGTTGTGTTTCTGAAAACCGGCTGAAATCCCGCCGTATCCGCTCCGCATCGAACGTGGGGTTACCGTCGGTTCGTCGCCCCCCCTGAATCCAGATGTGAAAGGGTGTATCCCCTACCTCATACTGGATGTGTTGCAGCACGGGTGCCGCCACGAGCGGACAATCGACCAGTTCATAAAAATCAGCTGCCACCAGCGTAGTAGCGTCCCGTTGTTTCAGGCCGCAGGCCAGCGTCCAGCCATCAGGAATGTCTATTTCCAGCGTGCAGGGATCATTAATACGCCCTTCGGCGTAGAGACAAAGATTTATGGGGTTAACGTACAGGAGTGTGTCGCTTACGAAGCTACTGCCCGCATTGAGCTGGTAAGCAGTAGGCAATAGCGCGTGATAATTATACCGGGCAATCAGTTCTGTTTCTCCATTCGTTTGTATCCGCCAACGGTCTTTGGTGATTTTACGAAATGGCAGGGGATTTCCCGCTCCATTTACGATGTCGAACCGCTGAATATTTTTGGCAAAGTTCTGCAACTCGTAGCGGCCTGGTCGCCAGGCGGGCAACTGTAAATCGACCTCCGGCATTGTAATGTCGGCTAAACGGGCTTCAACGGCAATGTAATGGGGTAAGTCAGGGTCGGCAGATAATCGGTAGTGCATAAATAGTGGCAGCGATGTAAAGCTATAAGTAGTTATTCGAGTTAATAACGTTAGCCAAAAGGCGAGTTTTTTTGACTCAAATCGCTAACTCAAACAGTTTCTAAAAATAACGGCAAAATCAACAAAACGATTTCATAAAAGGGCAAAGGCCTTTTCTTTAGTCTACACATTTGTTCTCCCATTCAGGCGTTTCGGCTGGGCCCGTTTGGAATCTCGCCGTCTGACTAGTATACTTGCGCCATCAAGTCAATCGCTTCGCGCTATTTCCAATTGTACCAGCGCGCGTTGATTTATACAGAAGCGGGGAGAGATCAGGCTCTGCAAACCGCTGGCAACCTACCACATGGCAAGGTGCTAACTCCTGCCTAAAGTTATTTTAGGGACTATAAATCGAAACTACTATGCTCTACATCCAGTCATGTATGCCCCGGAGGGCTTACTAACGATCTTCAACAAATCGCGCACGAAAACCGGGAGGGTTCGTCGTGTGTATGGCTATATGCCCAAGGCAGACAACAGCACACAGACTGCTGCTTAATCACAATTAAACCCTATAATCATGTCAAAACTTCATTTTGATACCCTTCAGTTACACGCCGGTCAGGAAGTTGACCCAACGACTAACTCACGGGCAGTACCCATTTATCAGACTACCTCATTCGTTTTTAACGACTCGGCCCATGGCGCAGATTTGTTTGCCCTGAAAGCCTTCGGGAATATTTACACCCGCATCATGAACCCCACGTCCGATGTGTTCGAGAAACGAATAGCGGCTCTGGAGGGTGGTGTAGCCGCTTTGGCAGTCGCGTCGGGTCAGGCCGCCCAGTTTATTGCATTGAGTAATATCCTGAATGCGGGCGATAACTTCGTAACCACTTCCTTTTTATACGGTGGTACCCATAATCAGTTCAAAGTTTCATTCAAACGGCTGGGTATCGAAGCCCGCTTTGCCGATGGCGACAAGCCAGCATCGTTTGCCAAACTGATTGACAGCAAAACGAAAGCCATTTACCTCGAAACCATCGGTAATCCGGGTTTCAACATTCCAGACTTTGATGCCTTTGCCGAATTGGCGAAGCAGCATGACCTGCCCCTGATTGTCGATAATACGTTCGGAGCGGGCGGTTATCTGTTCCGCCCCATCGAACACGGAGCGGCCGTTGTGGTCGAGTCGGCCACAAAATGGATTGGCGGGCACGGCACCAGTATTGGTGGAGTAATTGTAGATAGTGGCCATTACAACTGGGGTAATGGCAAATTTCCGCAGTTCAGTGAACCGTCGGAGGGCTATCATGGGATGGTTTTCAGTGACGTATTTGGCGTTGACGGTCCGTTTGGCAACATCCAGTTTATTATTCGTGCCCGGGTTGAGGGGCTTCGTGATTACGGTCCGGCCATCAGTCCGTTCAATTCCTTTCTGCTGTTGCAGGGAGTGGAAACGCTGTCCCTGCGGGTTGACCGTACGGTACAAAATGCGCTGGAACTTGCCAAATGGCTCGAACAGCATGAGCAGGTTGAGTCGGTTAATTACCCCGGTCTGGAAAGCAGCAACTACCATGAACTGGCAAAAAAATACCTCAAGCGGGGCTTTGGTGGCGTTTTCTCGTTCAAAGTGAAAGGGGATGCCAAAGCGGCTGACCAGTTTGTGAACAGCCTGAAACTGGTTAGTCATCTGGCCAATGTGGGCGATTCTAAAACATTGATCATTCACCCGGCGGCCACCACACACCAGCAACTAAGCGAGCAGGAGCAGGCCAGCGCGGGCGTTGAAGTAGGCACATTACGCGTATCGGCCGGTATTGAACATATTGATGATATTAAGGCAGACTTCGAGCAGGCTTTCGCCCAAATTGCCGAGCCGGTATTATCGTAGTTTTTTAGTTTAAGGTTTACAGTTGACTAATAGATAAGTGGTTATTTGTCAGTCAACTGTAAACCTTAAAAACCTCAAACCAGATACTGTAAACGTTTTTTGATTGGACCTCACTTACTTCGATTATAAATATTCGTTCCCACTCGAATCGGGCGCGAGCCTGCCGGGTTTCCGGCTGGCCTACACAACGCACGGTACGCTCAATGCAGACCGGTCGAATGTAGTGTGGGTGTGCCATGCCCTAACCGGCAATGCTAACGTGGCCGACTGGTGGGGCGGCATGGTTGGACCGGGCAAGTTCTTTGATCCGGCAACGGATTTTATTGTCTGCGCCAACGTGCTTGGCTCGTGTTACGGATCTACCGGACCCTTATCTATTAATCCGGCAACGGCAAAAGCGTATCATCACGCATTTCCTGCCGTTACGGTTCGGGATATTGTCAATGCCTTTGATTTGCTGCGGCAGGAACTGGGAATTGAAAAAATCCGCACCTGCATTGGTGGTTCGCTGGGGGGTGAACAGGCGGTAGAGTGGGCCATTCTGCGCCCCGGCCTCATCGACAATTTAATACTGATTGCCGCCAGTGCTATGGCTTCACCCTGGTGCATTGCCTTCAATGAATCGCAGCGAATGGCCATAGAAGCCGATCCTACCTGGGCCGAAAACCGCAACGATGCGGGGCTGGCGGGTATGAAAGCGGCCCGGGCTATGGCCATGATTTCGTACCGAAACTACGATACCTACGGCTTTACACAAGCACTCGACAATAATGAGCAACTCGATGGCTACAAAGCGGCTGGCTACCAGCGATACCAGGGTGAAAAAATAGCGGAACGTTTCAACGCGTTTACCTACTGGCTGCTCACCAAAATCATGGACTCGCACAACGTGGGGCGCAACCGGGGGAGTATTCTCAATGCACTGGGCCAGATTAAGGCCCGAACATTAGTCGTCGGTATCCGGTCCGATTTGCTGTTTCCACCCACAGAACAGCAGTTTCTGGCCCGTCATATTCATAATGCCACGTATGAAGAGATTGATTCTTTGTACGGACACGATGGTTTTTTAATCGAATTTCGACCACTTACAACAATCATCCGAAAATGGATGCAGGCTGGTGAATCAGCCATAGCGCCACCCATTGACAGGGATACAATTGGCAGTGAGTCAGTTAATCAATAAGGTATGGTTTGGTATGAAGCCGACGTTCGGCTATTGGAAGAAAAGGTAAAAGCCCTTACACCAGCAACAGAGAAGATTGCTTTTTACGGTAGTTCATCCATTCGGTTATGGACAACTCTAGCCCAGGATTTCCCCCACCTCGACACCCTGAATTTAGGTTTTGGCGGCTCGACCCTCGCAGCCTGTACCTGGTTTTTTGAGCGTCTGGTAGTGCCAAACCTGCCAAAAGCCATTGTGTTTTACGCGGGTGATAATGACCTGGGCGACGGGCGGCACCCCGAAGAGATATACCTGTTCTTTTGCGCGCTTGCCAGTAAGATGCGTAACTTACTACCTGATGTACCGTTTTATTTTCTGTCGGTAAAAATCAGTCTGGCTCGTTGGGGAATTGCTGATAAAATTCAGTACACAAACCAGTTAATTGGTCGCGAAATCGAGAAGTACCCCGACTGGCAGTACATCGATATGACAACGCCGTTGCTGGATCAGCATGGTAAACCCCGGCGGGAGTTCTTCGAAAACGATGGTTTGCACCTAAGCCCGGCTGGTTACCGGATATGGGCGCAGACGTTTCAGCAACAGGCCCGAATTTTTAACGATTTGTTTATCTAAAAGGCCGCGTTGTTACCGTAAAAGCATGCAATTTCACTGCTTATTAATCGGAATGGTATGCAGCGCGAGTATCATAAGTGGTTTAGCCCGAACCTGAACCGCGACATGGAATTGCTTATTTTCGGCCACGCCGGGGCGCGGGTGCTGGTTTTCCCTACCCGCCGGGGGCGATTTCATGAGTACGAAGACCTGGGACTTGTACAAGCGCTGGCCGACCGACTCGAAAACGGCTGGCTACAGTTGTACTGCGTCGATAGTATCGACCAGGAAAGTATTTACAACCGCCACATATCTCCCTGCGACCGTATTCGGCGGCATAGCCAGTACGAGGAGTACATTTTGCAGGAGGTTCTGACGCTCTCCCGTCTGAAGAACCCGCAACCGTTCATGATTTCGCACGGGTGCAGCCTCGGGGCTTATCATGCCATGAACATTGCACTCCGGCATCCGCAATGGTTTGCCAAAGTAGTGGCGTTTAGTGGCCGGTACAGTTTGTCGGAGCCGGTGGCCGAGTTTCGTGGCCTGTTTGACGATTATTACGACGAAGAAATCTATTTCCACAGCCCCAATCACTTTTTACCAAACCTGGGCGATTGCGAAGCACTCGATCAGTTGCGTCGACTGCAGATTGTAATGACCATTGGGACAGAGGACCCGTTTTTATCCAGTAACCTTTCACTAAGTGAAACGCTTTGGTCCAAACAGGTAACGCATGAACTGTATTTCTGGGATGGCCGCGCCCATCAGGCCTGCGACTGGCAGAAAATGGCTCCATTGTATCTGTAATGTCACAACGCGTTCACAAGCGCAATAACCACTTTAGCGGAGTTACGGGCGGCCGTTGGATAAAATTTATCGTAGGCAATGTGCGCTTCCGCATCGGCGCGGTCGCTCAGGCTACGAATAATCAGGCAGGGTATCTGAAGCTGGTAACAGACCTGCGCAATGGCAGCTCCTTCCATTTCGGTGGCGTCGGCCCAAAAATCAGCCCGTAGGCTTTTGCCTTTTTCGGGGGAAGCCACAAAGACATCACCCGTCACGACGGTACCGGTCACAACTTTAACCGGCCGATTGGACACACCACCGGATTCCAGCGGAATACCTTCCAGCGATACCGTTTTCACCACCCGCTCTGCCAAATGAAGTAGTACCGAATCGGCAGGAAAATAGGCCGGATTGAACTGTTTGGTAATGGCATTTCGGGTTTGGCGGGTTGGGGTATTTTTGTCGGTAATGGAGCCGTAATCATGGTGCGCCGTTCGTTGGGCAATCACAATATCGCCGGGTTGCAACTCGGGATTCGTACCGCCGGCAATGCCCGTAAATAATACCCGCCGGGGCCGAAAATGATCCAGCATCAACGCCGTTGTCATGGCCGCATTCACTTTACCGATACCCGTTTCGGCCACCACCACCCGTTGTTTCCCGATGCGTCCGGTCGTAAAAAGTACCCCGTCGACCGAAACCGTTTTAGCCTTTTTCAGCGATTCTTTAACCAGCGCAACTTCAGCCCCGAAAGCGCCCAGCAAACCCGTAATGGGCCGGGGTTTATAGCGCTGGGCAAACGAGTACGTGAGCGAAAGCGCGAACAGCAGCGTTACTGCAAAGCGTTTTTTCATGTTATTCTCTGAAATTCTGTTGGGAACTACTTTTATTGACCATTAATCACTACTCACCAGCGCCAGTACGCAAAACAGATCCACAATCCATAAGCCTGCCGATACCTCACTCGATTTCCCAACGGCGACTTTTATCAGTGTCCACGATAGGAAGCCCCAAATAAGCCCCTGCGTGATGGAGTAACTGAACGGAATGAGCACCAAAGCCAGAAAAGCGGGCAGTGCATCATCCAGCTGGCTCCAGCTGATACGGGTAATTGGTTTCATCATAAATGCACCCACCAGCACCAGGGCCGGAGCTGTGGCAATGGCCGGAATAACGGATAAGACCGGGGATAAAAACAGGAACGGCAGGAAACAACAGCCCGCTACGATTGCCGTCAGCCCCGTACGTCCGCCCTGCGCAATCCCCACCGCCGACTCAATGTAAGCGGTGCCGGGGCTGGTTCCCAGTACCCCCGCCAGGGTGGTAGCGACGGCATCGGTTAACAATGAACGATTCATGTTGCGTGGATTACCGTCCTCGTCCTGTAAATCACCGGCTTCGGCTACACCCACAAAGGTGGACAGGCTATCGAACAAATCGGTGAAGGCGAAGGCAAAAATGACCGGCCACAATGACCACGAGAGCGCTCCCCACAAGTCTAACTTGCCCAGCAACGAAAAATCAGGGGCTGCGAAAAGACCCTGGTAATTGACCAGCGTTTTCTGCCCGAAATTAACAGCCGAGGCATCCCCCCAGAAACGGCCAACGGGCCAGGCCGCCAGTGTAGTCAGTACAATGCCGATAATGATGCCCCCCGGCACATTGCGCACCACCAGTACGCTCGTTAAGAGCAACCCAAATACAAAGGTCAGGATGATGGGGTCGGTTAGCCGGGCGATACTGACCAATGTAGCCGGATTAGCCACAATGAAGTGGGCATTCTCGAAGCCGATCAGCGTAATAAACAAACCAATACCTGCCGAAACAGCGTAGCGCAGCGGGTGCGGAATAGCCCGTACAATGGCCGACCGGATGTTAAAGACCGACAACAGAAGAAATAATATACCGGCCCAGAACACCGCGCCCAGCGCCACTTCCGGGCTGATACCCATTCCCTTCACGGCGGTGAACGTAAAAAACGCGTTCATACCCATCCCCGGTGCTACCACAATAGGATTACGGGCATACAGGCCCATCATCAGGCTGCAAAAAAAGGAAAGCAGAACAGTGGCGGTGAGCACCCCGCCAAAGGGTAAACCAGCCTGACTCAGAATAGCCGGATTGACAACGATAATGTACATCGTTGCCAGAAAGGTCGAAACACCAGCTAGTATTTCGGTCCTTCGGGAAACGGGCGGATGGAGAATAGGGAGAGAATTGGCCAAGCGGTTGTAAGGTTCAGGTTGAATCAGACGGTCAAATAACACACTCCCGGCCATAAACTCAAAGACTTGTCAGTAAACTTCCGGCAGCTGCATCCAGCCAGACCTGACCGTTGGGGTGCGTTTGCAGAATACTGGCCGGTATTTCCTCCGAAACCGGCCCTTTGAGAGCTTTCTGTAGCGTAGCTGCTTTTTTCTCCCCGCTCACGAGTAAAATTACTTCGCGGGCGGCTGTCAGATGGCGTAGTCCAAGAGTAATACCCTGCTCGAGAACTGTTTCCTGCTCGAAATATTTCTGCCCGACGGTTATGGTGCTTTCGGCCAGTTCGCCAACGTGACAGCCCAGCGTAAACGGGGTGCCGGGTTCGTTCAGGGCTATGTGGCCGTTCATGCCCATACCCACCAGCAGTAGATCCAGGCCACCCCGCGAGTCAATGAGGGAGTCGATGCGGGCGCACTCGGCCGTAAGGTCAGTGGCTTTCGCATCGAAAACATAGAGCTGGTCCGGGCGTAGCTGCAACGGTGTAAACAGGTCGCGGAGTACGTAATACGAACAACTCCCCGCATCCTCCGGCCCGAAACCAACCCACTCGTCGAGGCCTACAAACGTACATTGACTCACATCCACGCGCCCCGTCTTTGCCAGCTCTACCAGATGGTGATAGGTTCCGATGGGGGTATCCCCCGATGCCAGACAGAGCAGTGCATCAGGTTTTTGATTGATAATGGCGGCAATGTGTTCGGCGGTGTACTGCGACAGGGATGCGTAATCGGGGAATTGGTGAAAGGTCATAATGGTTCGTTATTTTTAGGTTGAGGGTTATGCCAGTCTGCCGGAGCGATTGACGGACACCTGATTTATTTGCACCGGTCTTTTTGGTCAGCGACCAATACCAATCGTATAGATTCTAACTCGCTGAGCGGCTTTAGGTTCGTTGCCGTACGTTCAGCTTCCTGCGCCGGAACGAAAAGCCGGGCGGGCGGTCTGCCACCGCTACAGGCGTTGGGTTTGACACGGGTTCGGGTAAAGCAGGCTCGCTGTTCTGTTTATTACCCACGCGTTGTACGCGTTCTTTTTTTCGGGTTCCACCTTGTCGGCGAGCAGGTGGGCTATAAAAACCGTTTTCCGGTTAGTGAATACGTCGCTGGTTGGGTAATTTTCAGTCGGATTATCCGGCCGGGCAGCGGTAACCGGGGGCTTCTGACCGAACGTCGCGTACGTACCGAACAGCGTAAGGGCTACTAGATAACAGAGAATCTTGTACATAGGGGAAAGATGGCGTAATTTTGCGGCTCGTTTCATGAATTATGCAACTAAATAACCAGACGTATCAAATTCAGGGCGTCAATGTACTGGATATCGCCGACGAGTTCGGCTTGCCGCTGTACGTGTATGACGCAGACAAAATTATCGAAAAAATCGGCTCGCTCCGGTCTTCCTTTAGCGGAGTGAACCTGAAGATAAAGTATGCCGCCAAAGCACTTACGAACGTATCCATCCTGAAACTGATGCGTCAGCAGGGTGTAGATATTGAAGTAGTATCGGTCAACGAAGCCCGGATAGCCCAGATGGCAGGTTTTGAACCGGCGCAGATTATGTACACGCCCAGCGGTAATGCCTGGTCCGAGATTCAGGAAGCGCTCGAAATGGGCCTGCAGCTGAATGCGGATAGTTTGCCCCTGCTCGAACAGATTGGCCAGGCCTATGGCAATCGTTACCCGGTTGCCCTGCGCATCAATCCCAACATTGCCGAGGGCGGAAATGTCAAGATTCAAACCGGTCACGGCGACTCTAAATTCGGGATACCCTACAGCTACCGCCAGCAGATTAAAGCCGTTACGGAGCAGTATGGTATTCCGGTCGTTGGGTTGCACATTCATACCGGTTCAGATTTTAAGGATGGGAATACCTTTCTAAAAATTGCCGATGTCCTCTTCGACCTGGCAACCGACTACCCCGATTTGCATTTTATCGACTTCGGCAGTGGTTTTAAAGTTCGCTACCGGGAAGACGATTACGCCACCGATCTGGCCGAACTGGGGGCGAAGGTTTCGGCGGCTTTCCGGTCATTTTGTGATCGATACGGCCGTGAACTGGAGCTTTGTTTTGAACCGGGAAAACTGCTGGTGAGTGAAAGCGGTCATCTGCTGGCGGGGGTCAACGTGGTGAAAGAAACGCCAACCCGTACGTTCGTGCAGGTCGATTCGGGTCTGAACCACCTTATTCGTCCGATGATGTACGATGCGTATCACGACATAAAAAACGTATCGAATCCGCAGGGGCAGCGCACAAACGGAGAGGAAAAAACCTACACGGTCGTGGGCTACATCTGCGAAACGGACACCTTCGCCACAGACCGGTCTCTGCCCGACGTACAAGCGGGGGACGTACTCTCGTTTGAGAATGCCGGTGCCTACGGCTTTAGTATGGCATCGAATTACAACGCCCGCTTTCGCCCGGCCGAAGTGCTGGTGTACGAAGGCAAACCCTACCTGATTCGCCAGCGCGAAACGTTCGAAGATCTGGTACGGGGACAGGTAGATATTTTCAGTGAAGAGTTGAGCGTGATTGATGCAGAATAAGCCTTGCATCACACCTGTTATTCTTCATTCATAACACTTAATTCTTCACTCTCTTACCAATGGGACGCGCATTTGAATACCGGAAAGCCCGAAAAATGAAACGGTGGGGGCAAATGGCCAAGACCTTTACCCGAATCGGCAAAGACATTGTTATGGCCGTGAAAAGCGGTGGCCCCGACCCGGACTCCAATGGACGACTGCGGGCCATTATCCAGAACGCCAAAGCGGCTAATATGCCGAAGGAAAACGTGGATAGAGCTATCAAAAAAGCCTCTTCGAAAGACCAGGAGGATTACAAGGAAATTGTGTACGAAGCCTACGCACCGCATGGCATCGCGCTCGTGATTGAAACGGCTACCGACAACCACAACCGCACGGTAGCCAACGTCCGCAGTTACCTCAACAAACTGGGCGGCAGCCTGGGAACACAGGGAATGCTGGACTTTATGTTCGACCGGAAGTCGGTGTTTCGGATACCGGCAGACGGCATCGACCAGGAAGAACTGGAACTGGAACTCATCGACGCAGGTGGAGATGATATCGAGCTGGACGATGAAATGAATCAGTTCGTTATTTACGGTGAATTCACGGCCTTCGGAAGCATTCAGAAGTTTCTGGAAGAAAAGGGCTATGACATTGCGCAAGCCGAATTTGAACGGATACCCAACGATTTTAAAGAACTATCGGACGAAGAAGTGGCCGACGTGGAGAAACTAATCGAGCGCATCGAAGAAGATGACGACGTACAGACGGTTTACCACAACATGAAGTAGCGGTACAGCTAAAAAGCAGGAAAGGGAGAAGGACACGTGCCTTCTCCCTTTTGCCTTGCTTACCCTTCTGCTTTTCAAGTTTTTTCCTTATCGGTCAGCGACTGCCTCTCTGAGAATCTGGACCCACCCCTTGATGATCTGAGGGGGAGCGTTGCGATCCAGCACTGCATAACTCACCGTCGCCTGGTAGTAGTACAACCCACTGGGCAGCTCCACCCCGTCGCTGCTCCGGCCATCCCAGGCCAGCGTAGCACCACTCGTCTCGTACACCTTAGCCCCCCACCGGTTGTAGACCACAAAACTCACGCTCTCCACAAAACGCGGACACCGCAACGGTACGAACAAATCGTTCCTGCCATCACCGTTGGGCGTGAACACGTTGGGCAGCAGGAAACTCGGACACGCATCCACGCATACCTTGTTGGAGGGCACACTCTCCAGACCCCGCCTGCTTACNGCCGTCACGTAGTAACAGCCCGCCACCGTGCTCAACGGCGTGTGCCCGTAGCTCAGCGTTGGAGCCGCCACACTGCTCAGCAACCCCAGCGTGTCGGTCTGGTAGCGGGCGTAGTAAATCCTGTANCTGGCAATGTTGGGGTCGCAGTTGGGGCCACTACCCGCCTGCCAGTTCAGGTTGTTGGTGAAACTGCTCTGGTCGCACAAACTCTCACTGGTCAAATTGGCGCAGTTCAGACTGTCCACCCGCAGCGTAGGCGGGCAGGGACGGGTCGTGTCACTGGGCGTGGCGCAGATGATCTGGCTGTAGTTGAGCAGCACCCCCAGCCGCCCCAGCTGGGCATCGGTGTACACGCCCCTGGTCAGCACCCGGTAGCAGTAGCTGCTGTCAGCCGACAAAGCCAGACTCGTGTTGCCATCGGCCAGGAAACTATCCTGACCCGTGTCGGTGAAGCTGTAGGGCTGGCTGCCCACCCGCACCTCGGCAATCTTGTTAAATGTTCCGTTAGGACCCGTCCGGCTGCGGAACACATCGTGGGTCTGGTTGTCGTTGCTCCAGGGAACCGTCGCCTGCCAGCTCAGCACCACCCGCCGGTTAGCCGGGGCGGCACTCAGGCGAACTGAGGAGGCCGATTCGGTCACATCCAGCCGCGTGAGCTGGCCCGCCGGGCTGGTGTAGTAGAACTCCAGCCGGTAGGTGTAGGCATTGGCATCGGTGTTCAGGGCCGAAACCGAGCTACCCTTGTCAATGTAGACCGTGTCGGCCGCCGTGGCACTCAGCGTGGTGTTGATGGTGGCAACAGGGACAAAGTTGGTGCCCCCCTGCCCGGTGGCCCGCTGCAACCGGTACTGGTAGGGACCCGCCAGATCGGCCGGGTTCAGCCCCAAAGGCCGCGTCCAGCGGACGGTGATCTGACCGGTAACCGTTCTGGTCGAGTCGACCGTTACCTGGGTGATGACCGGGGCCAGCAGGGGCAACTCCAGNCAGGCCTGGTTGGAGGCCCGGCTCACCCCCCCGTTGAAGCCCCCGTTCACANNNGNNTANNNAGNCACNANCNGNNAGNNGNNNNTGGNGNNNNGGNNNNGGNNNGNGNNGTCGGTGTAGGTGGTGGCCGTGGCGGGTACCTCGGCAATCTTGGTGTAACCCGCCGGGATACCCGTCACACAAGGACCCGGTGGTACTGCATCACAGCCTTCCTTGCGGTAGATGGCGATGGTGGTNCCGGGGTTGCCGCAACTGTAGGCATCCCAGTTGAGCTGCACCGCCCGCCCATTAGCCGTGGCCGTGGGGCGGGCCGTCAGGTTCCGGATGGCGGGTCCCACGATCTGGATGCGGAAGGTCTGGAAGGAGACCAGGGCCGGGGTGGGCTTGGGCGGCACGTCGGCCACCTTGAAAGTCACATCGTAGGGCGCCACCCGAATCTGGCTGCAGTTGGTTTGCCAGTTGAAGATAGCCGTGGCGGGTTGAGCCTGCTGGATGCCGCCCCGGGTCAGGGTGGCGTAGGCGGGCTGAATAAGCTCCCCGGCGGGCAGGGGGGTACCATCCTGGCCGACGTTGAAAACGCCCCCGAAACCCGAAATGATGACCGCCTGTCCGTCGGGATCGGTGGCCGAGACAGGCTGGTTGATGAGCGTGCCCGCTTCGACGCACAGGTCGGGGATGGGGCCCAGCAGGGGCCGCTTGTTTTTGGAGTCGACGACAAAGATCTGCATGTCGCGGGTAATCTCGCCGATGAGCACCCCATTGCGCCATTCCTCGATGATAAAGGCGAAATTGAATTGTCCCAGCTGCCCCGGGGCATCCCAGCAGAGTTCGCCGGTGCGGGGGTCGATGGAGAAAGTAGGCGTACCGCCGGCCTCGCTGGCGGTGCTGAAGCGGGTGGGGTCCTGATACATTGGAATGTTCCGCCCCACGCAGCCATTCGGTGTTGTTGATTGCTTAGGCACACTGAGTCGATAAGCCAGGCTGTCCCCATCGGCATCGAAAGCGGCCGGGTTGTGGCAGAACTTCTGGCCCACACGGCCCGAATCCAGCGGAGGATTGAGCATCACCGGTGTGGAGTTGGTCAGTAGGTTAGCGTTGATCAGAATCGTTGTCGAGACGAAGAAAGAAATTTCCTGTGACTGACTTGGCGGGGGCAAGTTAATGGTCCCCTCATTGCGATTGACAACGGTCGTACTGATAGTGTACGCCCCCGGACCGGGATACGTATGCACAACCGTATAAGTATTAATCGACGAAGTACGGCCATTGATATAAACGCGCGGTATACGTTCAACCTCAGCCAACGAACCATCACCAAAACAAATTATGGTACTTCTGGCATCATCAGCCGCCCTTTGCCCCTTTACTTCATCATAATAGGCCGTGAAGGTAATCAGATAGGTAAGTGAAGTATTGGAGATTCGTTTGGTGGTAATCTCACCCGCCCGTACGTGGGTAGCCTGACTGACATGAGGCCACAGAAAGGCAGCCAACAAAAGGGATAACAGACAACTCGAGTAGATAGACCGCATACATTTTTACCTCATTTTAGTGTAAAACGATAGCTACTTCTAAAAGCGTATCCGATACGGTTAGTCAATCATTGAGTTATTAAAAAAAAAGGGCGTTATATAAATGCTTGCGTGTCTGGCATGTAAAGGCTGTTTTCTGATGTACGTATAGAGAATTTTCCAAATGCAAAAGGGAATGTCAGTGACATTCCCTTTTGCATTTGGAAACCGTTGAATTATCGGCCGGCTGCACTTTCTCTGAGAATCTGGACCCACCCCTTGATGATCTGAGGGGGAGCGTTGCGATCCAGCACTGCATAACTCACCGTCGCCTGGTAGTAGTACAACCC
>NZ_KB893587.1 GCF_000374085.1 Spirosoma spitsbergense DSM 19989 | reverse complement strand
ACTGGTCGCTGTGGCGAGCCAATTGCAGAAAGTTGATTCGGTGACGAACACTCAAAAACAGCATCAGAATGTGGTGTATAAATTGCCGACGGGGTTTGGTCAAATCGGGCAGGTTAGCTACTATTGTACTCAGTAGGGCTGGTCCTTGCATAAAGGCGTTGTTTGGTTTGGATGTCAGATACCCAAAACTAACACGCCTTTTTCATATCCCTAAAAATTGACGAACCATTGACCCGACAAAAAGACGTACAAAAACCGGGAGAAAGTCGCCCTTTCCCTGACCACCACGGATGCCAGCGGAAAACCCGTTGCGGCCAACCTGTCACTGGCGGCTCTGGATGCCCGGCTCGCGCCCGAAGCCGATTCCAACAGCGCTACTATTGTGTCGCACCTGCTGCTGTCGTCCGATCTGACCGGCACCATCGAGCAGCCAGCCTGGTATTTCGACGCTGCGCACGAAAACCGGTGGATAATGCTGGACCTGCTGCTGATGACCCAGGGCTGGCGACGTTTTGCCTGGTCTGATATCCTGGCGGGGACCATACCGCCCATCAACTACCCGGTGGAGCGGGGCTTGTCATTGACGGGCCGGGTGGTTCGGCCAAATGGCAAAGATATTGGTGGTAAAGTAAACCTGAATTTTATGGTGGTGAAGAAAGACAGCACCCGGGATTTCTTGCTGGGCGAAAGCGATGAGACCGGTAATTTTGGAGCCTACGACCTCAATTTTACGGATACGACCCTTGTGCGGATACAGGGTGTAAAGGGCCGCGCCAATCGGGACCTGGTTATCCGGCTTGATCAGTTGCTGTTACCAACCGTTACCATGACGAAAGTACCCTATAACCCAGTTGAATTTCAGCGCGACGAATTAGCCGAGTTCATGAAACGAGCCAGCGAATACCTCGCCATGGAACGCCAGATTCGGCGCAACGGGGAAGTGCTCCTCAACGCCGTTACGGTGAAAGCAAAAAAGTACGTAGAACGGGACTCGCGGGTGATTTACAGCAACCCCGATGCCAGCGTCAAGTTTACTACGTTGAACTCGGCGGGGCGGCAAACCATTCTGGACGTCATTCAGGGGCAAATTCCCGGGGTGCAGGTAACGGGTTCGGGTTTTCAGGCGCGGGTGCAAATTCGGGGTGCCGTCAATTTCAGTGGTCCGGTCGCACCACTGTTTGTGCTGGATGGCATGCCTACGGATTTGCAGGGAGTTATCAATATTCCGGTTTCGGATGTCGACCGGGTGGATGTACTGAAAGGAGCATCGGCGGCTATTTACGGTTCGCGGGGTGGGGGTGGGGTTATTTCGGTACTGACCAAGCGGGGCGCGCCCGACTATGATTTCACAAACGATGTAACCCCCGGCACCTTACTGGCCAAACTGCCCGGCTATGCCCCCGTTCGGGAGTTTTATTCTCCTCAGTATGATGTTAAAAAACCAGAACATTCCGGAGCGCCGGACCGTCAACCAGATTATCGGGCTACGCTGTTTTGGGCACCCATGATTCAAACCGATGCTGAGGGTAAGGCCAGCGTATCCTTTTTTACCTCCGATGCCAGGAATAACATTCGGTTTCGGGCCGAAGGGGTCACCGTAAACGGCATGCCGGGCGTGGGGCAGGGTGTGGTATCGGTGGAATGAAAAGCGGGGTATCAAACGGCTAGTCGTTACCGCTTGATACCCCGCTTTTCTGATTGATAGAATGACAAAAACAAACCTAAACGGCACCCTTGATTTTCATGTTTATGGGGTCCCAGCCAACAATTTTCTTTTCAAAATAACTCATGTTACCGCAGGCCGTTGGACCACAGGCACGCAGACCGAAGGTAGCATCCTCCACGTTGGGGCTACCGGTCCTGACCGAATTGAAGAAGTTGACAAAGTGTTCATAGCGGTCGCCTTTGTACTCTTTCGGAAACGCGTATTTAAACTCTTTCGGGCCAACCAGTTCGGGGGTTTCGGGGTACATCTTCTGGTATTCGGCAATGTATTTTTCCTTCTGGTCTTTCGGGAAATTGTCAATCGACATGCCCGGTGCCTTCGGGAATTTGGTCCGGTGAACGGTCAGGCTGTCGAAGCCCAGCGACAGGTCACCTTCCGTACCCACAATCCGAACCAGGTAATTGCCACCGCCCCCGTCTTCGAAATTGGAACGGGTAGTCAGGTTGAACTCCGGGTGCTCGGCTGTTTTGGGATAATCATAAATACTAAGTTGAATATCGGGTACGTCGCGACCATCTTTCCAGTAGCGGGTGCCACCCGTCGAGTAAACCCGGTTTGGGCCTTTCGACCCCGTAATGCAGTGGAGCGACGTGAGCAGGTGAACGTATAGGTCGCCGGCAATACCGGTTCCGTAGTCCCGGTAGTTGCGCCACCGGAAAAAACGGAGTGGGTCCCAGGGGCGTTTGGGGGCACTGCCGAGGTAGGTATCCCAGTCTACGGTTTGCGGAGACGCATCCGGCGGAATAGAGTACTGCCAGGCACCCATCGCACTGTGGCGGTCATAAATGGCCTCGGCGAAGACCAGCTCGCCAATGTCGCCCGCTTTCATCAGTTCGCGGGCTTTGGCAATGAGTAGCGAACTGGCAAACTGGCTACCGACCTGAAATACTTTACCCGTTTTTTTCGACACATCGATCAGCGTGTGCCCATCTTCCACCTTTTGCACCATCGGCTTCTCGCAATACACGTGCTTGCCTTTGTGCATGGCATCGGAAGAAATCTTCTCGTGCCAGTGGTCGGTAGTGGCGTTAATGACGGCATCGATATCCTTACGCTCCAGAATTTCCCGGTAATCTTTAGTGACAGGCAGTTGATCGCCCCAAAGCTCTTTGGCCCGGCGTAATCGTCCGTCGTACAGGTCGCAGGCGGCTACCATCTCTATGCCATCCACCATCAGGGCGGTTTGGGTATCACCAATACCCATGCCCCCCGTGCCGATCAGGGCAATCCGAACTTTATCATTAGCGGCTGTACTGGAGTGGCTGCGAATCAAATTAAGGTATTGAGGCATCGCCACCGGTGTGCTGGCAAAGGTGGCCGGAGCGGCTGCTGCGGCTGTACTGGCCAGACCGAGGGTTTTTAAAAATGACCGCCGGGAACTGTTTGCATCAGAAGCTGACGGTGTTTCCTGTTTTTTGTTTTTCTTCATACGACTTATAGGAGAATTGGCAATGTGATTTTGGGGGTCAATAAATTAGCATATGGATACCGGATGGGGTCGTAACAAATCAGAAAACAGGGCCGGTTTTAGGCGGAATCGGGTACCTGTCTGCATGACGTTAGTTTCCTGAGAATTAAAAGTAGTCATTCTGCGGCTTTTTCTATCCGTTACTGCCTAAATTCATTGTACTATTGGTATAAATTAATAAAACGAACCATGAATAAAAAAGGTACCCTTTTTCTATGTATGCTGATTGCCGGTTACGGGCCAGTTATGGCTCAGACAACGCCCTTTCCTACTATTGGTCAGATCGTTCGGGCGGATTCCCGACTGGATAAACTGATTCCGCCTGATGCCAGAATAGAGGTGCTGGCCAGCGGTTTCGTCTGGACTGAAGGGCCGGTATGGGTGAAAAAAGACGCGTTTCTGCTGTTTTCGGACGTACCGCAGAATACTATTTTCAAATGGACCGACAAAGAGGGGGTAACCCCGTTCCTGAAACCGTCGGGCTACACGGGGCTGGGACCATACAGTGATGAACCTGGCTCGAACGGGCTGACTATCGACCCAAAAGGAAGGCTCATTGCCTGCGAACACGGCGACCGGCGCGTTACGGCAATGGCTATGGACGGCACCGGCGGCAAACGCACTCTGGCTGATAATTACAACGGCAAGCGGTTTAACAGTCCCAATGATGTGGTGGCGCACGCCAACGGTAGTTACTACTTCACCGACCCTCCCTACGGAATGCCCAAAAAGGAAAATGATCCTGGTCGCGAAACCGACGGGTGGGGCGTGTACCGCATTGCCCCCGAACGGGCGGGTGTGCCGGGGGCCGTGTCTATTGTGGTAGGTGATCTGACCCGGCCAAACGGCATTGCTTTCTCACCCGACGAAAAAATATTGTACGTTGCCCAGTCGGATCCCATGCGCCCGCTGGTGATGGCGTATCCCCTGCTGGCCGACGGAACGGTGGGAAAAGGCCGGGTGGCGTTCGGGGCCGACGAGATGAAAAAGCGGAACCTGCCTGGGGGCTTCGATGGCATGAAAGTAGACCGCGATGGTAACCTGTACGTGACGGGGGGCGGTGGTGTACTGGTACTGGCCCCAACGCCCGGAAACGGCCCTTACGATTTTCTGGGGCATATCCGGATTGGGGGTGCTACCGCCAATTGTGCCTGGGGTGATGACGGATCAACGCTCTATATTACTGCTGATATGTACCTGTGCCGAATCAGGACGCTGGCCCGGGGGTGGTAATTGGTAATGAAGAATGATGAACCATTACTCGCTGAACGATGCGTTCGTAATTTATCATTCTTCATTCATCATTAAATTTATCATTGTTCATTATTAGAGTAACTTTGTAGAGAGTGCAACGTAGCTTGAAAATTTATTCTCATGTTAGAGAATCGAAAGTGGATTATTATTGGTGTTTTTTGTCTGTTGGGGCTGGTCTATCTGGCCCGCCTGTTTTACCTGCAAATTCTGGACGATACCTATTCGTTGGGGGCTTCGAAAAACTCCATCAAACGAGTGGTCGAAATTCCGTACCGGGGCCAGATTTACGACCGGAATAACCAGTTGATGGTGTATAACACGCCGGTTTATGACCTGTATGTTACGCCAAAACAGGTTCGGATTGCGGATACGGCCTCTTTCTGCCGATTGATGGCCATTACCCCCTCAGAGTTTGACAGTATTATGGGCCTGGCCAAAAACTATTCGTCGGTTAAGCCATCCCTATTTTTGCGGCAACTTTCCAAGGAAGACTTCGCCCGGATTCAGGATGCGCTGGTGGATTATCATGGGTTTGAACCCGTTATCAGTTCCATGCGAACCTACCCGGCCCAAACCCTGTCCAATGCGCTGGGGTATGTGAGCGAGATTACGCGGAAGCAATTGGACAACCAGGATCTTACCTACTATCGGCAGGGCGATTATGTAGGGCATAACGGGCTGGAGGAACAATACGAAGAACAACTGCGGGGCAAACGGGGCGTTAAGTTTATGATGCAGAACGTGCGGGGTATAAACAAAGGCTCCTGGAAAGAAGGTGCGTTTGATACGCTGGCCGTGGCTGGGCAAAATCTGGTTACATCAATCGACGTTGAGGTGCAGAAATACGCTGATAGCCTGATGCAGAATAAAGTGGGCGCTATACTGGCGATAGAACCATCATCGGGTGAGATTCTGGTGTCGGTTTCAGCCCCTACTTATGATCCTAATCTATTATCGAGCCGGTTTTTCTCCAAGAACTATCGTTCTTTGATCAAGAATCCATACAAGCCGCTTATTAATCGACCCATTATGGCTAGCTACCGGCCCGGCTCGACCTTTAAATTGATTCAGGCACTAATTGCCCAGCAACAGGGGTCGCTGATCCCCCACATGGTTTACGGGCATGCGGGGTCGCCTGTGCGTTGCCACTGCCGGGGTGGAAATGACCTGCGGGGAGCCATTGCGAACTCCTGTAACCCCTATTTTTATCAGGTATTTCGTAAATTCATGTATTTTAATGGTGAGCATAATACGTTCAAGGCGTCTGCTGTTGGCCTGAGAGAATGGCACGACATGGCTGAGAAGTTCGGGATAGGTGATCGGCTGGGGGTTGATTTGCCGAGTGAGCGGAAGGGTAACCTGCCTATACCCGAGTACTATGACAAGGCCTATCGGGGGGCATTGCGCTGGAAATTTTCCAATGTATACTCACTCAGTATTGGGGAGGGGGAGTTGCTGATTACTCCGCTGAAACTGGCAAATCTGGCTGCTACGATTGCCAACCGGGGCTGGTACATTACGCCCCACTACGTCAAGGGGTTTGGCAAAGCGGGGGTAGCCGTTCCGGCAGAATACCTCGAACACCACGAGACGGATATTGAGTACAAATACTATCTTCCCGTTATTGATGGAATGCGGGCGGCCGTTACCCGCGGCACGGTGAATCCGATGGCTAATATTCCGGGTATTGATCTGTGCGGAAAAACGGGTACGGCTCAGAATGCCAAGCATGGCCATAAATTCGATCACTCCATTTTCATTGGCTTTGCGCCCATGAACAATCCTAAAATTGCGGTTGCCGTGTTTGTTGAAAATGCAGGCTGGGGTGGCGATGCAGCCGCATCGGTGGCTGCGCTGGTAGCCGAACGGTACCTGAAGCGCAAAACCGAAGCTCTCAGGCTGGATGCAAAAGTTAAAGCCGCCCGATTCTTTCCCCCTTCCGATGGAATTCCTGCTATCAAACGGCCCGTGGTACCTAAAAAGGATACTACGCACAAGCCAGAGGTTCCTAAACCATTGATGACGGACACCCGGCCAAAATCAGCAACGTTGGTGGCTGTGAGCGGAAATTAACATCTGGTTTGTCGTTCCTGCGGCAGCAATTTCGACGGGGAACCTGAACCACAAACTACAAACTACAACTTGTCTCGCCGTAACGACCCATTTTCTCAAAACATTGACTGGCTTACGCTATTGCTGTATTTCAGTTGCGTATCACTGGGCTGGCTCAATGTATATGCCGCTGTATACAGCCCCGAAGAGCAAACCAGCCTGTTCGATATGTCGACCAATTCCGGTAAGCAACTGATGTGGATTGGCACGACGGCTATTCTTATTATTTGTATTCTGGTAATCAATCATACGTTTTTCGACACGTTTGCTTTTGTCTTCTACGGGTTTATGATTCTGGTACTGATATTGGTTCTTTTTGCCGGAACCAATATCAATGGGTCGCGCTCGTGGTTTAAGTTCGGAGCGGTTTCTATTCAGCCCGCTGAGTTTGCCAAAGTTGCTACGGCCCTGGCACTGGCCAAGTACCTCGACGTTCCAGGTATCAACCTCACGAAGCGGAAAGACCTGTTATACATTGTGGGCATCATTGTACTGCCCTGTATTCTGATCCTGGCCTCCAACGAAACCGGGTCGACACTGGTATTTGCCTCTTTTGTTATCATGCTGTACCGAGAGGGGTTGCCTGGCTGGATTCCGGCGGCTGGCATCGCGGCTGCGGGTTTGTTTATCCTGGCCCTGCTCTTTCCCAAACTGTACATCTTCCTGGGTATTGTGGCGTTGATGCTGCTGATTGTTCTGCTGATGCCGCGCTACAATCGGTCGATCCCTAATCTGCTGGCCCTGGGCGTGCTGGGTATTGGCATGATGGTGTATGTGACGGGGGTCGATTTTTTTGTGAATAACGTGCTGCAAAAGCACCAGCGAAACCGCATCAAAGTACTGGTAGACCCCACCATTGACCCGCTTGGTGTGGGCTGGAACGTAACGCAGGCCAAGATTGCTATCGGTTCCGGGCGGCTTCAGGGCAAAGGATTTCTGGAAGGAACCCAAACCAAATTTGACTTCGTACCGGAGCAGAGCACCGACTTTATTTTCTGCACCATTGGGGAAGAACATGGCTTCATTGGCAGCATGGTTGTCGTTGTCCTGTTCATTGCCCTGATTTCCCGTATTGTTATTCTGGCAGAAAAACAGCGAACTAAGTTTGCCCGGGTTTACGGCTACTGCGTGGCGGGTATTATTTTCTTCCATGTAATGGTCAACATCGGGATGACTATTGGACTAATGCCCGTTATTGGTATTCCGCTGCCTTTTTTCAGCTATGGTGGCTCTTCGCTCTGGTCCTTTTCCATTCTGCTGTTTATTTTCCTCAAACTCGACTCGCGTCGTACGGCGCTTACCCGCCGATAATAATCTCAGGATTAACGCTCAATTAATCAGCCTAACGCCTGCCTGCCGGTAAGTGGCTACAACGGCAGGATTAGCTTCATTGTCTGTGATGAGTACATCGAACAGGCTCAACGGGGCGAATTTGAGGTATTTATCAGTTTCTAGTTTTGACGAATCGCAGAGCAGGTACACTTTTCCTGATTGCCGGGCCATGGCTGTAGCCGTACTGGCTTCCCGTTCGCCGTTGGCACTCAGACCGTTTTGGAGGGAAATGCCATCGACACCGATAAATGCCCGGTTAGCCCGGTAGCGGGCAATGTGCTCTTCGACCATCAGTCCGTGCAACGCCTGCCGCTCTTTATCCACTTCTCCACCTACCAGGTTGATAGCCACCCCGGAGTCCATCAGTTCGGCTACAACGGGCAATGAGTTGGTGATAACCGTAATACGCTTGTTCCGAATGAACGGGCAGAGCCGAAACACGGTGCTGCCACAATCCATAAAAATAATATCGCCCTCCTGAATTTCCTGTGCGGCCAATTGGCAGATGTAGTCCTTACGTTCAGGATTAGTAGCTGCTTTGTTGGAAAAGCGGTGTTTATCCGTTGCCAGACTTACTTTCATTGCTCCGCCCCGCGTACGATAAATCAGGCCTGATGACGCTAACTGGGCCAAATCACGCCGGACGGTCATCTCCGAAGTTTGCAGCAAGTCGGCCAGTTCCCGCACTTCAGCCGATCCTTTCTCCTCAACCGTTTGTACAATAAGTCCTTTTCGTTGTTGGAAATTCATAGACGATGTTGTTATTTTGTTCAAAAATAAACAAAATAAAACAATTTCAAACAATATGGATAGTGCTCGTATGCAAATAACGGAGGAGAAGCTACTTTCCGATAACTGGTATATCCTGAAGCGGTACACGTTCAACTATTTGGGCAAGAACGGGCAGTGGACAACGCAGCAACGGGAAGCTTACGACCGCGGCAACGGTGCCACCATTCTACTCCATAATCCCGAAGCCGATACCGTAATTCTGACCCGACAGTTCCGGTTGCCAACCTTCGTAAACGGCAACCGCACCGGCGGACCGTCTGACGGTATGCTCATTGAAACCTGCGCGGGTTTATTGGACGACGACGACCCAGAAACGGCCATTCTGCGCGAAACTGAAGAGGAAACCGGCTACAAACTCACGGCTGTGCAGAAAGTAATGGAAGCTTACATGAGTCCGGGTTCGGTAACGGAAAAGCTGTTTTTTTACCTGGCAGAGTACTCTACCGACACGGAGCGAAACGCCGGGGGCGGTATTGACGAAGAGGAGATTGAGATTCTGGAATTGCCTCTTAGCCAGGCACTGGCCATGATGCAAACTGGCGAAATTCAGGATGGGAAAACGATTATGTTGTTGCAGTATTTGCGGTTGATGCAACTGGAGAAGTAAAGCTTTATAAACGCTTATGTTCGGCTTAGCGGTCAGTGCCATCTTACAAGAGTAACACAAGTACAAAATAAGATAACATAGTTTCGTTATAAGCATAAACAGTAAAACTGTGTTTTAGCTTTTATAAAACATTTTTTATACTGAGAGATCTACTCTTGCTTCATCCATCTTGTTTAAGGTGTACTACGCTTGTATAAATTTCGTCTCCTTATGAGAAAGGTTAAGCAAGTCAAGTATTTGCTATTTACAACAGCTATGCTTTTCGACAATTGCAGCCAAGATACATTTGTTTTCCCAATCGCTTCTGCACAAATTGAAGGTGTATATGAAGCTAACAGCTATTATGCTAAAAATGGCGTGAGCGGTGCCTACCCTATCCAAGGGCAGACAATGACGTTGAAATTGACCAGCATAGGCCGCGATTCCGTAAAAGTTGAAATTGAAGCAAAGCCAAATGGAGACTATTCACCGGGTAGCAACCGGACTTTCGAAAAACTTGTTATAGAGCCAGTGATTGTAGCCCAACTTTTTGGTAAGAAACAGGTGAATTGTATTGGTTATAACGTTGACTTACCTATTAATCAAAACAGTATTTCCGAAAACGAACTATTAAGGCAGATTTGTGGAGACGGATCGTCTATTTACTATTACTTTACCTCTCCAATTAGCAAAGAAGAAGCTACCGTCAGATTTATTAGAAAGTAGATTCGTTTTAGTTTCCGTGGGCCGGTTTCTCAAAACTGACACTACATCACCACGTATACCAATTAAGGTTTTACAAACGCAACGTGTTCGTAGATTTCAGACAGGGGAATCGAAACCCCTACTGAACGCAACGCGATAAGCCCATCGATGTCTCCCTGCACCGTTTTATCCCAACTGTGTTCAGTCGTGCGAAACCAGGACTCGACACGGGGGTAGTTTTGTTCAACCAGCACGTACTCCTGAAAAGAAGGCAACTGTTCGTACAACAGAAACTTTCCGGACTTATCGAAGGAGGCCGTGCTGCGCGATAAAACCTCGATAACCAGCAACGGATTGACGATTAAATCCTCGCGACCCTGCCAAAACTGCGGTTCCTCGCAAACAACCAGCGCATCGGGGTAAACGCCAACGTTTTCCGATTCGATGTACACTTTCTGGTCGCTGTTGTAAACGATGAATTTACGCGGGAGGGGCCGAAGCGCGTACTTCAGGGCTCCCGTCAGGTTAGCGGCAATCTGGTTGTGCCGTGCTTTTGCTCCAGCCATGCGAACGATTTTACCGTTATAAAATTCGTGTTTTTGCAGCGACCGTGCTTCCCGCGTCAGGTATTCGTCGAGTGTGTATTTTTTTTCGGCTACTACCATACCATCGTTTTCTGTGCTGTACTAAAGTTAACCAAAAAATGGTACGTTTACTTACCCGCCGAAATCATATTGGCAAATAACCGGTAGGCACCCGGCACACCAGCGGGTAGTTCCCGAAAGAAAACCAGACCCGTGTACATGTAGTGTCCCTTCCCATAGTCGGCATAAAGCAGACTGCCCTGTTTGGCGGCTTCGTTCTGGTCGTGGGCCGAGAAGATGGGTTGGTACGCCTTATCCCACGTCTGGGCAAAGTAGGTACCCCGCTCCTGAATCCAGCCCGAGAAATCGGCTTCGGTGATTTTATTGGGGTAGTTGAGCAGTCGGTTTTGAGGGTTTATAAACGTCATGGGTGCATCTTCCTCCGTTACACGGTCGCGGCCAATAGTGAAGGGATACGGACCCAACTGGGGCAGGGGCGGGTCGTTGCGGAGAAATGAACTGGCAGGTGTTACGTACTGCACAATCATAGTCCCCCCGTTTTTGACGTAATCCATTAATTTAGGCTGATACCGGGCCAGCCAGTCGTTGGTGTTATACGCCCGAACACCAGTAACGATGGCATCGTAGCCCGATAAATTCCCGGCTAGTTCGGCCGGGCCAAGGACCGTTACCCGGCACCCCAGTTGTTGCAGGGCGGCTGGTAGTTCATCGCCTGCACCTACAATGTAGCCGACGTTTTTGGCCGTCACCTTCACATCCAGTTTAACCAGTTTGGCATCGGCAGGGGGGAACAGTGTCTGGGTTGGAATATGCTTGTAGGCAATCTCCCGCAGGCCGGTGGTATACGTGCCATCGCTGGTGGTCATCACCATCTGGATTTTGCCATCCTGGGACTGAGCCGTTGGTGTAAGTGTGAAGGGTACCCGTTGTTCGGCATCTTTATTGGCCAGCGAAAAGGGAACTGAAGCGGGTGTAATCTGCCAACCCGCCGGAACCTCCAGTTTCAGCGTACCCGACACGTTGGCCCGGCCCGCTTTCAATACCACTTCGCCCGTTTTAGAGGCATTCGTGGCGAAGATGAATACCCGTTCGGTCAGGTTGGCCGTTACGTCGGGCTGGATGATGAACGGGCGGTACGTTTCACCTTCCACCGGGTCGGTTGACTTATAAACCACCGGACGCGTATAGGTGAAGGACTGCCCACTGATCTCGACGGTGAAACTGGCCGTAACGGCAGGCGGGTTTTCGGGTAAGCCAATCAACAGCTGATTATCGACCTGAAAAATGCCTTTGTCGATGGGTTTTTCCAGCCAGTAGGGTTGCGATATTTTCGCTGTTTTAGGAATAGTGAGTTGAGTTGGTAATACAATCACCTCGTTTGGTTTGAGAGCCAGATTCAGCGTAGAGTCCTTACCGGTAGAATAACGAATGCTCACCAGTTGAACCGGCGTAACGGCCCGACTGACAATGTTGGACGTAACCTTAATGGTTTCGCCGGGGGTAGCAGCATAGCTGTCAGGGTTAGACTCCACCCATAAGCCAAGACATTCCTGAATCAGCGTTTCAACGTCTTTCCGCTTGGCCTTTACGTAAATATTGGTGGTGTCCAGCTTGCCGATGGCTTTATACAACTGGACTAAAGCGGGTACCGAAGCGCTTGGCTGGTCGGGCTTAAACGAATTTATGACCTGATTCACTTCTGCCTGAACGGCATTACTGTTCATTACCCGTTTCCAACTAAGGTCGATGCCGTCGAGCGGGTCTTTTTCGGCGGGGTCGCCCGCTTTCAGCAGGAAGTAGTCCATTTTAGCCCCCCGGCTGGCCGGTACGCCGAAACCCTGACTCTTGTGCTGACTGCGACTTTCGGCCGCAATCTCCCCGTACGAACGGCCCAGCATGGGGTTGAATACGCCCGTTTCAACGCCAACTAGATTTCCCGCTTCTTCGGGTTTTTTGTTGCTCAGAAAAGCACCTGGAATAAACATATTCCACATGATGCGTTTGGCCTGCCAGGGTTTGACGTAGGCTAATTGCTCCGGGAATTTAGTAGGGTCATTCGAAATTTTGAAGGCTTGTTCGGCCAGGAATGCCGATGCACTATGGTGGCCATGACCGGCGCGGGCATCGGGCGGAAACCGGGTTAGAATAACATCGGGCTGGTATTTGCGAATCATCCAGACCACGTCGGCCAGGGCTTTCTCCTGTCCCCAGGTGCGAACCGCTTCATCCGTCGACTTGGAGAAACCGAAATCATAAGCACGGCTGAAAAACTGGTCGGGACCATCTACGCGCCGGGCGGCCAAGAGTTCCTGCGTTCGGATAATACCGATGTTTTCGCCCTGTTCCGGGCCAATCAGATTCTGCCCACCATCGCCCCGCGTCATGGACAGGTAGCCCGTCCGGACGAGCCGGTCTTTGGCCAGATAGGCCAGCAGCAACGTGTTTTCATCGTCGGGGTGAGCGGCTACGTACAGGACTGTGCCGAGTACGTTGAGCTTTTTGAGATTCAGCAGGATTTCGCTGGAGGGCGTGGGCTTGATGGGGCCGTAGGGAACCTGAGCGAAGGTAGTGGCGATGGCTAAACCACCGAATAGAAATGCTGGCAGGAGTTTTCTGATAGACACAGGCAGGAAATCAATGTTAGGCTATGGGACAAATTTACGATAAACGCCAGAAAAGGCTACCCCTATATTGAGGTAGCCTTTCAACAATATACTACTAACGAAAAGTGACTTATTGGTAAAGGGGAATTTTTTTGAATTGATCGGGTAGTGGATTGGGAACGTTAGGGTTCGTATTGATTTCATTCTGCGGGTAAATGTAGCGTTCCGGTTTTTTGGAACCGGCGTAAAGCGGGATGGGCAACTGCACCACCGGCGTCGCTTTTTCCAGTCGGCGAACGTCGTTGAAGGCTTCGTACTGCATCAGGAAGAAAATATACCGCTGGGCAATAATTTCGTACAGCAACGCAGTTTGCACCGTACCCAGTTTTGTGGGATTGGCCAGACCGGCAGGAGCAAAATCACTTAACGTATATGCATCATATTTTCGACCTGTTGCCGCAATCGTTTTGCCATTAATATACCCGCTGGCCAGCCCTGCTCTGACCGAGTTGAGCGCCGTTAACGCCTGGTTGGCAGCACCTAACCGGGCCTGCGCTTCGGCCAGAATCAGCTGGTTTTCGTAGTACGTAATAATGGGGTGGGGGGCATCTTCGGTAAACATACCATCCGCCGTGTTCGGGTCAAGCGCACCGGTGGTTGAAATGCCCACCTTAAAATAGTGGTTATAGAGGGCCGTTTCGTCCGTTTTTGTATTGGCTGACTTCATTCGCGATTGCATCAGCGTGGGCAAATAGGCACCATCGAAACCGGTATCACCCGCCCGGGCTATCCGAAAGAAATCGTAGTTCTGATTATCATCAATTCCCTGGCTGGTGCCGTGTGGGGTCAGGGCATCACCCGCCGTACTGCCAATACCCGAACCGGCACTCGTAACGGCTTTTGCATAGTCGCCGGTGTGTAGGTATAAACGTGCTTTCAATGTATAAGCCGCTGCTTTCCATTTGTTTACGTTACCTTTGTACAGGAAATCCTGCCCGGAAAAAGCCAGGCCAGCGGGGGCCGACAGGTTCTGAATTGCATTGTCCAGTACGGTCTGTAACGCCGTATACACATCGGCCTGCTTGTCGAACAGGGGGGTAGGGTATTTTACGTCATCAAATGCTTGACTGTAGGGTATATCGCCGTACAGATCGGTCGCTTTGGCAATGACTAGGGCTTCCATAACCTGACCGACACCCTTAGTCCATTTATCGCCGACGACGTCGGCCTTGGTCTGAATAAGCCTGGCCTGACTCGCCACGGGATATAGCGGACTCCAGGCAAACGAGCTGGCCGAAACGATGTAGCTCGCGTAGGTCTGATGCTGCCGGGACAGGCCATTCAGTTCGCCCGCCCAGATAGCCGAAATACGTACATCGGTATCTTCATGGAGCATGGACACGCCCAGCATGGTACCTGACAGCAGCGTAGCCACATCAACATCCGTAACCGCGTTTGGATTACTTTGAATATTGGATTCCTTGAATAAATCCTGACAACTGCTGAACAGCATAACACCCAGCAGGGCCATTATAATTTTAGGAGAAAATGAACGCTTCATAAGCTTATCGTTTAAGTAGCCCGGAATGGCTTTTTAGTAGTTGATCTTGATCGAAAACAGAATTGATTTCGTATTTGGGTTGGTAAACCAGTCCTGACCACGGGCTAAACTAGCCCCTGTGATGCTTACTTCGGGGTCGGTGCCGGTGTACTTGGTCCACAAAACAACATTGCGGCCGGTGAGCGCAAAATCAACTGACGACAGGTGAGTAACCCGCCGAAATCCAGGACTACGCAGGCTATAGTTAAGCGTTACTTCGCGAAGTCGGGTAGAGCCGCCATCTTCCACGAACTGTTTGGTCGAGGCCGAACTGAACGAGGTGCCCGGTCCCTGATACCATGGCTGCGTAAGGGCTACCGGACCGGCGCCAAAATCCTGGATGTTGCCCTGGAATTTCGTGCCGGCGGCAATCGTCGCACCCGTGTAGTCCTTGATGCCCCCCGCCGGTGCTACTGAAGTATTACCTACATCGCCGTGGGTGCCAATCAGGTAAAGAGCACCCCGCGTACCATTGTAGAAGTCATTGCCATAAACCTTATCGAATAGGAAATACAGCGATACGCCTTTGTAAGAGAACGTGTTGCCCAGGCCACCCCGCCACTTCGGATTAGGGTTACCGACAATTTCATTATTGGTGCCTCCCTGCGGGAATCCGTTGGCATCCAGCTTGTACTTTCCCGATTCGTCCTTCAGGAAGTCCGTTCCGTAGAAGACCCCAAAAGGCTGACCCGGAATCAGTGACTGACCTGCGTATGTACTTGGCAACGTGTACACCGAAGCCCCCGCCAGGGATATTACTTTATTGCGGTTCATCGAAAAATTGGCCGATATATTCCACTTGAAAGCACTTTGGGGAAGCACATCCGCCCCGGCGTCGAATTCAAGTCCTTTGTTCGATAACTCGGCCGCATTGATGTTCCGAACGGAGTAGCCTGTTTCGTAGGGTACATTCAGCGACAGAATTACGTCTTTTGTATTGTTGGTATAGGCCGTACCCGAAAAAGAGAACCGGTTGTTGAGAAACCGTAAATCGACCCCAATCTCGCTTTCTGTCTTCCGTTCGGGACGCAGGTAGTCGTTCCCGGCCGTTGTGCTCCGGACATAACCGCCCCCATACAGCGAACTGGCCGCCGATACGCCGTTGGCGTAGGAATCGCCGAAGCTGGCCGGATTGAAGGTGGTGAAATTCTGGTAGGGTTGTGGCTGAATACCCACCTGCCCCCAGGTTAGCCGCAGTTTACCAAAACTCAGAATCGGACTTGTTTCCAGCCCTTTCAGCTTGGTGAACTGCCAGGCCAGAGCTGCCGATGGAAAGAAGAAGCTACTGTTGGTTTTTGAGCCGAAAGTCGACGCGCTTTCCTGCCTCCCTGTCAGCGTCAGGAACAGCATGTTATACGCCTGCATCTCGGCCTGTGCGTAGTAGGCATAGGTACGAATCAACGAGTTGTAATTGCTGGCCGACAGATTCGAGTTCAGCGCGTTGGTCAGAATGTCGGGGGCGGTAGGAACGATTAGGTTCGTAATAGCATCCGAGAGAATGGCCTTCCGGCGACTGTTGTAATTGACACCCACCAGAACCGACCCGCTGAAGTTGTTATTGAACGTCTTGTTTGCACTGGCAAACACATCCGTGTTGAACTGCTTTTCGGTAATCCAGTTCTTCGACAGATAGCCCGTCAGGTAAGAAGCCGAGTTACGGGCAAACCGCTCCAGGCGATTATCCGTAAAATTATCAATCCCCGTTCGGCCGGTGACAGTCAGCCAGGATGCCGGTGTAATATTTAATTCGAGATTACCCGTAATCCGGTCCACGTCCGTTGTATTGCGGTTGTTGTAGATGTTCCAGACGGGATTCGAGTAAATCGTATTCTGGTCGATACCCAGCGGGTTACGGTACGAAACGTGGGCATTGTTGAATACCTGCCCGGCTTCATTGGTATAGGTGCCGGTGTAATACTGGTTATCGAAATCAGGCGGAGTACGCGTGCCACCCAGTAGAATACCGTCGAGGTTATCGCCCTGCTGGATACGGGAAGAGTACACTTTGCTGTATCCCACGTTGGCCGACGCCCGGAACCAGTCCGTAAACTGACTGGCCACGCTGACCCGGGCGGTATTACGCTGGTAATTGCTGAACGCTTTAACGATACCGTCCTGACTCAAATTAGAGTAGCTGAGCATGAAGTTGGACCGGGCGTTTCCTCCGCTGATGTTTATTGCGTTGTCCGTATAATGACCGGTCTGGAACACATCACTCGTATGGTCGTAAATATCTTTTGCATTTTTGCCGCCGTGCGGATTTGCCGCCGTACCACCGGCAATGGCGTATCGCTTGGTACCATCTGGGAATGTTACATAACCCTGATAGCCAGCGGCTGTTGGGTCCGTTATGTAGGTATCTGCCCCGCCCGTTCGATCGGAAATCAGGTCGCCATAACTGTATTTGTTCCCTTGTTTAAACACTCCACCGCTACCCTGTCCGTAGGTTGTTTGCAGGGGCGGTAGTTTATTGGCTTTGTCGAAAGAAACGGTCGATTTAAACGAGATGTTGACTTTCCCTTTAGTGTCTTTGCCTTTCTTGGTCGTAATCACAACAACGCCGTTAGCAGCCCGTGTACCCCATAGAGCGGCCGCCGAAGCCCCTTTCAGGACTTCCATACTTTCGATATCTTCGGGGTTAATGTCATTGATACGCGATTGCTGAACGATTGAATTACCAGCGGCTGAACCATCGTTATCGTTGGAGTTACTAACCGGAATGCCATCGATGATAAATAGGGGCTGAGCGTTTCCGTTAATGGTGTTCTGGCCGCGAATCTGAATGTAGGAACCGGCACCGGGGTCGCCACCGCTTTTGGTAATGACCACGCCGGATGCTTTACCACTCAGTCCGCTCAGCAGACCCGTTTCGCCGGACTGGGCGATGTTCTTGCCGCCAACCGTTGAAACCGATGAGGCAAATTTGTCGCGTTCTTCTTTAGTGCCGAGGGCTGTGACGATTATTTCTCCTAATTGCTTGGTATCGCTCTTTAGGATAACGTTAATCGTTGAGCGTCCGCCAATCGCTTCTTCGACGGTTGCCATCCCCACGGCCGAAAAGACCAATGTATTGCTCGACGGTGGAACGATGAGACTGTATTCCCCTTTCGAATCGGTTACCGTACCAATAGTGGTTCCTTTTACCACAATGGTTGTGCCGGCAAACCCGCCAATTCCTTCTTCCGCTGTCACCGTGCCGCTTATCTTTTTCCCCTGCGCCCAGGCACACGGGCCACTCAAGCCTGCTATTAGCAGACCCATCAGTAGTGATTTCATCATAGTTTTAGTTTAAGTTAAGAAATGCGATAGAGACGCCTGTAAAAGTTTGTATTATGATAAAAGTACAGAACTATATTTCGATAAGTTATTAAATTTTGGTATTAAATTTCTTTATTTAAAAATTTTAGAAAATAAGTTATATTTAGTCTTCTTTTTTAATTCCCTTTTAATTCTATTGCATAAATGCCTAAATGATAATACATTATTGTTATGTCTATTTATCTCAGCGTTGACTGAGAGGCACAAAAAGCCCTACGCTATACGTCAAATGGAGGTATAGCATAGGGGGTAGAGACTAACTGGATGAAATTTGATTGCCCACCGGGCCGGGAAGGAGAAGGCCAGATGGGTTCAGGGCTTCATCAACAGCGCGTCAAGTGTAAATACCTCCCCGTTTTTAATGACCTGATCGACGTTCAACACATCTATAATACGTGTCAGGGGGTCACCATTAACAATAACCAGGTCGGCCACTTTACCCGGCTCAATAGACCCCAGGTCTTTGCTGACTCCTACCGTTTCGGCCGCCCATAACGTAGCCGACCGTAAGGCCTGATAAGGAGTAAGACCCGCACCAACAAAGGACTGGAGTTCGGTGTGCAGGCTCATGCCATAAGGTACAAAGGGGCTATCGGTACCCGTCGTAACATGTGCTCCCGCATCAACCAGGGCTTTGACGCCTTTTTGCAGGTTACCGAAATTGCTTAGATAACCGGGGCTTATTTTGGCATACTGGGCCGAACTGGCCTGAAGGGCATTGCTGTATTCTTCGGAATAAAATGCTTTGTACTGCCGGTTCTCAAAAAGACCAGGATCTTTGGTGGTCAGGACCGAAAAACCTCCCTGCAATGAAGCAGTGGGCGTAATATTCATGCCGGACTTGGCAATCAGTTGAATCACATCCTGATAACTCCGGTTCATGGCTGTAATCTTGGGCGAATAACCCCTGCGACTGGTGCCTCCGATGTGTTCGACCGCATCGACATCGTAGCGCATAGCCGGGAAAATTTCGTGCGACGATACCGGTAACCCGTGCGCGTGGGCAAAGGTCGTTATGCGTTGCTGCATGGCATCGGGCATCCGGACGTAGGTTTTAATCAGGTCGTAGCCCAGGTTAACCGCCCGGTTTAATTCCCGGTCGAGTTGTTCGTCGGAGTTGATGCTGGTAGCGGCTCCGTAATAAATGCGGGTGCCGTCGGTCAGGCCACCGGTGAAAAACTGGCGGGGGCCGGGGCGTACACCACTGGCCCACGATTCTTTCCGTTCCAGTGCATCATAGGGGTCGGCACCGGGTTCGCGTACGGACGTGATGCCAAAGGATAGCCATAACCGCCCTATTTTTTCGCCGACCATGGCGTGCTGGTGCGTGTGCATCTCAAACAATCCGGGAATAACGGTTTTGGTCGATGCGTCGATCAGCTTTCCCGGCCGACCAGCCTGATGGGGGAGAATTTCCCGAATCCGGTTGCCGTCGATCAAAATATCAACGTTGTTTCGGTAGGTGTCTGACTTACCATCAAACAGCCGCCCGGCGTGAACCACAATCAGCCCGGTGGGTTCGCTGGTTTGCCAGGTTAACTCCATCGGGTGGTTCTCGACATGGCCGTCAGCCAGGTATACCTGCTTTAGCGCATTGGTTGCCAGAAAGAGCAGACTTTTCGAGTCACCCGTCCAGGTTGGCGTATCGGTTTGCTCGGTCGTAAGCTGTCGGGGCGTTCCCTGTATGGTTCCGTCGGGCTGAACGTCCGTTACCCACAATAGCCCATCCAGTACATATGCCATCTTTGTGCCGTCAGGTGACCAGACCGGCCCATTCTGGCTCCGGGTGCCCAGGCTGTGCCCGGGGGCTGGGGTAACGTAACGGTCGTTTTTTCCATCCAGCGACAGCAACAACACTTCACTGACTCCTTCGCGGTAACGGGACGAATAAGGGTGGAGTGCCGAGATGGCAATTGTTTTTCCATCGGGTGACCAACTGGCCTGACTCGGCACAAAGACGGACTCGTGTAATTTTTTGGTTTTAGGAACAGTCACATCAGCCGTGTAAGTCACGTCGGCCGAGTAAAGTGTACTCCGTCCCCAGGCGTTCCGCGCGTCACTCTGGTAAAAGGCCACCTTACTACCATCCGGCGACCAGCTAGGAAAGTGCAGATCATCGCTCATATCAACCAGCATACGGTCCTGCCCGGTCTGTAAATCCCGTATCCAGACATCCATATTACCCGCCCGGTCCGATACATACGCCAGCTTTTTCCCATCCGGCGACCAGGTTGGCTCCATGTCCATGGCTGGTCCCTGTGTTAATCGTTCCGGCGCTTTCGCCCCTTTCGCCAGTAACCATAAATCGCCCAGGGCTGCAAAGGCAATTTGCTGGCCATCGGGTGATATAGCTGGCCCTTTGATGCCCATAACGGGCTGGGGCTTTTGACTGTCGAAATCGTATATTTTACGTTTGTATGTGTTTCGGGGTAGTGCTACGATAGCCTGAAAAGGGATCGTCTGAGCGGTGGCACTACCTATTTTTCCCCGTTTCAATAATCCACTGGCGGTGTACAAATACTCGTTCGCCCCAAACCAGCTTGCCCGAAACGGGAATACATCATCGGCGGGTTCGGTTAGCATGTCTGTTTTCCCACCGGCAAGCAGCACGGTTTCCAGTCCACTCTGGGTTTTGTTCAGGGCATTGTAAAAGAGATGAGAACCATCCGGCTGCCAGGATACCCCGGCGAGTTTAGCCGCAGACGGCGAAACGATTTTCTCCGTACTCCCCGGCGTTATGACATAAACCCCCGGTGCATCGGTACGGTCTGAAATAAAGGCAATCTGTGACCCATCAGGCGAAAAAGCCGGATTGAAATCATTGCCGGTATCGTGCGTAAGCTGGGTTAATTTTCCATCGGCCAGCGTAAGTTGCCAGATATCATAATTACCACTCCGGTCGGAGGCAAACAGGATCCGTTTCCCATCCGGCGACCAGTGGGGTTCGCGGTCATCGTAGAGGCCCGTGGTCAGTTGTTGAGGTTTGCCTCCTTCTTTGGAAACAGCCCAGATGTGGTAGCGGCCATCCCAGAAGGCATGAAAGGCAATGCGTTTCCCATCCGGCGACCAGTTGGGCTGGCGGCAGTCTCCCAGTGCATCGGTGATGGGACGCGCCGTGCCTCCCGTTGCCGGTAAAACCCAGATTGTTCCTTGTAAGTCCATGGCAATCTGCGTTTTATCTGGCGATAGCGCAGCCGCCATATTGGTTCCTTCGGTAACCGTCACCCGGAGCGAATCAGTAGTCGTTGCCATCAACCAGGTCGATTGCAACAGCGTTAAAGATAGTCCAAATAAGATGCGTTTTAGTGTTGATGGCGTATGTTTTATTGCCATAGTGTCAAAAGGGCAAAGATTTATTAAGTAAAGGAGCTATTAACTGGTATTTTGTTTTGTGAACCTACGTAACTACTACCGTACTTACAAATAATCAATTACTTTGCCTTCGATTCCTGATGAATCTCTTATAAAAAACGTAGTTTTCCTTAAAAAAAGTCAACCTATATGGCTGGCACGTTGGGTTATGCGTGCTCAGATTCTATCTTTGCGGGCAATTTACCTATTTCAACCAGTTAATAAATCGCATGAACAATAGTCTTTACATCGTCCCTTTTCTGGGTTTGGTGGGCCTGGCGGTAATGATTGCCAAGTTTAGTTGGGTGAACCGGCAGGATGCCGGCGACGCCCGAATGCAGGAGATAGCCGGTTACATTGCCGACGGCGCTATCGCCTTTTTAAAAGCCGAATGGCGGGTCCTTATTATTTTCGGTGTTATCGTTGCCGCGATACTGTCATTTGCCGGTTCGCAGGTAGCAAACTCACACTGGTTCATTGGTATTGCGTTCGCTTTCGGTGCGTTTACCTCAGCCTTTGCCGGGTATATCGGCATGAAAGTAGCTACTAAAGCCAACGTGCGTACTGCCCAGGCAGCCCGCACCAGCCTGACCCGTGCTTTAGACGTGTCATTTACAGGCGGTTCAGTAATGGGTATTGGCGTGGCCGGACTCGCGGTACTGGGGCTGAGCGTTCTGTTTATTTTTCTGTATAACTATTTCGTTGCCAACACAGGTGGAGCCTTTGGGGATGTAAACGGTGTTCCGATGGAGCGTGCGCTTGAAGTGCTGGCCGGTTTCTCCCTTGGAGCGGAATCCATTGCGTTGTTTGCCCGTGTGGCGGGTGGTATCTACACCAAAGCGGCCGATGTAGGGGCTGACCTCGTGGGTAAAGTAGAAGCCGGTATCCCCGAAGACGACCCCCGCAATCCAGCCACTATTGCCGATAACGTGGGGGATAACGTGGGCGACGTTGCAGGTATGGGTGCCGACTTATTTGGTTCCTATGTTGCTACGATTCTGGCCACCATGGTACTGGGCCGCGAAATACGGATTCCTGCCGATGTTAATATAATGGGCCATGCGCCCATCGTGTTACCCGTTCTGATTGCGGGTATGGGCCTGATTTTCTCGATTCTTGCCTGTTACCTGGTTCGGGTAAAAGACGACAACGGTAATGTGCAGGGTGCCTTGAACCTGGGTAACTGGGGGTCAATTGTTCTGACACTGATTGCGTCTTACTTTCTGGTTGGGGCCGTATTGCCGGATACAACGATGGAGATTCGGGGTGTTGAGTTTACGCGGATGGACGTATTCTTCGCTATTGTAACGGGTTTGGTTGTGGGGGCGCTGATGTCGACTATTACTGAATATTACACGGCGATGGGCAAACGCCCGGTGCTGAGTATTATCCGGCAGTCTGCTACGGGTGCCGCTACCAACATCATCGGTGGTCTGGCCGTTGGGATGGAATCCACGGTACTGCCAATTCTGGTGCTGGCGGCTGGCATTTACACCTCCTATCACTTTGCCGGATTGTATGGCGTCGCTATCTCGGCCGCTGGTATGATGGCTACTACGGCCATGCAGCTGGCCATTGATGCCTTCGGGCCGATTGCCGATAACGCGGGTGGTATTGCCGAAATGAGTTACCTGCCCGAAGAGGTTCGGGGCCGTACCGACATTCTGGATGCGGTGGGAAACACAACGGCTGCTACCGGTAAAGGCTTTGCTATTGCATCGGCTGCATTAACAGCCCTTGCTCTGTTTGCTGCCTTCGTCGGTATTTCGGGTATTTCGGCCATCGATATTTACAAAGCCGACGTGCTGTCTGGTTTGTTTGTGGGGGCTATGATTCCGTTCATCTTTTCGTCGCTGGCAATTGCTGCGGTGGGTCGTGCCGCTATGGCGATGGTAGAAGAAGTACGCCGTCAGTTCCGCGAAATTCCGGGTATCATGGAAGGAACCGGCAAACCCGAATACGAGAAGTGTGTGGCTATTTCGACACAGGCTTCTATTCGTGAGATGGTTTTACCGGGGGCTATTGCCCTGACCGTGCCCGTTATCGTAGGCTTCATCTTCGGCCCCGAAGTACTGGGCGGTTTGCTGGCGGGTGTAACGGTATCGGGCGTGCTGATGGGTATTTTCATGAACAATGCCGGCGGTGCCTGGGATAACGCCAAGAAGTCGTTCGAGAAGGGCGTAATGATTAACGGCGAGATGTACTATAAAAAATCGGAGCCACACAAAGCTTCGGTAACGGGCGATACAGTGGGCGACCCTTTCAAGGATACCTCCGGCCCGTCCATGAACATCCTGATTAAACTGATGTCGATTGTGTCGCTGGTTATTGCTCCTTACATCGCCGTGCAGTCGTCCGAAATTCCGGGTTATAATCTGGAAGGTAAGGAAGCCGCTGGTACGGAGTTGCCACTGGAAGAGTCAACCGCGGCCGATAATAATAAAGTAAGTACTCCCAACAAGGATTCTGTCCAGTATCCTCTGGATCAGAACGGGAGTAAAAAAACTCAGGAATAAGTTGAAAGCAATAAAGTAACGTCTATCAAGTCGAAGCCGGTCATTGACAAAGTACCTGGTTCGACTTCGATGGGCTAACGTAAGGCTTCGTAAAGAACAGGCCGTATATAACAGGTGATTCGTAAAGAATTCCTGTTGTATACGGCCTGACTCGTTATGGTGCGTTGGGAATTAATTTCCCAGCGCGTTATAAATCAACAGTGTATTCGTTGTAACAACCCGGTTTCCAGGGGCTAATCCGCCGGAAATATACGTTTTAGGCCCAATTGATTTATAGATGTCTACCTCGCGCACAAGCGGCTGGTTTTTCTCGTTGACCATAACCACAAAGTTACGGTTCTTATCGAATACCAACGATTTAGACGGGATTGCCACCCGCTTGTCCTGCCCGGCGTAAACAACGCTTACGTTCGCAAACATTTCTGGTTTCAGTAGATAATTGGCCGGTCCGACGCTTTGGTTTTCGAGCGTAACCCGAACCTTCAGCGTCTTACTGTCGGGGTCTAAAACATTAAAGATTTTATCAATCCGGCCATGAAAAATTTTGTCCGGGTAGGAGAGTGTCGTAATGGTAGCCTGGTCGCCTTGTTTTACATTCGCCAAATCGGACTCATACACGTTTGCCAGTACCCATACATGGTCTAGGTTTGAGATGGTAAATAAATTCTCCGGGTCATCGGAACGAAGTTCCATCCCCTGCGAGGCTGATTTCTCGACGATGAAGCCACTCATCGGTGCTTTTACATAATAGACGGAGCCATTCCCCCCAACAATCCTCCGTCGCTCATTTACCCGGTTTACTTCACCCTTGGCCGCTTGCAGTTGTTCTCTGCTGGCTACCATGTCGCGCTGCGAGCTGAAGCCCGCTTTTGTCATGTCATCCGTTATCTGCTGATTTTTCTGCGCTACTGCCAGTTCTCCTCTGGCCGCAACGCTTTGCTGCTCCAGATCGGCCAGGTCGCCGGAACGGATAACAGCCAGCGTCTGGCCTTTCCTGACGTAATCGCCCAGGTCGGCTTTTAGTGTTTCGATGTGACCGCCCACCAACGGAAACACTTTGACGACCTGATCCTGATTGAAGGTGATTTTACCGGTTAAATTCAATTCATTACGGGCATTCTCGAAGGTAGCCGTATCGAAGGTAGCTGTGGCGAGCAGATTAGTTTCCTGACGGGCTTTGGGCGGATTCGTTTCGTCTGCTTGTTTGGCCGAACTCCCGCACCCACTCAGGCTAGCCATGAGAAAAAGGCTACCCATAATTACCAAAGCCCCCCGAAACAGATGTGTGTCGTTTTTGCTATAAACTGAATGGATGTCGGCGGATACTCTATAACACGATGGCCCGGAATAATATAAATGTTTATTCCGGGCCATTCCCAGCCAGTTACAGAATCTAAAATAAACGTAAGCGAACGGGTACTTTTTCATGTTATCGAACAAGACGTAGCTATTGATAATCTTCCCATAAATTGGGCAGGAAGTACTACATACAAAAGTCCGCAACGTTAATTAAAGGCTCCTTAAAGCAACGTTAAAAGATAATTAAACCCCTTTAAATAGGGCAGCCCCACCAGATGTTATCCAGTGGGGCTGTTATTTATTCAGAATCGTTGAGTAAATCGGGGAACGTTGTTTTAGTTCACCTTGATCGATGGTTTATCGGCATCAATTTCGTTCTTGGCATCATTGGCAAGTTCATCTACCTTATCGTTGTACTGCTCTTTCTTCTGCCCGTACTGATCTTTCAATTGCTCTTTGCCTTTGTTGATGGCTGTTTGCGCCTGATCTTTCAGTTGATCATACTGCTCTTTAGCCTTGTCGGTGTATTGGTTCACCTGAGTTTTGGCCTGTTCCAGACCGTCTTTGACCTGTACTACTCCTTTCTCCCACTGGTCCTTAAGGTCACCCGTGCGCTTATTGGCTTCTTCGGTTAGCTTATCGCGTGTTTCTTTCCCGCTACGTGGGGCGGTCAGAATTCCAATAACGACCCCTGTAATAATACCTGTAATAAAATCTCTTGTGCTTCTCATAATTATGGCTGTTTTAGGTAAGTCTAAATCCGGAGAAATAAGGATCTATTTTTTGATTTTTTTCTTGGTCTGGTTAACCAAATCCTGCGTTTTTTCGGTAGTTGAATCAACGTAATCGTTGTACTGTTCCTTTATACTATCCAGGCCATTCTGTAATTGATCCTGGAGGTCTTTGAAGAACGAATCCGACTCCGACGAAATACGTTTGCGGGTCTTCTTGCCGCTTTCGGGCGCCATCAATATACCTACTACAGCTCCGAACGCTAATCCAACTAAAATTCCTGGTAGTGACTTCATGGTTTCTGACTTTTGTGAATGACTCATCGTTTAAATATAACTTATTAGTAGAAAATACTGTACCATTTATTTGAAAAAATCTATAATCAATTGTTATGTAAGTACTTACGTGATAGGATTCATCATCGTCAATGCCCTTGAACTGAGGATTTTTCTCTACAATCACGTCCACGTTTTACGCAACAGTTCCGAGCTGGAAGGGTAGTTGACTGGAAAGTAAAACACTTTTCTTACGGCTACAAGCCGAAACTGCTTCTACATGAAAATCCCCGCGCTCAAACTGGCGCAGGGATTATGTACCCACCGTAACTTGTACTTAACCTAAAATATGTTCACACGGAATAATCCGTTTCTGTTAGTCTTTACCGATTATGACAATCGTGATGGAAAAGAATAAATACCTTGTCCCACACCAGCCACAGTATAAGAGTTAAATGACAACAGGTATCACAATAACCAGCAAACTGTGAATCACACTATCGCTTACAAGGCCAACTCCCGGGACAGTTGAAAACTATTTGACAGATAGAGCAACTGGATGGGAAATGGTTTTTTTCGTCGTACTTGTTGAGTAAATCAGAATTTAGCTATCTCGCAACCAGTAAACCAAGTAGAAAAAGTTATGCCAATGTTTTGCAAAACGTGCTTTCCTGTAATACAACCCTATGTAGTCGCTTGTAAATGAGGAATTAGTTATGTTTTAATGAACTATCTGGATGAAGACAGAAAGGAACACACGCTGGTAAGAATGTAGATAAATTTCTACATACGTAGAATAAGCGGGGAAAAATGACGCGATATATCCCGACAGGCCAGCCCATTTCCGTGAGATCTACAAATAAGTTAGTGCTCATATAGTCCTCTGCAACCAATTATTGTGCATTAATAAGTAGGATTGTCTGAAAATAGGGTTACAGTTTTAAGTTTCGGCACATATTTTACTATGTATATTATACATAGGATGACCAAAAAAAGTGAAGAGCCGTGACGAGTACATCAATAGCATCAATGATAAGTAGCGTGGAAAAAAAATATGGACCCCTCCTCAGTGCATCGTCAAAACGGGTATTGATTGTCGATGATGAAACAGATATATGCTTACTGCTGTCAGGATTGTTACGGCGATTAGGGTACCAGCCTACCTGCGCTCATTTCATCGAAGAAGGCCGACAGTGCCTGCACACACAGCAATTCAGTGCCGTTTTTCTGGATTTAAATCTACCCGATGGACTGGGTTTTGATCTACTGCCCATTATAAAAGAAGATCAGGTTGCGGCCAGGGTAATTATGATTAGTGCGTTCGACGGGCAGGCCGAGCGACGGAGGGCCACTGAACAGGGAGCCGATTATTTTATTGGTAAACCATTCACCCGTCGTTCCGTTGAGATGGCTTTGCAAACCACTCAGGTTTGAGTAACTTTGTTCATACGCCTGAGTCAGTTTATTCGTTTTTATTGTGCGATAGAAACTGACTGAATATGTTCAAAGTCTCTTCATGGAAAAAATTCTGATTATTGACGATAATAACGATATATGCCTGCTGCTGGAGCGTTTTCTGAGCAAGCAGGGCTATAAAACAGTGTCGGTACAGCGTGGCGATGATGGTCTGGTTCTATTACGGAAAGAAGCGTTTGAGTTAGTAATATGTGATTTCAAACTTCCTGACATAAATGGCCTGGAGATGTTGCGCCGAATTAAGGTCATGCACCCCTCCACTGCCGTTATTATTATTACCGGGTACTCCGATGTTCGGATGGCTGTACAAACGGTTAAACATGGTGCCTACGACTATGTAACCAAGCCCCTTTATCCCGACGAAATACTGTATACCATAAAGGCCGCCCTCGAACGGCGCTGTCAGTCGTTAAACCAGGGCAAGGAATCAACCGATGCTTCGGGTGCTGCCAAAGGGAATTCGGTCAGGTCTCTCTCTGGTAAATCCACGTTAACATCCGACGGTAAACGATTCATATTCGGCAAAAGCCGGGCTGCCGAACAACTTCAGAAACACATCGATTTGATTGCCCCCACCGATATGTCCGTCATCATTACGGGTGAAACGGGAACGGGAAAGGAATTTGTGGCAAACGCCATTCACCTTAAAAGCAAGCGTTCTGCCAAACCTTTTGTCGCTATCGATTGTGGTGCGTTAGGAAAGGAACTGGCTGGTAGTGAGTTGTTTGGTCACCTGAAGGGCTCGTTCACAGGCGCTATGACCGATAAGGCAGGTAGCTTTGAATTTGCTGACGGAGGGACGATTTTCCTGGACGAGATTGGAAATTTGTCGTACGATAACCAGATTAAACTACTACGCGTATTACAGGAACGTAAAATACGGCGCATTGGCAGTAATCAGGACATACCGGTCGATGTACGGATTATTGTTGCTACCAATGAAGACCTTCGGGAAGCCGTTCGGCAGGGTAAATTCCGGGAGGATATATACCACAGAATTGCCGAATTTGAGATTCACTTGTCGCCTTTACGCGAACGAAAGGCGGACATTATGATCTTTGCCGAGCACTTCCTGGAATCGGCCAACGTCCAACTGGAGAAAGATATCCTCGGGTTTGAAGAAGAAGCCAAAGAAAAATTGAAAGAGTATTACTGGCATGGCAACCTGCGTGAGCTACATAATGTAGTGAAACGGGCCGTTCTGCTAACTCAGGGCGATTATATTGAGGCTGATGTGTTGCCCCAGGAAATTATGTCGCCCCAGTATTTTACACAACAGGAAACGCCTGCTGTTCAGATCAGTTACGACCCGGCAAGGCCGGGAGTTCCCGTCTTCTCTCAGTCGGCTGCCAACCTAAAATCAGTGTCTGAAAATGCCGAGCGGGCCGCTATTCTGAAAGTGCTGGAGAAGACAGGATACAACAAGACCAAGGCGGCCGAAGTACTCAATATTGATCGTAAAACGCTTTACAATAAGTTAAAAGCGTACGATATTCATTTGTGATACTAATCGAGTGATTGAATAAACCAGACTTGGCTATTCAATCACTCAATCATTCAGTATTAATTTAGGCTAAACCCAACCGAGAGTAAGCCTACACCATTTTTGGCATTTCCCAGTAATGTCTTAGCGGCACCACTAGTTGCAATCTGCTGTAGTCCCTGTTCGTACCGGGCCCCAATAAACGCCTTACCGAAATAGAGATTTATTCCCCCTGCCAGGCCGTAATCGACTTTATTGAAGTTGTCGCGGTTAATTGCGCTCGTCCCCGTGCCGAAATCTCCGTTGGAATTAATATTCGAGTTGAGCAGGTAAGATACGTAAGGTCCTACCTGCAATTCAACGGCCTGACCTAGTTTGAAGGTAGCCAGGACAGGAAGCTCGGCATAATTGAGCCTGAACGTGTTCGTCCCGTTGAAACCAAGAACATTGTAATTTGCCGATGCTCCTTTGGTCATGTAGAGCAATTCCGGCTGGATGGCAAAAAATTCACCGGCAGGTATCTGCGTGAAAACACCCAGGTGAAAACCAATACGCTCCTTCTTGCTGTTAACTCCCTGACTATCATAAAAAAGAGAACTGGCGTTCAGCCCCCCTTTTATACCAACCCGCGTAATACCCTGGGCTACGGCATCCGATGAATTTAACGTAAAAATTCCCGTCGTAAGAACGGTAACCATGAGCAACATTTTAACTGACTTTTTCATATCATTTGCTGAGTAATAAAAACAAAACATATGTGTACTGTTTTTGCTTAACATCAACTCAAATTCATGCCAAAACAGCCGTATTGACAAATTTTTGCGCTATCTACTTCATTTTATGGTGATTATGCCAGAGTTTGCTGGTCTGGATGATCGGAGTTTTATAGCAAAGCGAGTAAGAAATTCCCCAACCTGTAGATGCAAACGTTCAAGTGATGCCGTAAGGGTAGCGTGAATTTATTGCCTGGGAAACGCTTATTTACTATTTTATAGACACATAAGTCAGTATTACAGATGATGTTTTTGACTAATTTTGGGGTGGAGTGGACTTCTGAATTTGCTGTTATCAGTTTTATACCAATGAAGTTCACTCAAATCATTTACAGGCTATCCCTGTAAATTAATCGGTAGCTGTCGTTACCGGGTATGCACCGTAAAATAATACTTAAATCAATGACTATTCTGATTGCTGATGATGATACTGATGACCGACTTTTCATCGAAAAGGCATTTCGTCAGAACGGTTATACCCAGGCGATTACATTCGTTGAGGATGGGGAGGAACTGATGGAGTATTTGTATCGCTACGGTCGGTACAACGAACAAAATGCCCCCTGGCCTAATCTGTTGATTTTAGACTTGAATATGCCCCGGAAAAATGGCTTTCAGGCACTGGGCGAAATCAAAGATGACCCGAAGCTGCGCCGATTGCCTGTGGTTGTCATGACGACTTCTTCTGCCGACGAAGATGTACTGAAAACCTATAATCTCGGCGTTAATTCGTTTGTAACGAAGCCATTTAATTTTAACCGTCTGGTAGAAATGGTCGATGCGTTAAAAACGTATTGGCTGGATACTGTCAAATTGCCGTAAATACATCTTACCCCGTTGGGCATTAAAGCGTTTATGGTTTCCTCTGGTTGCGTAAACTGTTTATTTGCCATCAATTAGATTGCCTGTTACCTATATTACCTGTTATGGCTAACCTCAATAGTACTGAGAAGGAAGAAACGATTAGCATTCTCTTGATTGAAGATGACGAAGATGACTATCTGCTCACAAAAGCCCTGGTTTCAGCGAAAGAAAACGCATCGATCAGGCTAGATTGGGTGGATAGCTACGAACTAGCCATACCGGCCATTAACAAAAAGCAACACGATGTTTATCTGGTCGATTACCGGCTAGGCCCCTACACCGGAATCGATATTATTCAGGAAGCGTTCAGGCTTGGATGCAGAGCACCGATGATTTTATTGACGGGGCAGGATGACCTGACCATTGACCAGTCGGCGCTGGAGTTGGGTGCTGCCGATTATCTGGTGAAAGGTCGTATTGATGCCCAGCTTCTGGGGCGTAGTATTCGCTACGCGCTCCGGCAGGCCAGTGTGTTGGCGGAGGTGGCACTGAAGGAAAATAAATACCGTACGCTGTTTGAACGTTCCATCGATGCTATTTTCGTTGCCAATGACCAACTGCATTTTCAGGATGCCAATTCGTCGATTGAGCGGTTGCTGGGATACACGCGGGAAGAATTACTGTACCTGAACCCCGCCCGGCTTTTTGATGATTTGAATCAACTGCGTAATCTGCGTTTCAACGTCCGTGAGTATGGCCAGATCAAGGACTTCGAAGCAACACTGATCAATAAAAACAAGCACAAACGGGTTTGCCTGATTTCGGTCTGGTCTGTAGAAGATGTTGTTGGCTATCCTAAATGGTATCAGGGAATTGTACGGGATATTACCGATCAGAAGCGCGCTCAGCAAGACCTGATCATGGCCGAAAAGCTGAGCATGACCGGCAAAATTGCCCGTAGTATCGCGCATGAGGTTCGTAATCCACTAACTAATCTGAGCCTGGCACTGGAGCAGCTTAAAGATGAACTGGATACCGATAATGAATACGTAACCATGTTTACGGATATCATCGGGCGTAATGTGAATCGTATTGGGTTGCTGATTACCGAAATGCTCAATTCATCCAAACCGCGTGATCTGGATCGAAAAAAGCAGGACTTTAATCTAATTGTCAAAGAAACCTTACAACTCGTCAGCGACCGAATCAAGCTGAAACGGATGCGGCTGGAAACCCAGTTTTCGGCTGAGGATTGCAATGCGCTGCTCGATAGGGATCAGGTTAAAACTGCCCTGCTGAACATCCTGGTCAATGCCGTTGAAGCTATGGAGGAAGGCAGGGGGATATTATCCGTCCGGACGTTTTGCGTCGATTCTAACCGGTTATGCGTGGAAGTGAGCGATAATGGTGGTGGTATCAACGAAGCGCACCGGCAACGGCTGTTCGATCCTTTTTTTACGGGCAAATCGGGCGGTATGGGCCTTGGGTTGACCGCCACCCAAAACATCATCAATAGCCACAAAGGCTCCATCGAGGTCGATAGTCAGGTCGATAAAGGAACTACGTTCCGATTATACTTCCCCAAGTAACGAGGGCCGGTCCGGCCGGGGTAAAATCAGTTCATGGATGGCTTAGCTCATTGGGTGCCGCGCTGGTAACCGAAAAGGGTATGCCTCCTAAACTATTTACTTATTCAGATAATCTGATACATTACCCTTAACTCGTTCCATAGCCTTTACTATGTCTGTTTCTTCGAGTAACCTCTGCTTTTCAGTCTTGCTTTCTGGTTTAGTTACCGTGGTTTCACTCCTGGGGGGAGCACTCCAGGCCCAACCGGCTAAACTCAAAGCCAATGATTCGACTACGCCCCTGCACCTGCTACAACCCGATTACCCTGTTCCGTACGGACAACCTAAAATTGAGGAAGTGACGGGAGTGATTCGTCGGATTTATACCTATCTGGACGCCAACACACCCACGCAGCTTATTGATAGAGAGACGAAGAAAGACCTGGTGCCGGGGGGCACGTTCAATCCGAATGCTGTTTTTAAACCGGGCGATTTTCGGCTTGTCAGTTATGAGTGGGGCGTTACGTACGCGGGGATGCTGGCGGCTAGTGAAGCTACCGGTGATGCCCGCTATGCCGGGTATACCAACAAACGCCTTCAGTTTATTGCCGAACAGGTTCCTTATTTTCGCGCTCAGGTGCTGGCAGATCCAAACGCCAACACACCCATGCGGGGCGTCCTGGCACCGCATGCGCTCGACGATGCCGGGGCTATGTGTGCTGCCATGATCAAGGCCAGTAGGGCGGGGGGTGTTAAGGCTGATTTAAAACCCCTGATCGACAATTATATCAACTATATCCAGACAAAAGAATTCCGGCTGGCTGATGGCACGCTGGCCCGAAATCGTCCCCAACCCAACACGCTCTGGCTCGACGATTTATTCATGAGTGTGCCCGCTCTGGCGCAAATGGGGAAACTGACGGGGGATAAAAGGTATTATGACGAAGCCGTAAAACAGGTTACGCAGTTTGCCAAACGGATGTTCAACGCCCAGAAAGGGCTGTATATGCACGGTTGGGTTGAAGGAATGGCCGTGCATCCGGAGTTTCACTGGGGTCGCGCTAATGGCTGGGGTATTCTAACGGCGGTGGAGCTACTGGACGTACTGCCCGAAGACCACCCCGGGCGACCGGCTATTCTTGATTTGCTGAAAGCACACGCCCGAGGATTGGCCGCTCAGCAATCGGGTACCGGTTTCTGGCATCAACTGCTCGACCGCAATGACACGTATCTGGAAACATCAGCCACGGCTATTTACGTATATGCTTTTGCGCGGGCTATTAATCGGGGATGGCTCGACCCACTGGCTTACGCGCCGGCAACGCTATTAGGCTGGAATGCGGTATCCACTAAAGTTACTCAGGGCGGACAGGTGGAAGGTGTTTGTGTGGGTACCGGTATGGGGTTCGACCCGGCCTTTTACTACTACCGGCCCATCAATGTCTATGCTGCCCATGGCTACGGCCCGGTCATGCTGGCGGGCGCTGAAGTCATCAACATGCTGAAAAAACACACGTTTGAAATCAATGACAGTTCATTGCAGATGACGCAGGCTAAGTAGAAGTCTAATTGTAACTAACCTAACGTTGTGCATAGACCAGTTTGCCTTTTAACCTCCGAAGAAAGAGAGTACCGGGCAGGTGAGTTCAGGAAGGTTAGCCGTTAATAACCCATTATGTTTGTTTATTAATACGTTTTATCATAGGTTATATCGGATAAGTCCACCAGATGTCTGGTGGACTTATTTAGTGTTTGTGGCATCCAGTTTAGATTTTTACTGCCTGCCGTGCCAGAAGCTGCCAATTTCCTTTCTGTTTAATCCAGACCAATAAAACGCTCAGGTGAGCCTGTCCTGGCTTACCATTGTTGAGCGTGTCGGCCGAAAGGTTGTGCCGAACGAGAGCGGTGTTATCGACTATAGTGATGGTTTGGTCAGTGAGATTAATGCTGACAAAATCGGAAGCACCACTGATGAGGGCTTCGACAAAGGCTGCTTTGTTTTCCAGTTTTCCTGTCGAATGCCCGTACGTTAACTGGTCGGCAGCCAGGGCTTCCAGCTTGGCTTTGTCGGGGTTAATCATCAGCAGGCGCATTTGCTCAACGGCCTTGCCAATGGCTCCCTCGTCTTTCGACTGGGCTATGCTGTTGACGGAGAGTAAACTGCAAAAGGCAACAAGGGTAAATAAAAGGGTTTTTCTGTGCATGGTTAATAGGGATTATTTAATAGAATGACCGTTTGGAGATCATTTCTACTCAAAAAGTAAAAACCACTGAATTTTACCATAAGGCCACCAGGGTTCTTCTCTTTCATATAATTCCCGTTTCGTTTAGCTAAAACATACGTTGCCGTATTCTTTCAGGGAAGAATGCAAACCAAAAGCGACCGGGCACCGTGCGCACCGATAACCAGACTTTGCTCGATGTCGGCGGTTTTGGACGGGCCGCAGATGAACGTACCGAACCCGGTAGCATCAACCTGTATCTGCTTGTAGGCATCGTGCATATTTGGAACAATGGTAGACTGACGGATGATAATCACCAGCTGTTGCGTAATCATGGGTACTACACGTTGCGGTAACTGATGTTCATCGACCCAGATAGCTGCGTTTTCGGCCACGGCTAGGGGCCCCTCGATGATAGCCAGATTGAGCCCCGCCAATTCGTGTGGGTCAGCCACATCCAGTTTCATATCCGAAAGACTTGCCAGGGCCGGAACCGTGGTCGCTATGCTGGACAGGCCAATGTATTGCTCCTGCAAATGTTTTTTAACCGCATCCATATCGGGGAGTAAAACCGCCGTGCCACCCACAAAGGTCAGGATATCGACAAACTGCCGGGTCAGGTCCGGGAAGGCCGATACGAATGTAAACTGGGTAGGCAGGGGCAATACGGAGGGCTGATTTGCCTTGATATTAGCCAGCATCTGATCGCGGGTGGTCATGATTTTTTGTTGTTGATGTACCAGTCACGGAAACTTTCAGCGGGTGGTTCGGGCATTTCACGCTGCGTGTACCAGGGATTGAACTTGTTTTCGACCGTAACCGGAGCGAACCGGAGTACGCCACGACCTATTTTACCGGCCATGCGGTATAACCGGGGCGACTCCAGCACGGTAGCCATCGTTTTCATGGCGGCTGTTTTGCTCCCCGGCCCGTAGCCTTCCTGCATCAGCACCTGACGCCATTTATAAAGCTGGTCGTGAATGTCAATCTTCACGGGGCAAACGTTGGAACAGGACCCGCAAAGCGTCGAGGCAAAGGGCAGATCGGCGTTTAGCTTCATATCCAGGTTAGGGGCCAGAATAGAGCCAATTGGCCCTGCAACGGCACTGTGGTAGCTGAAGCCGCCCGACCGGCGGTAAACGGGGCAGGTATTCAAACAGGCCGCGCATCGGATACACTTCAGCGAATTCCGGAAATCGGGCCGTCCCAGTTGTCGACTACGTCCATTATCAACAATGACGATGTGCATCTCCTGACCGGGGCGGGGCCGATGGAAGTGACTGGAGAACGTGGTGATAGGCTGCCCCGTGGCCGAACGGGCCAGTAAACGCAGGAAAACGCCCAGGTGCTCGGCACGGGGAATGACTTTTTCAAAGCCCATAGCTGCAATATGAACATCGGCCAGATGAACGCCCATATCGGCGTTGCCTTCGTTGGTACAAACCACAAATCCACCCGTTTCGGCAATGGCAAAATTAACGCCCGTAAGGGCTACTTTACGCGTCAGAAACGTGTCGCGCAGGTGCTGCCGGGCGGCTTCGGTCAGGTATTGTGGATCGGTGGCTCCGGCATCGGTGCCCAGGTGTTTGTGGAACGTATCGCCCACATCGGCTTTGGTCAGGTGAATAGCGGGCAATACGATGTGGGAGGGTGGTTCGCCCCGCAACTGCACAATGCGTTCGCCCAGGTCGCTGTCAATTACCTCAATGCCGTGCCGGGTCAGGTAGTCGTTCAGATGACATTCTTCCGTCAGCATGGATTTTGACTTAACCATGCGGTCGGCCCCGGCTTTCTGGATGATGCCGTGGACGATTTTGTTGTGTTCATCGGCATCAGCCGCCCAGTGAACGGTGATGCCGTTTTTGATGGCGTTCTGTTCAAACTGCTCCAGCAAGTCGTGCATGTTGGAGAGCGAATAATTTTTTATCTGCGACGCAGCTTCGCGTAACTGCTCCCATTCCGGCACCTGAGCCGCGGCCCGGTCGCGTTTGGTGCGTACAAACCAGAGCGTTTCATCATGCCAGTCAACCCGCGGTTCGTTCTTGTTGAACTCAATAGCCGCTCCCGCGTGATCTAAAGAAAGTTGATTCATTCCGTTGTTTCTGTTTATAGGGTAGCGGTTAGTATTTCAGCAATGTGCCGGACCTGCACGGTCGAATTAGCCCGTTTCAGAATCCCTTCCATGTGCATCAGGCAGGAAACGTCGACGCCGGTAATGTAGTGAACACCGTGGCGCAGGTGATCGGCCACCCGATCCTTACCCATCTTGGCCGATACGGCTTCTTCCGTTACACAGAAGGTGCCGCCAAATCCGCAACACTCGTCGCGCCGGTCGAGTTGTACCAGTTCCAGTCCATCAACCATACTCAATAGCTGACCGGGTTTGGAAAAGGGCGGGGCCATCAGTTCCGACATCTGTGCCAGGTGCAGGCCCCGCTGACCATGACAACTCTGGTGAAGGCCAACCCGGTAGGGGAATGCAGCCTCCAGTGTTTTTACCTGTACAACATCCGTCAGGAACTCGGTAAGTTCATAAATGCGGGAGCGAATGGCCGTAGCGGCTGTTTCGTTCGTTGCGTGCAGGTGGTGCTTTATGTGGAGCGTACAGCTTCCCGATGGCGAAACGATGTAATCGCAGTCGGCAAAGTTGCGGACGAAATTATCATTACAACCGCCCGTTAGGTGTTCGTAACCGGAATTGGCCATGGGTTGCCCACAGCAGGTTTGTTGCAGGGGATAGGTGACCGTACAGCCTACTTTTTCGAGTAGTTTCAGTGTGGCAATGGCCACCTGCGGGTAAAACTGGTCAATGTAGCAAGGAATAAATAAGCCAACGTTCATCATCTGTTTGGGCAAGACATACGTACAAAAGTACATTCTCCTATAAAACTAACCCGTCCTGTACTCTCCTATATATAAAGGAGGGTATATTTTAATCTCATACTACTTGTTCACTACAATTGTATGTTAATACCAGTTAATAAATCTGGGAAAACTGTTTTATCATGACTACGCTGACCACAGGCAACCGCTTTTTTTTTATGCTCCTGATTGGGAGCATGGTTGCTTTCACCCCCTCTGAACCAGGTATCTTTTCGCCTGATTACATCAAAGGCAGGATGTTGACGGTAGTAGACTGGCAACTGAAGAATCCGAAACATAAAACGACCAACTGGACCAACGGGGCCATGTATGCGGGCATCTTCGCGGCTTACGAAACGACGAAATCCCCCGTTGTACTTGATTCCCTGATGGCGATGGGAGAACGTACCAACTGGCAACCCGGTGCCCGTTATGACCACGCCGATGATATCGCCATCTGCCAGACTTACATTAATCTCTACCGACTCAAAAAAGACCGCCGGATGATTCAGCCAACCATCGATACGGTTCAGAAGATGAGCCGGGTGCCGGGTAGGGAGGTGGCAAATCATGGTATCAGGTGGTGGTGGTGCGATGCGCTGTTCATGGCCCCCCCGGTGCTGTGCCAGTTGGGCAACACCCTGAATCAGCCCGCCTACTTTGCGTTGAATGATTCGCTTTACCGCCAAACGTACGACCTGCTCTATAATAAGGAGCAACACCTGTTTGCACGTGATGCCAACTACCTCATTAACGCAGCGGGCGAAGGGAAAAAGGAAAGCAACGGGCAGAAAATATTCTGGTCGCGGGGGAATGGCTGGGTCATTGGCGGACTGGCCCTGCTGCTTCAGGAGTTACCCAAAAATCACCCGTCACGAAACGGGTACATTACCTTGTTCAAACAGATGAGTGAGCGTTTGCGGGGGCTTCAGCAGACCGATGGTCTATGGCGTTCCAGCCTGCTCGACCCGGCTGCCTTCCCCGGCGGTGAGGGCAGCGGCTCCGGTTTCGATTGCTACGCGCTGGCCTGGGGAATCAATCAGGGTATTCTGGACAAGAAAACATATCTTTCCGCCGTTCAGAAAGCCTGGACGGGTTTGAATACACTGGTGTCCCCGGAAGGCCGGGTGGGCTGGGTGCAACCCATCGGAGCGGATCCCCGGAAGAATTTCTCCGCCGACAGTTGGGAAGTATACGGCGCCGGGGCCTATCTGCTGGCCGGTTCGGAAGTGATAAAAATTCGGGAATTAAGTAAGTCATAAATCCTCTCGCAGTAACCGGGAAGGGCTGAGCCTGTGACGGTATCAAACCCTTCCCGAATCGACTATAAAAACAGGAATAGCTATGAGTGTGAAGCACCTTTCTCCATCTCAACGGCAAACGAGCGGATTCTTTGACGTTCAGCACAACGCGTCGGGGCCACTTTATCAACTTCAGTTCAATCCGAAAGACAAGACCCCCAAGTATAAACAAATTGTACAGTCGGTCATTACGGATATTGAACGGGGCGTGCTGAAAAACACCGAGCAGCTTCCGTCCATCAGTGAACTGAGCGTTGAATATTATCTGGCGCGCGACACGGTTGAGAAAGCCTATCGGGAACTGCGGGAACGGGGTTATATCACATCCGTACAGGGTAAGGGGTATTACGTGCAGGCCGACACAACGCCTAAGCTGAAAATACTGCTCATCTTTAACAAGCTTAGTTCGTATAAGAAAATTATTTATTACGCATTCCTGAATGCCCTCGGCGACAAAGCCACGGTCGATTTACAGATTCATCACTACAATGCCACTCATTTTCAGGAGATTATTCGAAAGAATCTGGGTAAGTACAATTATTACGTAGTGATGCCGCACTTCACCCAGGATGTAGATGAAGTTAATTACATCGACGTCCTGAAAACGATTCCGCCCCACGAACTGGTGCTGCTGGATAAAGACGTTCCACAACTTACCGATGCGCCGTTGAGTGTTTTTCAGCAATTCGACGCTGACATCTGCCAAGCGCTGGAAAAGGCGCATGACCTGTTAAAAAAGTACAGCCGGATGGTCCTTATTCTGCCCAGTGATGGCAATTATCCCACCGAAATAGCCCACGGTTTCCGTTCTTTCTGCATCAATTACGATAAGGTGTTTACGATAAAAGAAAACGCAGTAAATGAAACCCTGACGACTGGTACGGCTTATGTGGTCATTGAAGAAACGGACCTGTCGGAACTGGTTAAAAAAGTGCGGCAATCTCCCTACGCGCTGGGGCAGGAGATTGGTATCATCTCGTTCAATGAAACGACCCTGAAAGAACTGCTAAACATCACGGTGATCACCACCGATTTTGAAGCAATGGGAAACACGGCGGCTACTTTACTACTGGAGAACAAACGGGTAAAAGTGAAAAATCCTTTCTACATGATTTGTCGGGATTCGTTGTGAATGGAGCGATAGGGATTTTCCCCTTTGGTACTAACGGATGTGCTCGCTGAACTGTGTCAGCGGGGTTTAGTCGAAGCGATGGGCTTGAATGCGTTCGTCAAAGATAATACTGAATTGGTTAATCAACTCCTTCCAGTTATAGGTTGTCGTCTCCCACTTGGTGTGTAGGTTTTGGATCGTCAAATAGACCAACTTTTGCAGGGCTACGTCTGAGCTAAAAGCGCCTTTCGTTTTAGTCACTTTACGCAACTGACGGTGGTAGCCTTCGACGGTATTAGTCGTGTAC
>NZ_KB893586.1 GCF_000374085.1 Spirosoma spitsbergense DSM 19989 | reverse complement strand
CGTTGACCGTAGTGGCGGTCATGCCATCCGTCAAATCCGACGACATAACCTTACCGGCTACCACGTGGTAGGTCAGGATACCCGTCAGCGTCTCTTTGCTTTCGGGCTTCACCAGCGTATCAACCGTACCGGCGGGCAACGCAGCAAACGCGGCATCGACGGGGGCAAACACCGTGAATGGACCCGTGCCACTNAGCGTTTCGGCCAGACCAGCGGCCTTTACGGCGGCAACAAGGGTGTTAAATGAGCCGTTTGAAACGGCAGTTTCGACAATATTCATGGAAAATGGTTTTGTTATACAGAAGAAGGACACTGCGTTCAAGGCCTTTGTTCAATTTCGAGTAAGGCTTCATCATTTGTTCACAGTGACCACAGTCCATGAAGTGCAGCCTGTAGAGATTATGCCAGTACCGTGTGTCCTGATCCCCTGAATGTGAGCCAGTGAAANGTAGTGATTTTATAAGTACAGTAAGATAAGCTACCCTTTACGTTGAAAATAGCNAAAAACCTATTCGATAGGCTTCAGATGGATGGTACGTATATATTTCTCGCGTGACAAATATGTTTAATTCCTTACAGCCCTTCCTGTTACCCATGCGGCCATTTCAGTCAATGAAAGGGTAACTGATGCTATTTAATGAACTCGTTATTTTGTTCTCAATGAATGCTTTGTGTTAATAGCAGCTACCGCTGAAACCGTTAAGAAAACCCTCCGATTCAAACTGGGACTGGCCAAGATATGAATGGGGAATGAAAAGGAAGTCGCTTGTCCCCTTGCTTCGGCCCCGCGGTGGCGTACCACTCCAATTCCAACCGACTGTACTGAAAAGCCTTCCCTCTAAAAAGCCGCGCCGGTTGAATCTGAACGCAGCTTTTTCGTGTCGAGTAGTGGGCGGCCAAAATCACCGAAACATACACCACTTATGGAGTTGACAGGTATTTAGACGATGCCTTACGTATATTTGGCTATTTATCGTCTTTATAGGCTACAACACCACCTACAGTGAAAGCGATCAGGCTCGTTTTGGGGATACTACTCGGCCTTTGTTCGCTTTCGCTGACCAAGGCGCAGCAGTTTACCGCTTCGGTGAAACACCATAGTCCTGAAAATGGCTTATCGCACCGGGAGGTAAACGCCATTTTTCAGGATCGGCAGGGTTTTATGTGGTTCGGGACCAAATTGGGGCTGAATCGATTCGATGGGTTAAATTTTACCACCTACACCAAAGAGCGCAACGGACTTGGCTTCGACGATATACAAGCCATTGCTCAGGATGCCGATGGGCTGTTATGGCTCATGGGGCCCTACAGCCAGGCACAGATTACCCTGTTCAATCCGCTGACAGGCACGGCCGTTTCATTTGATAAAAAGTTTAAAAAACTCCCCCTGACGAGTTCCCTGGTTAGCAAGCAGCGGGTATTTGGCAGCGATAACGGCACCATTTTCTTCGCCAATTACCAACCGGCTATACTGGTTTCATACCACCCCAAATCGGGTCTGCACTATGTTGCACTGCCCCGGTATAAAAACCTGACGGTACTCCATGTTACTCCCCGTAATACCGTCTGGGCCATCGCAGGTAATAATATTTTGGTAGAACTAACCGGGGATGGGCGGGTGCTTCACGAGTTTCAACATGACAGGGCCGGAATTGAGGTCTGTTTGGGCCAGCGGAATGCTGGTATCGAGTTTTTCTATCTTGCCTACGGCACGCCCAACCGTCCTCAAAATGTATTGTACAGCGTAGACGAGCGTGGGTACCGACGCGAGTTACCGGCTTCACTACTGCAACGAAGAGCGGAGCTTCTCTTCCCGGTTTGCTACGCGTTTGACCGTAGCGGATTAATTTGGAATGGCACGCAGCTACGGAGTCTAACCCGGGGAAACCTACTGGATCTAAAGGGCCAACTGGCAGGCCAGTCGGCAGAGAACCGATGTTTTTTTCGCGACAAAAACGGCTGGATGTGGTTGGGAACCAGTTTTGGGGTATTTCAGGTCAAAGTGGTTGAAAACTACTTCCACCGCCTGTTTTACGAGCCGGCCAACGCGGAAAAGACGGTAGCCGTTCGGGGAATCAGCGTTATTGGGGATGAGGTGTACGCCAACCTGGAAAAGAAAGGCTTATTTACCTGCAACCTGTCGGGTGGGTCGGTAAAAAGTCTGTTTGGGGGTGGCACGTTCTATGGCCTAAGCCACAATCAGTCAGGGAAACTGCAGGTTGGCCAAATCAATCAGTTAACTACGTATGACCTTCAAAGGGGTACCAACACCACATCGCCACTAGCCACGGCCGAATCGATCTGGACCCTGTACCCGTTCAGTAATCAGCACCTGATCGCCGGTGGGCTTTTGGGTCTTTGGTTGGTGGAGGCCAAAACGGGGCAGGTTTTGCCTTTTAGCCGGTACAACCAGTTTCCCGAACTGGCCCAGGCGCATGTGCTTCATGTCGGGGCTGATCGCCAGGGCACCATCTGGATCTGCGCGATGACCGGTTTATACACGGTTGATCCGTCAATGGGCGTCACAGCCCGTTACTGGAGCGGGGGGAAAGGGCGCTTTCGGCTGCCCGCCGATAGCTATCAGCATTTTTATCAGAACCCCCAGGGGGTGTTTTGGCTGGCGACGGCTAATTCCGGGCTCATTCGGTGGGACCGCCAGCGGAACACGTTCCGGCAGTTCAGGCGTACTGAAGGGTTATCCAACGATAATATTTACGCCGTGTACGCCGACCGCCGTGGCCATCTGTGGCTAAGCAGCGATTACGGCATTATGCAGTTTGATCCCGTCGGGATGACCACCCGGTCCTATTCGGTGCAGGATGGCATTACTCACAATGAATTCAACCGCATTGCCCACTTCCAGGATCAGCAGGGGCGACTTTATTTCGGGGGCCTCAATGGCATTACGGCATTTAATCCCCCGGATTTTGAACGGGAGAAACCCCCGGTTACGCTGCCCCTGCGCATCGTCTCGTTTCGGCAGTTTGATAATTCACTGGACAAACTCGTTGACAAAACCGACGAACTCCTGAAAAGCAGCCAGATTATTCTGCAGCCTGGCGACCGGACCAGTGTATTGGACTTTGCCCTGCTGAACTACGCCGACGCTCAGAAAAATGTGTATGCGTACCAGTTTAAGGGGTTAGACAACGAATGGACGTATCAAACCGAGCCCTCGCTGCGGTTGGGTAATTTACCCTATGGCGACTATCAATTACTGGTGAAGGGGCAGGCGGCTGATGGTCGATTGTCGTCGGCGAACCTGGCTATCCGGGTGATTGTACTGCGTCCGTTTTACCTGCGCGGTTGGTTTCTGATGCTGATGGGGTGCCTGCTGATCGGCTCCATCTGGGGGTGGGGGCGGTGGCGACAGATCCGCCACCGGCAGGAACAAACCCGGCTGCAAACCCAGATTAGGCAGGCCACCACCCAAATTGAAGCGGATAAACAGATCATTGAGCAGCAGGCTCAGGTACTTCAGCGGCTCGATGAGACAAAGTCCCGCTTTTTTGCCAATATCTCGCACGAGTTTCGCACGCCCCTCACTGTGATTTTGGGCATAGCGGCCAACCTCAACCGGCAGCCTGATCCCAGCCTACGGCTGTCGGCGGGCCTTATCGAGCGCCAGGGCAGCAACCTGTTGCGGCTGATCAACCAGATACTGGAGCTCTCCCGGCTGGAAGCCGGCCAAATGCCGCTTCCGCTGGTGCGGGGCAACCTACTGGGCTTTATCCATTACGTCGGTGAATCGTTCCATTCGATGGCGAAGGCCAAGGGCATACACCTACAGTTTGACGCAGAGGAAGTCTCTATTGAAGCCGACTTTAACCCCGACAAAGTCCAGGACATTTTAGCCAACCTGCTGGCTAATGCCATAAAATTTACCCCTAGTGGCGGACAAGTGACGTATGCAGTCGCCCTTCAGAATAGCTGGCACCCGCTCACCCTGGCGGGATACTACGAAGCAATTACCCCGATCCGCCATCTCGATGAGTCGTGGATTCGGATCACTGTCTGCGATACCGGACCTGGCATTGAACCAGCCAGTCTAACCCGGATCTTCGACCGCTTTTACCAGGTAGGGCATCCGAACAACTCGCTGGGGGGTGGTACAGGCATTGGCCTCTCGCTGGTGCGGGAGTTGGTGGGGCTGATGCAGGGTGGCTTGGCGGTTCGCAATCAATTTGGCCGGGATGGGTCTAGTCTGGGCCAATCCCGGCGGGGCGCCGAGTTTGTGGTTAGTCTGCCCCTGACCCGGCTGGCACCCCTGGCAGAGAATGTGCTGTCCCCACCGCTGCAGGTCAGCGCCGAGCCGAGGGAGTGGGTCGAACCCGCGCACGATGCGGCCAGTGAGCGACCCGTGCTCTTACTGGTGGAAGACAATGACGACGTAGCTACCTATATCCAGACCTGTTTGCAGGGGGAGTACCGGGTGGCTCGGGCCGAAAACGGGCAAACAGGCATTGACCTTGCGCTGGCGACCATACCGGATCTAATCCTGAGCGATGTCATGATGCCGCTCAAAGATGGTTTTGCCCTCTGCGACACGCTGAAGAACGACGAACGGACCAGCCATATTCCCATCGTGTTGCTCACGGCCAGGGCTGCGGTGAGCGACCGCATCGCGGGCTTACGGCGGGGAGCGGATGCTTACTTAGTGAAGCCCTTCCAGCGGGAAGAGCTGCTGGTCGTGTTGGGAAACCTGCTGCAAACCCGGCACCGGTTGCAGCACTACTACGGCCAGCTGGCCCTGGGTCAGCTACCCGCAACGCCCGTCCCGGCAGACATCGTTGATTCGCTGGAAGACCAGTTTGTGGTGAAGCTGCATGGAGTCTTAGCCCCTCATCTGGATAACGCCGAGTTAAGTGTTGAAAAAATATGTACGTTGATAGGCATGAGCCGCAACTCTCTACACCGGAAGCTGACCGCCCTAACGGGGATGTCGATCAACCCCTATTTGCGGGCCTTGCGCTTACAAAAAGCCAAAGAGTTACTCCTGTTACCAGAGTTAAGCATTGCTCAGGTCGCCTACGCCGTGGGTTTTGACGACCCAAAGTACTTCAGTCGGATTTTTTCAGAAGCGTGTGGCGTCTCCCCCAGCACGTTTCGGGGCCTGGATCATAAATAATTTCTTTTTTTCACGGCCTGGGACAAATCTCCACCTCATTGGGCTAAATCTCCACCTGGTTTGGGGTCAATACCCGTACCCTTGCGGGGCGATTCTCCATAATCAATCCCCTAACCCGCGCGGCTACCATGACGCTAACCCTTACCTCTTCTTTTCTCACCCGGCTTACTGGCTCCTTACGCCAGCGCGTTGCCCCCACGCTGGGGCACTATCCTATCCAATGGGCTGTATTCAGTTTGATCGGGTGTCTGCTCAGCGGGTCGGTTGTGGCCCGCAACCCAACGCTATCCGCGTCAACCGACCCGGCCGAAACGGTCAATGCTCCGGCTGACAGCAGGACGGCGGGTCGGGAATCGGTACTGGGCCTGCCGGTGGTAGACCATCCCGACTATGCCGGACTGGTAGATCTATATAATGCCACCAATGGTTCCGGTTGGACCAACAAAACCAACTGGCTTTCCACCACCGACCCATGCGGTGCAGGATGGTATGGCGTTTCCTGCCAAGGTGGACGAGTGACAGCAATACGTTTAGAGAACAACAACTTGGTTGGCACGCTGCCCAGTAGTTTAAGCACGCTTACCAACCTGCGAACTCTCTGGCTGTTCACCAACAAGTTGAGCGGCTCTCTGCCCAGTAGCTGGAGTGCACTGACCAACCTGGTTGAACTTGAACTGTCAAGAAACCAGTTGAGCGGCCCTTTGCCCACCAGTTGGAGTGCGCTCACCAACCTGTTGGAGATTACGCTGTTCGCAAACCAGTTGAGCGGCTCTCTGCCCGATAGCTGGAGTGCGCTCACCAAGCTGGTTAAGCTTGAACTGCGCATTAACCAATTGAGCGGCATCCTACCCACCAGTTGGAGCGCGCTCACCAACTTGCAAGAGCTTCGGCTGAACAACAACCAGTTGAGCGGTTCTCTGCCCAGTAGCTGGAGTGCGCTTACCAACCTGGTTGANCTTGANCTGNNNANNAACCANTTGAGCGGCNNCNTNCCCACCAGTTGGAGTGCGCTCACTAATCTGCAGGGGATTAATTTGTATATCAATCAGTTGAGCGGCCCTTTGCCCAATAGCTGGAGTGCACTGACCAACCTGGTGTTTTTTTATCTGTACAGCAACCAGTTGAGCGGCTGCTTTCCGGCCTCTTACACCGTGTTTTGTGGAGGAGGGAGAGCAATTAGCTTCGCTAACAACACGGGCCTGCCCGGAGGGGGTGATTTCAATGACTTTTGTCGCCGGGGTATCGGCCAGTGTATTCCTCTTGCTGTTACGCTTTCGGCCGGCAGCGCGGATGTCTGTGTAGGCAGCACTGTCACGGTGAGTGCCAATGTGTTGGGGGGGGTAGGTACGCCTACCTATCAGTGGTACAAGGACGCAACCCCCCTGACCGGTAATAATTCGGCTACTACGGCCAGCCTGAGCCTGAGCAACGTGCCGCTAAGTGCTGCGGGTAACTACTCGGTAGTGGTGAACGACGGTAGCAGTAGTGTGACCAGTTCAGCCTTTCGCCTGACGGTCAACACGGCACCAACGGCCAGCATCAGTCCCGTTACTGCGACGCTGAACTGTACCACGCCCAGTGCCAGCCTGACAGCCAGCGGGGGGACCACCTACCGCTGGGAGGATAAGTCCACGGCTGCCGTGCGTACTGTGAGCAGCGCGGGTACCTACTCGGTTACCGTCACCGGTGCCAGCGGTTGCACGGCTTCGGCCAGTACTACGGTAACTGAGGATAAAACCCCGCCCACGGCCAGTATCAGCGGTAACCTGACCGTCACCAGCGGGGGCAGCACTACCCTGACGGCGGGGGGGGGCACCACCCAGATTTGGTCGACGGGCGAGACCACCCCCAGCATTGTGGTCCCGGCGGGTGTCTACTCGGTGACAGTCACTACAAACAATGGCTGCTCGGCCATCGCCAGCGCCACAGTGGGCACCCTGAACACCGCCCCCGTGGCCACGGCTAACGCCAACCAAACCGCCACTGTCGGTACGGCCTTCACCTATACAGTGGCCGCCTTCACCGACCCCGAGGCACAGCCCCTGATCTACACGGCTAACATTGATCCGGCTAACGGTTTTTCCTTTGATCCGGCCACGCGCATCATTACCGGAACCCCCACCAGCATCGGTGTGAGCAGCATAAGAGTGACAGCGAGTGATCCAGGGAGCCTGACGGCCAGTACCAGCTTCACCATTACGGTGAGTCCGGCCCCGGTCGTGGTCACTCCGCTGACGCTGAACTTCACGGCCAGTCCGGCGACGATTCTGACGACGGGAACGACCATGCTGTCGGCCACGGTGTCGGGTGGTACGTCTCCGTATGCATACCGCTTTACAGGACCGGGCACCATTGCGGCCAGCGGCAACACCGCTGGCGTGTCGGGCCTGAGTGCGGGTGTACAGACCTTCACCGTCACGGCTGCCGATGCGACCACGCCCATCAACCAGACTATCTCGGCTACGGTAAGTGTGACGGTGAGCCAGGCCAATCAGGCTCCTACCACCAGCGGCATCAACAACCAGACGGCCACTATAGGGCAAGCCTTCAGCCTCGACGTGGCTTCTTCCTTCTTGGACCCTGATGGGGACGTGCTGACTTATTCGGCCAGCGGTCTTCCTGCCGGGCTGACACTGGCAGGCAGCACCATCAGCGGTACGCCTTCGATGTCAGGTGTAAGCAGCGTAACGGTGAGGGCTACCGATCCGGGTAGTCTGTCGGTCGCTGCCAGCTTTACCATCACGGTGAGTCCGGCTCCGGTGGTGGTAAAGCCACTGGCACTTACTTTCACGGCCAGTCCAACGATGCTTCTGACGACGGGTACGACCACGCTGTCGGCCAGTGTGGCGGGCGGTACAACGCCCTACCGTTATGTCTTCAGCGGGCCTGGCACCATTACCCCCAGCGGTAACACGGGGAGCGTGTCGGGCTTGTCGGCGGGCGTAAAAACCTTCACCGTTCTGGTCACTGACGCTACCTCACCCACCAGCCAGACCCTCTCGGGTACGGTCAGCGTGACGGTGATCCAGGCGAATACCCAGCCTACGGTGGCTAACCCGGTAGTACCTCAGTCGGCTACGGTCGGTGTCGCCTACACCCTCTCACTAGCCAGTGTGTTTACCGACGCCGAAACACCCAACAGCCTGATCCTCAAGGTGTCGAGTCTGCCAGCGGGGCTGAACTTCACGGCGCCTATGACCATTTCGGGTACCCCTTCGATGAGTGGTGTGACGAGTGTGATGGTGAGGGCCACCGATCCGGGCAGTTTGTCGGCCAGTACCAGCTTCACTATTATGGTTAGTCCGGCTCCGATGACCAATCAGGCTCCGGTAGCTACGGCCAACGTCAACCAGACCGCTACGGTGGGCACGGCCTTCGCCTACACGGTCAACGCCTTCACCGACCCTGATGGGGATGCCCTGACCTACTCGGCCAGTCTCAGTCCGACCAACGGGTTAAGTTTCAACCCCACCACCCGCGTCATCTCGGGTACGCCTTCTCTGTCTGGGGTGAGCAATGTGACCATCACAGCCACTGATCCGGGGAGTATGATGGCTAGCACCAGCTTTACACTCACGGTGAGTCCGGCTGGGAGCACTCCCCCCCCGCCAAGTGGTACGTTCAGCATCACGGGGGTTCAGACCATCCGTTGCGAAGTGCTCTCCGCGGGCCAGCGCCGACTGACGTTCAATCCGCAGTACGCGGGACTGAACGGAGCACCAGTGAGTTTCTCGGTCGTCAGTGAACTGGTGGCGACCACCAGTCCCGGCCCCTACATGCTGAATCTGTACACTGATAACCCGGTTATCACCCTGAGTGCTGCCCAGAGCGGGGCCAATACCCTTTTTGCCTACAACTGGCTGTCGGTGTGCAGCAGCACGACGGCTAACACCCCGCCTACCGTAGCGAATCCGGTTTCGCCCCAGTCGGCTACGGTGGGTGTGGGCTACACGTTGTCTTTAGCCAATGTGTTCACCGATGCCGAAACACCTAACGGCCTGGTGCTGTCGGTGACGGGCCTGCCCGCCGGGCTGAACTTCGTGGCTCCTTCGACCATCTCGGGTACGCCCTCGATGAGTGGGGTAAGCAGCGTAACGGTAACGGCGACTGATCCGGGCAGTCTCTCGGCCAGTACCAGCTTCACCATCACGGTGAATCCGGCCGCCGGTACCCCACCCCCGCCAACGGGTACCTTCAGCATCACCAGCGTGCAGACCATCCGTTGCGAAGTACTCTCGGCGGGGCAGCGCAGACTGACCTTCAATCCGCAGTATGCGGGCCTGAACGGGGCACCGGTGAGCTTCTCGGTGGTCAACGAACTGGCCCCCACCACGGCACCGGGTCCCTACACGCTGAATCTGTACACCGACAATTCGGTGGTGACGCTCCGGGCGGTGCAGAGCGGGATATCGAGTAGTTTTGCCTACAACTGGCTGAGTGCGTGTAGCGCTTCAACGGCCAACACCGCTCCGACGGTGGCCAACCCCGTACCACCTCAGTCGGCTACGGTGGGCGTGACTTATACGCTCTCTTTGGCGAATGTGTTCACCGATGCCGAGACGCCCAATCAGTTAACGCTGACAGTGAATGGTCTTCCAGCGGGGCTGAACTTCGTGGCTCCTTCGACCATCTCGGGTACGCCCTCGATGAGTGGGGTAAGCACAGTGACGGTAACGGTGACCGATCCGGGGAGTCTGAGTGCCAGCACCAGTTTCAGTCTCACGGTGAATCCGGTGGGTAGTACGCCCCCGCCGACTACATTCAGCATTACGGGGGTTCAAACCATCAGTTGCCAGGTGCTCTCAGTGGGTCAGCGCCGACTGACGTTCACTCCCCAGTATGCGGGCCCGAACGGCACACCGGTGAGCTTCTCGGTGGTCAACGAGCTGGTTCCTACCACCAATCCAGGACCCTACACGCTGGATTTGTACACCGACAACCCGGTCATCGGTTTACGAGCGGTTCAGAGCGGGGTAAGTGCTAGTTTCAGCTATGGCTGGCTGGCAGCCTGCAACCCGGGTGCCCGGCTGGGCACGGGTTCAGAAGTGCCGCTGACGGTCACCGTATTGGGTAACCCGGTGGTGGGCGAGTCGGTCGAAGTAGAGGTGCGGGGTGTCGACGGGCAGGCCCTGCGCCTGCAACTGACCAACGAGCGGGGTCACCCGGTGATTGAGCAGTGGGTTGGTCGGGCCGGGGTAGTGGAGCGTCAGACGCTCCGCCTGGGCCAGGTTCCAGCGGGTGTGCTGCTGCTGCGGGTGAGCACATCCACGCAAAGCCAGACGCTCAAGCTGCTCAAAACGGAGTAACATTGGTTCCTGACCAGACGGATTTACAAAAGCAGCCGCGCTCATTTAAATAAGCGCGGCTGCTTTTGTGATTCGGACGTTTAAATGAACGTATGAATGTACCAGTCCCCAAGCAGGACTGGGATCAATAAAATCGTTCTTAAGCGCTCAAACTAGTTAATCGAACTTGTTCAGCAATCAAGGTTCAGTATATTCGGCTAATCTGTCAGCTAACCTGAACAAATCCAATGAAAATAGTAAAGTGGCCAACATTCGTAGCAAGAGGGAGGACGAACTCTAAATAAACGGCTGATTATCAATTAGTTTAATCTAGTTGATGAAACATTTTCCCCGAATGTTGGCAACTACCCTTTACTCATCAATATACTCTAACTGAGGGTTGGAAGAATTTTAATCAAGATAGGCTGACGGAAAGAGGAGCACTTATCGTGCTACTTAAGTTGGCACGTATAGAAGGCTTACCTCCAGAGTGTCTAAATGCCATTTTCAAGCACAAGTTGTGACCTACCGTCACCGGCTTTTTCAGGCGTAAACTACTCCCAACTGGACGATTAAAGTATCATCAGCGCGCTGAAGCGGTTATTAATAGATCATGACCTTTAGCGTTTAATTCCCAATCATTATGGTCTTGGTTCCAACTGAAAAGAAGTTCGCGCTCGCAAGGGTGGCCATAATCGTCAGTAACGGTAAATTTGACGGCATGACGACGTTGATCATGGGGCTTGTCGGGTAAACTCCTAAAAGCCTGTATCAACTCGTCCAAGCTAACTTCTAAATTGAGCAGGGACTGGGTATTCATTTTCATGGTAGTCAGGTTTTAAGGCACTTTAAGGCTATTGAGCCGGTGTTAAGTTGATAAAATGAAAAAGGCCAACCACCCAGGTGGCCAAAGCCTTAGGAACATCCCCCGAAAACCCGAACAACTCTAGTGAATGAACGGCAAGGTAATAACTCCCAAATAGCGGGCAGTCTTTCGCAAGCTTTTGGCAATAGCTATGACTCCTGGTTAAAACTCCACTGTGATTTTGAGCTGTGGCAGGCAGAAAAGAACGTGAACCATTCTACCATTGGGCATTTTTGGCCCGTAGCCAAACGCCTAACGGGTTAAGAAAACAGCTAGGCGGTTCCTGACCCCTGCCAGTAAAACGGCCAGCCAGTAGCTCAGGCGTGGTTCTTTATCCAGGGGTAGCCAGGAGCTACCGGTCCGTATTGTCTCCCGTTTTGAGCGTCTCGCTAGTTGTTCCCTTTTTGGCTGGTGAATCAGTGTTCTCCTCCGTCGATGTGGTCTTGGTAACGGTTGTTTTAGTTTCCTGCGTCGTTTCCGGGGCTTGCTCTATAGCGGGCATAGTGGCTCGTGGGTTGATTGTTGGGTAAACATCCAACGAGCGTTTATGTTGTAAAAAGTGAGGGGCAGGCGCTTCAGCGCCCCGGTAGTCGAACCGGGTTTTCTGAAAGTAAGCTATAAAGTAGGCTATACCGCAAGGCGAAGGACAGGGTTACCCGTGGCTACAAGCAAATGAGGGTTCTACAGAAACACGGGGACTAGTACCGAGCAACTAGGGTAGCTTTTGACAGATGCCGGTAGAGGCTGTTTAACGAGCTTGGGAGCTGCCGGGCCAATAGCCTGGGTAGCCACTTGATGAGACCAACGTTAACTTTTCCCTGGTTGGTGGTTCCAGCAGGTTTGAAAAAATCTACTGAATCTATAAACATAATTCTTGATTTCTGATTTACTAGATTTAACCTACAAGCAGAATGGAACCTATACATCCCGTTGGGTATAGCCACCCGTTCATTGGCGCATCCATGCAGACAACTGATAATTCTCCTTTTTCTTCGGCCTCCCCACAGCCCGATGATTTTGTTGAAAACCAACTCCGCATTCCCCTCATTGAAGAGCAGTTGCAGGTAGGTAGCCAGGTCGTGGAAACGGGCCGGGTGAAACTAACAAAAATCGTTCATCAGGCTCCGGAAACCGTAACGATCCCCCTCACCCGGGAGGAGTATACCATTGAGCATGTGCCCGTCAATCAGTACGTGGACCAGCCACCGGCCCCCCGCCAGCAGGGTGACACGATGATTTACCCGGTCCTTAAGGAAGTACTGGTGGTGCAAAAACGCCTGATGCTCATCGAAGAGATCTACGTCACTAAACACCATACCCAACACAATGAAACCCAAACGGTTCTGCTGCGCCGGGAGGAAGTAACCGTCGAGCGGATCCCGGCTCCCCCTGAACGTCCGGTTTGATTGGCAAACCCTCGTTATATACATCAAGTCCATTTAATACTCAACGCAAAACCCAGTACAACTCATGGCACAAACAGTAATCGGCATTTTCGACAACACGAGCGAAGCTCAGCAGGCTGTTGACCAACTCGTTAGCAACGGCTTCAGCCGCTCACAGGTGGACATATCGGCCTACACCGATACCGGTACCAACACCGGTGTCGACGCGACGACAGAGGGATCCACCAGGGGGGCTCTTATTCCGGATCGGCATACCAATACATCGGGCACCACAACCGAAGAAGTGGTGGACGATACCAAAGACGTAGGGGATAGCATCGGCAGCTTTTTTAGTTCGTTGTTTGGTGGTAGCGATGAGGAGGATGACCGCAAAAAGTATTCGGCCGTTGGCAGCCGCAGCTCGATTGTAACGGTGCACGCCGAAACGGAAGACGAAGCGAAGCGGGCGGCCGATTTGCTGGATGATAATGGGGCGGTGGACGTTAACGAGCGGGCTGCCCAACACGGTTACGCCGGCCCTGCCGCGACGGGTCTGAGCGATGTAAGCCATCCAACGAGCGACACGGATCAAACCATTAATGTAATTGAGGAGAATCTGGCGGTCGGCAAGCGGACGGTCGAAACGGGTGGCGTTCGGTTGAAGAGCCGTATTGTGGAAATGCCGGTGGAAGAGAGTATTCGGCTGCGCCAGGAACGGGTAAGGGTCGAGCGTACCCCGGTGAACCGTCCGGCAACGGAAGCTGATCTGACGGCTTTCCAGGAGGGGCAGATTGAATTGCGAGAGCAGGCGGAGGTGCCCGTGATTTCCAAGACCGCCCAGGTCGTAGAAGAGATATCGGTTGGCAAAGACGTAACGGAGCGGGAAGAGGTAGTGCGTGAGAATGTTCGTCGTACGGAAGTGGACGTAGAGAATCTGGTTTCGCCGGATAAACCTCTTGATACCGACCGGACGACTGGTCATTCTGGGGATGTGCCGTCCTCGACTAAGTAACCGATTAGCTCCTGGTACGGTTAGCTTCAGGAGTGGGTAGTGGAGGGGGTGACTGGTCTTCAGTTACCCCCTTTTTTAGATACGCCCTGGGTGAAACTCAAGCAGTAGGGTCGCTTTGCCGTTTCGTACGGCACCGGCCGGCCGGTGCCGTACGAAACGGCAAAGCGACCCAAAAAGGGCAGTGCGCTCACTGCAAACTGTTTTTCAGGTATGGTGATCTACTGGAAGTTGACCACAAGGTTCCCCGCTCCCTAGGGGGTACGGATCGGTACATCAACCTTCAATTACTGCACCGACATTGTCACNATACCAATACTGCGACGGATCGACAGGAAGTAGACTTAGGAGGTTCATTATCTATTGCCAAACCATCGAGGAGCCGTGTGAGGTGAAAGTCTCACGCACGGTTTTGAAGACCAGCCGTCGGGGCGACTCGGCGGCTGAGTTTAATTACATAGTACGTTTGAGCTGTGATGAGTAAATTCTCAAATCAGTGGTCATTTTGACTGCGCGTTGAGCCACCCGTATGGAAAAGTCAGATCGTACATTAGTTAAACCTGTGAATTATGTACGATTCGGCAAAGGGACCCGATGATGTCCTGACGGGCTACACCCACAGATTTTTAGACAAGCATTGTGCTTATCTGATGGATACACGTCCTACTTTTTCCGTTTGGGCCTATTGAGTTTTCTGGACAATTTTGACAAAAGGCACTAAAACTTGAATCATTCCTCTTGGGTTCAACCGATTGGTAAACATGTTCACTTCAATGCCGTTAGAAGTAAAGACACAAACACTGATCGACCAGTAGAAAAGTGACCATTCGACCCAGGTTGTATGAGTCGTTACCCACCTGGATGTATTCGTGACCAAAAGACCAGGTGTCACTTCGATTGTAAAGCTTGCTGTCACTATACCGGTATACTTCCACTTGGCGGATGTCGTTTTCAACAATTAAGCCCTGAAGTCTGCTGACCACCGTTTCTGCTGATGACATAAGAGTAGCATTAAAAAGCCCCGATCTGGCTTGGAGCTATCAAGATCGGGGTACTGCACGGTTGTATGTGGATTAGCTTATCCCTACTCGGTTGCTCCTCAGCAGAGCCGCCTTCCGTTTTAGCTAATGGAGTAGTTCTTCCAGCGGAACAATTTAGGGCCAGTGGGCTACAGCTATGACGGTCTTCATTCCTTGGCGAACGTCGCCCGGCGTAATTCTTTGCCGGCAGGCCGGCGGCTGCGGTCAGTTGTCAAAAGAATCCCTAAAAAGGCGGATTATTTCTTTATCGTGTCAGTTTCTACCGTGGTCTTGGTAACCACCTGAGCCGTATCCTTGGTAACCACCATGGAGGTATCTTTTGTGGACGTTTCTCCATCGGCCGTGTTACTGCCCTTTTTCTTAGGATCGCAGGCAGTCGCTAGTGTCGTTAGCGACAGAACAAAAAAGGAGTATTTGATCAGTGTTTTCATAGCCTATGGTTTAGTAAAGTGAAAGTATACAGGCATTAATACGTTTATTAACGAAAGGTAACCCACTCAACATCAAATACGATACCGTGTGCTACTGGTTGAAGTTGATAGTTGTAGTGATTATAGCATGACAGCACTTGACCGATTCATTTAGAAGCTGTTTGAGTTAGCAAAATGCGTGTCTAATCGTACGCCTGATGTGGGCAATCCAAATGAAACTTTGAGCTGACAGAATCGTTCGTTCATAGTCTTTTGCCAATCTGCGATTATTACCTAACCAGCTAATAGTACGTTCGACTATCCATCTCCATTTGTGAATAACTAACGCACCAACAGCGGGTTGATCCTCAATCGGGGTCTTTGAAATGACCACGCGCATGTCATAAATCGTTTCCAACTGTTCCTTAAAATGGCCCCCAAACGTACTGTCAGCATACATCAAGACCAAATCATCCAACAACGGGTTGATATGCTCGGCCTGTTCCCAAAACGTAACGCCTGCCTGCCCATCATGAACGTTAGCTGGACGCACGTCAGTCCACAACAAATGCCCACACGGGCGGCCCCGCCATCGTATCGACCATCAAAAATCGCTTTCGGCCCTTAATGAGTTTACCGCCATCAAAGCCAATATGCTGGGTGGCAGTCGAGGAGTTCTTAACGCTCTGCGAGTCGATTACTGCTACTGTTGGGACTGGCTTTTTGTCTACTCTAAGGCGGTGAAGCATCGTCACCGCGCGGGCGGCCCCGCTCGTTGGCAATCAGTATCCATGTGTCGTCTTTGCTCCATTTTCGGAAGTACCAATAGACGGTTTGCCAAGGCGGAAACCCATCGGGCAGATCGCGCCAGAGGATGCCGTTTTTAGTCAGATAAAAGATCGCTTCGACAATGCGTTGAAGTGGCCAAATACTTTTTCGTTTGACGCAAATGAGTTTTTCGACGGTTCGCCGCTCATATCTTTGATTTTAGATAATCATATCAGAAAAAGTACAATTTTTGAGTGCGACTTGACAAGGCTAGTCAGCACCCTGAGTTCCGCCGATAGTACGTCCAACCGATACTGCACCGCTGGTTGCTCTGGCTAGCTTGTCTTTTCCCTGTAGCTCCAACAGTACCTATAGACGTAGCCAGCTGGCCACGATCTGGCATGCATGTGCAAAGGCGGGAAAAGGCGGTCGATCAACTAATTCGTTTACCCTTTAATCCCCTTTTGTATGCAACTACTACGCTATTGTGTTGGTCTGGACATCAGTAAGGATTCATTACAGGTTTGCCTGTCGGTGATTGATAGTGAAGGACGGGTGGTGGTCAAAGGCTCGACCAAAGTGGCCAATAAAACGACTGCTTTTGCACAGTTAGAGCAATGGGTTAGTAAACACCGGAAGACTGACGGCTTACCACTGCGCTACGTGATGGAGTCAACAGGTGTTTACCATGAGCCTGTAGCTTGGCATCTCTATCAGAAGGACCAATCGGTCTGTATTCTGTTACCCAATAAGGCCAAACATTACCTAAAAAGCTTGGGCTACAAGTCTAAAAACGATAAGATTGATGCGCAGGGACTGGCGCGTATGGGTCTTGAACAACAGCTTACTCTCTGGAAGCCCTTATCGAAGAACATCTATAGCTTGCGCTTATTAACCCGTCAGCATCAACGGTTTCAAGAGTGGAAGACCCAGTGTCGCAATCAACAACATTCCTTGGATCACAGCGCCCTAGGTGATGATTTTCTCACTAAACAGAACACAAAGCTACTGGCTGTCTATGATCAACAACTCGAAGCCTTAGAAAAGGCGATTCAAGACTTAATTGCGGGCGATGCCGTCCTGAAAGCACAAGTTGAACGACTGACGGCCATCAAAGGGTTAGCGCTGCTGTCGGTGGCTGTACTGATTGCAGAAACCAACGGGTTTGAGGGGTTTGCTAACCAACGGCAATTAGTGAGTTATGCTGGTTATGATGTGATCGAGAATCAATCGGGCAATCGGTCAGGCAAAACCCGTATCTCGAAAAAGGGCAACAGCCGCATTCGACGTATTCTTCATTTACCTGCTTTCAATGCGGTTCGCTTTGGAGAGCCAACTTGTCAGGCGCTTTACGAACGAGTTTACCGGAAGACCAACACGAAGATGAAGGCTTATGTGGCTGTCCAAAAGAAGCTACTATTGTTAACCTATGCTTTGTGGCGTCATCAAGCTGATTACGATCCTTCATACTCTATGAATCAATCAAGTATGTGCAAAAAAATAGTCCCGGCTAGCGGGACTACACAGGATCAATCCACCGTGGCGGAGTTGTCCTTTGGATGAGTCAAAGATATAAAAAAAATCCTAACCCAAAATTTGGTTTTCACGACAGTACCAGCGATACCTTGCCATTGAGAGGCCGTCAGGTCGGAGGAATAAGGTTGCTTCACACAACTTAAACCCCGATTGGCAGCTTTCTCGTTTCCAAAAACACTAACTCAAACAGCTTCTTAAACACGAGAAAAGGTCGAAATTCCATTATGAAACTACTGGGTGTGTTGCGGAGCGTTTTTCTTATATGACAACTATGTTTATTTCCGCACACTACCCTCCCACTTCAACCGACGGTTGTCGTCCAATTAAAAGCCAGCTATTTCTATTTATTAGACTCGTAATCTTCTACCAATCAATCAATTATGCGGTATCGGCCGTTAATCAAAATCGTTCGCGAAACCCTCCGAATCACAGAAGAAGCCGCGCTCCTCTGTAGGAACGCGGCTTCTTCTGTGAACCAGTCTTTCGGAGAATAGGGTTACTCCGCTTTGAGCAGCTTAACAGTCTGGCTTTGGGTGGATGTGCTCACCCGCAGCAACAACACGCCCGCCGGGGTCTGGCCCAGGCGGAGCGTCTGACGCTCCACGACCCCGGCCCGACCCACCCACTGCTCAATCACCGGGTGACCCCGCGCATCCGTAATGGACAGCGACAGAACCTGCCCCTTGGCACCCCGCACTTCCACGGTCACCAGTTCACCCACCACCGGGTTACCCAATACGGTGACCGTTAGCGGCACTTCCGGACTAGCACCCACTCGCGGAGTACCCGTCTGGCAGGCCGCCAGCCAGCCATAGCTGAAACTGGTGCTTACCCCGCTCTGAACCGCCCGTAAGTTGATGACCGGATTGTCCGTGTACAGGTCCAGACTGTAGGGACCCGGATTGGTCGTCGGCAGCAGCTCATTGACCACCGAGAAACTCACCGGACTGCCATCCAGACCCGCATACCGGGGACTGAACGTCAGTCTCCGCTCACCCGCCGAGATGACCTCACAACTCACTGTTGTCACACCCGTGATGCTGAACGTAGCTGTTGGTGGTGGGGGCGTTCCGGCAGCCGGACTGACCGTGAGGGTGAAACTGGTGCTGGCACTCATGCTCCCCGGATCAGTCGCCGTGACAGTGACTTTGCTTACCCCACTCGTGGAAGGCGTTCCTGATAGGGTCGAAGGAGCCGTGAAACTAAGACCCGCTGGCAGATTACTCACCGAGAGGGTCAACTGATTGGGCGTCTCGGCATCGGTGAACACGTTGGCTAGCGAAAGCGTGTACCCAACACCCACCGTGGCCGACTGGGGACCAACCGGGTTAGCCACCGTGGGCGGGGTGTTAGCCGTCGTGCTGCTGCACACCGACAGCCAGTTGTAGGCAAAGCTGCTGCTGATGCCGCTCTGCACCGCCTGCAGGGTCACCACCGGATTGTCGGTGTAGAGGTCCAGACTGTAAGGGCCCGGATTGGTCGTGGGAGCCAGTTCGTTGACCACCTGGAAGCTGATCGGAGCGCCATTGACCCCCGCGTACTGGGGATTGAAGCTCAGCCGGCGCTGACCGGCCGACAGTACCTGGCAGCTGATGGTCGTCACGCTGGTGATGCTGAAGGTACCCGTTGGTGGGGGGGGCGTTCCGGCCTCCGGATTCACCATGAGAGTGAAACTGGTGCTGGCACTCATGCTGCCCGGATCGGTCGCCGTCACCGTCACGGTGCTTACCCCGCTCATCGAGGGCGTACCCGAAATGGTCGAGGGGGCCACAAAGTTAAACCCGGCAGGAAGACCACTCACCGACAGCACCAGGCTGTTGGGCGTCTCGGCATCGGTGAACACACCCGCCAGTGACAGTGTGTAACCAATGCCCACGGTGGCCGACTGGGGCGGCACCGGATTGGCCACCGTGGGCGGGGTGTTGCCCGTCGAGGAGCTGCAAGCCGACAGCCAGTTATAGGCAAACCGGGTGTTGGCTCCGCTCTGGGTGGCACTCAGGGTGATGACCGGATTATCGGTGTACAGATTCAGTGAGTAAGGACCCGGATTAGTCGTGGGCAACAACTCGTTGACTACCGAGAAGCTGATGGGTTGACCATTCACGCCCGCATATTGGGGATTGAACGTCAAGGTGCGCAGGCCCGCGCTTACCGTCGCACAACTCACCGTCGTGACGCCCGTGATGCTGAACGGACCGCTGGGCGGCACTACTACGCTGGCCGGGTTGATAGTCAGTTGGAACGTAGTGGCGACCGAGAGACTGCCCGGATCGGTAGCGATGACGGTCACGGGGCTTACCCCTGACATCGATGGCGTACCCGAAATGGTGCTGCCGACAAACACTAAACCGGGGGGCAAATCGCTCACCGATAAGATCAACGCATCGCCATTAGGGTCAGAGAAAGTGTTGGCCGGTATGGTGACGTTGAAGCCCACGCCCACCGTAGCTGACTGGGGTGCGATAGCGTTGGCCACTACCGGCGCCTGGTTGACCGGTGCCGCGGAATTGATGGTGATGGTAAAGCTCGAGGCAGCCGTTCCCCCCTTGCCGTCATTGGCCGTTACACTCACGCCCACGACCCCCGATGCCGAAGGCGTACCCGAGATCACCCGCGTAGCGGCATTGAAGCTCAGTCCGTTGGCGGGCAGTCCCGTCACCGAATACGTCAGCGCATTCCCATCGGGATCGGTGAAGGCGTTGACTGTATAGGTGAAGGCGACGCCGACCGTGGCCGTCTGGTTAGGGTTGGTGGTAGCGACGGGTGCCGTGTTGTCCTGACTCACGCTTGTGCTGGCCACGCCCGGGCAACCGTCGGTCGTGGTCACCGTGACCGAGTAGGTGCCCGACGCATTCACGGTGGCCTGGTTGGTGGTGCCGATTGGGGTGGCCCCCGCACTGAACACGTAGGAAAAGGTCTCCCCGATCTGGCCCACCGGCGTAGCCGTCAGTGTCACGCTGGTCTGGTTGGGAGTCAGCGGGCCGTTGTTGGTCAGACCCGCCACCGGCAGGGCGTTCACGGTCACGATAGTGGTGGCCGTGCTGCTGAGGCCGTTATCGCTCACCGTCAACGTAAAGGTCTGACCCCCCGTGCCACTGGCCGTCAGGGCCTGACTCAGCGTAGGGTTGCTGCTGGTAGCGGCAATGGACGTACCCGCCCCGTTGGTGAGGGTGTAGCTGTACTCACCCGTTACACTGCCGATGGTGGCGGTGAAGGTGACGGGGCTCCCCCCGCAGATGGTGTTATCCAGGGTGCTGAAACCCGTGATAGATGGTTCGTTGACCACTGGCGCATTCACCGTCAGGGTATAGGTGCCCCCCACGCCCGTGCAACCATTCGCGTCCGTGGCCTGCACGGTGAGGGGGAAACTACCCGTCTGGGTCGGCGTGCCACTCAGCACACCCCCTAACGATAAATTCAGGCCCGTGGGCAGACTGCCGCTGGCCACACTGAAACTATATGGGCTCACTCCACCCGAAGCGGTAAAGGTCTCGCTGAAGGACATGTTAATTGTCGCCGTGTTGACCCCCGGGTTGCTCACCAGTACGAATGAACCACAATTGCACCCCTGACTATTCGACGCGTTGACCGTCAGGCTAAAAGCGGTACTGGTAACGCTGTTACAGCCATCCGTTACCACCACCAAGTAGCTACCACTGTTGGCCGTTGTGGTGTTGGGCAGGTTGAGCGTAACGGCCGTCTGACTGGTGATGGGCAACCCGTCTTTATACCACTGGTAGGTTAACGTACCCGACCCGCTGGCACCCACTGACACGCTCACCGCGCTCCCCGCACAAACAACCGAGGCCGCTGCGGGCTGCGTGGTCAGGCTGACAGCCGGGGGTGCAGTGAGCGTGGCCGAGAAGGGCAGCGTCTGGGCTACACAGGCCCCACTCAGGGCTAAAGCATACGCCCCACCGCCCAGACCATCCACCGTGAGTTGACCACTGGCATTGCTGGTGGGGGTGAGGGTGGTGGTGTTTCCGCCCAGGGTATAGCTGAGGGTATAGGCCGTAGTGGGTTGCAGCCCCCCCAGTGTAAGCGAGCCGTTGGCGGGGTTGCAGGTGGTAGCATTGGTAGCCGACAGACTCAGGGGCGGGTTGCCCGAACCGATGCTGAAGGTGCCCCCGTTCAGGTTCTGCACCAGCCCCCCGTTGTAGGAAATGCCGCTGTTGCCCGAAGCGTTCTCGATGAGCGTACCCGTGTTAGAGAACGAGCCGGCGTTGGTAATGACCCCATTGCCCAGGCTCTGCAACAGGGCCGGGCACCCCTGATTGTTTATTGTTGCACCGGCCCGGTTGTCAATGGCGGTGCCCGTCACGCTGGCCCCGATGGTGAGCGTGGCCGAGTTGACAAAGCGGCCGCCTGAGTAATTGTACAAGCCCGCGGTAGTGGCCCGGTCAATGCTAAGGCTACTCCCCGCCGTGTTGTTAAACGAACCCCCTTCATTCTCCAGCCCATAAAGCCCTACGCTGGCAACGGCCCCAATGGTGAGCGTGCCCGAGTTGTCAAAACTGCCGCCTGATGGTCTAATGTACAAGCCCGCGCGAGTAGCCCGGTCAATGCTGATGCGCCCGCTGGCCGTGTTAGTAAATGAACCCCCATCAAAAAACAGCCCATTTCTCCCCACGCTGGCAACGCCCCCGATGGTGAGCGTGCCCGAGTTAAGAAAGCGGCCTCCGTTATTCTCCAGGCCCCATTGACCGAACCGGTCAATGCTGATCTGCCCGCCGGCCGTGTTAGTAAATGAACTGAAAAGACTAACCAGCCCATACGTACTCCCACCGGCAACGGCCCCGATGGTGAGCGTGCCCGAGTTGACAAAGGTGCTGGTTTGTTGATTGAACAAGCTAATGGAGTTGGCCCGGTCAATGCTGAGGCTGCCGCCCGCCGTGTTGCTAAACGAACCCACATTCGACAGCCCATCACTACCCACGCTGGCAACGGCCCCGATGGTGAGCGTGGCCGAGTTAAGAAAGCTGCCGCCTAAATCATTGGACAAGCCCTTGGAACTGGCCCGGTCAATACTGATGCTGCCCCCCATCGTGTTGCTAAACGAACCCACATTCGACAGCCCATCACTACCCACGCTGGCAACGGCCCCGATGGTGAGCGTGGCCGAGTTAAGAAAGCTGCCGCCTAAATCATTGGACAAGCCCCTGGAACTGGCCTGGTCAATGCTGATGCTGCCCCCCATCGTATTGCTAAACGAACCCACATTCGACAGCCCATTATTACCCACACTGGCAACGGCCCCGATGGTGAGCGTGGCCGAGTTAAGAAAGCTGCCGCCTAAATCATTGGACAAGCCCCTGGAACTGGCCTGGTCAATGCTGATGCTGCCCCCCATCGTATTGCTAAACGAACCCACATTCGACAGCCCATTATTACCCACACTGGCAACGGCCCCGATGGTGAGCGTGGCCGAGTTGGCAAAGGTGCCGCCTGAGTAATTGTACAAGCCCGCGGTAGTGGCCCGGTCAATGCTGATGCGCCCGCCGGCCGTATTAGTAAATTCCCCTTCTTCATTTTCTATCCCATAACGCCCCACGCTGGCCACGGCCCCGATGGTGAGCGTGCCCGAGTTATCAAAGCGGTCAAAGCTGCCATTGTACAAGCCCGCGTCACGGGCCCGGTCAATGCTGATGCGCCCGCCGGCCGTGTTGCTAAAAAAACCCTCATTATACAGCCCATCACTACCCACGCTGGCAAGGGCCCCGATGGTGAGCGTGCCCGAGTTATCAAAGGTGCCCTGGTTATTCTCCAGGCCCCAGGCCCCGACCCGGTCAATGCTGATCTGCCCGCCCGCCGTGTTAGTAAATGAACTCGCAAGGTTAACCAGCCCATATGTACTCCCCCCTCCGCTGGCAAGGGCCCCGATGGTGATCGTGCCCGAGTTGACAAAGGTGGTTCTGATGTTGCTTTGGCGATTGAACAAGCCAATGGAACTGGCCCGGTCAATGCTGATGCGCCCGCCGGCCGTGTTGCTAAACGAACCCGCATTATACAGTCCATCAGTACCCACAGAAGACACATTACCCAGCACCAACGCCCCCCGGTTATCGACCACCCCCCCGTTGTAAAAACCCGTTGTATTGAACGACACCGATTTACTGCCGTTGATAGTCAGGCTGCCCCCGCTGCTAATGCTCAGCGAGGCCCCGCTTCGCACCTCCACCGAGTTGGCTACCGCCGTCGTGCTCAGTAGGGGTTGGTTGGTCTCAGGCACAATCACTACATCGTCGCTGGTGAGGGGAACGCGGCTCAGGCTCCAGTTTGTAGCCGTGTTCCAGCCGTTGGAGGTTGTGCCGGTCCAGGTATTGGTGGTCTGGGCCAGGGCAGCCTGCCCGGTTAGCAGCAGCGATAAAAGAAGAAGATGAAGCAGGTACTTGTTTTTCATACCATTAATCGATTGATAGGTAGTGATTTGGATTGGTCAATGGAAGCCGGTGGCTTCCGGTATTTGGGTTAGAAATCGTATTTCCCTAACCAGATTGGTGATTCCCACTCCCACCTCATCCCCACCCTTTAGGATTTCCTTAGGACTTTCGGGGTTAACTTTTTGCAAGCCGAATACCACCCTTACGTTTGGATGCCCCGGCAAACATTTAACGCGTTCAACTGGCAGGGTGCGAACGTGTACATTGCGTGTCTGTAAGATAGCCCTCTGCATTAGGCAAAGATAATGTCACTAATTCTACTTTGTCAGATTAAGTTTGATAAGTGTGGAGGTGGGCATTATTGGCTCGTATCCGATGGCGTTGCTCAATAGCCTGCCATAAGCTCTCGCTTTGGTGGAGTTTGTTGAGAAGCGTCTTTGCTAACATCAGTTTGATGTCCGAACAAGACAATAAGGGTAAATCTTCCTGGACTTCCAGACGCGTTTCCAGCCGCACGGATTTCTATAGTACGTTTGAGCTGTACTGTAATAAGAACTCAAAATGGCAGAAATTAGCCTGCTAGTTGAGCACCCCGTGTAGGCAAATCCGAGATTTCTATAGCCAACCCTGTAACCCATGTTCTGATCTACACGGGTGAATTTTTAAGCCTCGACAGTTCAATTGGTGCAAAACCGTGTATACTATGCCAGGGTCCAAAAATTCACTGCTCCATTTTCCCTGTTGTTTCACTAAACGCTTACTTGAATGAAAAACTATGTCGGAATTGATGTTGCCAAAACAAGTTTAGCCGTAGCCTTTCCACTACCCAATGGGGGTTGGACAAACACTGCTTTTGCCAACACCCCTGAGGGGATCCGCAGCCTGGTTAAACAGTTGCCTGCTCAGGCCCACTGTATTTTGGAAGCGACAGGCTCTTACTCGGTTTTAGTAACCTATATGCTTTGTCAGGCAAGCATTGACGTTTCGGTCATCAACCCTAAACAAAGCCATAACTTCGCGAAGATGCGGATGTCAGTAACCAAGACCGATCCACGGGACGCGGTGCTGCTAGCAGAATACGGTCGGCTTATTCAACCAGCTCTTTATCAGATGGCTACGGATAGTCTGTTGCGTCTTCGTCAAAAAAGAGCTCTGCTTCGCCAGTATCATAAACAACGAAGAACGTTACTAAATTTACAACATTCATTTGCAGTTTTACCCGTCAAAGATTCCTCTACTGAACAAAGTTTACAAACGATGATTAACTCGTTTGAAGGGGTAATCACCCACTTACAGCAGGAAATCTGTCAACTTTGCGAAGCCGAATATCACGAGCAATACCAGCGTTTACTATCGATCAAAGGTATATCTCACAAGGTGGCTACAGCGTTGATTGAAACCACAAACGGCTTCCAGGATTTTCAATCGGCCAAGGCAGTGGCCAAATTTATTGGCCTAGCCCCAACTACCTTTCAATCGGGTAAGATGAACACCCACCGGGGTATTTGTCGCACCGGTGATTCTCACCTTAGAAGCATGCTTTATGTCGCTAGCTGGTCTGCCATTCGATGCAATACCGCTTGTCGAGAGTTTTATCAACGCTTGAAGGCCGCCGGTAAACCGTCCAAGTTAGCGTTGATTGCCGTTGCCAACAAGTTGCTCCGCCAGGCGTTCGCCTTGGTTCGGTTTGGCGAGGACTTTAATGATAATTATCAACCAAAATTTCGCTCAGCCCCTTGCATTTGAATACAGTTCATGGTTTATGCAAGCGGCAATACATACATTTCGTCCTATTTTTGGCCCCAACCTACCACGGGTTCTTTATCCAAGGGGCGTAAAATCACGGTCTCAAACGGCAGTTATAGTTTGACGTCGGGTGGCACATCTACCGGCAGCAGCTGACCGTCCAACTGTGTTAGCTACCCCAGTAGGCTTAGTGAAAAAACGAATGCGTCTGCCGCTCTTCAACTAAAAACTTTCCCGCTTTTTATCCGTTTCAACCAGCCTGATTGTCAAAGCTGTAGCATCAAACAAAAGCCTACAGCACGACTATGAAACAGGTACAATTCGACCAGTACGGATCGCCCGACGTATTGACGTTGGTAGAAGCCCCAATACCGCAGCCCAATCCGGGTGAGGTTGTTATTAAGGTACAGGCCATCGGGGTCAACTACTCGGATACCCAGCGTCGGCGGAATATGTATTTTCAGCTTACCCCGTTGCCGTTTGTGCCGGGTACCGAAGCCGTTGGGCAAGTCGTGGCCGTTGGCGACGGCGTAAACGAACCCTACCTACCGGGTGCTACCGTCCTGGCTATTCTGCCTGGTGGGGGTGGCTACGCTGAATACGCGTTGGCCCCGGCTGCGTATTGCATACCCTTGCCGCCGGGTATCGACGCCAATACCGCTACGGCTATTTTTGTGCAGGGGTCTACGGCTCAACTGCTAATTTCGCAGGTAGCTAAAGACCTCAAGGACAAAACGGTTCTAATCAATGCCGCCGCCGGGGGTGTGGGGTCGCTGTTGGTGCAGTTGGCCAAAATGCACGGAGCGCGGGTAATTGCGGCCAGTAGTTTGGACGTTAAACTGACCGTAGCCAAATCGCTGGGGGCCGACGAGACAGTAAACTATTCTCGGCCCAACTGGCGTGAGCAGGTCAACAACGGCAACGGGGTGGATTGGGTCTTTGAAACGGTAGGCGGTTCGGTTTACACCGAAAGCATCAAGTGTCTGACAAAAGGCGGAACGCTCTTTATTTACGGCTGCGCCAGTGGCGAAGTGGGTCAGGTGAACCCGGAATATTTCGTGGATGAGAACATCAATCAGTTGGGGTTTAATCTGGCTTTCCACATCACTACCCAACCGCAGCGCTGGCAGGAAGCCCTCGGAACGGTAATTGGGCTGATTGCTCAGGGCAAGCTAAAAATTGACATCACCAGCCGGTTCGCGTTGGCGGATGCCGCCGAAGCGCACCGTCAGATTGAAGCCCGGCAAACGACCGGCAAAGTTGTGTTGAATCCTTGAGTAGTTTTCGCGACAGTCAATAGCAACCAGTAAGTTAGTGGAAGTGTCGAAAGCCACCCAGACCCATCCTAAAATGGAACAGGAAGAAGAATTGAAAAATGCGCTGAGTGGCGATATTAACGCGTTTCAGCGCCTATTCAGTGCGTTTCAATCGCCGTTGAAATCGTATCTGTATCGGTTGACGGCCAGCCGCAACGATGCCGAGGATTTGACCCACGACACCTTTATCCGTGCCTACGATAAACTCGGGACCTTCAATGGCGAGTCATCGTTGAAAACGTGGGTATTCCAGATTGCGACCAATCTTTCATATAACCAACTCAACCGGCAAAAACGCTGGACACCGGATGTTTCGGAGCTGGCCAAGGAGTTGGTAGGCAATAACGAATCGGTTTTTAACCGAATTATGCACGTTTGGGAAACCTCGACCGATACCCGTTATGATATGAGGGAACACATAGACACCTGTTTTACGTGCATTGCCAAAAACCTGTCCATCGAAAACCAGATTGCGCTGATGCTGAAAGATGTGTACGATTTTTCAGTAGTCGAAATCGGGCAGATACTGGGTAAGAGGGAAGGCGTGGTCAAGTATCTGTTGCAGGATGCCCGCAAAACGATGGTCACCATTTTCGATGATCGCTGTGCGCTGGTGAGCAAGCGGGGCGTATGTCATCAATGCTCAGAACTGAACGGCTGGTTTAATCCCAAAGAAAATCAGCAGGAAGCTCTAATGAAGCTAGACCTGGTGAAGGGGTCCAAAAAATTTGACCGGCAAGAACTGTATCACCTCCGCACAACACTGGTCAAAGCCATTGACCCGCTTCGTTCGGAAGGTGCGGGCCTCCAGGAACTGCTTTTAGAGTGCAACCGAATGGCGATGGGCGAGATTTCATCACAAATGAAGTGATTATTTGTGCACGGCATTCCGAAAGTTTCAAGACAAGAATTGCGCATTGAAATGCCCTACAGCAGCCCCCGAAGCGTATCGACAGTTGTGGTTAATCCATTTCGGCGGAGAATCTCAAGCACCTCAGCAGCCGTCTTAGCTGGCCTTCTCAGGTTGCCCACCTGACTTTTGAAGGCAAGCAGTACCTCATCTGGGTGAGTAGCCAAAAACGAGCTTATGAACTGATCAGGATGCTGAACTTCGATGTCAAATAGCCCCACGATGGCCAGAGGAAAATCCTTTAAGTTGGCTGTTACCAGCACATCAGCCTGGCCACGAATCGCTGCGGCAAGTACGTGCCGGTCGTCGGCGTCAGGTAAAGTAAGAGAAGTAATCAGCGACTCGAAATTGCGGATCATCGCATCGGGGAAAGCCCGGTTCATGGCATCCGTTGTCTTTTCGAGTTGGGCTGCCAGTAAGTCTGGTCGATTAAGCAAGAGGTTTCGCGTCCATTCCTCCTGAATCTTGTCCGTCCACTTGGGCCGGTACAGCCCCCTAACAGCAATATGAAAAAGCAGGTCCCGAAGCGGAGCAGGATAGAGAATACAGGCATCAAGCAAGGCAACCGGGCTAGTCGAGTATATCATTCGTAGCCCAGGTTGAGGTCCTGAGCCTGCTCAGCCAGAAACTGTAGTTGCTCGTGCCGGATTTGTTCTTGTCGCTCTTTATAAATCAATAAGTCCTCCGGCAAAACCCTCCGATGGCTACCAACTTTCTTGAACGGAATTGTACCCTTTTCCAGTAGTTTGACAAGGTGTGGGCGGGACACGCCAAGTAGATCAGCAGCTTGTTGCGTACTAATCTCTGAGTCGGACGGAATTAGTGACACGGCTTTGCCCTGCGCCATACTGGAGAGAATGACTGCCAGCAGATGCAGGGCTTTAGTGGGAATAACGACCGAAGCGAAACCCTGTGCAGCTATGCCCGGCTGTAGTTGAATGCTGACCTCTTCTGATCGCTTTCGGTTCAAGGCTTCGCCCACAAGGGCAAGAGAATCACGGGCTATCTGCTGGTCGTGCAGAGAAGGTCGTTCAGTAATTGCTTCCATATTGAGTAAGACAAGTAGACTTTGTATATGTTAAACGAAATAAACGAAACAAAGTTTCTTAGTTTCTCAGGTTAGCGGACTTTTACCTACCTTTCTTAAGTAATCTTCATCGCCGTGGTACCCGTAGCTCTCTTCGTCCGTGTGTCCACTAAGGAACAGGATTAGCTGGGACCGGCCCCCCGGCGGCAGGTGTCTGATCTGACGGCTTATGCCGAACGCCAGGGCTATGAAATTATCCGTATTATTCATGAAACGGGCAGTGCAACCAAGCGTAGCAATGTAGACCGACCCAAACTCGATAATTTGCTGGATCTATGCCGCAGTAAGACTATCCGCAAAGTGCTGGTGACCGAGTTCTCCCGGCTGGGACGACGCCGTGGTGAAACTGTCCTTACCCCGTTTGGTGAGCCAGAGGAGTCATAACAATTTGATAATCTATAGTTGAAGGCCATTCCATAACATCCCCTTACCTATATCGCTTTAGGATGAAGGCGCAACGGACGGTTCGTTGATTCGCCCATGAACCGACACGACTTATGGCAGGGCTACCCTACGCCGACCGCGACCTAAGCTGGCTTTCGTTCAACGAACGCGTCTTAGACGAAGCACACGACCCGCAGGTGCCGCTGGCCAGCCGGGTCAAGTTTCTGGCTATCTATTCAGCTAACCTGGACGAATTCTTCCGGGTGCGGGTGGGAATATTGCGCCGTTTAGCTGCCCTCAAGGCCAAGCAGCGCACCAAACACCTGCCGGTTGACCCCCAGATAGTACTGGCTGAAATTGCCGACGCTGTCGCCCGTCAGCAACAGCGCTTCGATACGCTCTTCACGAACGACATCTGCCCGGCCCTTCGGCGTAGTCAGGTGGTGCTGTACAGGAGCGAGCCGTTCTCAGATGCTCACCGGCAGGAAGCGGCCCAGTACTTCCGTAGCACTATTCTCTCCTATCTACAACCCGTTTTTGTCGGTACCAGCCGCCGGATGAATCGCCGCGACAAACTGCCGCTGCTGAACAGTCAGGCCCTGTACTTCGCCCTGACACTTCGCCCCAAAGCCCCGGCCTCCAGTGATGACAGTTTGATTGCTTACCTGAATATTCCCCGGGATAAGCTGGATCGGTTCGTCGAACTCTCGCCCATCGAGGGCGTCACTCATTTTGCTTTTCTGGACGATATTATCCGGTCCAACCTGTCGATCGTCTTCCCCGGCTACGAGGTAGAACAATGCCTGAGCTTCAAGCTTAACCGGGCCGAAGACACGACCATTCAGGATGAGTACCGTGGCAACTTAGTCAAAAAAATCAGGATGCAGCTTGCCGAGCGGAAGACGGCTCCACCGATCCGGTTTCTCTACGACCCAACTATGCCGCCTGATTTGGTGGAACAGTTGGTTCACGTATTTCGATTGAGCAACCACGATCTGATGGCGGGCGGGCGTTACCACAGCCTGAGCGATCTGATGAAACTACCCCTGACCAAACTGCCCGGCTTAGCCGTGCCGACGCTGGTCCCCCTGCCCGCCGTAGCGTTAGACCCTTACGAATCCCTCTTCGATGCCATCCGTCAGCAGGACCGGTTGCTACACTTTCCCTATCAGTCGTATAGCTACGTACTGCGGTTTTTTAATGAAGCGGCCATCGATCCGCTGGTCTACGATATTCAGGTGGCGTTGTACCGGATCGCGGCCGACTCACTGATTGCCAATGCGCTGATTAGTGCAGCCCGTAATGGCAAGCGGGTGACGGTGTTCGTGGAGGTTAAGGCCCGCTTTGACGAGGCCAACAACCTGCGTTGGGCCGAGGAGATGGAAGGGGCTGGGGTGCGAATTATTTACAGTCTGCCGGGCGTGAAAGTCCACGCTAAAATTGCGCTGGTGAGGCGGCTCAGTGCTGAGGATAAGCGCGGAAAAAGGGGTAAACCGTTGCATTTTGGGTACCTGAGTACGGGCAACTTCAATGAAGCAACGGCCAGTGTCTATACCGATTTTGGTTTATTTACCTGTCATTCGGGTATGGTCAAGGAGTTGGGGAAGGTGTTCGGATATTTAAAAAACCAAAAAGTAGTCCGTCATCTGAAGCACCTGCTGGTAGCTCCGTTTAACCTCCAACAACGATATGTGAGCTTGATTGACCGGGAGATTACCCTGGCTAAGCAGGGGAAGAAGGCCCGGTTATTACTAAAACTTAATGGGTTGGAAGATCCAGTGATGATCGACAAACTTTACGAAGCGAACCAAGCGGGCGTAGAAGTCAAATTACTGATCCGGGGCATCTGTTGTCTGGTGCCAGGTGTAGCAGGGATTAGTGAAGGCATCGAAGTAATCCGGTTAGTGGACCAGTTTTTGGAGCATAGCCGGATAGCTATTTTTCATAATGGGGGTAAGCCGGAGGTTTACCTGGCGTCGGCCGACTGGATGAACCGGAATCTGTATCACCGGGTAGAGGTGGGTTTCCCCATTTATGCCTTGGGGTTAAAGCATGAGTTGGCGACATTACTCGACTTCCAGCTTAACGACTCGGTTAAAGCCCGTCACGTTGATGAGCAGGGACATAATCAAGTTGTTGACCCGGTTTATCATTCTCCTATTCGTGCTCAGCAGGCTACCTACGACTGGCTCAAGGCGCACGGCTGATCACGGGCGGACTCTGGCCTGAAAGAGGCAATAGGTCACCACCAAAAAAATTTAGTGGTGACCTATTGCCCGTGTGTCTCCCTGAAACAACACGAGAAACTAAGGGGTTGTAGGCCTACAATACTGCTCGATTTCCTTCAAGCAAAAATAGCTCGATAACTCTTCGTCAAGTTTCTGGTGTAGGTTGCATCGCGTTTTCTGTACGCATCTAACTTGTTTATATCCGGACAGACTCCCCGCTTACTTAACTAGCCGTATTTGTCCAACAAAAGGGTAATGAATGTTAGCTAATGAACTGGTTATTTCGCTATCAATGAATGGGTTGTGTTACTGACAACAACCCTGGAAATCGTTCAGAAAATCGTCTGTGACTGTTGCACAACCCTTTTAGGAATGTCTTAACCCCCTGAATGGCTGAACAAACTTGTCAAAACAGTTTAGTCCTTTTACATTCAAGGGGTTAAGACAACAGCATTGACTTGCTAATAGCCAACATCTCACAAATCTTCTTGACCGATGTCATTTTAGCCTCGTAGAGCTGAACAGCCAACTCTTGCTTGTCGGCATTCAAGAGTTCGGGCCGTCCCCCCAACCTGCCCTGTGCTCAAGCAGCCGACAGACCTGTCATCGTCCGCTCTTGGATCAAATTACGCTTGAACTTAGCCAGCGCGCCAAACAGATGGAACATTTCGTACAAATGTGGGCGACTCCCCAACATACGGCCACTATAACCGTTTCTTGGTCTGGGTAGGGGATATTATTCCTTTCGATGCTTTCAACTTCAGGGTATTCTTATCGGCCAGCTCAATGCTACAGGGGAGCGTTTCTCCACGCTCTGAGCTGTAAATCTTTCCGTTCTCCCACATTTTGCCTGCATAAGCTAGACCCGACAGCAACATAAAGCCCAAAGCCGGGCGATTCCGCAAACTCTTGTCAGGTTTGTTTTTGTCGGTTTTAGAGTTGTCCGTGTCGTCGTTTGGTTCGACCAGGAAGATAATCTTGGCCGAGTAGGTATCGCCCGTTTTGATTGTCTCGAAACGGGCTTTATTGTCTTCACCGGACCATTTGCAAACAATGTCGCTAGCGGGCGAACAGCGTCAGCCCGCCCAAGAGAAAAAATTTTGTCAGTTGCGTAGTTGTATATGGTTGTTAAAAGAGAACTTATCGGGAAGCGTCCCGATTGACCCGCATGGGGTCATCCAGCGCAATAATTACGGGTTCTAAATCAGCGGGACCGGGGGCGGTGTAGCGAACGCCAGGATAGGGAGTGGGGCCGGGGCCACCAGGGTTATAGAGCGCGCCATAGTTACTGGCTAACCCAGGAAGTTCTAAGAAGGTAATGTTTCGGGCCGCCGCTTCGTCGCCCGTCAAAATGACGTCGATATAATTGTCGCGGTCTTCGATGTAGCAATCGTCGTAGTAAACACCATCTTTAAGATTTTCTTTTTTACCCAGATCCGACAGACCCAGCACTTTTAGTTTACCACCCAGCACCGTGTACTCAACCCCGGCTTTTGTGAGCATAACGGTCGTGCCACCAGGACCTCTGACGTGGATTCTGAAAAACTTTTCGTATTGGTTGGGTTTTATGCCGGTGATTCCATCGGGCGAGAAGCCCCCGCTGGTCAGCATTCGCAATCGGAAATTACCCCCACCGTAGAGGGTAAATTCATCATTTGGCATAAAATCCGTGTTATTCCATATTCCCCCGCCCACTCCTTCGCCGATCGGTTTCTTACCAACAAAGTTGAGTTTTGCGCCAACCAGTTTGGGGCCTTCATCGTACGGGTTTTGATTAGTTGTCCAGGTTAACCCGACGGCACTCACAACCGCGTTGTTCTTACCTTTGAGCAGTAATGGTTTGTCATCGGCAATAATTGTCAGCCGGACGGGAAATCGCGCCCCTGCCTCGTTACTCCTGAACCGATTTCCGAAATCGCCAAAAAGAACGACACAATTACGTTCACCATATTCGTAGTTAGGTAACATGCCAGCAGCGGTAGGGGTCACAATTTCGCCCGTATTGAGGGTTAGCTGAAAATCGGTGATGTCAACCGTTTCGGTCAAAACCGGCCAGCTAAACACAATCGGAAGCGCGTCAGCAGCTACTTTATTCGCTTTATCGAAGAACGTGGTGCCTTTGTAGGCCATGTTAACTCCTTTATCTCGAACCGCTGTCCGCTCACTAGCCTCGGGTGCCTTGCCGTTTTGGCAGGTTAAGGTGCTGTACCAGGAGCCACCAACCAGCTGAACGTTTTCCTCCGTCAGTTCATCAACACCAATAATATCGGTGAAGCCTAACCCCGCCGACAGAATTTGGGGTTGGTCTGACCAATAGTCGGCGCCGGCCAAATTCCCGTTATAGAGCGGGTACTCTATGAGTTGTTCGCAGGAGATCAGCAGCAACAGGCCTATCAAAAGTGCTAAAGGACGTTGGATGTTCATGAGACTTACCGGCTGAAAAGTTGATATCCTATGTTGAAGCCAAACGAGCCATCCACAAACGATGACGTTGGGTAGACGCTTCCCGTTTGTTCAAAAACCCGATCCTGCTTGTAGAAATTGGGGCGAATCCGAGGGCCGGCCCAGGCCATGAGCGAAAGTCGGCTCAGGCCACTTTTTTTGAATGGAAACCAGTGATAGCCAATGACCGGAGCGAAGGCCAGATAAGTGTCCGTCAATTGTTCAGATGAGCCGTCTTCGCGTAGTTCGCGCCAGTGATATTCCAGATGAACGCCGTAAAAGAGGAATTTTAGCTTTTTCTTATTCCAGTATCTCGCCAACCCTACCCGGACAAATTGGTCGTTTTCTTTCAGGCCCGATTCGTCATAATACGATTTGTCGCGGTTCGGGTAGTTGACAAAGGCCAGCGCAAATTGATTCTGTCCGTGGCGCACCACCCCCCAAACACTGTAGCCACCTTTAGTCGTGTACGCCAGCAGGTCAGTCTGCAGAGAAACAGAAGTTTTGGGAAGATTTGCCTGGGAATAGGTTGGCAGACTGGTGGTCAGTAGTAGCCAAACCAGTATGAGCGTCTTGTTCGTCATGGTGTTAGTTGACTCGCTGGTAGGTATTCTGAAAATCGTCCTGGGTTACGTAAGCCTTTCCGCCTTCGACGGTGCGCAGAACAAGATCAGCCGCCAGTACCCGCATTTGATAGCGCCAGCCTTTGGGTAGTTTCAGCCGGGTTTGCAGCGTCATGAGGTCTTTTTCCGTCAGCTTTGGGTCTATTATCTGGGCGTACGACTGCATGATGTAGCTATGCTGCGGGCTAATGAGTTCATACACCCGGCTGCCCTTGTTGAACACATACTGCGTGGCCCGGTTGACAGTTGTCTCGGCGTAGGGTTTGGCTTTGCCTTCCCGCGCCGTTTTCAGCGATACCGGCACTTCGGCCCGCTTTTTCATTTGTAATCCGTCGAAACTGACGGTCTTGGTCTCGCGGGTCGTCTGCCCGATTTTATCCATCATAAACACGCGCGGGCCGTTCATCACAACAGAGCGGGCCGAGAAATCTTTTTTGAGTTTATCGGGATCGAGGGCGTTCCATTGGGAAGCCGGGCAACTGTTCAGCCCTAGGGTGTTATAAACCGAGGCCGTGAGTTTGGTGAGCGGGCCGGTCACGACCAGAATCTCGCAGTACCGAGCCCCCCGAACGCGGTCAACTCCGTAAATGGCGGGTTGGGTAGTCGGTGACTGGGCCAGCGTTAACGCGTTGGTTAAGAGTAAAACTAAGGCAGTCAGCCCAATTGGCGGAGCAGGCATAACAGTGGCGTTCGATTTTGGTCAGGCAAATAAAGAACGACCACCTGCTGGCGGGGCTATAAATCAATCCGAACTGAACAAAATGAGCGGTGAACTGAGCAAAATGAGCGGTGAGCCGAACGGGCTTACTGCTTTTCGACCCAGTTCAGAAAGGAGGTTACTTTCAGGCGGCTGACGATGGGGCGCGCACTGAGCTTACAGCTAAGGGTCAGCGTTACTTTCCGGTTGAAATGCGGCTCGATGAACACGATGGCCCGGCGGTGGACGATCATCTGGCGGTTGATCCGAAAAAACTGCGCCGGGTTTAAAACCGCTTCGATTTCGTCCATCGTTTTAAACAGCGGATACTTCTCATTCTTGAGGGTGTGGAGACAGGACACCTCATGCTCGAACTCCACGGCGGCAATGTCGGCTACGGCAATCGGCAGCATTTTTTCGCGGATACGCACCAGAAACGACGTGTTGTAGGCATTTCTGATCGTATCCTGCAGGTTCATCAGGAACTGCTCAACTGCCAACACGTTGGGAGCCAGTGCTTTTCGAATAGTGTCCAATTTGGCAAAGGCGGTCTGAACGTGCTGCTTCTCAACGGGTTTCAGGAGGTAGTCGATGCCGTTGGCTTTAAACGCATCAAGCACGTAGTTGTCGTAGGCGGTGCAAAAAATGACGGGAGCCGTAATGGTCACCTGATTGAAGATGTCGAAGCTGTTGCCGTCGGCCAGTTCGATGTCCATAAAAATCAGGTCGGGCGACTGGGCCCGCGTCAGAAACTGCACGGTTTCCTCGATACTGCTGCAAATACCCAGCACCCGCGCACCATCGCGCACCGACTCGATGAGTTCCTGGAGCATCCGGGCCGACTTGGGTTCATCTTCAACGATCAGAATAGTCATGGTTCGAGCAGGGCTACGGATATGGCAAACGTGGTGTCTGTTTCGCGGATGGTGACAGCATCGGGAACGCCCAGCAATTTGTAGCGTTTACAGAGATTATCCAACCCGATACCTGTTGAGTCGATGCCGGACCGCTTCAGTTGCTTGTTGTTCTCGACGGTGATCGACGCCGGACCATCCAGATAAATACGTACGGAGAGCGGTTTGGCTGCGGAAAGAATATTGTGCTTGATGCAATTCTCGACCAACAGTTGGAGACAAAATATCGGCAGGCGATCGGGTGTGGTCTGACTCTGTACGTCAATGGTTAGCCGTAGCCGATCTTCGTACCGGAAGCGCAGCATGAACAGGTAGCTTTCCAGAAACTCCAGTTCTTCGGGCAGCGTGGTCGTTGTTTCGTGGCGTTTGCTCAGAAACTGCCGGTACACCGCCGATAAACTAAGCACGAACTGCTCGGCGTTTTCGTCTTTCTCGTGGATCATGGCCCGGAGCGTTCCCAGCGAATTGAAGAGAAAATGTGGGTTGATCTGCTGTTTCAGGCCTTCGAGTTCGGCCACTAAGTTTTCACTGCGCAGTTGTTCATTCTGTCGGTTCAATACTTCCTGTTGTATGGTGCTTAGAAATGAGTACTGAATCATGATAATAAGCAGACTTGCAATACTAAGCCGGATAAAAAGCTGTGAATTAGCCATCGTATCATCATTGAACGCAGCAGGTAGCCAACTGGAAGTTTTTAACACTATAAACAACCCAATCAGCCCCATATCGCAGCCGATAATGATGCCAGTTCGCATGGAAGTCGTCAGTTGAGTTTGGGGGCGTAAGGCGGCACTCAACCGTAGATTGAGAAACCAGACTAATAGTAAAAACACTGAAGATATGCCCCACACCTGGGCCAGTTTACCCACTAACGTCGTGAAGGTGGCGTTGTCGCGGTTGAGAATACTCAGCGCGGGCAGTAGCAGGGCGCATACGATACCCAGCCAATTTACCCGATTTTGCATGAGATGCCGACTACCCTTAGTATTTGTCAAATTTAGTTGTTTCATCTGTGAGGGTCTGCGACAATATCTGCTCAAACAAATCAAGTGATTTTCCAAGGACATTGAGGGCAGGCACTATGTACCTGAAAAATTGCTTAAAATACCCTCGTATGGATATCAGTGAATGCTTTGTGGAATTTTACTAACGGGAAAAACCTATTTATTTCGGCACACTCGCCAGCCTTATCCCAATCGATCGTTTTCGTTCAATAAAAGGGGCTATTACTGTTTTGCGAACTGGAGAAAATTTTAATAATGAGAGTCTTGCGTCAAGATTAGCCGTCAGTCAAATCGTTCATTCAAACCTCAGATTGCTTTGGGAAGCAACTTGTAAATTTTAATACCTGTCAATTATATCCAGTCGCATACGCCTTCCCTCATCATCTTCAGAAAGACAGCTCTTATGGCTCAGTGACAGTCCCTTTACTGCGGAGCGATGCGCAGAATTACACCGTCCTCCCGGTCGTCGGTGATGGCGTAGAGTGCACCGTCTGGACCCTGGATGACCTGACGCATCCGGCGTTGCTGATCGGTCAATAACCGTTCCTCGCCCACAACCCGGTTATCTTTTGTAATTAGCCGGGCGATGTGCATACCCCGCAGTGCCGGAACAAACAGATTATTCGTCCACTCCGGAATAAGCTTCCCCGTGTAGAATAGCATGCCACTGGGCGCAATGGTCGGGTCCCAGTAGTAGATAGGCTGTTCGGTACCATCCATCGTTGTTTTGCCGCCATTGACCGGTGCGTTGCTGTATTCCAGCCCATAGGAGGCCAGCGGCCAGCCGTAGTTGGCACCCGGACGGATCAGATTGATTTCATCACCCGCCTGAGGACCGATGTCGCTCTGCCACAGATCGCCGGTCTGGGGGTTGAAGGCCAGGCCCTGGGGATTGCGGTGCCCCAGCGACCAGATCTCCGGGCGGGCATTGGGGGTCTTGGCGAAGGGATTGCCGGGAGCGGCCTTGCCCTCGCGGGTGATGCGGACGATCTTGCCAAGCGACGAATTTAAGGCCTGTGCCTGTATCCGGATGCTATCATCGAACCGGTCGCCAAAACTGGCGAACAGGTAGCCCTGCGGATCAAACAGCAGTCGGGAGCCGTTGTGATTCGGCCCCTTATAGGCCGGGGTGGCCTGGTAGATCACCCGAACCTCGTCCAGTCGGGTTTCATCGGCCGACAACTTACCCCGGGCTACCGAAGTTAGACTACCTCCCGCCACAGGTTCAACGAAGGTCCAGAATACCAGGCGACTCTGGGCAAAGTTGGGGTCGAGTTTGAGGTCATACAGGCCCCCGTCGCCCTCGAAGCGAACGGCCGGCACCCCCAACAGGGGATTGCCGACGGTGCCCTGCTTCGTAACAATACGCATAGTACCCGGTTTCTCGGTGACCAGCATACGCCCATCGGGCAGGAAAGCCAATCCCCAGGGCGCCCGCAACCGGCGGGCAATGATGCGAACCTGAATGGGCGTGCGGGTCTTAACCCCCGGTGCACGGGTTTGTTCGGCAAACGCCGGCCGCTGACCAACCGCGACCGGTGGCTGAGTCTCAACCGGTGGTAAGTGGGTGGCAGTATCGGACGCGGTACCATTCAGCGCCGAAGTCTGGGCCAGGCTTTGGCTGGCCCATAACAGGATGCACAGCAGCGCCGGGTAAAACAGGACGTTCATCATTGTATCGGAAAGCAATGGAGTCAACCAACAAGGATTGAAAAAGGACAACTCGCTGTGGGAGGGTATGGTTTATAACCCATGCTACTCAGAACGGGATGACGGCGGTGTTCCCCAATCGGGGGATGGTATGTACCAGAACAGCGCTTAATTGAGTGAGTAAGCTTTTACGGTGTTGTGGAAAAAAGTAGGGACAAAAAGCGTTTTGGTGGCTGGATTGTAGCCAATGTCGGCCGAGTTGATTTTCTCTTTCGAGGTATCCATTTTCAGTTCAGTTGTCCCATCGGCGCGCACGTGCCATATTTTCCCGCCCCACTCGGTTACCAGATATTGCTTGTTTCCCAGGGCCACAATCCCGTCGATACCCCCCATGCCGCTGGCGACCGTTGTCAGCTTCCTGGTTGCAGGGTCCATACGAAGTAGCGAGCCGTCACCGTTGCCGATCAATAGCTGGTCATTGTCAAACAGCAGCCCGTTGGTGCCTTTCAGTGGTGCATCGCCCAGCACCAGACTGGCTTTTCCGTTGGTTAGCGCCCAGATCTTATTGTCGTCCGAATCGGAAACGTACACGATACCTTTTTTGATGTCGATGGCAATATCATTGAGGAACTTCGCCCCGTCGACCGGATAGCGATGGAGAATTTTACCCGTAGCCAGGTCAATCTCGGCCACCTGCGCCATCTCGGTAACGTACAGTTTGTTGCCCAGGATACCCATGCCTTTGGTCGAATTGAGGTTATCGGTAAATTTTAACTGGATCACTTGACCATCCAGTCCCAGTTTGGTGATGTAACTGCCTTTGTTTGCCGTCGTGGGGTTTCCGTTGATACAGGCGACGTAGAGGAGTTTTTGACCCGGATCGAACAAGACGGATTCGGGGGTGCGCAGCGTCGTATCGGTTTCCCAAAGGGGCTTTAGCATGACGGATTGCGCCTGCATGGCCGTAATGGCACCAACGAACAGGCCGAGGAGAGTAATGAAAACTGTTTTTTTCATGAGCTGAAACGGGTTTAGGATGCGTTGGGGAATGAGGGACCCTGTTGTGCGTCGTGCTGCATAGCCCGCGCCCCTTAGGGAGTGGCAAATTCGTTTATTTTCATCGTAGTCGTATGCTACTGATAGTTGTTGACAGTTTTTTAATACAATCAACGTCTTAATATTTGCATTTTAATGTACTTTAGTTCACGTAAACGTCCGTCTGGTGAGACACAAATTTTTGAGTCGTGACGATTTATTTACCTTTTTTTAAAACTACCCTCATTGCGTTTGTGTGTCGAAGAAATCAGGGTATCAATCGCACCTTCGGGTATTGAAAGGCGTATTGCAACCCGGAACGACTCGGCAGGGCAACGATCGTATCAATCGCACCTTCGGGTATTGAAAGTTGGGATTGATGTTGGCCTAAAACACTTTACTACGATGTATCAATCGCACCTTCGGGTATTGAAAGGGGTTGGCAAAATGAACGTTTGTCACAACTTAGAGAAATAATCTAACCTTTGACTTGAAAACTGACTTGTCCTTGGTATTCAATGGTGCCTGCACAATCGGGTGATTTTAGGACGGGTCAGTGTTATTTCTTTTCCAGATCGAGGACCGATTTGCACTGAATAGTTATCTGCAATTTTATGCCCGCTTTTGTTGTCCCCTCAATAGTTGAAGTGGTACTGTTCCCCGAACCAGCCAAGCTGGCCATACCTTTTCCTCCGGCATCTTCACCCCCCAGTGAAGCGGGTAGTTTCCCGAACTCGTACTTTGTTCCACCGATTATCTTGCCAAACCGGACAGATGCATAACAGTCGGAGGTGCCGCCTGAACCTGCTTTTTGGGCGTCACTGATAATGAGTTGTACACTTGTCAAACCGGTTGCCTCACGGGTCGAATACTGGTTACCAAATGAGTTTATACCCGTAGCATTTCGGGTGCAGGTCGTTTTATCGGAGGTTAGGTTATAGGTTCCGGCATTGGGCCCACCCGTGATGACGACTTTAATGACCGAACCATCCATGGGCCGGGCAGGAGGAGTAGCTTTGGCAACCGTGAGCATAGTCAGGCAGGCTGCCGCCAGGAATAGTTTGCGTAAGTTCATGACAAGATAATGTGTTGATAGTGGTTTGAATGGATTATAAGCCTTTCACCAACGCTGGTTGTGGAGAACCAGCTACCTTACTTATTGCCTGATGTTACGCATGGTTGATCTATCTGTAGCAACCTCTTTCTAAATTTACTCAAAAACACCACAAAAAGCGCTCATGGAGTTTATATCCCCTATTTTTGACCTCTACTCGGACTATTTGCTGGTCAATCAGAACCAGCCAACAGCCACCCGACTATCGGCACTGGTGGATGGGAAACTCTCCCATGATGCCATTACCCGCAGTTTGCACCAGCAAGACTACGACTCACGTCACTTGTGGCAAGTGGTCAAGCCCTTCGTTCACCAGGTTGCTCAAGCCGATGGG
>NZ_KB893585.1 GCF_000374085.1 Spirosoma spitsbergense DSM 19989 | reverse complement strand
GGGATTTGGTTCATTAATTCGGGTTGACTGAGTTCGTGATAAGCTTTTCTGAGGGTTCTTTGGGAAATACTCAACAGAAAGCCGATGTATCGTTTGCCGCCATAGCCTATTTTTTGGGCTTCCAGGGCAGCATAATGGCGTTTATCTTTTTCGGCCAGACGGGCATAAAAGTCACGAATGGCTTGTTCGATGGAGGCAGAGTAGTGAGCCATGAGCGGAAATAGAAGCTGCGAGCAAAACTACAAAATTTGTGTCACCTTATTTTATCAGCATTCCTAAGGTTAGTCGACCCCATAAAATTCCATTAACGAAATTGTATCTCGGCACTCACCAAAGTCCTGACAGCTTTCAGAGGTTAACCCGGTTAGTTGTAGAGGCAGTTGGCTTACCTGAAAGTTCTTTCAGAATAATCGGCGAAACACCTAATTTAAACGCAAATTCAGATTAATAATCAGCCTTTGTGGGTAGTCAAGTCACGTTTGATAGGTGATAGGGCATTTTCGAGGTTTCCAGTAACTTTGCTACATGGAGACAGGCGTTTACATTCCCATTATTTCTGATTACGGCTTTAAAGCCACTTTTGGCAACGAAGCCGACAGCCTATTTCTTCGCACAGCGTTACAGGCTCTTATCAAATCAGAAACCCCCATTCGGGAGGTGCATTTCGACAAGAATGCGTTCGAGGCTCTGACCATTGACAGCCGAAGTGGTATTTTTGATTTAGCCTGTACCGATGAAAACGGCAGTCAGTTTATCGTTGAAATGCAATTAGGTCTGGCCCCGCATTTTGTACAGCGCATGAAATTTTACGCTTTACACAAGTTCAATACTGTAGTAGAACGGGGTGAGTTTGACTATGCCAATCTGCCTAAAATCTACGCTGTCGCCATTTTAGCAAAGAGCATTCTGCCAACGGCCCATTTTCACACGATTGCCAACCTACGAAGCGAGGCCGGTGAAATCATTGACACTCAAATGACGTTTATCACGGTAGAATTGGCTAAGTTTAACAAGCGAGTGGCTGAAATAAAGACCGATTTAGAGAAACTGGTTTATACCATGAAGACGCTACATACTACTGAACCCACCCAATACCCTGACTTTTGGAACGAGGAATGGCTCAAGCGGGCCATTGACGAGTTGGATACCCGGAAAATGACCCCGGAAGAGCGCGCCTACTTTGCCCGTGTGACGGCGGCTAATGCCGAAGCAGTCAAAGCGGAAAAGCAAAAGATTAGGGAAGCAGAAGAGCGAAAAGAAATCACTGTCAAGACAGAAGCTGTTAGCAAGGCTCTCAAAGCGGGAAAGCTTACTATTGAGGAAATTGCAGACTACAATGGGATTACGGTTGATTTCGTTCTTGAAATTCAACGTGGGCTTGCCCAAAATCAGTAAGGCAGCTTCCCGGTGACAGGCAGCGCGTCCCAAATTCGACATTTTCAGCCCAACCACCACCGAGTTCGCAGGCGAACAAACCCCCGGCAAACGCATGAAAATTAGGCTTGAATGACTAACTTTCGGCTGCTATCAGTAGCCCTTGAATGGGAAAATCGTACCTCATCTCTGGTGCTGTCCAACCCGCCCAACCACCCGATTTGGCTATTCGTAACCTAAGGGGCTTGCTCACTGGGTTCCTTGAAAACCCCACTGGTGGAGTCACTTACCCTGACTACCCCGTACATCCGACTTACTGTTCTCAATAATAGCCCGCTGATAGCCATTTTTCACGTTTTAACCCCTTCAAAACATGAAACAACAGTCCGACCGCGGAACCGTTAACTACCAGCAAATGCCTGTCATTCATCAGCAGGTGGCAGGCATTGACCGCACCGGCGGCCCGGATCGGCTCTAAATTCCACGTCGTAGCTGTGGGAGACAATACCAAAACCGATGTCAAGGAATTTGGGGTATCGACCAAAGCCCTTTTCGAGTTAGCCCAATTTTTAAAAGAAAATGGCATTCAGCATGTCGCCATGGAAGCCACAGGAGGCTACGAAAGACCATTGGTGAGCGTTCTCCAACAGGAAGGCTTTGACGTGTTGGTAACGGCTGGGGCCAATACCAAAAATTACCGGCGCTTTAAGTCCGACGTGTCGGATGCCATCCACATTCGAACCCTGCATCAGTTAGGTTTGCTACCCCCCATTTTCATCACGGACGAGTTTGCTACTACCATTCGGCCGCTGGTGCGGATGCGCCAAAGTCTCATTGAGGATGGAGCCGACTACATCCGCCGAATCCAAAAAACGCTTCGACTGATCAATGTGCGCTTAGATGCCACCTTGACCGACTCCACTTCTGTATCGGGCCTAGCGATCATCAAGGCTATCTGTGAGGGAGAAGAGGACGGGTCAAAACTGGCGGCTCTGGTTGATAAACACTGTAAGAAAACACCCGCCGAACTCACCCAATTGCTAGCGGGAAATTGGACACCCAGTGTGCGGCTACAAGTGCAGTCGTCCTACCGGCTTTATCAGGCCGTCCAGGCTGAAATGGCCCAGTTAGATGCCGAATTAGACCGGCTCTTCACCGAGCATACCGCACCGGCGGCCCGGTCAACATTTGCCTAAAGCTGAAGCGACTAAGAAAAAGCCCCGTAAGCATAGGAATGCGCCTAAAGTGGCGGTGGAACAATATGCTCGGCAGATGTTGGGGGTAAATCTACATGAGATACCAGGCTTTGGTCGCACGGCTATCCTAACATTAATGAGTGAGGTGGGTGAAAGCATTCACCGTTTTACCTCGGCCAAAGCTTTTGCCAAGTGGCTGGGCTTTACCCCCAATAACAAAGCATCTGGGGGTAAAGTACTGTCGCGCAAGACATTGAAGAATAAATTGAACCTGCCTAATACGTTCCGGCAGGTAGCCAATTCAATTGGCAACATGAAGGACTCCAATCCGTTAGTGAACTTTTTTCGTCGGGTAGCTTTCAAATCCAGTCGCAAGAAAGCGATTACAGCTACGGCCCGGAAGGTAGCCGTGTTGATCTATACAATGTTGAAAAACGGGGAAGCTTACCAACCCGAAAAGCTGGAGCGGGACAAGGAGCAAGTAAAGGTGATGCAGATCCGAAAAATCAAGAAAAATCTGCATAAGTTTGGGATCTCAATTCAAGATTTAGGCTGGAATGTTGACTTTAAATCTGCCTGATTATGAGGCAGTTAAAAAGCATGCGTACATCCAACAGGTGTGTAAAGGCTCCTACGTCGCCATCACCACATGGGGTCGTTGGGTGATCGATTCGGTGGCGTAGCGTTGCAGCAAGCGAATGACATGAGGGAAGAAATGGGCCCTACAAGCAAAGCCGATCCCGATTCCTGCCAGCTGGCTCCCCTCGTAACGATGCAACAGGAAGCCTGGCTAAAACTCCTTCGCCAGGTTGAAGAAGAACCCCTTGTTTCCCTGCGCGTTTACGGTGCCGCTGAAACGCATTACCAGGTTATAGAACGAAACTATATCGACGCTTAGCCCCGTACCAGCCAGGAGTTGGTTAGCCAGCCTGCTTTGGTACTGCTCGGCAACGGTACTGCTCACGTAGCCCGCATCGCCGAAAGCGGTCAGGTAAACGGCTATTGGTACGGTATTGAACTGGCGGACGTGCAGCCAGTTCAGTTGTTTGCGGACGTTGAGAAGCTGGTACCGAACGCTGTTTCGCCAGATGGCTGTTCGCTGTCCGTCAATAACGTAGAGTTCATAGCCCCGCACCATATCGATGGAGCTGCCCAGGCCACGCAGGTTGAAGTAGGGTTGCCGGGTGGGCCAGGTAGCACGGGCGCGCAGGCTGCCTGCCCCGTAAAACCGCCCCCCCATCGACCAGTAGCGGGTCATTGACGCCGACAGATCCAGAAAATTAAAATTATCGGACGGCAAAATGCCTGATACGCCCACGAAGGCCGTAAACAACTTTCCAACCAGCGGAAAAACTACGTTATCCCGCCGGTCGTACCGGTAGTTATAACTCATGGCCAGAAACTGCTGCCGTGTACGCCCATCCAGAAAATAATCGGGATTGAGCCGGGCAACGGTATCGGCAATGGTGTTTCTCGTGTAGCGCGTATCAAAAGTGTGGTAATGATACAGCCCGCGCCGGTTGGTCAGGGTGAGGCTGGCATAGGCCCGTTCCCGGAGCACATCCTCCGATTTTGTGTATACCCACTTGTCGAACTGGGTCCGGTACGGTATTTCCTTATTCGTGGCGTAGCTAACATCAACCCGTAAACCGATTTTCTGGGCCTTATCGATATATGGTTTGGAATAGGACAGGATAGTACGCTGGAGAAAGCCCCGTTCAATAACCACCTGGAGCCGGTCATTCGTACCCGTCACGTTCCGGTAACTAAGTCGACCACCGTAGACAACCCGCCGAAAATCGCGCCCCCGGTCGTACCACCACTCGTTGAAATTCCGGTCGGCCAAATCAAAAACGGGGTAGGCAATGATATACCAGCGCTCTTTCATCACAACGGTCAGATCGAGCTGGGCCAGCTGAGTCGAATCGGCCGCCGGGGTAATTTGGGTAGTGACATCTACCGTTACAAACAGGGTTGTGTTATTGATGTTACGCTGGTCCCACTGCACACGACCCGGCAAATCGGCCAGCCGAACGGAGTCCCCGACGTGAAGCGTCATTTCGCGCAGAATGATCCGATCCTTCGTTTTAACGTTTCCCTCCAGCGTAACGGAACGCACGATTACCGACTGCGACGAGTCAGTTTGTGCATAAACAGACATGATTTGAGATGACAACAAAAATACCGTCAGAACCAGTCCAGCTATTGGCCATTTTTGGGTAATCATGCTCAAAAGTGTGTCTTTACAAAAAAATAAGCCAAGAATATCTCTCTATCCTGCAAATCGCTCCGTATTATTGTTATCTGTACCATATCACCTATGATAACAGTTTAAAGATACGATAATCTATGCAAACGGGAAGCATTAAGAAGTCCTCGGCAAAGGTCAAACCTACGTTGAGTTTCTGGCAGATCTGGAACATGAGTTTTGGTTTTTTGGGGATTCAGTACGGTTTTGGCCTGCAACAGGCTAACATGAGTCCTATTTTCCGATACCTCCACGCCGACGAAGCCAATATCCCGATTTTATGGCTGGCGGGTCCGGTTACGGGTCTGATTGTGCAGCCCATCATTGGCTCTCTCAGCGACAGAACCTGGTCGGTGCGGTGGGGCCGCCGAAAACCATTTTTCCTGATTGGCGCACTTATTACCAGTTTCGCGCTGGTCATGATGCCCAACTCGACCTCGCTCTGGATGGCCGCCAGCCTGATGTGGCTGCTCGATTCGGGACTGAACGTATCGATGGAACCGTTTCGGGCTTTTATTGGCGATAAGCTGAATGATAAACAGCGCGACCTGGGATTTGCGGTACAAAGCTTTTTCGTGGGTTTTGGGCAAACACTCGCCAATCTGATGCCCCGTATCCTGCCCCTTTTTGGTATTACAATGGTGGCAGCCGGTACCAACGGCATTCCTGATTTTGTAAAATATGCCTTTTATGTGGGTGGGTTTGCCGTACTGGCTGCTGTGCTCTGGACGATGTACACCACCAAAGAGTACCCGCCCGAAGATATGGAGGCTTTTAAGCGCGAGAAACGCGAATCGAAAGGAATAGCAGGGGTTTTTAAAGAGATTGGTGTTGCCCTGCGCGAGATGCCGCCTACCATGAAACAACTGTGGTGGGTCAAATTTTTTACGTGGTATGGCCTGCCGCTGATGTGGCAATACCTCTCACTGGCCATTGCCCGCCACGCATTCAACGCGCCCACACCTGAATCCCCCGGTTTTGAACGGGGCATCGAGGTGGGCAACGATTGCTTTGCCCTTTTCAATATTGGCTGCTTCGGCATTTCCTTTTTCCTGCCTACCATTGCCGGTCGTATTGGTCGCCGGGAAACGCACGCGGTTATGCTAACCATTGGTGGTCTGGGCTTTATGTCCATGCTCCTGGGAGAAAGCAGTTCTGTGTTCCTGATTGGTATGACCCTGGTTGGCCTCTCCTGGGGTTCCATCTTATCCATGCCCTATGTATTGCTTTCTTCATCGGTCCCCAGAGAGCGAATGGGCGTTTACATGGGTATCTTCAACGGTTTTATCGTTGTGCCACAGATTATCAATAATGTCACCATCAAGTTCATCTACGGCCCAATACTGGGGAATGACCCCCGCAATGCGCTGGTCCTGTGTGGTGTTTGTCTGCTGCTGGCAGCCGGAGCCTGTTTTCTGGTGAAAGAAACTAAAAGAAGCGAGGAAGTCGCCTTCCCAATACAACCCGGCGGAAATTAACTTTGTAGTCATTAGCTTCACGGCATTGGTAGCCATTGATTGTCATTCATCGAAAAACAGTTACTGACAATCAATGCCCCTTCATGACTTCTTTTATGATAGATTTAACCCGCCCTTTCGCTGTTCTTTCAGTTGGTGAATTATTGGCCGATTTAATTGGCCACCACGTGTCAACCAGTTTGCTGGATGCCCAGGATTTCAGACGCTATCAGGGCGGTAGTCCAGCCAATATGGCGGCAAACATGGCCCGTTTGGGTGGTCAGGTTGCCCTGGTGGCCTGCGTTGGCAATGATAACATTGGGAAATACCTGACCCGGCAGGTTGCAGAAACCGGGGTAAACATCGACAATGTGACAGCCGATCCGCTGGAGCCATCCAGTATCGTTGTTGTGTCGCGTACGGCTGGCACGCCCGATTTTGTGGCCTACCGCCATGCCGACTGCCTGATAAAACCCGAACAACTACCCGATTCCCTTTTGGCCCAGACGCAGGTATTTCACACAACCTGCTTCGCCCTGAGTCGACAGCCCGCCCAGGATACAATTATTGATGCGGCTCGCCGTGCCCATGCGGCTGGCTGTCTGATCAGTATTGATGCCAATTATGCCCCAACCATATGGCCCGACCGGCAGCAGGTCTGGCGGGTTCTGACGGATTACTTTGCCTCTGGCGCACTGGTAAAGGTAAGTGAGGATGATGTCGAGCGATTGTATGGCGAAAAACAGGAGCCGGAGCGCGTCCTGAGCGACTTTCATCAAATGGGTGCATCCATAATCTGCCTGACACTGGGCCCCGATGGTAGCCTTGTATCCTACGATGGAGGGGCTAAACAGGCCCGGATACCGGGTAAAAAACTCGACGTGGTGGATGTTACCGGCGCCGGTGATGCGTATTGGGCCGGCTTTCTGACGGCCTATCTGGATGGGTACGCCCCCGGAAACTGCGCCCATGCCGGAGCCGCCTTGGCCAAAATGAAACTAACGCGTCAGGGTCCATTGCCGGAGAAAGTAGACCGAAAAATAATTTATCAGGATTTTGAGTAAATAAATATTGTTTGTATAAATAAAATAGTTACTTTAATTCAGTTTTAATCGAATTAAAGTAACTATTTTATTTTTTAACATTTTGTCAGCCTTTCAAATAATTTCCCAATGAAAAGCAACGTAACGCTTCGGCTTGCTCAGGTAGCAACGCTTACCTTCGCGGCAACAGTACTCCTGGTAGGTTGTCAACCCATAGACCCGGCTGCCTCCGTTTCACCCGGCACACATTCTGCCGCCAATGCCCGGCTTAAAGCCGATGTGGACTACGTAGACGGTGAGTTATTACTACAGTTTGACGAAGAGGCTACGGACGATGTCAAGAACAAGGCCCTCGACAAAGTAAAAGGAATCCCTGCCGAAAAAATTCTGACGAAAGCCATGGAAAAGGCGGGCAAAAAAGAGGGACTAATGGTCGTGAAAGTAAACAAGAATGTACTGGAAGCCATTGCCGACCTAAGCAATACAGCCGGGGTAGCCTTTGCGGAGCCTAACTTTATTTACACGCATACCGCCGTAGCGACTGATCCTTTTTTCACGAATGGCTCGCTGTGGGGAATGTATGGGCCCGCGACATCGCCTGCCAATCAGTATGGCAGTAATGCGGCCGCAGCCTGGGCAGCAGGCAAGACGGGTTCGGCAGCGGTGTACGTGGGCATCATAGATGAAGGAATTCAGCTTACGCATCCTGATCTGAGCGGGCAGGTATGGGTGAACTCTAGCGACCCGGTTGACAAGGTAGATAATGATAAGAATGGGTACATCGATGACACAAATGGCTGGGATTTCGCCAATAACGACCGTACCATTTACGATGGTGGAACACGGGGTACGCTAGATGACCATGGCACACACGTGTCGGGCACCATTGGCGCAAAAGCCAATACGACGGGAGTTGTTGGTATAAACTGGAACGTAACGCTCATCTCGGCCAAATTCCTGGGCAGTAGAGGAGGTACCACGGCCAATGCGATCAAGGCCGTCGACTATCTGACTACCCTCAAAAACAAGGGTATCAATATTGTGGCTTCTAACAATTCGTGGGGAGGGGGCGGCTATTCACAAGCCCTTTACGATGCCATCAGTCGGGCTAATACAGCGGGCATTATGTTTATTGCGGCTGCCGGCAACAGCGGAACCAACAACGATGCTACAGCCAGCTACCCTTCCAACTACGATTTGCCCAACGTCATTGCCGTAGCGGCTATCGATAATACCGGAGCATTAGCCAGTTTCTCCCAGTACGGTGCTACCACGGTTGATTTGGGCGCACCCGGTGTAGCCATCAATTCGACAACAGCGTATAACACTTATTCGTCCTACAGTGGCACGTCAATGGCAACTCCCCACGTAACGGGAGCCGTTGCGCTGTATGCCTCGACCCACCCTGGTGCTACGGTTGCCCAGATCAGAAACGCGATCCTGTCCAGTGCGGTACCAACGCCATCCTTAAGTGGTAAGACGGTAACCGGCGGGCGGCTGGATGCCAATGCGGCTTTAGCCCGGTAAAATCACCTGTCTACCCTACAAACGAAGAAAGCCGAAGCATGAACTTCGGCTTTCTTCATTTGTAGAAGTGATTACTTCATATCGGCCAGTTTATCCAGATCAATATCGTCCAGGGCCGCTTTTATTTTATCCATGCTTACTCCCCGACCTTTGGCGGTAATAACAAACCGTTTATTGACCAGCACGTTTAATTCTCCGTTTTTGTCGGCACTGTCGTATTTTTCATACGCCTTGTTATCCCCCATTTTGGTAGTTTTTTCGTAACCGTGTTCGGTTTCTTTATCGACATCTATCATCGACCAGGCGGCCAGTCCCATCATCATGGGTGAGCCACCCCCATCTACAATCGACAACTCGATACGTTCACTGCCGTCTCCGTTTTCGTACTTACCCGTTGCGGTTGAAATCGTAAAGCCCATGGCTCCATTTTTTTCACCGGTAGCCTCCTTACGGGGCAAACCATCGGCATCGGCGGGAAGCAATTCTTTCAGCGTGCGGAAGTTGACCGTTTCAACGGGGCCATTTTTCTGCATGTCTTCCATCTGCGATGCCATCTCTTTCATCGCACCGGCGGCCCCCATCATTGATACGGATTCGTCGTCTTTTTTCTCTTCCTCTTCTTTTTCTTTATTACTTCCGCAACCGATGAGCAACATCACCGGGAGTAGTCCGGCCCAGAGTAAATTTCGATTTGTACGCATAGTTGTTTTATAGGTAAGAATGGGATAAAAATTAATCATTGGCAAAGTACATTTCCTTTCCATGCAGTAGCCAAACTTTTGAGTAAGCGTACCATCCAATGTTCGTTTACTCGGCTACCCGTCTACTCAAAACATAGTAATTCGCGTCTACCGTCAACGTCTTCACTCCCCTGGCCGACAGTTTCTGCCATTGTGCCGTGGGCTGAATAACCTGATACGGTCCCGACTCTCCCAGACACACCCGCACCGGCATCGAAAAGCCGGGCACCGTATTGACCCACCGATACTGAAACCCATCGGCTACCGGGCGGTATTCGAGTACGGGTATTCGGGTATCGCGTAGGTACTGGTCAAACACGGGTTTTAGATTCAGACCCGCCTGCTGACTCATGTATTGTTCAATCTGGTTCGTGGTTACGGTTTGGTGGTAGAATGTTTTATTCAGACCACGCAGCATCTGTCGCCATTTATCGTCGTTACCAACCAACTGTCTAATCGTATGGAGCATGTTACCCCCTTTGTAGTACATATCGCCCGATCCTTCATGATTCACATTGTAGGTGCCAATAATCGGTTTGTCGTTACGGATGTTGGCGCGACAGCCAATGACGTATTGCGCCCCAGCGGCTTTACCCCAGTAGTACTCCGTAAAAAGGCATTCCGAATAGTTGGTAAAACTCTCGTGAATCCACATATCAGCCACATCCCGGTAGGTGATGTTATTGGCAAACCACTCGTGCCCCGATTCATGGACGATGATAAAATCCCATAGCAATCCCCATCCCGTGTGCGAGAGGTCGCGGCCCAGGTAACCATTCCGAAAGTGATTCCCGTAGGTTACGGAACTCTGGTGCTCCATGCCCAGATACGGTGCCTCGACCAGTTTATAGCCATCTTCGTAGAAAGGGTACGGCCCAAACCAGTACTCGAATGCCTTCAGCATTCTTGGCACCTCTTTAAACTGTGCTTTAGCTGAATCGAGGTGCTCAGGGAGTACATAATAATTAAGCGCAAGTTTGCCTTTTTCGCCTTCATACACCTCCGACCAGTGGGCATAGCGGGCGATGTTCAGGTTTACACCATAGTTGTTGATGGGGTTCTGCACGTACCAGTCAAAGGTGCGGGTATGGTCGGGATTGGTGGTTACCTGACGGAGTTGCCCGTTCGATACATCCATCAGATCCTCAGGGACAGTTACCGTAATGGCCATCGAATCCGGTTCGTCGTACATGTGGTCTTTACAGGGCCACCACGCGCTGGCCCCCAGCCCCTGACAGGCCGTGGCAATGAACCAGTTACCGGCTTTGTCGTGCGACCAGACCAGCCCTCCATCCCAGGGCGGGCGTTTGGCCACGCGGGGTTTACCACTGTAAGACACCGTTATCGCTTCGGTCTGCCCAACTTTCTGTGCTTTGGCCAGGGTAACAAAATAGGCGTTGCCATCCTGCCGCACGGCTAGTTGTTTTCCGTCCTGCTCTACCCGTAGTACCCGCAGCGGCTTTTGCAGATCCACCTGCATCACCTGCCCCGGCTTCAACACCCGATAGCGGATCAACGTTGAGCCGCTCAGGGTACTATCAACGGGTTGCACCCGGACGCGCAGGTGATAAAAAGCCAGATCCCACCAGGCCCGCTCGGGCGTGATAGTCCCCCGCAGTGTATCGGCGTGCGTAAACCGGGTGTGTTGCTGCGCCTGAGCGGGGATTACCAGGAGCAGCATTAGTAGCTGAAGAACTGCTATTCTGTTTTTTGTTCGCATTTTTTTGGTGGCCTAGACTTTAGTCCGGGTAGCCGTTAGGCTAATTTTGTAAGTACTGGCAATCGCAACTCAGCTTACAGTTACCCGGACTAATTGATTTGAACAAAATAACCGCCGAACTAACAATCGCTTTTTCGCCCATACTGACCACCCCCAACCCCCTCCTAAAACAGGAGGGGGCTACGCTGAAGGGTTCCCTTTTTCAAGTCCCCTCCTGTTTTAGGAGGGGGTTGGGGGTGGTCGCAATCCGGCGGTTATTTACGTCAAATCAATAAGTCCAAGCTACTTTCAACCGGTCTACCGCGCCCCTGGAGGGCAGTTTTTAAGCAGATAATTCGTGTACAATGTTCGCAGGTGCAGGGTAGTTCCTTCCCCCTCATAAATACCGTGCGAGCGGTTGGGGTATGGCATCATCTGGAACTGCTTGTTGTACTTTATCAACTCGTTGATCAACACTTCGGCATTGTCGTACTGCACATTATCGTCGCCGGTACCGTGAATGTAGAGCAGATTACCCTTTAAGTTTTTAGCATAGGTTATGGGCGAACCCGCCACAAAATCGGCCCGGTTCTCCTGCGGCAATCCCATGTACCGTTCCTGATAAATGTTATCGTAAAACAACTGATTACCCACGGCAGCAATGGAAATGCCGGTTTTATAGATATCAGGGTACTGAAACAGCAGGTGCAGGGTAGTAGACCCTCCACCACTCCAACCCCAAACGGCCACGCGGCTGGTGTCGATGTAGGCGTGTTGCGAGAACAGTTTTTTAGCCCCCATCGCCTGGTCGCGGACGTTGAGTCGGCCGATGTTGCGGTAGATGGATTTCCGCCAGTCAGCCCCTTTCAGGTTAGGCGTTCCCCGGTTATCGAGGGCCACGTAGAGGTACCCCGCTTTGGTCATATCGCCCTGAAACAGCCGATTTTGCCCGGTCCCGAATACATCATTGACCGTGGTAGCGGCCGGTTCGCCGTACACGTAGAAAACAATCGGATACTTCTTCGTACTATCAAAATCAACCGGTTTGGCCATCCATCCATCTAGATTCACCCCATCGTCGGTGGTGACGGTGAAGAAACTAACATTTGATTTGTCAACCGGCTTCATCCGTTCGGCAATACGTTCATTTGCATTAACGGGGGTATGATCGGGCAGGCTTACCCACTCCCGAACGTTGGGGGTGTAGTAATTGGTGAACGAATGCCGGGCCAGTTTGCCCGACGGTGAAATGGCGTAATCGTGCGTACCGGCAAGGTCGGCGGGGGTTACCCGCTCGGCTTTCCCTTTCCCATCCAGACTGGTGCGAAACAGGTACCGCTGATTGGGATTCCGGGGAGAGGCAATGAAATAGATCTGATTGGCGGGTTCGTCAATCAGGCTGATGGTTTCAATATCATAATCGCCGGGGGTAAGCAGCGTTTCTTTTTTCCCATCGGTCGTAACCCGGTACAGGTGCCGCCAGCCATCTTTTTCGGATACCCACACAAAAGATTTACCGCCGTCGAGCCACTCCCAGCCGCTGGGATCATCGTCGTTCCAGCGACTTTTTACATCAATCCAGGTGCTATTGGATTCGGTATGGATGGGGGTAACGGCCTGCGTAGCGGGATTGCATATGAACACGATACTCTGATTCTGCTTGCGGTTCAATTGCTGAACAATCAGCGTATTCGCTTTTGGCAACCACTCCATGCGGGTCAGGTAGTGCTGCTGCGCATCGCCGGGGATGGGAAGCCAGTTGGTTTTACCACCCGTAGCGGCCACTACGCCAATGCGGGCGGGCGACGGACTAACGCCTACTTTCGGGTATTCGACCGGCACCGTGTAGGAGTAATTGGAATCCGTGGTGTTCAGCATCAGATAGTCCGGGATTTTTGTCGCGTCGATTTGCCAGTAGGCCAGTTGCTTGCTGTCGGGACTCCACCGGAAGCCATCCCGACAACCGAACTCCTCTTCGTAGGCCCAGTCGAACGTACCGTTGATGCGTTTGCGGGTGCCATCGGTCGTGAGTTGAACGGCCTTCCCGATCGCTACGTCTTCCACAAACAGGTTATGTTCACTCACGTACGCAACGCTGCGGCCATTGGGCGACAGTTTGGCGTACAGCAACGACTGCGCCGGACGGCTTTTGCCCACCTGCCGGGCTACGCCCGTTTTTCGGTCGATGAGGTAATAGTCGCCCCGCGTGTTATACCGCCACACGCGGGCGGTGTTGGTAAAAATTAATACCTGGGTACTATCGGGTGTGAAGGCAAAGTCCGTTACGGGCATGGACTGCTGCATTCCGGGTTTATTGAGTTTATCCGCTGGCAGCACAATCGTTTTTTGGCCTGTACGAATATCAATATTGGTCAGGCCCTTCTGTTCAGGAACCGTATAGGCATTGCCATCGGCCGACCAGTGCATCTGTCGACCGGGGACCTGCGCTACGGCGGAGTGGAGACTACCAACAAGTAAAGCGGGGAGTATGAAGCGGGAAAACGAAGAAAATGAATACACGGAAAATGCGATATGATTGATGAACGATAAACGTCAAAAATACAGCATTTTATGTATTCTGGTGCCCTCAAAAAAAATGCCCCGGCACAGAGGCCAGGGCAGGTGATACAGGTCATGCGTCGGGGTAGGGCGTGTAGGCCACTACGACTCAATCGGTTTCGACTCCTTTTTAACGGGTGATACTTCCGGATTCCGGTAACTGCGGACCAGGAAATAGATGCCCAGCAGCACGGCGGGAATGCTTAGAATCTGCCCCATGTTCAGGGCCAGGGTATCTTCAAAAGCCACCTGATTTTCTTTCAGGTATTCGTAGAAAAAGCGCAGGGTAAAAATCCAGATGAGAAAAATACCGAGCATACTCCCCCGTGGCGTCCGTTCTTTGTTCCGGTTCCAGAACCACAGCAGGATGAAGAAAAGAATCAGGCACGAAATGGACTCGTACAACTGGGCGGGGTGGCGCGGTATTTTGGCGTACTCACTGTTGTTCATGAACACAAACGCCCAGGGGACATCCGTTGGGCGACCCACAATTTCGGAGTTCATCAAATTACCGAACCGGATACAGGCGCCCGCCAGCGCAACTACAATAGCAATTCGGTCGGTTACCCATAAAAACGTTTGATTGGTCAGCCTGCTTTCTTTCCGGCGTGAGTAGAGCCACAGGCCCGTCAGGATACCAATAATAGCCCCGTGACTGGCTAGACCCGCAAAGGGAGGAGTAATAACCGTGAGCGGATGATGCAGCAAAACCTCCGGTTCGTAGAATAGAAAGTGGCCAAATCGGGCGCCAACAATGGTGGATATAACCATATAAATCAGCAGGGAATCCGTATCGGCAATGGGCTTGTCTTCTTTTTTGAAAATGTAGCCCATAATCTGCATCCCAATCAAAAAACCCAGCGCGAACAGGAGTCCGTACCACCGCACTGAGAAAGAGCCAATGTGGAAAATTTCGGGATCAACCTCCCAGATAATGAATTGGAGCATATGAATAGTTTGACGTTTGTGGTTTGTGGTTTACGGTCTATAGTTAGCCAACTGCACCGGCAACCAACTCATAGACCGTAAACCACAAACTATAAACCGAATATTGGCAAAGATACGGATTGCGGGAAAGATTTTGGGTGTTTTGCTGTTTATGCGTTTATGATGCGAACAATTCTGGTTGGATTCGTAAAAGTATATCAGGCGATTGTATCCCCTTATTTACCGAATGCCTGTCGGTACACGCCTACCTGTTCGCAGTATGCTATAGAGGCCATTCATAAACACGGGGCCTGGCGGGGCGGGTGGCTGGGGCTGAAACGCATTGCCCGCTGCCATCCCTGGGGGGGGCATGGCTACGACCCGGTACCCTGAGCAGTCAGCCGATTGTTAAGTCGGAGCGTTATAGTTACTGACAAGTTGACCTATACGTCACTCCTGCCCGATTTTTGCTCCCCCGCTACCGACTAGTTAACTCACGAACCATTCTATGATAGGAATTACTGCCGATAACAAACTAAAGCGCCTGATTGTGGTAGGCGACCGGGTACTCATCAAGCCCAAAGACCCCTCCGACCGTACATCCAGCGGGTTGTATTTACCGCCGACGGTGCAGGAAAAGGAAGAAATCCGGTCGGGCTACGTCATAAAAGTAGGCCCGGGTTATCCCATTCCCAACCCGACGGAAGATGAACCCTGGAAGGAAACTGAGGAAAAAGTGAAGTACATGCCGCTTCAGGCGCAGGAAGGCGATGTAGCCCTGTACCTCCAGCGGAACGCCATCGAATTACAGTACGAAGGGGAACAATACGTTATTGTGCCGCAGGGGTCCATTCTGATGCTGGAACGGCTGGAAGAGTTGTAGCGTACTGATCCATCGTATACCGATGGGGCTACCGAATAACGTAGTGGTAAGTGATGTTACCCCTACGCTATTCAATAGCCCCGATTGGTGATATGGGTAAGAAGACCCCGGTTGACAGTATGAACCAGCCCCCCGTTTACCAGCGGCCTGAGCATGGTTATTTCCTAACGACCAATTGTTTCCGGGTTGGAACTTCGGAGATAACGCGCTCCGTCTGGTTGTCCATCGAGATAGCGCCAGCCTGGGAGGCTTCAATGGTAAACGGTTTCACCACGTGACTACCCGTAGTTGTCAGATCAACCGTATAGTTGCCGACTGGCAGCGGTGATAAATCATAATACTCCCGACTGGCCACTACGTTTTTGTACTCGTCGTACACAAGGTTACCGCTTTCGTTCCGGATCATTACCCGCACTGCCTTACCGATAGGATTATCAAAATTGATCCGAATAGTCTGGGGACGGTTGGCTACCGGATAAATTAAAGCCTCGAATATTTTAGGGACTTCGGTCAATTGCCTGGCCCGGTTGAAGGTCTGAGCCTGGGTAGGACTCACGAGAAAAAGGCAGGCAGCGAGGGTAACACCGGTGTTGACAATCGAAAAAATACGGTTCGTTTTCATGGTCAATAAATGGTTTTTTGTGGATAGTGAAAAAGAAATGCATGAACAGATACAGGGGAATGTGGATAAATCAACGGAATGGATTGGAGCACAGACCAATAGTGAGCAATCCTCCTCCATGGGTGCTTCCTAACGACGGCCAGACGATAGCCATCCGGAAAGCGCCCACTCCCAGAAAGGCTTTCCCGCCCAGATCGCCCGACGAAAACGATTTTTCCAGTCCGTACTAGTCTTTTATTTTAACCGATACGGTGGCATAGCCCAGCCCTCCTCCTACGTAGAAACTGGATGTTCTAGAAAAACGAAACAAACCATTGGCGGTAAGAATCCCGTAGTTGGGGGCCGACTGTCCGAAGTAATTCATAATATCGACATCCAGCACAATGCCCCCCATTCGGCCGGGACCCAGAAAATAATAACCCGACCCATACGTGATGCCGTTTGCTTCGGCAAATGCCGAACTGGGCGTTGTATAACCTACATTCCACATCCAGCCTGTGCGCTTTACAGCCGACTCATCGGATACAGGTGTTGACGGAGCCGTGTAGGCCGATGGATCGGATCGAACGGCAGGTTGCTGAACGTAAGACGATGTGGGTACCGAAGCAGGTTTGGCAATGGCTTCATTGAACTTCTCGCGGGTGCCGTCTTTGTAGATAATGACGAAGACGTCTGATTTTTTCGGACTGTACGTTGGCCCATCGAGTCGGCTGGCCTATTAAACTACCTGAGTTTTTGGTGCAGGTTTTCCTAACTTCCCAGTTTACTTAAAGACAAAGATAAATTCTGCCCCCTTACGGTACCATCGCATAATGATGTGATGCTTTAAACGGATAGGGCAATTACACAAATAATATTTCTAAGAAAGCATGGTACTATACCGTTTTATGGCGATTTAACTAGCATTGAAAACGACCTGATTTGACATGAAAACAATCAATTCTTTACGTGCGAATCACTTTCGATAGCTAACTACCACTTTCATGCAATGGCCCTATTAAACGGATAGCCCAGTTGAATGTACCAGGCGGTTTAGCTACCAAAAGTAATCAGCTTTATTAGCCATTACCATACCCCTTTCGGGGTATTTTTAAACCGGCATTCATTACCGTTCTTTGTATCAATTCGCACCACATAACGGTATTTTTTCTATGAAGACCCTCTGGCAATTAGCCTGCTTTTTACTTCTTCCTGCCAACGGCATGGCGCAGGCTGCGTATAAAATACAGCCTGATTTCAAAGTCGTTACGCTCAAAAATCCGTTTTTACACCAACTTCCCCAGCCGGTTCAGGCCATAAAGTCTCCCGCTGCGCTACCCATTGATCCAGCCCAGTGGGAGCCGGTCGAAAGTATCAATTACGGGCGTCTTCATTTTGTGGGCTGGGCGCGGTTTACGGTCCGCAGTGAATCCGCCCGAACGGTCTGGCTAGAACTGACAACGCACTTTCTGGACTCGTTATCGGTATGGACTGCTCAGGCCCATACCCCGCCCGTTCCCGTCCGGGGACCGGCTACCTACCGGCAACAAGCCACCCACCTGTCCCCCGTCAACCATCATTACTTCCTGTACGCGCTGAACCTCCCCGCCCACCAGACTACCACGGTCTGGATCAGGGGGCAGGTTATACCGGGCGACGCTATGAAATTCGACGTCAGGCTATGGTCACCCCGCTACTTCCTGACGGCTCAGCAACGAGACATCTGGGGCTGGGCGATATTCGCGGGGGTTGTCCTTTCCATTTTGGGCGGGGTACTCATCGGGTTCTTCTTTTACCAGCGAACGGTGTACCTGCTCTACGCCTGCTACGTCATTTGCCTGTCGGCCTACGCCCTGCTCAACGATGGATGGGGTGCCTTTTTACCCGATTCATTGGCAGGATTTGATAGTATTACCAGCATCGTACACTGGCTAAACATCGGATTTGGAGCTTTTTGTCTGTTTAGCAGACGGTTTCTGAGGGTTTCCGGCCAGCAGGACCAGGTACTGTACCGATGGCCGGAATTGCTCCCGATGCTGGTTATTGCCGGGGCTACGCTCCTGGCGCAGTGGGCGCAACGCCAGGAGCAGCAGTACATCGTAAAAACGGCCTATGTAATTGGGTACGCTGGTTTTAGCGGCTACGGCATTATCTGGCTACGCTACGTTGTGGATGCCGTCAGACGCCGGAACCAGTTGGTATGGCTGTTGATCGGGGCTGTATCGACGCTGCTGATTTTCTTTGCGGTCAACTCGTTTCTCATCAACCTGGGCCTGATGCGAAATCCCCTGCCCGATATGGTGGCCCTGCGTATCGCGCTGCTGGCCGAGTTGGCGATACTATCTGCTGGGTGGCTCTACCGCCGGAAACTACTGCAACTGGCCCGTCAGCAACTCGAAGTTCAGAACCGTACCCTACAGGCGGCTCTGATTCAGACCCAGGAATCGGAACGGCAACGCATTGCCGCCGACCTGCATGATGATCTGGGTGGTACACTGGCTACCCTGAGTCGGCGCATCTCCGACCTGTACCAGTATTTGCCCAGTGCGCTGATGACCGAACAGATTGATTTGCTTATTCCCCTCACCCAAAAAAGTAGTGACGATCTACGGCGCATTGCCCATAACCTGATGCCACCCGAATTTCCCCGGATTGGTCTTCGCCACGCGCTCGAGCAACTCGTTGGCAGCCAACCTGCTCAACCTACTCACTTCTCTTTTATCGTATCGGGAACAGAGCAAAAATTACCACTTGACACGGAACTGAACACCTATCGAATTGTATCGGAATTGGTGCATAACATCCATAAACACGCGCAGGCCAGCCGGGCTTCGGTCCAGCTACTGTACCTGGACAACCGACTTTCCATAACGGTAGATGACGACGGAATGGGTAATCAGGTTAACCCACCACGCCACAAAACACAAGGTATTGGGCTAAAGAACAACCGCTTACGGGCCGAGTACATCGGCGCTACATTATGGCACCATGTTAGCACAGCCGGCACGCTGGTCATTCTGGAGATTCCCTATCCCGCTACAGCAAATGTTGTCTAACCGTTCATACAAACACTGCCCTGTCATTGTTACCCCATAAGCCGCAGAGCGATGATGGTGGTATTGTCCTATGGAGTTAGGGGCGTAAACTATAAATCTCTGTCCATGAAGTACTTACTATGAACTAACGGAGTATATCAGCCATTGACGTCTGTTACTGGTCCTGTATTTCCGGACGGGGCTGGGGATCGATCCTTTTGGTTGAATCGCTTACGCTTCTATCAACATAAGGCCGGGGAACAGCGTGTGAATCCTGGTTAATAATATGAACTATCTCGGGCGCACTCTGTGGCTTTGGTTCGATCGTATCGGATTGGCAAGCCAGTAAATTACCAAGGGAAGAAGCAACAAGCGTTAACAGAAAATAACGGGAGATGGTCTGGGAAAGTGAGAACGTTTTCATGACTTCTGTAAGCTAAAGGTACATTCTTTGTCCGCTTTGAACGATTCAAAGGTCACTGTCGCTGGCCGGAAAGACGTTCAAATTTGAGTCAAATACTACTAAATTTGGGACAGGTGAGAATCGAGCCTGAGTAGGTAGTAGGTGTCAGGCACTGTTCAATGCTGATACTCCTATTGAGCACAACCGGATTTCCTGCGTTATTGTCAGCTAGTATACATGCATTGGGGCGGCAATAGGCTGTAGCCCTGTACCATTGGTGCCAAAACCGGCAAACCCATCCTGTACACATATCGTTAACAGGAGTGAATCGAATCCGAAACACTATGCAAAATCACTGGTTCATATCTCTGATAGCCCTGCTAATGGGGCTTACCCTTACTATGGAAAGTATAGCGAATCAACAGAAATCGCTCAAAGCGATGTTACACGAGAAGAAAGACAAACGGCGTGTATTACTTGTTTACGGGCGTGACGATGCCCAGCATTACACCATCGAGCAACAGGAGAGCCTGAATGAAGATAAAGCCGGATTGGCCGATCGCGACCTGGATGTGATTGTATTGATCGCTTCTGAGGTGCCGGAACCAGACCGTCAGTTTCTTATGCACGACTACAAACTAAATCCTTCCACCGAGTTTGTGGCCTGGCTCATTGGCAAAGATGGGGGGGTAAAAGAAACCTACAAAAAGCCGGTTTCAACCAAAGATCTTTTTGGACTGATTGACAAAATGCCCATGCGCAGGCAGGAGATGAAAAACTAGTTTATGGTTTGAGTCTTTGTGGATACGGCTCCACATCAGGACCATAAACGATGAACGCTCCAATCATAAGCGAAAGGTGAAAACCGATATGCTACCAACTAAAAACAGAGCCAGTACCCGAAATTCGGGTACTGGCTCTGTTTTTAGTTGGGTTTGCTATAATCGTATCAAAAAGTTTGTCTTGTCTTTAGGCGTATAGTTACTGGAAACCTAAACGGCTTTTCCCCTGCACGTTCAGTATCTTAGTCTGATTACGCTGGGTAGAAAAGGAGTAGCGGAGTGTAACGCCATAGCTCATGCCAGAACCTGTTCCCTGTAAGGTAGCCATTTGTGGTGCTTCACGGAGTGCCGTATACGTCGCATTAGTCGTTACTGCATTAGTCAGGCCCCAGAGCTTACGAACCGACATTCCTAAATCAACCGCATTACTGAGCCGTACGTTATACTCAATGCCTAACTCGGCTAAGGCGGCTGTTTGCGACTGAACTGTTGTCTGACTGGTTAAATGAAACGGTTCGTGCGTTTCCCATTGGGACTGGTACCGGTAACCGCTGGCGGAGAAACTATTCGCTGGCTGGTTATTGCCGGGTAGCATCCACATGCCGCCACTAACCCAGAAACCCGATCGGAGCCAGGGCTTACTGGTTGACAGTACAAGACGCTTTGCGCGTAGCGTAAAGGCATTGCGCTCATTAGTATACCGTGCCGTAATCGGTGGATTGGTTTGGGAAATGGCCAGTTGCGTATGAATGGGAATCCGGGCGTAGCTTCCTTCAACAGCCCACTTTTCTCGGTGAGCCCAGCCGACAGTAACCCCCCAGCTTGCCTTACCAACTGCGTTAGTTTCAATCAGGCCATCATAGGCGTTGTTAAGCTGGGCACGGTCTGTTTTGATGAAGCCGTCAAGGGCAACATACCAGCGATCACGAATCTGCGGACCACCATACCGACTCTGTAGCCGCTTATACTGCTGGCGGTTCTGAGTAACCTGATAATAGTCCGTAACTCCCTGACCACTGGCGGGTATTACAGCCAAACCGATTAGTATATACAGTAAGTAATGTTTCATCATGCAGCATCCGATAAGTCATATTGCAAATAACGATATAATCATTTGTTTGTTAACCACTTACAACATTTTTTTTCACTGACGGTCAATATCACCCCTATTTTTATCGTTTGTGGCCCGTTCTAACGAATTTTTTGTCTTTCAATACCCGTTTTCACCCCATTTGAACATGACATAAAAAAAGCGAAACCCGGCCAGATAGACCGGGTTTCGCTCCTGGAAATTACTTTAATTGAATGCGTATTACGAACCGTGCTTCATGACCGGAACCGAAATGGTCATGTTATCCCAAGCAATAGCGATGCTGTTGTTGGCGGGGGTGATGGTCAGTTTTTCAATGGGTGTCTTGGTGGCCGAAACAGGCACTTTTATCATGGCTACATCGGCTCCCTTGATCTTGTCGTAATCAAAGGCACCCCACTGACCCAGCGTGCTGTTCAGGATAACACTCCACTCTTTTTCGCCGGGAATAGTGTACAGGGTATAAGTACCCGCTTTTACCATTTTACCACCGAACATAACGTCGTTCTTGAAGGTTACTTCGGTGGCGTTATTGGCACCGGTACGCCACACTTTCCCGTACTTCTCCAGACTGGCCGACCCTTCGGGACCAAAGATAACCCGGCCTTTCTTAGAGGGCTGTCCGTAAACAACCTGAATATTTTTGTCGGGGCTTTCAACGGTTACTTTCGGACTTGCTGGTGCTTTTTTGTCCTGCGCCTGTGCGAATGAAACCACCGTTACGAATAAAGTGAATGCTGCAATTAAATTTTTCATGATTGCAAAGTTTGTTTGTTTAATCATTCCTATAAACGTCAGAATTACAGGGATAGTTTTTCACGGTGTCCAAATAGACTATATAGCTGGATTTAACCGGTATTTTCGGTTTTATAGTACGTATTATTACGGTAATTTGCTGATCAATTTTTAGTTTTGAGGGAGCGGTGCAGGTTACTATAGCCCACACCGATCCTTATTTCCCCAACGTCTGTTATGGCCAACCTGGCCCTGTTGCTGGTTTGTTTGTTACTGGGTGCTGCCCTGCGTTACTGGCGGGTTGTACCGGCTGATACTCACCTCACCATCAATCAGTTGCTGGTAACAGTCTTCATTCCGGCGCTGATCCTTCTGTACATCCCCGATATTCACCTCACACGGGCGTTCTGGCTTCCCGTGCTCATTCCCTGGCTGGTCTTTCTGGGCGGCCTGCTGTTCTTTAGTTTAGTGGCGAAACTGGGGGGCTTATCTGGTCCCATACCGGATGCCCGCACGCTGGGTACGCTGCAACTAACGGGCGGTATCAGTAGTATTTCGTTTGTTGGTTTTCCTGTCTTCGAATTGCTTTACGGTAAGGCCGGGCTGGCCATCGGACTGATGATGAGTCAGGCGGGGACGTTTCTGGTGGTCATGACACTAGGCGTGGTGGTAGCCTCCTGGCACACAACCCAACACCCGTCGGCCCGGATACTGATGGGTAACATGGTGAGGTTTCTACCATTCCCGGTATTTGTCGTTGCGCTGGTGGCCAACCTGGCCGGTTATCGCCACCCGGCACTGGTGCACGATGTGCTGGAGCGGGTTAGCAGTCCTTTCTCGGTGCTGGCGATGCTTACGGTCGGGCTGCAGTTGCGGTTACGCGTAGAACCCGGACAGCGCTCCAGCCTGACACTCGGCCTGTTTTATAAACTGATTCTGGCTCCCCTGCTGGTGCTGGGTGTGTTACGACTATGGCTGGGCCGTCAGGATTACGTAGCCGACCTGTGCATTCTCGGTGCTGCCATAGGGCCGATGAATACAACGGCCGTGCTGGTCAGCCGGTACAAGTTAAATTCGGTGCTGGCTTCACAAATGATTGGGATTGGCATCCCGCTTTCGCTACCCGTTTTGTTTTTACTGTATCACTTCTTACATTGACCTGAACATGAAAAAGATCGTCACCAACCTCACCTTCTGGGTACTCACTGCCATTATTTCGGGCGCACTCCTGGGTCATTTTGCACCAGAAACGGCCGTTCAGATGGAGTTTCTGGGTAAGTGGTTCATCAACGTTGTCAAGCTCTTCATCAACCCCATTATTTTTCTGACCATTACGCTGGGTATCAGCAACATGGGCGACCTGAAAAAAGTGGGACGTGTGGGCGGCAAAGCGTTGCTCTACTTCGAAATCGTCACCACGGCCGCCCTGCTTATTGGTGTGCTGGTGGCCAACATTATCCGGCCGGGCGATGGCGTAGCGACGGGTAACCTCAACAACGGAGCTATCGGGCAGTACACCCAGCGCGCAGAAGAATTCTCGTGGTGGAAGTTTGTGGCCGACAATCTTACGCTTCAGGTGCTCATTGTCTCTATTTTCGTCGGTATTTTTCTGAGCCGGTATGCAGGGAAAGAAAAGGTGCTAAACTGGTTTTCGGTAGCGTCGAAATGGGTGTTCAGGGGCCTGCACCTGGTGATGCGCTTTGCCCCCATCGGCGCGTTTGGGGGAATGGCTTACACCATTGGCAAATATGGTATCGCCACGTTGTTGCCCCTGGCCAAACTGATGACAACGGTCTACGCCACCATGTTTCTGTTTGTGTTCATTGTGCTGAATGCGTTGCTCCGGTATTACAAGGTTAGTTTATGGTCGTTCCTGAAATACATCCGGGAAGAGTTACTGATTGTGCTGGGTACGTCCTCCTCCGAAGCGGCCCTGCCTGCCCTGATGGAAAAGCTGGAGCGAATGGGCTGCGCCAAACCGGTAGTCGGTCTGGTCGTTCCGGCGGGGTATTCGTTCAATCTGGATGGCACCACGATTTATCTGTCGCTGGCAACGCTGTTTCTGGCGCAGGTTTTCGGCGTTGAACTAACCCTGTCGCAGATTCTGACAATTATTGGTATCCTGATGGTCACTTCCAAGGGAGCTGCGGGTGTGACGGGCAGCGGTTTTGTGGTACTGGCCAGCACCCTGACGGCTGTTCGGGTCATTCCCATCGAAGGGCTGGCCCTGCTGCTGGGCGTCGACCGGTTCATGTCCGAAGCGCGCTCCATTACCAACTTTATTGGCAACGGCGTGGCAACGATTTTTCTGGCCAACAACGAGAAGGCATTCGACCGGGCGAAAATGGAGCAGGCGTTTTCCGGCGAATTCCCCCCGCTTACCGACCCAGCCCCACCACAGCCAGTCCTCACCCAATAGGAAACCACCCCCGTCCGGTCAACAAAATGCATTCCCGACACGAATAGGCCGGCTCATTTTATCGTTACCCCGCCAAGTGTTAACTTTACTCAATCGCTGGTCATTACCCCCAACTCTTATAACGCACGCCCCGCTATGGCAACCACTTATTTCAGCAAACGTAATCTTCACTTCCTGCTTCACGAAGTATTCAAAGCCGAAGAACTCACCAAATACGCGTATTTTAATGCCCACGACCGCGAAACGTTCAACCTCGTGCTCGACTCGGCAACCTATATTGCCGATACGCTGATGCACCCGTATTTGAAAGACGTGGACCGGAACCAACCTGAACTGAAAAACGGGCAGGTAACGGTACATCCCAGGGTGAAAGAGTACCTGAAAGCGGTGGGTGAGGCCGGGATTATCGGAGCGGGATTTCCGTTTGAACAGGGCGGTCAGCAACTCCCCGAAATGATCAGCGCGTGCATCGGGTTTATTCTGATGGCGGCTAACAATGGGATGATGTTTATTGGTCTGACATCGGGGGCGGCTCACCTTATCACCTCCTTTGGTAGCCCCGAACTCATCGACACGTACGTGCCCAATATGCTGAATGGCAAATGGCAGGGCACCATGGCCCTTACGGAACCACAGGCTGGCTCGTCCCTGTCGGACGTGACCACATCGGCCACGCCCCAACTCGATGGATCATACAAAATCAGAGGCCAGAAAGTGTTTATCTCGGCGGGCGACCATGATGCCACCGACAATATCATCCACCTCATGCTGGCCCGCATCGACGGAGCACCGAAGGGAACGAAAGGCATATCGCTGTTTGTGGTGCCCAAGTACCGGCTGGATGGGCAGCCCAACGATGTGACTTCCACCGGAGTATATCACAAAATGGGTCAGAAAGGCGTACCCGCCATGCACCTCACGATGGGGTCCAATGACGACACTATCGGCTACCTGGTGGGGGAGCCGCATCAGGGGTTGCCTTACATGTTCCAGATGATGAACGAGGCCCGTATTGGTGTGGGCATGACGGCGGCAGCCATCGCCACGGCGGCTTATCACGCAGCGCTGGAATACGCGAAAGAACGCCCGCAAAGTCGGCGACTGAACCAGAAGGGGCAACTCGACGCCCCCCAGACGGCCATTATCAACCACCCCGACGTGCGCCGGATGCTGTTGTTCCAGAAAGCCGTAACGGAGGGCTCTTTATCCCTGTTGATTGAAGCGGCCCGGCTGTACGACATTAGTCAGGTAGCCGAGGGCGAGGAGAAAGAGAATGCGTTTTTACTGCTCGATTTACTGATGCCCGTGGCGAAATCGTACCCCTCCGAAATGGGGGTTCAGTCCGTCAGCCAGAGCTTGCAGACGTTTGGCGGGTACGGCTTTACAGAAGATTTCCCGGTGGAGCAGCTCTACCGCGACATTCGCATTACGCCCATTTACGAAGGTACCACCGGCATCCAGGCGCAGGATTTGCTGGGGCGCAAAATGACCATGAAAGGTGGCAAGGCCCCGCAGTTGCTGTTTGCCGAAATGAAACATACCATTGCCCAGGCCAGCACCCACAACGACCTGAAACGCTACGCCGAGCAACTATCGGACGAAATGGACCGGGTGCAGGACGTAATGAAAAGTCTGATGCCCCATGCGATGCAGGGCGATATTGAACGGTATTTGTCCGACGCTACCTTATTCCTGGAATTTTTCGGGATTGTCGTGGTGGCGTGGCAGTGGCTCAAGCAGGCCGTGGTGGCGCAGGAAACGCTGCTCACCCAAAACCCGCAGGGCGACGAACTCGCTTTTTACGAAGGTAAGCTGCACACCATGAAGTTCTATTTCCACTACGAAGTACCCAAAACGCTGGGCCTGTCCGTACGGCTCAAAGACCCGGAGGTTTTAACCATCGTGACGGAGAAAGAACTGGCGTTGTAACCCTCACCGTTTTTTCTGCACTTTCTGATAGGCCGAGAACGCTCCGTATCCAACCAGAGCCGCAATGATACCGTATACCCAAACGGGTATGTTCTTGCCGACAATGATCAGGTAGAGGTAAGCGGATATAAAGAAGAAACCCGTAAGCAGTAGTGGGACAACGATGGATTTTTTCTGGCGTAGCCGACGGATGAGCCAACTCAGCGAAAGCAGGAAAAAGGGAATGGCCCCCCACGTAGATACTCCCAAAAATAATCGGGTTCACGCCGTACTGTTTGCCCAGGTTAAAAAACCACTCCTGCACCTGACTCCACCATTCCATCGGATTTCGTCGCTTTAATACTTACCGTCCCGTAAAATTCTTGGCAATATCCTATTAACTACCTTACCGGCTGCAAAACCCTTTAAGATCGCAGTACCGGCAAGTTTCCAGTTGGCTGATTTATCGGAACGATTCGTTTACGTCGGGAAGTTTGTGGATGGGCAACACCGGTAATACGTCCGCGATTTGGATGTATTACCGGGGTTTTCGTTACTATTGAAGCGGACAGAGTTGGTTTTGAAGCCGCAGCATCTACCGCGCTCTTGTAACTATTGATCCGTGAATAAAGTCTTCATAGCTGGCCAATTACCATCTTTGACAAAGTTCTAACCTTTGAAAAAGGTTAGAACTGACACCTCTTTACAGATTAATTCACGGACCAATAAGTAGTCCGATATAATGCCGTGAGCAAAAAGGGCTGGAAGTGTATGGGTACGTTAGTATGAGTAATCACGTATCCCTGATGGTGCGTGCTGGTCGCGAAAACCTTTTTGATGGGTTGCGGGACTTTAAAAAATTCACGGCGAGTCAAATCCTAAAAAAAATCATTCACTGTAAAACGGAAAGCCGCAAAGAATGGCTGTTAAAGCGGTTTGAATTTGCGGCTCAACGCCCTATTCGTAAAGCCTTGTATCAATTCTGGACGTATGAAGACCATGCTGTAGAACTTATCAGAAACAAGTTCATCAAACAAAAGTTGATGTGTATATAGCCACGATAACTCAGTACGAGCAGGGTGTAGGTGGAAGAGCCGCAGGAATATCTGTACGCAAGCGGCCGCACTTATGGTGGTCGTCAGGCAATGACTGAGATTGACTTACTTACGTGTCTCGATGGTATACGAGCCGGTCAGAGACCGGATAACACAGCAACGTAGCCGGGAGACTACGCCGGGTAAGACGTCGACGAAGGGAGAAACTACTGGCAACCGGGTAAGCCTTCTTCTACCGCATGCGAATACTAATAATCGTTTAATCGTTCAAATACATTTTTAACTCAACTATAAATTTAGAATGAAATCATTTGATAATCCGGAAAGTCTTGAAAAATGCCCATTCAGAGGTACCCGCGTAGGGGGTGCACTGGGAACGGCTCCTCAAATTGATGACTGGTGGCCTAACCGCCTGCAGGTAGAGTTACTTCATCAGGAACAGCCCGCGGCAAATCCCCTCAGTGACGAGAACTACAAAGAACTGTTCAATAAAATTGATTTTCCGCAACTGAAGCAGGACATCAAGGAGTTACTCGTCACTTCTAAAGAGTGGTGGCCGGCCGATTACGATAATTACGGCCCGCAGATGATTCGGATGGCCTGGCACTCAGCCGGTACGTACCGTATTGCCGATGGCCGGGGGGGTGCCGGGCAGGCCATGCAGCGCTTTGCCCCCATCAACTCCTGGTGGGATAACGGCAATACCGACAAGTCCCGTCGGCTGCTGTGGCCCATCAAGAAAAAATACGGTGCGTCGTTGTCCTGGGCTGACCTGATCGTGCTGGCTGGTAACTGCTCGCTGGAAATCATGAATTTCCCCACCTTTGGCTTTGGTGGCGGACGCCGGGATGCGTGGGAACCCGACCGCAGTACGTACTGGGGACCCGAATTCTGGGGCGGTAAACCCGTTGACGAGGTTCCGGCATCCACCGACCACAAGGGGCATCCCGACGAAATGGTCAATAATAATTTGCGCTGGGTTGGTGACCCTAAAGAGACCATTTGGGACCTGGAAAATCCACTGGGCGCTACCCACCAGGCGTTGATTTATGTGAATCCGGAAGGGCCGGCGGGTAATGCTGACCCACATGATTCGGCCCGCGAAATCCGCGAATCGTTCGCACGGATGGCCATGGGCGATGAAGAAACAGTAGCGCTGATTGCCGGCGGACACGCATTCGGTAAGAGCCACGGCATGGTAGCGCCGGATAAGATTGGTGCCGCGCCGGAAGCCTCCCCTATCCACGCGCAGGGTTTTGGCTGGCATAACCCGGTTGGTTCCGGTAACGGTGTCAACACCATGACCAACGGTATTGAAGGATCCTGGACGCCAAGCCCTACCCAATGGGACAATCATTACCTGGAAAACCTGTTCAAATTCGACTGGAAGAAGATCACGAGTCCTGCCGGTGCAACCCAGTGGACGCCCATTGATCCCAGTGCGCCCAAAACACCGGACGCCCACATACCTGGTCAGATGAACGACCTGATGATGATGACTTCCGACATCGCCCTCAAGGTAGACCCGGCGTATAATGAGATATGCCAGAAATTCCTGAGCGACTTCGATTATTTTACGGATGCTTTCTCGCGGGCCTGGTATAAACTGACGCACCGGGATATGGGGCCGAAAGAACGCTATCTGGGCCCGGAAGTACCGGCAGTAGATATGATCTGGCAGGATCCAAGACCGGACCGGGATTATGAACTGATCGACGGTGATAACGTGGCTACCCTGAAGCAGCATATCCTGAACAGTGGCCTGACCGTTTCGGCGCTGGTTTCGGCAGCCTGGTCGGCAGCTTCGATCTATCGCGATACCGATAAGCGCGGTGGCGCTAACGGGGCCCGCATTGCACTGGACCCGCAAAACACCTGGGAAATGAACCGCCCCGACGAACTGAACCACGTTCTGCAAACCCTCCGGGGCATTCAGAGCGATTTTGCAAGCGGACAGTTTGGCAACAAAAAAGTGTCGCTGGCTGATCTGATCGTGCTGGGCGGCTGTGTAGCGGTTGAGAAAGCGGCTCGTGATGCGGGTATTGACGTTAACGTCCCCTTCACACCGGGCCGGGTCGACACGACGCCGGAGTTGACCGACGAAGAAAGTTTCGATTGGCTCAAGCCGGTATCGGACGGGTTCAAGAACTACCATAATGACCGGGTAGGCTACCGCGTTGCTCCCGAGCGTATCTTCCTGGACCGTGCCCAGCTCTTGACACTGACGGCTCCCGAGTGGACCGTACTGGTTGGTGGACTTCGCGTGCTGGATCAGAATTTTGATTACTCGAAGCACGGTGTCTTTACGGAGCGCCCGGGCCAGCTAACGAATGATTTCTTCCAGGTGCTGACCAACATGGATTATGTGTGGGTTCCCCAGGCGGGTAGCGACATGCTGTTCAACATTAAGGAGCGGAGCAGTGGCGTTACCAAGTACACCGCCACCCGCTGCGACCTGATTTTCGGTTCGAATTCCCAGCTACGTAACATCGCTGAAGTCTACGGCGCCGACGACGCGCAAAAACGCTTCGTTCACGATTTCGTGGCGGCCTGGGACAAGGTCATGATGCTTGACCGCTACGACGTGAAAGACGAATAATATTCTCCTTAATAGAGAAGTCAAAAAGAAGAGGTCCGGTACCATCAGGAATGGTACCGGACCTCTTCTTTATCTACTCCAACAATCGGCTCTAGCATACGACCGTTTAAGCGGCTGCTGCAATAATCGTTAGATAGTAATTTATACAGTGTAAAATAGTCAGCATCATAATCTCTTTATTTTCTGTGCGGTCAAATTCCGTTGACGTGTCAATTGTATAGTCAAATCTCAACTTACTCCATACAAAATCAGTGTCAACTACCAGCAACTCACTTTCCGCTGCGTCGATAAGTATAAATTTACTACTGAGAAGGCTTTTCGTTTTTAACAGATAATTGTGCTCATTTCCGTTGAAATTTGTCCTGATAACAATACCGTTCCAACCCATTCTAAAACCTAACAGCACGTTCTCGGCTTTTTTCAATTCAATTTTTGATTCCCAAAATCCTGTTGGCTCAAATTGATACGTCGAATTGTCTGCCAGTTGTATTTCAGCGTCAAACGAATACCATTTCGCATAAGCCAATTCGCCAATCGGGGAATTACCGTTTGTCAAACTGAAGTTTCTGGAGTTTGTCGATTTTACTTTATACTGTCCCATCGTTAGACTTTTGGTATACGATTTCCCCTACTGTTTCATGGCGTTTGGAATGTCGCCCGGAACCTCAAAATCTAACCTCTGCGACCTGTCAGCAGTGATTCCAACACACAATTACTGGAATACTTAACGCCTACATGACTTAACAAAACACACGGATGCCCTTCGTTTACACCCCCTGCCGGATGGGCTGAAGCCTTCCTTCGGGGCGGGCATCCTATCGCCGGAAACCTGCCTTAACTAACGTGTTCATTTATAGGATCAATGCCTGCATTTTTCAGTAGACGTGTGAGAAACGTTTTGGTCAAGCCATTAAACCAATGACTTACTCCTATACAAAGTTGCATTTCGGTATCAGTTATAGTAACATCATCGCTGCTTTTGGGATGAGTAATGCGATTACGAATCTTGATAGCATCTTGAAAGTTTTGCCATGCCTTTGTACCCACGCCTAATTCAATACCCGCACTGTGCCTATAATTGACAACCTTCGTTACAAACTGCAAATTGTCATTCAAAGACAGAAACCTGGCCTGTTCTCTAATGTCTCCATTACTCTTAAGTGAATACTCAGTCTCGGATAAGAGCAAGTATTCGCTTATGGGCATTTCGGGGGCATCTGGTGATTTTTCAGCGTACAAGCATACCTGCTTCATAATCCAGACGCAACCTTCAATGCTAGCGAAGATGGTTCTGATGTAAGTACGCCTATGAAACGGAACATCAGCCGTTTCTAAAAGTAACTCTGCGAGGGCCGAATCATGAAGCAAATTGAGATATGCGTCTCCGAGATCACGAAAAGTCATTTTATATAATGGTAGTTATCTGATTGTCCAAACCTACCCAACCGGGGCGGTTCTCGTGTCAGCCGAAACTTGCCGAACAAGCAAAGAAGCCAACCTCTGCAGCCTACAACCTGTCGACCACAACCCGCTGAACGAATACATAAACAGCGAACACCCAACGACTCCATGTGCTGATGGCGAGGAACGAGCCTTTACACACATGGCCGGTTCGGCTGTCAACGCTGACCTTGCGGCCTGCTGCCTGTCGCCAAGAAACTGGCAGTGCTATTTTAACTACCAGTTATTCGCTGTTGAACTCCAAGCACAAAATCAATCGAAACGCCGTTATCTTCTGCTATCTCTTCGAGTGAAAGTTTTCCTCGATTGAGAGCTTTCGTAATGGCTTCTGTCTTTACAGCCAAATTCTCTGCCTCCTTAGCTGCCTCAATTTTCTTGTTTTCATTCTTGACCGCCAGCGCGTTAGCCGAAATGGTCATTTCATAACTCAATCGCTGCTCGGGCGTGAAAGCCCGCTTGTCCAACTCCTGAATCGCCACCCGTAGCCATTCCTCATTCCAGAACTGGGGAAACTGCGTTGGCTCACTTACTTCATGTATGGTTTTCATCGTATAGATCAGTTTGTCAAGGTCATTTTCAACCTCGCTCATCCCCTTTTTGAACTTATCTAACTCTACGGTAATAAACGTCATTTGCTCGTCTATCAGTTCGTTGTTCTGATTTTTAAGCACAGCAACGTTTTGGTAGTCAGCAACGTGTGTAAAAATACTAACCGCCAAAATGCCGATACAGTAGATTTTGGGCAGGTTGTCAAACTGGTAGTCTCCTTTCCGAATCAGGGTGTTGAGCCGGTAAAACGCATAGAATTTCATACGTTGAATAAACTCTGGATACTCGCTCAACTGCATTTCTACGATGAACTCATTTCCCCTTTCGTCTTCGCAAAATAGGTCATAAATCCCGCTTCGGCTGTCACGTGTCACGCCCTTAATTTCGTTTTGAATAAACGTTACCTGCTCAATAGCCACGGGCGAGTTAATGAGTGCCTGTAATGCCTTTCGCAAAAACCGGGTATCGGATTCGTTGCCAAAGGTGGCTTTGAAGCCATAATCGGAGACGAGAGAAATAAACCGCTCGTTGTCGTTGTACAAGTCCATGAGTCAAATTTACTCTAAATTCAGCAATTCCCACTTTGGCTTTTTGGGCTCTTTTTTGACCTGTGAAACGACTTAATTTTGAAAGAAACAGGCCGTTTTGATGCGGGTGTTCTCATAAAAGCATCTATTTGGTGGTCATTCTTTAGCGCATTTTTTCCAAAGTGGGAATTGCTGTACTGTTATGGATTTTCGCAAGTAGCCAACAATAGGTGTTACGTCCTCTACCGCCCGCAAATCCCCTTGAAATCGCAGTATTGGCAGGTCTCCAGTTTGTCGGTTTTGCGGAAGGGTTCGTTTACGTCGAGGAGCCGGTGGATTAACTGCTTCAGCAGGGATTCCGAATCGCGGATGTACTGGTCGGGGTCGTCGTTGCTGTCAAAGCGGACGGGGTTGGTTTTGAACCCGCCATTCACATCCCTGAAGGAGTAAAACCCGGCTTCTACCGGCATTCCCTGCGCGGGAAAAATGTCCCGTTTGGCCCGGTCGCGGGGCAATCCCCCGTGTTCCTGTATGTTTTTGAGGGCCAGGTAGCGATACAGCCATACCTGCCGCATCTTCTCCTGCGCCCCGTCGCCCAGCAGTTTTTCAATCAGATCTTCCTTCTTCACATCCGGCAACTTGACACTCCCGGTCTTATAGTCGACAATACGAATTATATCGCCAAACTGCTCAATGCGGTCTACCTTACCCGCTATCCGTACCCGGATGGTTTCACCCCCGTCCAGCGGCACGTTCAGGTAGGTTTCGAGCGTTTGCTCCGTTCCAATCACTTTCAGCCCGGCCAGTTTGCCCTGCTCCTCCTGGAAATCGAGCATCAGCTTCTGCGCCAGTTCGTAGAGCAGCAGGTTCATGCCCGATTCAATCACCCGCCCTTTCATGGACTTGTTGAACTCTTCGGCCAGCAGGTTCCGTATAATCGTTTCATCGACGGGTTTGTCCAGCAACTTATAGTCCTGGTCCAGCCGTTCCAGCACCTTGTGCACCCAATCGCCAAACTGGGCCACGCCCATTTTCTCCTCGATGTCTTCCTCCTCGCTGATTTTCACGATCCGGCTGAAGTAAAACCGCATGGAGCAGGCAATAAACTGGTTGAGGTACGACGGGTAAAGCCCTTTGCTGGTCAGCGTTTGAATGAGTTCGGCCCGGATGGTTTCAGTTTTAGGAACGCTCAACGTCGATAAATCGGCGACTTTACTCTCCCCCTTCCGGCCAAAGCGTACCGTTGGTTTGGACAACTGGATGCGGGGATGTCGAATCAGGCTGGCCTCCTCCAATCGCCCCTCATCGAATAATTTTTTCCGCTCCGCTTCTGACAGGCTATTCGCTTTTTCAACCAGTTCGTGTTCGAGCTGACGGATGTAGCGGCTTGGCTCCCCTTTGCTGTTGCCGTAGGCATCGGTAGAGGTGGTGTGCAACAGCACAATATCGGTAGCCCGCTGTAGTAACCGATAGAAGTGATAGGCCATCACGGCCTCCTGCTCCCGGTAGGTAGGCATTTTCAGTTCGGCGGCTATATCGAACGGAATCAAGGAATTGAGCTTCCGTGATTGGGGCAGTATCCCTTCGTTGACCGACAGGATGATAACCCGTTCAAAATCCAGCGCCCGCGTTTCGAGCATACCCATAATCTGCAACTGGCTTTTGCCCTCACTCGTAAACGGAATGCTCGTCTGCCGGATGAGTTCGTACAGAAACTGCCGGAAACTCTTCACCGTCACGGGTGTACTGTCCGCCGATTCGGCCTGCCTGTCTAGGGTGGCTTCCAGTTGTTTGAGCAGGGTGAAAAATAAGTAGAGGTACTCGATCTCGATGGCATCCTGACTAACCCGGTACACATCACGCAGGCGTTCGATTAGTTCGTAGAACAACTTGATAGCCCGCATAGGGTCTTCGTTCGGCCAGCGGGCAAAGAGAATCTGTACCAGCGGGTCGTCCTGGCCTAACTCCCTGATTTCCCGCTCGGTCAGGTACACGCGCTGCTCCCTCACAATTTCTTTGGCAATCCATTGAAACAGGGGCTCCGGTGGCAGCACCTCCCCTGTTTCAGCAAATCCCCCTGGCCACATCAGGTCCTTTATGCGTTCGTACTGTTTCACAAAAGGGTGATTCAGCACCTTTACGACGTGGCGGTGGTGGTACTTTGGAATACGCAGATCGCGCCCGTCCTTCGTTCGGAACTCGTGTACCGTCCGCTGCATCTCAAACAGCGTATCGACCAGCGTAAACAGCAGCGACGATTTTAAGGATAGACCCATCGTAACGTTCAGGTCAACCACGCTTTCATCCAGCGCATAGAGCACCGGAATCAGCAGGGTTTCGTCGGCGAGTACGATGGCGGTTTTCGGCGAGCGACGGGGTGTTGCCGATGCCGGATCGAATCCGCTCGTTTCCTGTCGCTCGGCCTCCTTCCATTCGCTGAATAGTTTCCCGGCCACTTTTGCCTGCATACTGGCGTTGGCCACCCCAACGATACGGATGTTCTTTTCGGTCCCCAGCAGATTGTTAGACAGGTCGTCATTATTCTGAGCGGAGAACAGCCAACCCTCCTTCCGGTACCGGCGCAGGAATTCGCCCGACTCCTGCCGCCAGTCGTTGATGTAATACTGATCGGCATCCCAGAATATTTCGGCTTTCTGCGCATTCAGCAGAATCTGGATAATGTGCTCCTCGGCGCGGCTCAGGGCGTTGAATCCCACAAAATACACCTTTTCATAGGACAGGTTATCCCGAATCTGCGACTCCACATTTTGGGCCAGCCGTCGATAAGCCATGCCCCGGTAGGCTAGTCCCTGCCGGTCCAGCCGCTCCTGCAGGGCTTTGTAGGCCGCATGCAGGTTCTCGAAGAGTTTGAAATAGCGCGTAGTGCCCGCCGTTTCCACAATGGGAGCAGCCTGCGGGGGGGCGTTCACCTGCCAGCGTTTCAGGGCTTCGGCGGCCGTCAGGTAACTAAACAGTTCGGACGGGCTGACGAGGTACTGGTCGATCCGGTCAAAATCGGCGAGCAGGACGGTGGCCCAGCCAATGAACTGCTCGAACTCAACCAGCGGATCGATGGCCCGGAAAACATCGTAAAGTTCAAATAACAAACTGACCGAATCGATCAACTGCACCCCGGCGGCCTGCGTAATAAAATCATCGACGGCCAGCGCGTGGGGGGCCAGAAAAGGCCGATCAGAAAGCGCGGACAGTTCATCGAGGAAAACCGAAACGGCCCGGCGTGTGGGGAGTATTACCCAAATCTCGCTCATGCTTTCGCCGTGAGCATCAAAAATTCGTTGAGCAGTTTGTTGTAAAAACGTCATTCAGTAGGTTGTCATTCGTTGTCATTGATTGTCATTCGTTGTCATTGATTGGTAAAACCACAAATGACTACTAATGACAATTAACGAATGACAATTTATGACTAAAAAGTTAGTGCATCCGGTCACTCCGCACATCCAGTGATTTCATAATGTCGGCTTCTTCGGCCAGAAATTCCTTCCACCGCTCCCGCACGCGCTGGGTGGGTACATACGTTTCGGCGAGTTCGATGAAACTACGGTAATGCCCCGCTTCCGAGATCATCAGTTCGTGGTAGAATTTCCGAAGTCCTGCATCGGCAATGTGTTCCGACAGTAGTTTGAACCGTTCGCAGCTTCGGGCTTCGATTAGCGCATTCATCAGCAGGTTATCCATCATCTGCTCCAGGTAGTCCTTGATGGTCCGGCGCAGGCGACTCCTTAGCTGGTTGACGTATTCATCCTTACGAGGCCGTCCGAGGGGAATATGTCGCTTGTCGAGTTCGTTGAGTACCCGCCGGAAGTGCCCCCACTCTTCGGCCACAATGGGGGTAAGTACGGCAATCAGCTGCGGCTTATCGAAATACTGGACAATGAGCGAAATACAGGACGAGGCCGCTTTCTGTTCGCAGTAAGCATGGTCAATCAGGATTTCGCCAATGTTCATTTCGGCAATGTTGACCCAGCGCGGGTCGGTGGGCAGTTCAAGCCCCAGCGTAGTCAGTGACATAAAGCAGCGTGGTCAGTAAACAAAGATACATGTTTGCCGACAAACGGGCGATTTCGCAACCTCCAGCGCAGGTTTTGTGTTCAGTAGGTATGAAATCAACGTACCGCTATTTTCTTATTCCTCTGTTCTTTGCCGGCCTGTTTGGGCTGACCGGTTGTCAGCAACAGTCATCCAGCGCCACGGAGGCCAGTACCGATACCCGCCCGGCTACCCTGCCCACCCCGCAACCCGGCGAAGCGGTGGCCACTTTTGCCGCTGGCTGTTTCTGGTGTACCGAAGCCGAATTCGAATCGCTGCGGGGCGTTCGGGAGGTAGTGTCGGGCTATGCCGGTGGCGAACTAGACAAGCCAACCTACGAACAGGTCGGCAGCGGTCAAACGGGCCACGCCGAATCCGTTCAGGTGTATTACGACCCAAACGTCATTCCGTTCGACACCCTTGTCAAGGCATTTTTCATTGGGCACGATGCCAGTTCGCTGAATCGGCAGGGCCCCGATGTGGGTACGCAATACCGGTCCATCGCCTTCTACCGGACACCCGCCGAGAAAGCCGCTATCGAGTCGGCCATTCAGCGCGAAGACGCGTCAGGGCACTACAGCCGCCCCGTTGTGACCCAGGTGCTTCCGTTCAAGGAGTTTTTTCCGGCGGAGGTTTACCATCAGGGTTATTACTACAGCCACCCCAACGAGATGTATGTCAGCAGCGTTTCGAGGCCCAAAGTCGAGAAGTTCCGGAAGCGGATGGACAACTGGCTGAAACCGGATGTAAAAAATTAACGAATCCAGACATTCGGCCCGTCCTGGGGCATTTTGTCAGTTCCCGCAACCGTTCGGCCAAATCTGATATTGCGGGAATGAACCGAACCTCGTAACATTGTTCAGTAATTCAACGAACGGATTGCCCCGCATGGATTGCCCCGCATGGAATGCCCGGCGGGATTTCCGGTAACTGACTGAATACGATGCCTGAACCAGACAAATCCATTGGCCAGAAAATCCTGAGCTTCTTCGTAAAGGAAGGGGAACCGGGTGTAGCCACGGGTACGCCCCCGGCCCCTTCCTCAGCCGCAACACCCCGCCCAGCACCCGCACCGGTAACGACACCGCCCGTAACACCGTCGGAAGCAGTCGATGCGAAGTTTGCCGAGCACCTGGCCAACGTACTCGCGCAGAGTAACCCACCGGGACCCGATTATTTCGAGTTTCGTGAAACGCTTCGCAGTCTGAGCAACCTCGGTCTGTCCGAAGAAAAGCAGTTTCAGGCGGCCTGGGCAAGTTTCAAGGCGCTCGGTGGACCAGCCGACATAAACACGCTGACGAGTACGGCGAATGGGTATATTGCGGCCCTGAACAAAGACCGGGACGGTTTCGGCAAGAGCGTGGAAGCGGCTCTGACAGAGCGGGTTGGTGGCCTACAGACTGAGCAGAAACGGCTGCAATCGGAAAACGAAGCGCTGGCGAAGCAACTGGTTGAAATCCAGAAACAGATTGATACCAACAAAAACCGGCTTACAGCCATTGAGGGCGACATAAACGAACAAAGCGCGAAGATTACGCAGAACCGGCAAAACTACGAATCGACCTTCGCCCACTTCCTGAATCAGATTAAAGACGATATTGGAAAAATGACACAATATCTTAAATGAGGTGCAAGGTTTTCGGTCTATAGTTTTCGCCGGGCCGCCATTGCAAGTGGCCTGTCATGAGCCAAAAACTTTAAATCCTAAACCGTAAACCATAAACTAAAAACCGTAAATCTACTTTCAATGGCAACTCCCGATTTCTCTCAACTTGGCGGTAAAACAGACACCGAAAAACGGTCGTTCTGGAGCCGCCCCGAAGGTGTTCTGGGCATGATTGTGCTGGCTGGTGTGGCTGGCTTCGGCCTGGTGTACTTCAACCGAATCATCGAATTTCTGATTCGGGCGACGTCCAATATTCTCGAACTTGGCCTGTTGCTGGGTGCGCTGGGTGTACTGATTTTCCTGTTCACCAGCAAAGACGTTCGCACCGCTGTTTTCTTCCTGTTCAAGTCGATGATGCGCAGCATTACGGGTACGGTTATCCAACTGAACCCCATCGCCATCATGAAAATCTACGTGCAGGATCTGCGTGAAAAGCGTGAAAAAATGCAGGGGCAAATAAATACGCTGGCGGGTCAGCTGGTGAAGTTGAACAAGAAAATCAACGAGAATAACGAGACTATCAAGCAGAAATTTGCCGAAGCCAACAAAGCTAATTCCATGAGCGACAAACCTGGAATGCGGGAGTCGGCCCAACTGGCTACCATCGAAGGGGCGGGCCTTCAGGAGATGAATGAAAAGCTGTTTCCGCTGCAGCGTAACATGAAGCAGGTGCTGGCCTTTATGGAAAAAGTGAACCAGAGCGCCGATTACATCATCAAGGAAACCGACATAAAAGTACGGCTGAAAGAAACCGAATACCAGATTGTAAAGGAAAGCTCCAACGCCCTTAAAACGGCGGTCAGCATCTTCAAAGGCGATCCGGACAAGAAGTTCTACTTCGACCAGTCGATGGAATACATTCAGGACGATATGAGCCAGAAACTCGGCGAAATGAAGCGGGCCATGGACCTCTCGATGGATTTCATCAACGGCGTTGATATTCAGAACGGTATTCTGTCCGACAAAGGCGAAGCGCTGTTGGACGCCTATAACAAAGGTGAATTCAAAATGGTCCAGCTGGATTCGCCCGCTCAACCCGTCATCCTCGGAGCAAACCCCGCGAAGGACGCAGGTTACCGGAATTTACTGGACTAATCTTTAAAGTTGAATGAGTGAATGTTGAATGATTGAATAAAAACGGATGGCCATTTTATCAATCAGCGTCTCACCGCACGGGCGGCCCCATCACTTATTCACTCATTCAAAATTCACTCATTCAAAACTAACAATTCTATGCAACGTTTAACCGTGGCCGGTCGGCTGCTCATTACGGCTCTGATTCTGGCCGGTATCTTCTTCGCTTTCCGCTACTTCGGTGGCAATGAAGCCCTGCGCAAACTGGCCCCCAAAGATCAGGAAACCGCGGAGTCACAGACGCTGCCCCGACCTGATAACCAGACGACCGATGGATCGGCTGAGGAAGCAACGTCTACCGCATCGTCTTCTGATGATGCCAGTGCATCCGACAATACCGCCAGCGATCAGCCCAAACAGGCTTTTTCCTATACCGCGCCCGAACCGCAGAACGGGCAGTTGAAAGGCGTGGTTGAGTTAGGGGCCAGTGGCTTCAACTCATTTATTGTTCGCGTGGATGACCAGAAACGCTGGAAACTGGAAAAAGCGGAGTTCGGTAATAGCTTAGTGATGGAAAACATGGCATCCGACAACGATATTCGGGCGGGTCTGAAAAGCTATATCGGCAAGATGCTCGACTTTGGTGTGGGCGGGCGCAACATTCACTTTGTGGTCAGTTCCGGCGCGTTGAAAGCCGAAGGAACGCAGAAGATTATCAAAGCGTTGAAATCGCTGAATTATGTTGTAAACACGGTCACTCCCGAACAGGAGGGATCATTGGGCCTGCGGGCAGTGTTGCCGTCTGAGTTTTATCCCAATTCCTTCGTAACGGATATTGGCTCAGGCAACACCAAGATTTCGTGGAAAGAAGGCGGCTCGACAAAGGCGCTGGAAACCTACGGAGCCAAGTATTATGAGAACGGCACCTCCGCCGAAACGGTAGCGACCGAAGTGCAGGCAAAAGCCAAACAGGTGCCGTCCGACCATCGGAAAATCTGCTTCATCATCGGGGGCGTACCGTTCGAACTGGCCAAAGCCGTTCGGAACGGAAAGGAGCGTTATACCGTACTGGATGCCCCGTCGGCCTACACCAAAATGGAAAGTGCCAAATCGAAGGCGGGCCTGAACATTTACAAATCCATTGCCGATGCTACGGGCTGCAACCAGTACGTGTTCGACTGGGATGCCAACTTCACCATCGGCTATTTGCTATCGCTGAAGTAAATTGCTATCAGTGCCCATTTTATCGACCCGATCAGGCTAACCTGATCGGGTTATTCGCACATTCACATTTCCAGTGCATAAAGCTTATTCTGAGCGAATTCAGCCGGACTTAGATAACCCAAACTTTTGCGAGGCCGTTGATTAAGTTGTTCTTCAATCCAAGATACATCAGTAGGACGGACAATACTAATTGGACAAGCTTTGGGGATATACTGACGGATCAACCCATTCGTATTTTCATTGAGTCCGCGCTCCCAACTATGATACGGATGAGCAAAATAGGTAGCTGCCCCGAGTTGTGTGCCGATTAGTTCATGGCAGACGAATTCCAGG
>NZ_KB893584.1 GCF_000374085.1 Spirosoma spitsbergense DSM 19989 | reverse complement strand
GCCAAGCAGTTTACGGGTCTTTCTGATTGTCAGGCTCGTTCGGTCAACAAACTTGATTACCATTTTAATGCAGCCCTGAGCGCGGTTAACGTGGCTAAAGTTGAGCAGGGCGTTGGTCAACAACCCTTCTCGATGGCCACTATTAAGACGCTCTACCACAATCGTTTACTACTAGATCGTTTTTTTTCTATCTTACCCAAAGGCACTAAACTGGAGAAAAATGATCCTAGAGTGCGTCAACTTTATCACTTCGGCTGTATAGCCGCCTAAATATTGACTAACCATTGTCGGGTGTCAGGGTAATGTTGATTCGTTCCTGCTGGTTCACAAAGATCAGCCGCTCACAGGCGGGCGTATGGGTCTCGTCAAACAGGGTCAGTTGGGCGATTCCTTCCGGAAATTCCTTTTTTGGCAACTGAACCATCAACACTTTTTTATTGAGGGGAATAGTCACTTCGTGAATGGGCTGGCCACGCGTCTGGGCCAGGAGTGTTAGAGTAGCGGCCTCGTCGGAACTGCTCCTGTTATGCCGTACGTAGACCTTCACCTGCTCTTTGGAACTCATGTTATCAACCTGCATCACCACGCCCTGCGCCTGTACAGCCGGCATTGGATAGGGTACCACGGTTCCCGGAGCCGCCTGCACAAAGGCAGTGTATGCCTGCCCGGCTTCTGGTTTGAACGTTAAAAAACCCATACCCAGGTGAATACTGGCAAAACCGGTCACAGTGTCTTTCCGGGTATTCAGCACATATCCCCTGACCGGCACTCCCAGCCCCGTTGTCCCAATGGCTTTAAAAGCCACCCGACTCTCAATGCCCGCTACCAGCTGCCCCCCTTCCAGCAAAAACTGCACATCGGGTTGAACGGGCGCAGCCGCTGGCCGCATAGCCTGAGCAGCAGCACCCGGTGGTGAGCCGGGCGCATCCCCATTACCGGAAAGAATCGTCAGGGTTTTGGTAAAAAAATACGCGTCCGGCTCATTACGCATAAAGTTCGTGTAGGCCCGCAGTTGGTACGTGCCGGCAACCAGCGAATCGGGCAGCAGCAGTTGACCGGGTGCATACCCCGCCGTGGCCCGAAGTTGCGTCCGTAGCCGGACCCGGCTAGCTATGGGATCGACCAGATCCACGTACAGTACCCGGCTAACCGTGTCGGATTCGTGCGTTGTACCATTCACCAGATAGCCTTTAAGCCATATCGTTTCACCAATCAGGTACGCATCGCGGTCGGTCTGGACGTATACTTTTTCGGTAGGTCGCTGCTGGGAGTAGGCCCGGAAATTGGTGATCAGCCGTTTACCGAATCCATCATCGGCTACATAGCGAAAAGCCGTCAGAAAGATGGTCGGCACCAACACATAAAGGGTGCGTTTACGAAAAAAGAGCGGTTGCATAGGATAGATTTCTAGTCGCTTCATAGCCATTTGACCATGAAGCGACTAAATTAGCAGAAATCCCTTTTCGTTACCATGACTTTACCCGTACAGAAAACGGCGCTGGTGCTCGGTGCCAGTGGCCTCATTGGTGATTCGCTCACGCATCATCTCGTCGACTCGACCTTCTACTCCAACGTTAAGGTGCTGGTACGTAAATCATTGAGCTGGCAGCATCCCCGCCTACAGCAAATCCAGTTCGATTTTAACAACCCCAACGGTTTGCTAACGCAGGCCAACGATATTTTTTGCTGTCTCGGCACAACCATAAAGAAGGCGGGCTCTAAGGAGGCATTCCGAAAAGTAGACTACCAATATTCAATGGATGTTGCGCGGTTGGGCCTGGCCAACGGTGCCCAACAGTTTGCCATCGTTACCGCCATGGGGGCCGATCCGGATTCCCGTATTTTTTACAACAAGATTAAGGGCGAAGTTGAACGTGATCTGACAATACTCAACTACCCGACGCTCCTTATTTTCCGCCCTTCGATCCTGTTCGGAAACCGCACCGAAAGCCGATTGGGCGAGCGGATTGCAGCCGGAGCCATGCGGCTTTTCAACCCCATTATCCCTGCCAAATACCGGGGCATTGAAGCGGATAAAGTGGCTAACGCCATGCTGGAAACGACCCAGCAGAATTTGACGGGTAAGCACGTCTTTGAATCCGACGCGTTGCAGGAATTTTAGCTAACTGACGGCTGGGATAGGCTGTACGGTAGTCCGTTTTTATAGCAGGGTGTTCAGGTCTGTAAGCAGAAAACGGGCTGCCAGTTGCTTCAGTTGCGCTGCTGTTCCCTGCACATGAAGAGTCGTGTGCCGGTGGCGCTGCCTGGCACCTGGAGCCAGCTTAGCCGCTGTTGATGATGATTCGAGTTCATAAAACCGACCCATTTGGGGCTGCCCCGGCTTCATAGGTCCATCATTATAGGCGTTGAGCACATCGCCCGCATACGGCTCCTTCTGCTGCTCCCAGGCCGAATTGACATACTGCCGGTCTCTGGGGTCGAAGTCATAGGTCACCAGCGTTAGGGTTTTGCTTTGAGCGTCGTAGCTCCCGGCCCAGTTGGTTACCCGCGCGGGCGAAACACCAATTTTACTGCGGTAATGAGCATCTGCTTTGAAGAAGGCCGACGTTTTACCCAACTGTAACCGATCGGCCGGGACTTTGCCAAAGTACCCATCATTAATAGCTTGCCCCGCTCCCTCCCGGTAAGGAATGATCATAGTGGAGCTGGGCGATGCATTCATCATGCCCAGAATCCAGATGGAAGGCATGCCGGTTTGAGCCGTCCAGGATTGACTCCCCCGGTTTGTAATGATATTGTCGGATTGAACAGCCACTACCCGAAGCGAATCAGGCTGGACGTCCAGCAGGTTTTCGATGGCCTCCTTACCCAGCAGGTGCACCGTTCGTTCAATACCAATGTCGAAACGGGTGCCAGCGTAGTTAGTGAGTGCCACCTGACGGGTAAAGGTTGCGGAGTTTTCTGTCTTATTCGTAAGGATAAAAGGCTCCGAATCAATGGCCGCTGGTGTCTGCCAGTGCTCACCGTCAAAGGGGTCACCTTTTCTAAAAAACAGGGCGTACTGCCCTCCTTCCGGACCCAGCCAGAAACGATCTTCACCCCCGAATGCATTCATGTGCGGGAGCAACTCGCCGGACGTAATCAGGTCATAATTAAGCCATCCGTAACTGGCCTGCCCATCAGCCGTTGTCGTCATCACCCGCCCCTGGTAAGCCGGACAAACCAGTGCCCGGGCATTGCCCAGTTGCAGTTCAACCAAATCCGGGTGGTGCTGCGTCAAAAACTGTCGGTCTTTTTCGTATGTAGTCATGCCTGCTGTCTGAGCACTGGAATCGGTATGGGTTTGCTTCGTATCTGTTGCCGATTTCGGGCCGGAGCAGGCAATGACCAACCCACTAAAAAGGAATACAATGAATTTCTTTATCATACCGTGAATGGCAAAGCGAAAATTAGCGAACTTCCCCGGCTGTTCTCACCAGTGAATGCTTCTCTATAAATACGATGACCGCTCAATCTACTTCTGAAACGGCTATACAAATTCGGGGGGCCATGCTAACCGATGCCCCGGTTGTGTATGATTTTTTGTGTGTTCTGGAAGAAATGGCATTAGATACGACCGCTTTCCAGGCCGTGTATGAGCGTAATCTGGCTAATCCATTTATCTACTATCTGGTTGCCGAACTGCCCGGCGAAGTGATTGGCTTTGTTAGTTGCCATGTGCAGTTTTTGCTGCACCATTGCGGCAAGGTGGGCGAGATTCAGGAACTATTCGTTCACCCCGATTATCGACAACGGGGGATTGGTCATGACCTGGTGGCGACTGTACAATTCCTTGCCTCTCAGGAAAACTGCATCAATCTGGAAGTGACCACGAACCAAAAACGGCAGGATACCATTCGGTTTTACGAACGGGAATCGTTCCGGTCGTCTCATTACAAACTAGTCAAACCAATTAAACCAATCAGCTCCTGATGCGCCTTATCATTACCTGCGTTTTGTTCGCTGTCTGTTTCTCTACTGCGTTCGGCCAGCCACCTGCCCAAACGGATAAGAAGTTGGAACAGAAACTTAAAACTGCTTTCGCCAGCTTTCGGGGCGATGTGGGCGTGTACGTCCATAACCTTCGTACGGGAAAAACCGTGGCTATCAACGCAGACACACTGTTCCCAACCGCCAGTACCGTCAAAATCCCGATTCAGTGCGGGCTGTTCGATAAGATACAGCAGGGTGAACTTACCTACGGGCAGGAACTGGTCTATAAGGACTCCCTTCATTACGACGATGGTATTGTCGGCTCCCTGAAAGACGGGGCCAAAATTCCCCTGAGCGAGGTGGTGATGCTTATGGAAACCGTCAGCGACAATACGGGTAGTTTATGGTGTCAGGCCCTGGCGGGCGGGGGTGCCGCCATCAATGACTGGCTCGAAACGAACGGCTTCCACCAGACGCGGGTCAACTCCCGAACGCCGGGCCGCAAAGCGAATCAGGCGCAGTACGGCTGGGGACAAACCAGCCCGCGAGAACTGGCCAGCTTACTGACCTATATCCGGCAGGGCAAAGCCGTCAGCCCCGCTGCCAGCGACGAAATGTATCGAAACCTGGGGCGGCAGTACTGGGACAACGATGGGCTATCGCAGGTACCACCGGACGTTAAAACAGCCTGTAAAAACGGGGCCGTGAATCAGGCACGGTCGGAGGTAGTGCTGGTACACGCACCGCACGGCGACTATGTATACTGCGTAATGACGAAGAACCAGAAAGACGAAAGCTGGGAACGGACCAATGAGGGATTTACGCTGTTACGCACCGTGGGGGCTATTCTCTGGCATCATTTCGAGCCAAAATCGACCTGGAAACCGGCAGAAGGGTATGAAAAGTGGTGGTAATCAACCGCATGAATTGTTTACCAAAAACAGGTAACTTTGGCTACCACAAAAAAGCTACGGAACCATGACTGTTGCCCAATCTTCTTCTAAAACGTACACATTCGACGAATACGTAGCACTCGAGCAAACCGAAGGAATTCGTTATGAATATTGGGATGGCGAAGTCATTGCCATGGCCGGAGCAACCAAGCGGCATAATATCATTGTGCAGTCATTATCAAGAGTTCTCTATTCTCATGCCCGTAAAAACGGGTGTCAGGTATTTGCTGAAAACGTTCGGCAAAAGCTAAAAACCGGCCAGCGATACGTTTACCCTGATATCATCTATACCTGCGACCCGGCCGACCTGGAAAATGATATGGCCGTATGGGTCGATTCACCAAGTTTACTGATTGAGGTGGTGTCAAACTCGACGCATGGTAAAGATTTCCATGACAAGCGTCCGCATTACACGAAAATACCATCGTTATTATACTATCTACTGGTTTCTCAAACAGACCAACGCGTAGAAGTATTCGAACGCAACGTAAATTTCTGGAAGTACCAGATCATGGAGGGCGGAGATACTGTTGTTAATTTACCCCTGCTGGATATGACATTACCGCTAGCCGAAATGTATGAAGGTATTGTCTATCCGGTTGAGTAAACAAGACTATTATATCAAAAAAGCCGCTCTCCTGACAGAAGAACGGCTTTTTTTATGAAAGTGCATTGATATCTTAGTTCAGAAACTGTAGACGCAGGTCGTTTAACTGACTGCGGAGTGACTCATCCACCTGCCGGTCGCCCAGACGCAGGACATAACCACCAATCAGTTTGGGGTCTATTTTCTCTTCCAGTTCAACCAGTTTACCGCCGGTTGTTTTCATCACCATTGCCTTGAACTTCTCCCGCAGAACAGGCGTCAGCGGCACGGTTGTTACGATGGTCGCCCGTTCGATGTGATTCAATCGGTTGTACTGATTGATAAACTCTTCGGCGATAGCATCCAGAATGGCTTCCCGGTTCTTTTTGGCGATGATCTGAAAGAAGGCCATCGTCATAGCGTTCAGTCGCCCTTCAAAAACGGCTTTGATAATGTTGTTCTTCTTTTCTGCCCGGACAATGGGATTTTTCATCATCAGCAACAGCGGCCGACTCTTGGCCACCGTTTCTTTGAAGAACTGCATATCCTTGTGGATCGTCTCAGTGAGACCTTTTTCCTGGGCCAAATCCAGCAGAGACTTGGCGTAACGGGCGGCTACAGTAGCAACGGCCATAAGTGTATTTCAGTTAGGGAGTCGGTTAATCAGAGAGTCGGTTAGTCAGTTAATAACGGATTGACTGAACCACTATCCAACTGACAGACTAGTTTAAATGCGAGTTAGCGACCAGATCGCTCACTAATTTCTCCTGCGATGATTTATCACTCAGTTCTTTACGGAGTACCTTCTCGGCAATGTCGAGCGATAGCGTAACTACTTCCTTTTTCATCTGTGCAATCAGTGCCTGCCGTTCGTTATTCATCGACTCGCGGGCCTGCTCCAGAATGCGCTTTCCTTCCGCTTCTGCTTTGCCGCGTGAATCGGCAATCATTTTATCGGATGCCTCTTTGGCACCCCGCAGAATGATATCACGATCGGCACGGGCCTGCACCAGCAGCTTTTCGTTGTCGGCTTTCAGTGCTGTCATTTCGAGCCGGGTTTTCTCGGCCAGATCAAGGGCACTTTGAATGTTATTTTCGCGCTCGTGCAGACTATCCGTAATAGGTTTCCAGGCAAACGCACGCAGAATCAGAAACAGGCCCAGAAAGACTATTACCTGCCAGAATAAGAGACCGAGATCGGGGGTAAGTAAATCCATTTGTTTAACGTATATTGAATCAGTACTATCAGTTTATATCAATCTTTTGTTGGTTAACGTTCGCCCGTCGGCAACCCCAAACGGGCGAACGTTTTCCGGGAAATTAGTGAGCAGGGATGCCAGTGCCTATTGCAACCAGCCTGCTCGTACTTGGATGACTATTGGCTTGCGCCGACCCGATTAGGCCGTAGCAACCAGCAGACAAATAACGGCTGCGAACAGGGCAACGGCCTCGATCAGAGCGGCAATAATCAACATGGCAGTCTGGATACGACCAGCCGCTTCCGGCTGACGGGCAATACCTTCCATGGCACTACCACCAATTTTACCAATACCCAAACCTGCACCAATAGCAGCCAGGCCAGCACCAATGGCAGCACCCATAACAGCAACACTACCAGTGGCTTCTAACAGCAAAGCAAACAACATTGCAAACATGATAAACTATTTATTAAACGTGAAACAAAAGATTCTAATCAAGTGATAACGTACAAGGTGCAAGTGGCTGAGGTAAAGTCATTATCTGACTGTTAATCACTTACAACTTCAAATCAGTGGGCTCCGGCTCCTTCATGGCCAATGCCATGATCTGCTTCGTGGTGATGCTCTTCCACCGCACTACCAATATACATGGCCGTCAGCAGCGTGAAAATGAACGCCTGCAGGAAAGCCACCAATATCTCGATCAGGTTCAGGAACAGCGTAAACGCCAGCACCACCGGACTGATAGAAAGACTGGTCATCATACCCCCCAAATTGTTAGCCATGAAAATAAGGCCCAGCAAACTCAGGATGATAATGTGCCCGGCAGTAATGTTGGCGAACAGTCGAATCATGAGCGATAAAGGCTTCATGAACACGCCCACTATCTCGACCGGAACCATGATTGGCAACAGCGCCACGGGAACCCCCGGTGGCTTAAAAATGTGCATCCAGTAATTTTTGTTACCACTCAAGGTAACGATTATGAACGTGATAACAGCTAGTACCAGCGTCACGGTGATATTCCCCGTTAGGTTAGCCGAGCCGGGCAACAGGCCCAGCAGATTGTTAATCAGGATAAAGAAGAACAGCGTCAGCAGGTACGGCAGGAACTTCTCGTAACGGGGGCCGATGCTTGGTTTGGCTACTTCATCCCGAACAAACAGGATAATTGGCTCCAGCAGCGACTGAATACCTGACGGTGCCCGGCCTTTGTTTTTGGCATACCCCCGACTGACAGCCGTAAACACCAGCAACATAATAGCCGCACTCAGGAATAGGGAAGCCACGTTTTTGGTGATCGAGAAATTGAAAAATTTAGCTTCCTCATCCACAACACCGGCTTCATTTACGCGGTGGATTTTACCGTGTACGTTCTTGTAACCATCGTGTACCTCTCCATGTGCCAGGTGCGACGAAGAGAACATTTCCAGCCCCCGATCCGCCGAGTAAAGAATAACAGGCAAATGCACTGTAACACCGTGAGCAAACTCCCAGCCGTAGTCATCTTTAATGTGGTGCATAATCATCTCACCGACATTAAATTTTCCTTTAGCGGCTGTCTCTCCACCTAACTGTGGTACGCCCGGCTCACCTTCCTGATGGTGCTCCTGTGCCCGAACACCCACTAACGAACTCAAAATGAGTGCCGTTACTACTAAGAATCTATTAATTGATAAACGCATCATATGATGTAACCAATCCATTTTATGAATCGCGTCGCAAGTTACGGGTAAGGCTCCAAATCTCAAAGCCTGTGTAACATATATATAATACAAGAAAGTCCAAAATGAAGACGCGACGCTGTTCAACATGGCGGAACAGAAAGAAACCCACAAAGGCAAGGCACAGTATCAGCCGGGCAACGGTAGCGGCCAGATACAGGGGGATCAATCGTTCCTGATTACCTTGTAAACCAGTATCTACCAGCCGATGCGTCAGGAACGAAACAGTTAGGAAAAATACCAGCAGAATTTTCCAGTAAGGGTGTAGCCAGGGTGAAACAAAATATACTTCGGCTACGAAAAATCCAATTGCGAGGAAGATGGTAAACAGAAAAGTACGAAGCATGAAAAGGGTAGAAACCGCTCGCCGGTTCTTTCAGTGTTCCGCACAAAGCTAACGTATTAGCTCTTATGCTGGGTACAATAAACAATCCCCATTATCTGATTCGCCATCCTCGTGCCATGCGCTCGCCTTTTCCTCTCACAAACCCAGAACGATGCGTTTAACGACCTTGATGGTTAATGAGTGATTTAGCCACGAAACAGAAGAAAAAAGGTTTCTGGATAAACATTGAATACTTTATGCCAAGCCCGGGATCTCGATTTGACGGATAATTTCTACTACATCACCCCAAACCGTACCAGTTGTAACCATCGGCAGTGCATTGGCAGGATACAACAGGCAGGTACACTAAAAACCGAACCAAGCCTCTGCCGGGAATTAAATATCCGGCAGAGACTTGTGGTTCGGTTTACTCGTAATTCAGCAGGGTTGTTGCTTCGCAGGGTTTATCGGTTTTGAAGCGAATCCATCGTGCCTGAAAACCCTTCGCAAATTCGTATTCGACCGCTTTACCGGGAGCTACTGTAAACGTCTTGTACTCCATCCAGACGCCCGTACCCACCGGGTCTGCTTCAAGGGTGAAGGTTATGGGCTTGGTAGCCTTGTGCGAGAGGGTTAGATGGCGCCGGTCGTAAAAACCAATCAGGTACGGATCAGACACCTCACTGGCTTTCACCAGCGTGTTTTTCCAGGGACCACCATGCCCGGTTGGCTTGCCCAGTTTCCAGAGGTCATCGATCGTACCCGCCCAAATGGCGGCCTGTTTATCGTCAGAAACAATGATATGATTGTTTTTTTCGGCCGCTTACAGGTCGATGCCAGTCATCACCAGCAGCCCCCGGTACGAGGCATAATCGTTAATACGCAGGTTGTGCGATGAAACAGGGCGAATTTTAGCGTAGCCATCGGCATTTTCGGCGGGTAATTCGTAAAATGTCCCCTGACAGTTGAATAGGTCACGTTCCGTTGCTACTTCCCGGCAAATACGCAGCGCTGCCTGATTGGTCAGTGATGTGTACGCTTCATGACCGAGTGGCAGCCGCCAGCGTCGCCCTTTATCGTCCACGATTAAAATGCTCGACTCGTCAATCGTCACGACTTTCTGCGGAATAGCAAATTTACGCTTAATAGTTTCCAGCGTGCCGGCGTCCTTTTTCCTGACGAGTTGCATAGTGCCGTCCAGTTCATAGTACCCAACATCCGTCGGCTGCCCGCCTGTATAGGTTAGGGCAGCCATGCCCAGCACCCGACGGTTATTCCCTAACCCATACAGTAGCCCACCCGCCGTGTTTGCCATGGTAACGGAACTAAGGCCGGAAAATAAGGCCGGAAAATAAGGCATTGGCGGTCGTACTCCGCAGGTCATTGGCCGAATACGAAAAGTGAGCGGTTAGATTAGCCGATTTATCTGACCTGACCCGAATCCATTCACCAGGCGCATCGGCATTAAAGATTACCGGAGTGGATTTATGCGCCCCAACGCGTAGGCTTTGCAGCGGAGTCCATTTTCCGGTTCCGCTTTTGTCAACATCAAAGGTAAGCTGAACATCCTGGTCGCTGTTATTCTGTACCCAGGCCGACCGATTGGGCCAGCCAGCAAACAGAAATGGCTCCGACGGCACATTGGCCTTAACCGCTTCGTTCAGCCAGACAGCCCCTTCGGCCGTATTCGGGCCGAGCTGGTCAGGCTGGTTTATCGAGGTGAACCACAGGTTCGAGTTCGATTGTCCGGGGCCTTCCAGGTTTCCTTTTGCTTTTCGTTTATTCAAAAATTCCCGCTGGGCCGAATCATCGCAGCCAAAAACCAGCTGATCCTGCCAGCGGGTATAATCGCCAATTACTTTCAGGTAGGCCGACCGGGGGCGAATTCCCGCCGTGTTACTGGCCGTAAATGTACCGGGGAATCCCCAGAACATCCCGTGCATGGTCATCAGGTAATCGGGCTGTTGAGGGGTACCTACATCCCGGATGCGGGGCCACTCGGTATTCCAGCCGTGCGCCCCATCGTAGGAATGGCTGGCTTTAGGAAGGCGAAAAAAATGCCAGCCGCTTGCTTTATCGCGCACGCCCAGCAGCACGGATTTATGATCCCAACCCGTTGCCCAGATAGGGTCGGTTTCCGGATTTTTATTGCCGTAAATACCACCGGGCCCGGTCACCTCTACAAACTGATTCCGCCGGACAACGGTCCAGTTTTTACCATTCCACTCCGACAGTGAACCCGCATCGATATCAAATTGAACCAGTGCTTTAGGCCCCAGCTCGCCATTGTTGGAGTACACCACAACCCCCTGGCCCGAATATACCCCTTTGCCGTGCGCTCCCGGCAATAAATCATTATGCTGGTTATTCGACTCGTCCGTCTCTTTTTTGTTTTTGACGTTGCCATCTTCATACAGCATCGTCGGGGTCAGGCTCTTCACGTCTACATCATAGAATCCTTCCTCCATGGTTCCGTAATAGATACGCCCCTTAGGATCGGTTAAGTGGCGGGCATTACCAGTATGCCGCCGAGGGTATATACCACATCGTATACCCAGCCGCTCCACCGGATCTACGGGGTTAAAATCCGGTTTGCCGGCATCGGAACGGTCTACTCCTTTTCTCTAAAGGATCTAAAAACAGGCATACTCTTTGATGGGAGCTTTTGATACGAGCTACCTGATTTGTCCATGAAACAGAATCAGGAGAGTTACCAATGCCAGAAATCCCGTACTACCTAACCGGCCCAGACCTTTCTCAACTTCATCAATCATAGACATTGGCGGCTCATTGGGTTCAGCACAACATACGACTGATTTAGTATTGAAAGTTTGGGTAACCAATACCCCGTTAACTGAGTCAAAATGCTGTAGTCCGTTGTAATGAGCGGAACCGTAGCCTAGTTTGTTCAACTAATTTGAAACAATTTTCAACATATTGAATCCACTTCCGAAACAATTACGTCACACAAGATATTAAAACGAGGCTAATGTGACAATCAACACCTCATTTGTCGTTTGTATCGTTGATTACTCGCTTAGCTTTGTATTTTCTAACTTGGTACTGTATTTAAAAACTGCTTGATAACATGGATGACCAGCCCTTCGAGATTTTGGTAGTTGATGACGACCCGAGCGTTATTGATCTGTTTAAGCGACTAGGAAAACAGGCGTTTTCGGAGGCAACCTTTACCTGGACCAAATCGCATCAGGAAACCATTTCGTATTTGTCCCGGTCAGTCAGCACCCTGCCCCGATTGATCTTGCTCGACATTGATCTTCAGATGGGTACGGATGGTTTATCAGCCCTTCCGGAATTAGTTAGCCGATTCTCCGGGCGGTTTCCCATTATCATGTTCTCCAACTTAAACGAACAGGATAAAATTCAACGGGCATATTCCTACGGCGCGGTTGCTTACACCCAAAAGCCACAGGAGTTACAGGAATGGAAGGATTATATCAGCATTTTAAGAAGGCACTGGTACGAGACAGTAGTTCTACCGCTACCAACCCTCAGGCAGGCGTAAAGCGCCCTGCTAATCGACAAAGACTATCCTTTTTCAATTAGCATCTAGTGCCTGAAACCCTGCCTGACAAACGAATTATGGCTAAATCAACCAAGCGATACGTACTGTTCGTCTACGGAAAATTCAGTTGTCAGTATCGCTGTAAATATGCGCAGCATGGGCTGTTACCTATCAATACCGTTGGGTACTGAACAATCTCTGGAATAAAACAAGCAGGCTATTTAAATCGCCCGCTTGCAGAATAAACAGGTAGCATCGCCCCCAAACAAGCTAAACTTACCCCCACGTATACCGCTCCAGCCTGAAAAGGGCTGCGGAATCATCATAAGTCTTCGGTCCCGATCCTGATTTCTACCCTTTTTCGAAGTATGCAGCGCAAAAGAGCCCGCCTACGCAATCGAAGCAGGGAGGCAATGCGTATATAATCTCAAAAAATAGCGTACCACCCATGTAAACGGGAGTTGTTGACCGCTGCGCGTCAGGATAATCGAAGACAACTAGCACCCGTGGGCCCTGTAACGCTGAATATACTTAATCCAACTGATCAATATAACTATAATGCTTTCCTACTTTTGCACGTCTTTACTTACGCCGGGGTTTACGAATCCATACGCTGCGGGACCGCTCAATCAGCGTATCTATACCGGTTTAGACGCTACCATATCACCTTATCTACCTTATTTGCACCTTGCATCGACCAATCCCTACAACGGTTAGTTCTCCGGTAACTGACTGATTATACCATTTGTATCTTTTCCCCCTTCGCTTACTGTCCCTATTTCTTTTCTCATCCAAGCCTCATTCTATGCGGTCATTATTACTTATTGCTTTTCTTTCGTTGTTACACGTTGCGGCATTGGCCCAGAAACTAACCGGGCAGGTTATCGACCAAACGTCGCAACAACCCATTATGGGTGCCACCGTGCAGGTAAAACGCACCCAGGCGGGTACACTCACCAGTGCCACGGGCACATTCACTCTTACCAACCTTCAGTCTGCCGATGTGCTGACGTTCTCATACCTGGGCTATAAGTCGCAGGAAGTTCAGTACACGGGGCAGACCAGTTTAAGCGTAGAACTCGTTGCGGGGGTGTCGCTCAATGAGGTCGTCGTGACGGCGCTGGGGCTGGAGCGCAACGCCCGGAGCCTGGGTTACGCCATTCAAAAAGTCGATGGGCGGCAGGTTAGCGACATCAAGGCGCCTAACTTTCTCGATAACCTGACGGGTAAGGTAGCGGGCGTGATGATCACCTCCGGCTCAACGGGCGTGGGGTCGTCGTCGCGCATCACCATCCGGGGCGAATCGTCCTTCACCAACAACAATCCTCTCTTTGTGGTCGACGGCATTCTGATCAACAACGCCACGGTGGTCAACCGGGTCAACGATGATGCCAACGGATTTCAGGAAATTGACTTTGGCAATGGTGCCATGGAGATCAACCCCGACGATGTGGCTGCGGTGTCGGTGCTCAAAGGCCCCGGAGCAGCTGCGCTCTACGGCACCCGTGCGGCCAACGGGGTTATCCTGATTACGACCAAAGACGGTTCGTCGGCGGGCAGAGGCATTGGCGTTAGCTTCAACAGCACGTTCTATACCGAGCGGCCGTTCCAGCTTCCCCGCTTTCAGAACAGCTATGGGCAGGGCAACAGCGGAGCGTTCAAGTATGTCAACGGTCTAAGCGGGGGCATCAACGACAACATCTCGTATAGCTACGGCCCCAAACTGGACGCGGGCCTGCTGATTCCGCAGTATGACAGCCCTGTAAACCTGCCCGACGGCAGGGTAGTGCGCGGAGCCGATACGCAGGTGTACAGCGGGCTTCCCATTACCCCGACCCCGTTTGTGTCGCACCCCGATAACCTGAAAAATTTCTACGAAACGGGCCACACGGCCATCAATAATCTGGCTATTTCGGGCAGCTACGATAAAGGCAGCTACCGGCTTTCGTTCACCGATCTGAACAGTCAGTCGACCATTCCGGGCGTCGATCTGAAGCGTAAGACGCTGGCTGCCCGGTTGCAGTTTGAGCCCATCAGACGGCTTAAATTCAGCTCATCGATTAATTATATCAACAGCGGCAGCGATAACCGCCCCGCCACCAAGTATGGGTCAGAAAACATCAACTATGCCCTCAGTGCCTGGCTGGGCCGGCAAACCGATGTCAATCCCATGAAGCAGTACTGGCAGCCGGGGCTGGAGGGTATTCAGCAGTTTTCCTACAACTACACCTACTTCGACAACCCGTATTTTACGCTCTACGAAAACCGCAATTCGTTTAACCGCGACCGGCTAATCGGGAACATTGCTGTCACGGGCGAACTGGCCCCTAATCTGACGCTGATGTTGCGGAGCGGCATGGACTACTCCAATGAGAACCGCCAGTTTCGGCGGGCTTTCAGCAGTAACCGTTTCAAGAGCGGAGCCTATGCCGAGAACGCCGTTTTTTTCCGGGAAATCAACACCGACTTCCTGCTGAACTACACCCGTAGTCTGGGACCGCTGTCACTCGACGTATCAGCCGGGGGTAACCGCATGGATCAACTGGCCTCGTTCGATCAGTATCAGGCCCTGACGCTGGCGCAGCCGGGGGTGTTTAAACTTAACAACGCAGCATCGCCGGTGGAGGTGTACCAGCAAAGTACCCGGAAGCGCATCAACAGCCTGTATGCCCTGGCCAAACTGGGTTTCAAAGACGTGCTGTTTATCGATATCACGGGCCGAAACGACTGGTCGAGCGCACTGGCCACGCCGACGTCCACGGCCAATACGGCCTTCTTCTACCCGTCGGTGTCGGCCAGTTGGGTGTTGTCGAACCAGTTTAGTCTACCCGCAATGATTTCCTTTGCCAAAGTACGGGCGAGCGTCGCCAGCGTCGGCAACGATACCAGTCCGTACCAGACGACGGGGGTGTTCAACGCGCGAAACCCGGTTTTTTCGCAGCCCGCTTTCAGCGATCAGCCTGCCATTGCCAACACCAACCTGAAACCGGAGTCGATCACCTCGGTCGAAGTGGGCACCGATGTCCGCTTCTTCAACGACCGGCTGGGCTTCGACCTGACCTATTACGACGCCCGCACCAGCAACCAGATCCTGTCGCTGCCCATTGCCATCCCGACGGGCTACAGCGAACGGGTCATCAACGGCGGAGAAGTGCGGTCGCGGGGTGTTGAGGCCGTAGTAACGGCGATGCCCATCCAGACGAGCCGCATCCGGTGGAACGTCAGCCTGAATTTCAGCCGTAACCGAACCAGCGTGGTATCGCTGCCCGAAGAGGCTGGCACCCTGACCCTGGGCTATAACCGCATCTACGATAACGTGAACCAGACCGTCTGGTATCAGGTACGGCAGGGCGACCGCATGGGCGATATGTGGGGAACGGGCTACCTGCGCAACGCCCAGGGCGAGTTTATCGTGGGCAGCAACGGGCAGTACATTGCCGACAACACGCTGAAGAAACTAGGTAACTACAACCCTGATTTCATCGTGGGCCTATCGAACCAGATCAGCGTCCGCAACTGGAACGTGGGTTTTCTTGTCGACTGGCGGCAGGGGGGCGTTTTGGTATCCAGGACGCTGGCACTGGCGGGCGTGGCGGGTCAGCTGATCGAAACGGCCGACCGACCCGAAGCGGGGATCGTAGCTAAGGGCGTGGTAAACACCGGCACGACCGACAATCCGAACTACCAGCCCAATACCCGCGCCATTCCGGCTGAAACGTATTACCGAATGTATTACGACCGCAACAACGAAGAGAACAGCACCTACAACGCGTCGTACGTGAAGCTGCGGGAACTGACCATCGGCTACACGGTACCCGAAACGGCCTGGCTGGCCAAAAAACTGGGTATGCAGCGGCTGACCGTTGCCCTGGTGGGGCGGAATCTGCTGGCTCTGTCGCACATCCCGCACTTCGACCCCGAACAAACCTCGTTCCAGCAAAATCAACTTCAGACCGGTGTGGAGGACATGACCTACCCAACTACCCGCAACATGGGCGTAAGACTAAGCGTGAATTTTTAAGCCCTACGACCACCGGAATGCCGGACCATCGGAATGCCGGGCCACCGGACTACCGGAATGCCGGACCATAACTAACTGACCATGAAACATACACGATACAGCATCCTCCTGCTGCTCGTACTAACTGGCTTTTTGCCGGGCTGTACGGATAACTTCAAGGAAATCAACACCAACCCCAATGCACCGGTCGACGTGCAACCGTCGCTGCTGTTCCGCAAGATCCTGTTCGACTACGGCGATCAGATGTCGTACGAAGCGTTCGTTGCGGGTAACCTGCTGGGGCAGTACTTTACGGCCATCGACTTCAACCTATTCGACCGGCATAGCCTCAGCGAGCCGCAGTACGGCGGCAACCCATGGCCATTTATTTACACCAACCTGCGCGACAACGAGATTCTGTTACAAAAAGCACGCGCTAACACGGCGTTCGGCGTGTACGAAGGCCCGGCCCTGATTATGAAAGCCTACATGGCTGCCACGCTGACAGACTTATACGGTGACGTTCCCTATAGCGAAGCCCTACAGGGAAAAGCGGGGGTGATCACGCCTGCCTACGACACACAGGAAGCCATCTACACAGCGGCCGGTGGCATACTGGACAACCTCGACAAGGGCATTGCTTCCATCAACAATTACAAAGGGGCTACGGCTCTCGACGGCGATATTCTTTACGGCGGCAACCGCAGCAAGTGGATACTATTTGCCAATTCCCTGAAAATCAAATCCCTGATCCGTATTTCGGGTAAGGTAAACGTGAAGGAGGCCCTGCAAAAAGTGTATACCGAAGGCAATTTCATCAAGGTTAATACGGACAACGCGGTATACCGGTTCTCGCTGACGCAGCCCAACAACTTTCGCATGTCGACGGCGCGTATTGGTGATTTTAACCTGTTCATCATGTCCCTCACCAGCCAGGAAGTACTCACCAGTCTGAATGACCCGCGGATTCAGGTATTCTTCCGACCTACCGCTGCGAAACCCGGCACCTATAAAGGGCTGCTCAACGGGCCTGATGCCTCGAAACTCTCGATCTCGGTGGCCGATTACTCCTTTACGGGAACGGTATTCCGGGAAGAGTCGGACAAGCTGTATGCCAATTACATGACGGCTTACGAAACCAGTTTCTGGCTGGCCGAAGCCGCCGAGCGGGGTCTGGTATCGGCTTCGGCCAGGGAATGGTACGAATGGGGCGTCACCCAGGCTTTCGACTACTGGCGGACGGCATTACCTTCCAGCTACCTGACCAGTAGTAAGGTGGCCTACGGTCAGAATGGCCAGAATCCAATCGAACAGATTCTGACGCAGAAATGGCTGGGCAACATCAACAATGGCTACGAAGGCTGGACCGAATACCGCCGGACGGGATTCCCCCGCCTGAAAACGATTGCGGCCAGCCTGAATAACGGACTAATTCCTGTTCGGATGCCCTACCCCGGTACGGAAAGTGCCCTGAACGCCGTTCAATACAAAAAAGCCGCCGATAAAACTCAGAGCAACAGTATCAACGTGCCCGTATGGTGGGCCACCCGCTAATCACCCCCGCATGACCATAACCCTGTTGCAGTGGGCCTTAGTACTCGCGTCGAGCATTACACTGTTTTTCGTATCACCCCTCTCCCGGACTGCACCCGAATTTTTCAAAGGAGCCCGTAAAGAGCGCACCCCGAACACCGTTTTCCTGACGAGTAGTCTGGTGATTTCCTGGCTATTTGCCAAGTCGATCACCAATGCCGCCAACCTGGGCCAAAGCTTTGGGCTGGTAGGGGGCGTTGCCTATGCGGGGTACTATCTATCGTTTCTGGTAGCCGGTTTTGTCATTGTGTCGATGCGCAACAAGGGCGGCTATCGCAGCATCCACCATTTTCTGGAATCGAAGTTCGGGGGGAGTGCGGTGGTGGTCTTTACGTTCCTGATTATCATCCGGCTGTACAACGAAATCTGGTCCAACACCATCGTCATCGGCTCCTACTTCGGGGCGCAGGGTACTACTGATTATTACGTGGCTATTCTGGTATTTACCCTGCTGACGCTGGCGTACACGCTGAAAGGCGGTATGAGCAGTTCGATTATGACCGACGTAATTCAGCTGACACTGTTTGTGGTGTTGCTGACGGTAATTCTGGGCTTTATTCTGCCGCAGTACGGGGGTAGCCTTACGCCCTTCCTAGGCAGTGGGCACTGGGAGTTGAGTCAGGGCGTCGATCTGTTGCTGGTAGCGTTGGTTCAGTGTTTCAGCTACCCGTTTCACGACCCGGTCCTGACCGACCGGGGGTTCATCTCCGACACCCGTACCACGCTGAAGGCTTACCTCTGGGCGGGGGCCATTGGTGCGCTCTGCATTATCTTTTTCAGCTTCGTCGGCATATTTGCCAAACTCAACGCCCTGACGGGCGAAGCACCGGTGGCCGTGGCGCGGTATTTCGGCGTAGCCATGCTGCTGCTGATGAACCTCATCATGGTTACCTCAGCCTCGTCGACCCTTGATTCGGCCATGGCGTCGTTTTCCAAACTAATCAGTATCGACCTGAGCAAAGCCGTCGTGCCGAGCGTAACGAAAGGGCGGTGGGCCATGGTGGCCTTAACGGTACTGGGCACTATTCCGGTGTTCTTCGACCCCGCCATTCTGTCGGCCACTACCATCAGCGGCACCCTGGTACTGGGGCTGGCACCCATATTTTTGTTCTGGAATATCCCCGTACCGCGCCTGACGTTCCACCTGTCGGTAGTGGGCGGGCTGGTGCTGGGCGGGTTGCTGACGTTTCTGCCCCTGCCCGATGCATGGCGGGTAGGCGATGGTAAATATGGCTCGCTGCTCAGCGTGAACCTGATCACCTCTGGTTACTGTTTCCTGGTATTCGCAACCAGTACTTTTTTCCGAAGAAGGACGCATGATTGATAGACCCTATACCGAAGACCTCGGTACGCGCAGTGGCCCGCTGCTTGTGTTTGGGGGTCCCTACTCGAACCTACAGGCACTGGAAACGCTAAAAAGCATAGCCGACCAGCTACAAATTCCCGCCAACAACATCATCTGCACCGGCGATATCGTGGGCTACTGCGCCCAACCCGAAGAGTCGGTGCAGTTCGTTAAGGACTGGGGTATCCATACCATTCAGGGCAACGTGGAGCAAAACATCATCCGGGGCGAAGACGACTGCGGCTGCAACTTCGCCGAGGGCGGTCGGTGTGATCTGTTCTCCCGTACCTGGTTTCCCTACGCGGTCCAGACGCTGTCGGCCGAATCGGTCGCCTGGCTGAGTACACTGCCGCTCCATTTGTCATTCCGGTACGCGGGCAAGTCGGTAACGGTGCTGCACGGGGCCGCTACCGGCATCGCCGATTTTGTGTTTGCGTCGACACCCTGGCCGGTGAAAGAAACGAGTTTTGCGGCTACCGGAGCCAACGTAATACTGGCTGGTCACGCCGGACTACCTTTTGCTGACACAGGAGAAGGGCAGTACTGGCTCAATGCGGGCGTAATCGGGATGCCCGCCAACGATGGCACCCCACGCGTATGGTACCTGCTGCTCGCTGATACCGATGGGCAGTTCTCCTACACCTTTCACGCCTTTACCTACGAAAACCGCACGGCTCATCAGCTCATGCAGGCCAATCAACTACCGGATTCCTACGCGCAGACGCTCCTGACGGGATTTTGGGACAATTGCGAGATTCTGCCCGAAGCCGAGAAAGCCCTACAGGGCCGGGCGATTACACTGGATCAGGAAGTTCGTGAACGAGCTGTTTTGTAGACTAGTTTCTACGTCAGGAAGAAAACGCTCAGGAAGCGTTGTCAGCAGGACTCTCCTGAGGAACCAAGATTGATATCGGACGTAAAAACGTCGATTGCGAGTTAACTGATGTACGAAAGAGAAAGTACCTACAAATCATTGACTAGTTTGAGCAACATCTCTTTCTTTATGCTACTCTCCTCCGACTTGTCGTAAATGGTAATCAGGTAGATATCCGTCCCTTCTTCCGTCTTACTGAGCAGATATGTAATCACCCGGAAACCACCGCTTTTACCTTTGCCTTTGCTCTTGCTGGCTAACCGAATTTTGTATAAACCAGCACCCAGGGACTCACCTGTATCTGGTGTTTCAGTTAGGTTTTCAATAAGTGCATCTAATTCACTTTCCAGCGATGCAAATTTCCTGGCAAGCCTTTTATACCGACTTTCAAAATGGGGAGTAAGTGCTATCTTATTCGCCATCGTGCATTTCTCGCTTGAGGTCGTCGAATGTTCTTCGGGGCAATTTCCCCTCCTGAATAAGTTTCGCCTGCTTTAGGCTCAATTCTATCTCTTCCATCAACGACAGGGGATTTTCATTTTCCTCCTCGCTGATAATAAGCTTCTTCAATTCCTGCCGAACGCGCTTGGGCAATACTTTATATTGTTCGTAAATAATCTGGGCGGTGCTCATTGTTGTAAATGGCTAAGCTATGAATGGAACAGATTCATGTTCACTTCTGGGTCAGTTGTCGGATAAACAGGTAGAGCGATGCGCCGATGGCGGTGAGCGATAGAACGATGGTCCAGATGGGCCGGTGATTCTGCTGCCAGGCATCCAGTTTCATGCCTGCCCATACCCCTAACCCAATGGTAGCCAGCATCTGAAAGGCAATGCCACTGAACTGAACGAACGACGTTGTTTTCTCCGTCGCTTTCTTTATCGGCTCGTCCACCCGAACAGGGTGGCGGGGGCTTCGGGAATCAGATTGGTCGGGGTCGTTCTCCACAGAGTTTGAGGTTTGGTACAATATACCGTGCAAAATTCGTTAATTTGACCAAACGTTCCATATAATCAACGCATACTGCAACGTTTTACTACGATTGACCACGCGTTTTTTTAGGATGTCCCGCTATCGACATAACCATTTTCTTTTGCTCCTTACGGTCCTGGCTGCCCTGACCGGTGGGCTACTTTCCTGCTCCCAGTACAGCACCAAACCCGTTAGTAAAGGCTACCATAATCTTACGGCGCACTATAATGCCTACGTGATTGCCCGCGATGAGATTAATGAAGCCGAACGGATTTTGTTTAAAAACCGGCAGGAGAATTATAATCAGCTGCTCCCCATTCTGTTACCTGTCGATTCCAACGCCACGGCCCCCGTAAAACAGGAACTGGATGATGCTATCAAAAAAGCATCGCTCATTCCCGAACGCCACCAGAACAGTAACTGGCTCGATGATGCCTACAACCTGATTGGCCGGGCCCGGCTGCTGAAACAGGATTTACCCAATGCCATCGAGGTGTTCAAATACGTCAATACCAAAGGCACCAATGAGAATGACAAGCACACGGCTTTAGTGGGTCTGATGCGGGCGTATGTGGAAGCCAGCGATTATACCAACGCCCTGAACGTAGCGGAATACCTGCGCACGCAACCCCTTAATACCATAAACACCCGCGATTTTTATCTGACGAAGGCTTATCTGCACGAGCGGGCGGGCGAGTATGCTACCGCTGTTGGTATTCTGGAAGCTACCTTTCCCAGCCTGAAGAAAGGCGAAAAAACGGCCCGACTACACCTGATTGCCGGGCAATTGTACGACTTGATCGGGCAACCGGCCAAAGCCGTCGACCAGTACCAGCAGGTACTCCGGTCCCGCCCTACCTACGACCAGTCCTTTTATGCCAACCTCTACGCCATTCAGAGCAACGGCCTCACCGGCGACCAGAAGCGGATGGCACAGTCGGCCGAAACGTTTGAGAAGTTGCTGAACGACCGCAAGAATGAGGATCTGAAGGATAAAATCTATTTTACGATGGGTCTGCTCGAAGCCCGGAGTGGACGCATAGACCAGGCTATCAAACGCTACAGCCAGTCTATTCAGGCTGCCGGGTCCAACACCACGCAGGTTCCCTACACCTATCTGGAGATTGGTAAACTGTATTTCGAGAAAAAGACCGATTACCTGAACGCCAAAGTTTACTACGACAGTGCCCTGGCCCTGCTACCCAAACAATCGCCTGATTATGCATCCCTACTGAGCCGTAAGAATACGCTCGATGAATTCGTTCAGTATAAAACAACCATCCGTACAGACGATAGCCTGCTGGCACTGGCTCAACTGGACCCGGCCGCCCTCGATAAACTGCTCAATAAAACCATCGACCAGCTGGAAAAAGAAGATAAGGCTCGGGCCGCGCTTGCCCAGCAAATTATTGATAAGGCAACGAACGGCAACAGTACCGTAGTGCCGGGAGCGACAAACTCGAACCTGCCACCCGGCGAACGATGGGTACTGTATAACCCCATCGCCCTGAGCCGGGGGAAGCAGGAGTTTGGCGTGAAATGGAGCAACCGCCCCCTGGAAGATAACTGGCGACGCACTAACAAGGAGGAGTCGGCAGCTATAGCGGGCGTAAACAGTCCGGTACAGGGAGCTTCATCGGCGGCTACGGCTATCAATCCGAACCCTCCCCTGCCCCAGTCCGAAGCAGCCCGGGCAACGGATGCCACCATGGCACTGGCAACGGGTCGAAAATCGCAGAAAGAGGGGATGAAGCTCAAAATTCCGTTTACCCCGGAAGCGCAGGTAGCCGCCAACCAGCGGATTGAAAGTGCGCTGTATAAGCTGGGGAAACTGTACAAATTCCAGTTCAATCAGCCCACCGATGCCATCCTGACGTTTGAACAGTTACTGAGCCGGTATCCGAACACGATTCAGAAACCTGAAGTATATTACCTGTTATACCTCTCAAATGAGCAACTGAGCAAGGGGTCATCGTGGAAAGATAAACTGCTGGCCGAATACCCAAATACCTCCTACGCCCGTTTGACGGGTAAGGCCATTAATCAAACAACGGATTCGGAAGCGCAGGCGCAGAAAACGTACACCGAAATCTACGAACTCTACAAAGCCAATAACCCAACCGAAGCCCTGGCCCGGGCCGAAAATGCGCTCGGTCGGCTTGCCGGTAGTCAACTGGAGGACAAATTAGCGCTGTTGCGTGTTATCCTGATTGGCAGGGTGAAAAATATAGACGCATACCGGCAGGCCCTGGCCGAATACGTACGCGACTATCCGGGCAGCCAACTCCTGCCGAACGTAAAAGAGATGCAGGCTGCGGCCGAACAGACAGCTGCCAATAGAAAATAATCCGTTTCGGCCCCTGAGCCGACAAGCTATTAATCCCTAAAAAAGAAATGATTGACTTTGCCCCCGGAAAATTCCGGACTATCATAAAAAATCTCTGGCGCTTTTCGCTACTGGGTATCCTAATGCTGGTGCTCTACGTATTGGCCGTCAGCTACAATTTCCTGTGGCTCTTCGGTGGCATGCCAAGTTTGAAAGCCCTGGAAAACCCAAAGAGCGAGGAAGCCTCTGAAGTGTACACGGCCGATAACCAGCTCCTGGGAAAGTATTATTCCGAAAACCGTACACCCATTGAAATTTCGCAGGTGTCGCCCAATGTCACCTCCGCCCTGCTAGCAACGGAGGATGCCCGATTTGTTAAACACGCCGGTATCGACCCCCGTTCGCTCTTCCGGGCCGTGAGTGGCCTGCTCACCTTTCGCGACGCGTCGAGTTCGGGGGGCGGCAGTACCCTGACGCAGCAAACGGCCAAAAACCTGTTCGATACCCGCCGGGAGGAACTGCGCGGCCCGCTGGGCGATATTCCTATTGTTGGGCTGGTGATTGCCAAAACAAAGGAATGGATTCTGGCCGTGCGGCTGGAGCGAAATTATACCAAGCAGGAGGTGATGATGATGTACCTCAACACGGTCTCGTTCGGCAACAACACCTATGGTATCAAAACGGCGGCCAAAACCTACTTCAGCAAAGAACCCTGGGCGCTGAATGTGGAAGAAGCCGCCCTGCTGGTCGGTATGCTCAAAAACCCGACACTTTATAACCCGCGTTTGTATGAAGACCGCACCCGCGAACGCCGGAATGTGGTGCTGAGTCAGATGAAAAAGTACAAATTCCTGACGCAGGAGCAGTTCTTTACCTACAAGAACAAGCCCGTGAAACTGGACTTCAGTATTGAAAATCAAAACACGGGTATGGCTGCTTACTTCCGATCGGTTGTCAAGGAAGATATCAAGCGGTGGATAAAGCAGTACAATGAAGAAAACCCCGAGGCCGAACTGGACCTGTACACCAGTGGGCTAAAAATCTATACTACCATCGACTCCCGGATGCAGGCCTATGCCGAAGAGGCTGTGATGGCCAACATGCGCGACCAGCAGACGAAATTTTATGAGCACTGGCGCGGCCGGAATCCCTGGGTACAACCCAAAAAAGTGGGTAAACGAACGATATACGAAGAAATTCCGGGATTCATCCAGCGGGAAGCCCGCCGGACAATGCGCTATCGGCAACTGAAAACTACGTATGGTAACGATGAAAAGGCGATCTGGGCGGAGATGAATAAGCCATCCAAGATGAAAGTGTTCGTGTATGGCGGCAAGCGATACGAGAAAGACACGACCATGAGTTCACTGGATTCGATTCGCTACTACAAGCGACTACTCAACACGGGTTTTATGTCGATGGACCCTCGGGACGGGCACGTAAAAGCCTGGGTGGGGGGCATCAATTTCCGGCATATGAAGTTCGACCACGTCCGGCAAAGTCGTCGGCAACCGGGGTCGACGTTCAAGCCGTTTATCTATCTGACCGCTATGGATCAGGGCTTTGTGACGCCCTGCAGCCATATCACCGATCAACCCACGACCTTCGCTCATGGCGAGGATAACAACGGCGGCCCTGCCTGGACGCCGAAAAATTCAAATGGAAAGTACAGTTACGAGAGCCTGTCGCTCCGGGAGGCATTAGGCCGGTCAATAAACACCGTTAGTGCCCAGTTAATCAAGAAAACAAGGGCGGCAGAGGTCATAAAATATGCCCACGAGATGGGCATCCAGAGCAATGACCTGCCCGAAAATCCAACGCTTTGCCTCGGCACGGGTGATGTGGCTGTTTATGAAATGGTTAGTGCTTACTGTGCCTTCGCCAATGGGGGAATGCGCGTTCGGCCGATGATGCTTATTCAGATTACTGACAAAAATGGCAATGTGCTCAAAACATTCTCACCCGATGCCAAACAGGTTATCAGTGCCAACCGGGCCTACGAAATGCTGCATTTGATGCGGGGAGCCGTCGAAGAACCAAATGGCACCGCTCAGCGCTTACGGACGCAGTACAAACTGTCGGAAGGGGGCAACGAAATTGCGGCCAAGACCGGTACGACATCCAACTACTCCGATGCCTGGTTTATGGGTCTGACCCAGCACCTGGTATCGGGCCTTTGGGTAGGGGGCGATAGCCGGGCCATTCACTTCCGAACCATTGAACTGGGGCAGGGTGGCCGGATGGCGATGCCCGCCTGGGCCATATACATGCAAAAAATATATAAGGATCCTTCTCTGACACGATACCGCCCGGAGCCCTTCCGCAAACCAAACAACTTCCAGATCGACTGTGGTGGGTACTACATCGACTCATCCCAACGGTATATTCCGCCCAAAGTGGTACCAGGGGAAGATGATGAGATTTTGCAATAGTATGAAAAGAGCCAGCCTATCGCTGGCTCTTTTCATATCAAACTAACCGGCAACCTTTAGCCCGTATTCGTTGTTTTGTAAGGCGGCTCTAGCAGGCCAATTGTCCGTTTACTTCCCGTTTATTCCAGCCTGTTTGCTGGCCCGTTATATGCCCGAATTCGACTATAAACAAGAATTAGCCAAAGTCCCCCACGAGCCGGGTGTTTACCGGTATTTCGATACAACGGGAGAAGTCATTTACGTCGGCAAGGCCAAAGACCTGAAAAACCGCGTCAGCAGTTATTTCACCAATTCCAAAGGACACGACCGGAAAACGTTACGGCTGGTCAGTCAGATTCGGAAAATCGAGTTTACGATTGTCCATACTGAATTTGACGCGTTGCTGCTCGAAAACCAACTTATCAAACGGTACCAGCCCAAGTTTAATATTCTGCTGCGCGATGATAAAACGTACCCCTTCGTCTGTGTCACAAATGAGCACTTCCCCCGCGTACTGACTACCCGGCGTATCGACCGGAAGCAGGGTACTTTTTACGGGCCTTTTGCCAACCTGAAACCCATGTATACCGTGCTGGATATGTTCAGTCAGCTGTACACGATTCGCACCTGCAACTATAACCTCGCGCCCGAAAACATCGAAGCAGGTAAGTATAAAGTCTGTCTGGAATACCACATCGGCAATTGCAAAGGCCCCTGCGAAGGCAAACAGACTGAAGCGGATTACGACAGCGATGTGGAGCAGATTCACAACATTCTGAAAGGTAATCTGAAACCGGCGCAGGAGTATTTCAAAAATCGTATGGTCGAAGCAGCTGGTGATCTGGCCTTTGAGCAGGCGCAGAAATACAAAGAGAAAATAGACGTGTTGCAGCGTTTCCAGAGTAAATCGACCGTCGTAAATCCGAAGATTGCCGATGCGGATGTGTTCTCTATTGCCTCCGACGAAACTGCCGCTTATGTCAATTTCATGAAAGTGGTGAATGGCACCATCGTGCAGACCCACACGGTGGAGGTGAAAAAGAAACTGGACGAACCTGACCCGGATATTCTGGCGATGCTGATTATCGAGTTTCGGGAGCAGTATGGCAGTCAGGCCAAAGAGTTGATTACCAACATTCCGCTCGATGTTGACCTGAAAGCCGAAGTGACCGTTCCGCAGATTGGCGACAAACGAAAACTGCTGGATATGTCGCTGAAAAACGTGCTGTACTTCCGGCGCGAACGGCAGGAACGGGCAGCCGCCGAAGCCACAGCCAACGCCAGTAAGAAAGACCGCGTACTCATCCGGCTCAAGCAGGATCTGCAGCTTAAAACCATTCCGAACCGCATCGAGTGTTTCGACAACTCCAACATTCAGGGTACCAACCCCGTGGCGGCTATGGTGTGTTTTATTGGCGGCAAACCGGCCAACAAAGAATACCGGCACTTTAGTATCAAAACCGTTATTGGCCCCAATGACTTTGCCAGCATGTATGAGGTCGTTACGCGCCGATATAGCCGCGTGCTCACCGAAGGCCTTGACATGCCCGACCTGATTGTGATTGACGGGGGCAAGGGGCAGCTCAGTGCCTCCTGCGACGCCCTCAAAGACATGGGCCTGTATGGAAAAGTTCCTATTATTGGCATTGCCAAGCGGCTGGAGGAGATTTACTTTCCCGAAGACAACCTCCCGCTGTACATCGACAAGAAGTCGGAGTCGCTCAAACTCATTCAGCGCATCCGCGATGAAGCGCACCGCTTTGCCATTACCTACCACCGCGACAAACGCAGTCGAAACAGTCTGATCAGCGAGTTGGAAAACGTGGAGGGAGTGGGTAAAAAAACGGCGGCTAAACTGCTGAAGCACTTCAAAGGGGTAAAAAAAATCCGCGAAGCCACCTTCGATGAAGTAGCCGAAGTAGTCGGTAATGACCGGGCAACCAAGTTGAAGAGTTACTTCGACACCATTCAAAACGGATAGGCTAAAGACCTTAATACGTAGTCCGTAGCGGGTAAACGGCAAGACCTCGCCGGGCACGTCGGTGCTGTAGCGCAAGCCTGCTGTACCGGCAGTACACTAAATTTCCTGCAATTATTCCTGCCCGCTGACACACGCTGTTACGGCGTATCGACCGTCCGGCCAAACGGGCTATTTTCCAAACAGGAATGCACGTTCTATTCAGGAAATATACTCATTTTTAATTGTTGTAAATACTCAAAACGCACTTTTTAAAAAGTACGTTTACCGATTGAATCCATTAGTGGATAGTTAGCCATTTTTTACCGGTTTAGGGATACTTTTTTCGTTATTTTTTACTATTACCAGTATACGTATTTGTCATTATTACTCATAAAAAATCCGTGTACTGAATACTGACTGGTTCTGTTTTCACGTCAACTCCCACTGCCGCAATAAATTGAATTAGTACAATTGAAACATTTGACAGTAAGACACTTATACGTCGATATGAAGAAATAAATTAAGTGCAAAATCAAAAAAGACAAGTTGAAAACATTTTCGCTAAACAGTTGTTACAGAGGGTATTTAATCTGTCTTTTATAAGTTTATCAGAAGAATATTCTCCTTCCTCTATTCTTAACAATTCATAGTATAGCCTTAAAGCAGGCAAGCGAAATTTGTGCGCCATTATTTCTTTTTTTTATCCCAACGCATTCCCATTTAACCTTATTTTAATATATTTGGCATTGCACATTACTCGATTTATATCTTTTCATAACTTAAACTATGTCTTATGCGTAAGTTTTTACTAGCACAGTGCCTGCTGTGTTTATTCGCTATCCCACTAATGGCTCAGGATATCGCCGTAAGTGGCAAGGTTACATCGGGTGAAGACGGATCAACGCTTCCCGGTGTAAACGTTCAGATTAAAGGAACATCGCGTGGTACGACCACCGATGCTGCCGGTACGTTCCAGCTCAATGCTCCCTCCGGCTCTACGCTGGCATTTAGCTTCATTGGCTTCACGACACAGGAGGTTGCTCTCGGCAATCGCACAAACATTACCGTTACACTGGCACCGGATGCCTCGCAACTTCAGGAAGTGGTGGTTACGGCTCTGGGTATTGCCCGCGAAAAGAAGGCACTAAACTATGCTGTGCAGGAAGTAAAGGCCGACAAACTGAATTTCGCCCGTGAACAGAACGTAGGTAATGCATTGGCCGGTAAAGTAGCCGGGGTACAGGTACTGGGCCAGTCGGGAGCCAAGTTCGGTAACCCCAACATCCGTATCCGGGGTGTAAATTCCCTGACGGGTGGTGACCCACTTTACGTAGTAGATGGTACGGTAACCGACATCAGCCAGGTAAACATGGATGATGTAGAAAACCTGACGGTGCTAAAAGGTCCTTCGGCTACGGCCCTGTACGGTAACCGTGCTTCGGCGGGCGTTATCGTCATTACGACCAAACGCGCCAAATCTGGTGAAACTCGGTTGGACGTCAACCACAGTACTACGCTGGATATGGTGGCCCTGCTGCCTAAGTACCAGAACGAGTATGGTGGTGGCTATTCGCAGGAGTTCGATAAGTTCGCATTTGACCCTACCCTGCACCCAGCCTCCTGGAAAGCCTTTGAGGGACAGAATCTGATTGACTACTCAGCGGATGAAAGCTGGGGGCCTAAACTGGATGGAACCCTGCACCGCTCGGCAGCTTCATGGTTGCCCGGCCCGCAGTTTGGTCAGTTAACTCCCTTCTCGCCGAACCCGAACAACGTGCGTAACTTCTTCGAGAAGCCCATCAGTAATAATACCAACATTGCGTTCTCGAAAGGTACTGAAGCATTTCAAAGCCGGATTTCCTACACGCATATCATCAACAATGGTATCATCCCAAATTCGTCACAGACGCGGGATTATATCAGCGCGAAGAACTCCATCAAGTTTGCCGAGAAGCTGACGGCCAATCTGAACATCAATTACACGACGGTAGGCACCAAAAACCAGCCTGCCGACCGCTACGGTTCGTCCGGGGGCACTACGCCACAAAACAGTCCGCTTAGTATTAATAACACGACCCTGAATGGCTATAACCAGACGATTGGTTCGTTTAATCAGTGGTTTCAGCGGCAGTTACCCATTGAAGATTTGCAGAACTATAAAAATGCGGATGGCACATTCCGTAGCTGGAACATTGGTGGCCCAACAGACCCCCGCCCCAAGTACTGGGACAGCCCTTACACGCAGGCTTACGAGAATACGAATGAAAACCGCAGTAACCGGCTGTTCGGCGATTTTGGCCTGACCTACCAGTTGATGCCTTCGTTGAAGGCATCGGCTACGGTTCGTCGGGACCAGAACAACTTCTACCAGCAGGCCCGTATTGCTACCGGCACACTAAACGCTGGTGGCAAGGGAGCCTTCTCAACGCTGGGAGCCAACTCGGTTGAAAACAACTACGAAGCACTGGTCAACTATAACCAGAATTTCAAGGACCTATCGGTGGTGGCACTCGTTGGAGGTAACGTTCGGTATAACCGCACCGAAGCGTTGTTTCAGGCAACCGTGGGTGGTTTGAACGCACCGGGTTACTACAACATTGCGGCCTCTATCGACCGGCCGCTATCAAATAACTACACGTATGAGCGTCGGGTAAACAGCGTATTTGGTAATGTAAGTTTAGGGTTCCGCGATTTCGTTTTTGTGGAGGCTTCTATCCGGAATGACTGGTCATCGACACTGCCAGCCGGTAACAACTCGTATCTGTACCCGTCTGTTTCTGCCGGTTTGGTTTTCACCGATTTAGTACCTAAAACTAATTGGCTGTCTTACGGTAAAATCCGGGCTGGTTACGCGCAGGTAGGTACAGACGTTGACCCCTATCGCACATCGCTGGCCTACAGCATTGGCACGCCATACGGTGGTTCGGCTACGTCCTTCCTGCCGGGGCAGTTACCAAACGCTAACCTGCTGCCCGGCCTGTCGTCTTCCTACGAAGGCGGTATCGACCTGAAGTTTGCACACAACCGCATTGGCCTGGAGTTTACAGCCTACCAGAATGACAACAAAAATCAGATTATTCCGCTGCCGGTGGCACCAACGAGCGGATACTCGAATGCCATTGTCAACGCGGGTCTGATTCAGACTTCTGGTCTGGAACTGCACATTTACGCCAATCCGATCCGTAACCCGAACGGCTTCACCTGGGAGTTCGACATCAACGCCGACCGGAACCGCACGAAGGTGGTGAACTTGGTTGATGGGCTGGATAACTATCAGATTGATGGCCCAACCTGGCGTACGCTTACCCTCAACGCCCGCACGGGCGAAGACTGGGGTCTGCTGGTTGGTCAGGGAATCAAGAAGGATGCCAACGGGAATAACCTGGTATATAGCTCAGGCAACAACGCCGGTTTATGGATTAAAGAAAATAATGTGAAACTAGGTTCGGTACTGCCGAAGTTTAAAGGCGGCTGGTTGAACACATTCACGTACAAAAACGTAACGCTGCGCATCAATACGGACTTTGTAGTGGGTGGCAAATTCTTCTCGACAACCAAAATGTTCAATGCCTACTCCGGTCTGGCAGCCGAAACGGCTGGTTTGAACGAGCTGGGCAAGGAGAAGCGCAGTGACCCCGCCAATGGTGGTGGCGTGTTGCTGGATGGCGTAACCGAAGACGGCAAGCCGAACACGATTCGGGTCGATGCACAGAACCTGTACGAAAACTGGCTGTTTGCACTCAACGAGCGCTGGATTTATGATAAGACCTACGTGAAGCTGCGCGAAGTATCGTTCGGCTATAACCTGCCGAAAAGTATGCTGGGCAACTGGGCAAAATCGGTCAATGTCTCGTTTATTGCCCGTAACCCACTGCTAATTTACAGTGCCGTGGGTGGTGGCATCGACATCTCTGAGTCAGAAACCATTTGGCAGGAAGGTGGCCAGCTACCACCGGTTCGCTCGTTCGGGGTTAACGTACGGTTAGGCTTTTAAAATCACCCACCCTCTCCCCCGTAGGGCGGGACAGAGGGTGGGTTTTCAACCACATAACGACTTAAAAAAATGAAAGGATATACGTATCTGTTTTTTGCGGGCCTGCTGTCGATGACGACCGCCTGTAATAAATTTGGGGACATCAACGTCAACCCTAACAGTCCATCAGCCCCAAATACTGCCAGTTTGTTTACGGGTGCCATCCGTACGGTAGGTACCATTAATAACCAGGTTGGTCCGGGGTCGTACAACGGCGTTCCGGCCCTGTACGTGCAGCAGCTCGGCGATGTAACATACATTGAGGAATCGCGCTATAAGACCATCAATTTCAATTACAATGGGCTTTATACGGGGCCACTAGTCAATCTCCAGCAGGTCATCAACCTGAACTCGAATGATGCCACCAAAGTTGCCGCAGCCGCCAACGGATCCAATGCTAACCAGATTGCCATTGCCCGGATTCTGAAAGGCTATTTTTTCCAGTTCATTACCGACCGCTGGGGCGATGTACCTTATTCACAGGCGTTGAAGGGGAGTGATAATTTCTCACCCGCTTTCGATAAGCAGCAGGACATTTATACGGATCTGTTTAAAGAGTGGAAAGAAGCAGCCGCACAGTTTGACGGAGGGAAAGCTGTCGTTGGGGATATTCTGCTGAATGGTAATGCCGCCCGCTGGAAAAAGTTTGCCAACTCGCTACGCCTGATTGCCGCGCTGCGTATCTCCAAAGCGGATCCTGTTAAAGGAAAAGCGGAATTCAACGCGGCCCTGGCTGATGGTGTTCTTACGGCCAATGCCGACAACGTACAGTACCAGTTTCTGAGCGATCAAAATAACTGGAACGGCCTGTATGACAACTACACCTTCAGCAACCGGAAGGATTTTGCCGTGAGTGATACGTACGTAAACTACCTGAAGAGTGTTAGCGACCCACGCCTGCCCTATCAGGCGGCTCCTAACCAGAAAGGCAACTACGTTGGGGTACCTTATGGAGTTTTCCCAGCCGCTGGTAAAGCCCAGGATTTCTCCCTGGCGGGTGCCATGGTGAGTCAGCCAACCTCACCAGCCAACGTAATGACCTATGCACAGGTGCTGTTTGCTCAAGCCGAAGCGGCCAAATTAGGCTGGACCGCGGGCAATGCTCAAACCCTGTACGAAGCGGCCGTGAAAGCATCCCTGCAACAATGGATGGGAACTGGCTACACCGATGCTGCCTATACGGCTTACATTGCGCAGCCGAATGTGGCCTATACGGATGCCACCGCCATTGAGCGCATTGCCACCCAACGCTGGATCTCCCTGTTCCTGCAGGGTCAGGAGAGCTGGGATAGCTGGCGCCGGACGGGCTATCCCGTGCTGAAGCCTGCCCCAACCACGCTGAACGGCGGTACGGCAATCCCCCGCCGGTTGGCCTATCCGGTAACGGAAACGACGCTGAACGCCAAAAACTACGCAACCGTAGTGGCGCAGCAGGGAGCCGACGATCAGTACACCCGCGTGTGGTGGGATAAGAAATAACCGTAACCGTTAAATAACTACCCAAAAAAGCGGGCCGACACAATCGGCCCGCTTTTTTGTTTCTTACCGTATGATAAACTATTTATCAGAAAATAAGTCAATTTTTTCTAATTTCAGCCACAAATTGGTCATTACCAATTATGGTACGCCCCCACCTGCTCTTACTTCTACTCTTCTCTCCACTGCTGGGATCAACGCAACCCGCTCAGCCTGACAGGGTATATTCAAACCAGTCAAATGAACAATCTGTCGCGAATAAATTCAACCATCTGTCAGTTGAAAATGGTCTGTCAAACAATTCCGTCATTTGTATTTTACAGGACCGGGAGGGCTACATGTGGTTTGGCACCAACGATGGCCTGAACAAGTACAATGGGCATACCTTCACCACGTTTAAGCCTAACCTGAACGACCCGGCGCATAGTTTTCAGAACAACCAGATCTATCATTTGTGCGAAGACCACGCCAACCGGTTATGGGTAGCCACGCTGGGGGGACTGCACGAGGTAGATAAGCAAACGGGCCGGGTGACGCCCCACCCTATTGACGCGGTCAATGCCGACAAATGGAATTACCAGCATTCCATCTATGAAGACAGTCAGCACATATTATGGGTCAGCACGCTGGGGGGATTGGCCCGGTACGAGCCCAACCTCCACCGGTTTACGCTGTTTCCGGTACCCGAGCACGAAGCAACGCTCAAAACTGTGTTTGAAGACCCTCAACACCGGTTATGGGTAGCTACCTACGAAGGCCTGTACCTGTTCGACCGGGTCAGCAGCCGGTTCACCCTTATCCCGGTACAGGTTGCGCCCGGTAAGGCGCAACCAACGTTTATTGCCTTTTATCTGGACCCGAAGGGAGTTCTCTGGCTGGGTACATCAACGGCCGGGTACGGTTTATTCCGGCTGGATCTGCATCGGCAGCCCTGGCATCTGGAACCCTACTATCCGGCCGGACAACTCAGCTCCTATACCTACCTAAACTCCATTTGCAGCGATGCGGAGGGTATGTTATGGGTTGCCACCACTGGGGGACTACAGCGCGTCGATCCGGTCAGAAATCAGGCGTTCACCTTTCGGCCTGACCCGGATGCACCCAAAGGAATCAGCAGCAATAATGCGCAGACCGTTTACATTGATCGGTCCGGTACTCTTTGGGTAGGGACCGATAACGGCATTGACCGGCAGGCTGTTAACAACAAGCCATTTATGACGTTTCAGGTGCAGCCCAGCCGGGGAACCGCCAACTTATCAGAAAATAAAGTTGTCGCGCTGCTGTCAGACTCTAAAGAACGTTTCTGGCTGAGCAGTGGCTACAATGTTTACAGGCCAGCAACAGGTGGTAAGCACCTGCAACTGATACCGCCCGAAGTCCTGGGCTCCGGCAGTCAGTTCAAAAACTTTACGCAGGCATTACTGCCCGATGGCAACACGGGCGTCTGGCTGGGAACCTGGACGGGCCTGTATCACTTCGATGAGGCAAGTGGTCATTTTGATAACTACCCTTCGGAAGTTCCGGTTGAATACATGAGTTGTTCGCACACGGGCGAAATCTGGGTAGGGGGCTACATCGCGCCTAATTCGGGCATTGCGTCGTTCAACCCACGCACCCATCAATACCACTACTACAAGTATAACCCCCAATCCCCCCAGGGCTTGCCCGACCAATATATCCACAGCTTGTTAATCAGCCGGACAGGCGATGTATGGGTACCCTTCCGGAAAAATGGCATTGCCCGGTTAAACCCACGCACCGGGCGCATTACCCACTACGTTGCCGGGCCAAAAAGTGGATTAAACAACAACGCCATTCAGACCATTTACGAAGACAAAGCGGGGATTATCTGGGTGGGTACGCAGCAGGGCGGCCTTAACTGGTTCAAGGCAAAAACGGGGCTGTTCTCCGCCATCACCACCCGCGATGGACTGCCCAGCAATAATGTGGTGGGAATTATGAATGATAAAGCCGGGAATCTTTGGCTCAGTACCGATAACGGTCTTTGCCGGTACGACCCGCGCACGAAGGCCGTTCGCAACTACCAGACCGTAGACGGTTTACCCAGCAATGATTTTATGCAAAATGCCGTTTTTCGGCAGAAAGACCGGCTTTATTTCGGTAGTCTGAACGGCGTCGTTTATTTCAATCCCGATAGTATTCGCGACGATATCCGGCCCTTTCCGGTTTACATTACCGAACTGAAGGTGATGGAAAAACCCCGGCTTCTCACCAACAGTGTTATTACCCTGAATCACGATGAGAACTTTTTATCGTTTGAGTTTGCAGCGCTGTCTTATACCCATCCAGAGAAAAACCAGTATGCCTACCAACTCGTTGGCGTCGACAAAAACTGGGTTCAGAACGGAAATCGGTATGTGGCTAACTACACCAGTTTGTCGCCGGGGCACTACACATTCCGGGTCAGGGCGGCCAATAGTGACGGAGTCTGGAACAGAAAAGGAGCCTCGGTTCAACTGATTATCCGGCCACCGTGGTGGGCTACCTGGTGGGCCTATAGCCTGTATGCCCTCCTGATGGGCGGAGCCATCTGGGCATATATCCGATTTTATACCAACCGTATCCGGCAACGGCAGGAGCTGGAACTTAACCGCCGGAAAGCCGAACAACTCAAAACGGTCGATGAACTTAAAACCCGTTTTTTTTCCAACATCACCCACGAATTCCGGACGCCCCTTTCGCTGATCATATCGCCGATTGACAAATTACTACAGGCCAATCGGTTTGATGCACCCACCCGGCAGACGCTGGCGTTGGTTCAGCGCAATGCCAATCAGCTTCTCCGGCTGATCAATCAGCTGCTGGACCTTTCCAAACTGGAAGCGAACCGTATGGACGTATCGCTGATGCGGGGCGATGTGAACTTTTTCGTTCATCAGCTGATGGAGTCGTTCCGGCCAGTGGCTGATCAGAAATTAATCAGTCTGACCTATACAGCCGAAGGCCTGGGGCAGGATGAGCAGTTGTTCGACGCCGACAAATGGGAAAAAATTCTGACCAACCTGCTGTCGAACGCGTTGAAATTTACGGATAGCGGTGGGCAGGTATCCGTGGCCGTTACGACCGATCTTTCGCTACCATCGAACGGATGTTTTCCCGTAACCATTCGTATTACCGATTCGGGTATTGGTATTTCACCCGAAAACCTACCGCATATTTTTGATCGATTTTACCAGGTAGACACCTCCCATACCCGTGTCTACGAAGGTACCGGCATTGGCCTGTCTCTCGTGAAAGAACTGGTCGACCTGATAGGGGGAACCATCAGCGTTGACAGTCAGCCGGATACGGGTAGTACTTTTCTACTGACGCTGCCAATTTATCCAGTAGCCATCCATACCGAAGCCCCGAAGGCACAGTTAGTGGGGAAATCCCCTGCCCTGCCTGCGACACCTGTTTTAGCCACCGAGGGGCACCAACCAACGGAAAACGAAGAAATACCACTGATCCTCATCGTAGAAGACAATGCCGAACTGAACGGTTTTCTGGCGGATTCATTAACACCTGCCTACCGCGTTATGCAGGCAACCAATGGCGAGGAAGGCTGGCAACTGGCGCAAACCGAACTCCCGAATATTGTTATTTCGGATATAATGATGCCAAAAATGGATGGGTATGAATTAACGCATCATATCAAAAACCATCCCGATACGAATCATATAGCCGTAGTCATTCTATCGGCTAAAGCGGCCCACAGCAGCCGAATCGAGGGGTTACAGGAAGGTGCGGATGACTACATAGCTAAACCTTTTCATCTGGACGAGTTATTACTGCGCCTGAGAAATATAATTTTCTATCAGCAGAAACTGCGCGATCAATACCGACGGCAGTTTACGGAGCCGGATACGCCCAGCCCAATCAACGGGGTAGACGATGTGTTTTTGCAACGGACTTATGATCTACTGGAAAAACACCTCAAAGATCCGTCCCTTACTGTCGACTGGCTGGCCGATGAACTGGCCATGAGCCGCAAAACCCTCTACCGAAAAACCCACAGCCTTGTGCAGTTGAATCCGCACGAACTGATACGGCAGTACCGATTGCGCCGGGCAACCGATCTATTGCGGGCAGGTCATAATTCCTCCCAAACAGCCGTCCTGACGGGCTTTAAGAATCACTCCTACTTCACCACTGTTTTCAAGGAATTTTATCATAAAACGCCAACCGAGTTCGCGTCCGGCGATGCCGACAATACGCAGTGAGCAGGATACTTACAACTGAGTCCCTATCAACTTTGGGACTATTCCTTTCGATTAGGGGACAATTTACGTTGAGGGCAAACGGATATGCCATCAGTGCTATACATTTACCGCCAGTCGGGATTACCCTAGACTTCGCCTAATCACTCCTTATTTTCTACACGTATGAAAAAGAACTATTTACAGTTTACACAACGGCTTGGCTTACTTCTGCTCTGGACGAGCCTGCTCCTCAGCCAAACTACCTGGGCACAATCCATACCGGACGCCCAATGGGCGCGGGTAGGAAAAACTCTCATCATCACGACCGATGGGAATATTGTAACATCAGAACGCCTTTCGTTTCCTCCAACATATCCGGGAAGCCTTGGGCAATTTGGAGATCAATTGGTAAAGTATTCTCTGGCGGGCGACAAACTTTGGTCAACGGGGCTTATAAGAGGAGGAGATTACATCGGTGGACAAATACCGGGATTCGATCGCCAATCCATTGCGGAATTCAAGGCATCGGCACCCTCTGCCGGTGGCGGTTTGATTGCTGCGGGGCCATTGAATCTGAACGTGGGTGGTGAGCAGGTTAGAGTTAGTGTTAACGGCAATATAAGCCATGAAGCTGATCACCTGGGTATTATTGATCCTGCTGGCGTGTCCGAGACTGGCTATGTCACCTTATCCTACCAAAATCGTCCGGGTGGTTCGTCTCTTATCGTTCAAAAATACGATGCAGGGAATTTGATATGGACTCGAAATCTTGATTTTCCAGATGTTAATTACCCAGATCCAAACCCTCCGGGCGTTATTCATGGAATAACCAGCGGAAATTTCATCATCGATACGCCTGACGGTGGGTATCTGATAGCTGGGGCTTATGACTCAAATTATAAACCGGTGGTTGCCTGGGCGGCCAAGCTGGATGGAAACGGCAATGTGTCCTGGAAAAACTTTATCTCCCCTCCTCCCCTTACCAACCCTCCCGGTCCAGATGATATTAATAGCATGAGTTCTATCCTCGATGCTATCGTATCGACCGACGGCACGGGCTATGCCTTAGTTGGACGTGGACGTGGAACCGCTTATCCCACCGCTTATCCCAACGGTGATGCTATCTTTCTGGTGGAGATTGATGGCAATGGCAATGTCCGCCCTGGGAAAGTGAAAGCCATCGATATCCAGCAGACCGGTCGTGCGTACATCACCCCGTATACAGGAAGCGGTGGAAAAAAACTTTACGCTGTGGGCAACACGTCCCTGCAAGGTCGATCCGACCCTCAAATCTTACTGGTCGATCCTGCCGGAATAAACGTGGTTTCCAAACGAATCTTTCCAGGGCCGGGGGCAAGCTCACTGATTAACATTGCTACAGCGGGAGACGGTAGTCTGGTGTTTGTGACCGACAACAATCAACTGGTCAAACTCCAGCCCGAAGCAACAACTCCGCCCCAACCCCCGGTCGGCGCACTGACCCTGACTGCCCCCACCTACAATTGCTCCACCGGCGCCTTTACCTTCAATACCAGTGGGGGTAATGGCTCACCCATCGAGTACATGGCACCGGGCATCACCGGCTGGACCACCAACCCAAACCAGTTTGTCGATGAAGGCTCCCGCACCGCTCTTGACGTGCAGCCCTTCACCCTGACGGCCCGCCAGAATGGGGTCACCGTTACCTACATTTGGGATCTGAGAGCCTATTGCAGCGGTACGCCACCCCCACCACCGGTCAACCCGCCAGTAGGCGGTTCACTGGCCCTGACTGCGCCTACCTACAATTGCTCCACCGGCGCCTTCACCTTCAATACCTCCGGAGGTAACGGCTCTACCATCGAGTACATGGCACCGGGCATCACTGGTTGGACCACCAACCCCAATCAGTTCGTCGACCAGGGATCCCGCACCGCCCTTGATGTGCAGCCCTTCACCCTGACGGCCCGTCAGAACGGAGTGACCGTTACCTACATCTGGGATTTAAGAGCGTACTGTAACGGGACGCCACCCCCACCACCGGTCACCCCCCCAACGGTCGGTGATTTTGCCCTGACTGCCCCTACCTACAATTGCTCCACCGGGGCCTTCACCTTCAACACCAGTGGAGGTAATGGCTCACCCATCGAGTACATGGCACCGGGCATCACTGGTTGGACCACCAACCCAAACCAGTTCGTCGACCAAGGCTCCCGCACGGCCAACGATGTGCAACCTTTCACCCTGACGGCCCGCCAGAGTGGGGTCACCGTCACCTACGTGTGGAACCTGAAAGTAGCCTGCGGCCGGGCCCGCACAGCGGCCCTGCCTGAACCGGGCACACAGCTACGGGTGCGGGTACTGGGTAACCCCGTGACCACTCAAACAGCCGAGGTGGAGATTACGGGGGCAGAGCATCAGGCGTTGCAGCTGAATCTGGTTGACCTCCAGGGCAAAGTACTTCATCAGCGGAGCATCCAGCAGGCCGAATACACCCAACGGGTGAGTGTGCCGATAGGTGAGCGTAGTGGGGTATTTCTGCTCAATGTCAGCACTTCTACCCAACGCCAGCAGGTCAAATTAGTGAAACCCTGAATAAGAATGAAAGGCTTTGCGCACGACTGCGTAAAGCCTTTCAACCAATTCTTTTCACTCCTTATCCCTTACAATTATGAAAAAGAACTATGTATACCCAATACAACGGATTTTAACGGCTCTGCTGTGGGCACTTTTACTCATCAGCCAAGTGACCTGGGCACAATCGGTGCCGGACCCACAGTGGGCCAGAGTTGGCCGGACGATGACCATCAGGACCGACGGAACGATTACGACGGGCGATAACGAATTCCTCGTTACTTACTCCCTGAACGGCGACAAATTATCTCAGGTAGGACCAATAAGGGGTGTCGGCATGCTACCTCCGGGAAAGCTCCCCCCTGGTTATCCTTTTGACCCATATTTTTACTTTAGGGGGTTCATCCAGCTCTCCACAAGCCAGGATAATCAAGTTCTGGCCGTCGGTTATGAGATAGGGGACGGGATGGGCGTGTTCAACTTTCGCGGAAGTAGTTCAGGAGGTGCCCAGTACCGAATCCCTACGCCGGATGGAGGGTACATATGGTTTGATGTTGGGGCCAGGACGGATTACAGTACCAATCCACCAATTGTTAGCCCTACGGTAACGACCGTTTCGAAAGGAGGAGCGCAGGCTAGCTGGTCCAGGGACATCTCCTTCCCAGTCCAAAACACATCCCTATCCGACAAAACGCTAACCAAAGCTACTGTACTCATCAACACACCAGATGGGGGTTATCTGGTGGCTGGTTATTTCAATAATAGCAATACCGACGCGCCTGAACTAGGCTGGGCTGCAAAACTCGATGCACAGGGGAATGTGAGTTGGCAAAAACTACTCAACACTGTCTCAAACAGCAATGGTCCAGGAGCCATCACCGGAATGAAGTCAATTACCGATGTTATTCTAACACCGGATGGATCGGGTTACACGCTGGTAGGCTCAGCCCTTCAGGCTAACTCATCAGCAACGCCAACGGCTATTCTTGAATTAGATTTCAACGGCAATAGTAAGTCAGGTAGGGCAAAGGCCATTGACAGTGGCCCGTTTACTACGGCCTACTTGACGGCCTACACCGGCAGTAATGGCAAAACGTACTACGCAGTGGGCAACACCAGTCTACAGGACCGGCCTGACCCGCAGATTCTGCTGGTCGATGTCGGCACGTTGACAACGGTAGCCAAACGCATTTTCCCCGGGCCGGGTCAGAGTAGCCTTACCGACATTGCCACCGCCGGGGATGGCAGCCTGGTGTTCGTCACCGACAACAACCAACTGGTCAAACTCCAGCCCGAAGCCATAACCCAACCCCCGGTCGGCTCGCTGGCCCTGACGGCCCCCACCTATAACTGCACCACCGGGGCCTTTACCTTCAATACCACCGGCGGCAACGGCTCAACCATCGAGTACATGGCACCGGGCATTACCGGCTGGACCACCAACCCAAACCAGTTTGTCGATGAAGGCTCCCGCACCGCCCTTGATGTGCAGCCCTTTACCCTGATGGCCCGCCAGAACGGGGTCACTGTCACCTACATCTGGAATTTGAGAGCGTACTGTAACGGTACACAGCCACCTACCTATACACCCATCCCCAATCAGACCTTC
>NZ_KB893583.1 GCF_000374085.1 Spirosoma spitsbergense DSM 19989 | reverse complement strand
TTGGAGGCTAACTTGACTTTGTCGTTCAGATGTTGTGCAATCTCACAAAATTGTGTATTTCTGCTTTTTATGAGCCCAATAATAAACTGAGCGACGAACTTTTTACGGGCTAAATTGGCTACAATTGGTGCTTTATGCAGGAGTGTTGTAATTTGGTCAATGAAGTTCTGCTTCATGGGAAAGGGGGATATTTGGAGCTTGAGAACTACAAAAATCCAACTTTCCCTTTTTCATCCCAATTTTAGCAGGGTACAGTAGGGGTAGATTTGACCCTATGAGCCAACCGATCAAAGAATACTTCCAACAAATTAAGGACTTTAGACAAGCAAAAAAGTGCAGGCATCGCTTATCGGATATTCTCTTAATTGGCATTTGCACCTACCTTAGCAATGGGCAGGATTACGAAGACATGCGGGGCCGCCCCGTGCGGTTTTATTTGCTCAATCCAAAGGCTCACAATTAGGAGATTTACTGGATTTTCCCAATGGCATCCCCTCCCATGATACCTTTAACAGGACTTTTCAACTACTTAACTCTGAATCACTTAGGTAGCTTTTAGGTAAGTATGGGCAGGACATTTTGGATATCCTGGCCCATAAACAAATTGCATTGGATGGTAAAAAACTTCGAGGAGTATCACCCCATTCGAAAGGCATGAGTGGCTTATTTATTGTCAACGCTTGGGTAGGTGAGAATCGCTTATGTGTGGGCCAACATAAAGTAGAGGATAAGAGTAACGAAATTGACGCTTTACCCCCCTAATTGCTCAGTTAGATATCACCGATGCGGTTGTCACGATTGATGCGATGGGCTGTCAAATAGCCGTATTGAGACAAATTCGGCAACAAAGAGGACATTATTTGGTAGCACTAAAGGGGAATCAAGGTGCTTTATTAGAAGAGGTTGAATGTGCTTTCAAAGCGTCTAAAGCACAGGAAGTATCAGAGGAATGGGAGTATGCTCGGAGTCGATTTGAAACCCGCACCTGTTCTATTCTGTCGGCGGCTTCCAGTATCGACGCTTCTTTTATAAAGTCTTGGTCTGGCTTGCAAACGTTGGTCAAGATCGAGTCGGTTCGCTACTAAGGAGCTAAACAAAGTCGTCAAACGCGGTACTATATCAGTGATGAATTACCAGAAAGTGCGGTATATTTCAGCAAGTTAGCTAGAGGTCACTGGGGTATTGAGAACCATCTTCACTGGCACCGCGCGGGCGGCCCCGTTGGATGTTACATTTAAGGAAGATTCCTGCTGGGTACGCACGGGTTATGGACCAGAGAACCTGTCCACTTTACGTAAACTGGCCTTGCAAGTAGTCAGCCAGCAGAAGGATAAATTGAGTTTACAAAAACGGCGGGTGAAGGCCACCTATGATGTGAATTACCTCAAAAAGCTCTTTACTTAAATATCATGCGTTTGCCGTGTACCTGATTCGGGAAGATGCATACCTGGCGCAATAAACCTTATCTTTGGCGTTCAAAAACTAAACGCATAAGGAATAATTTCATCGTTTATTCATCATGAAGAAACTACATTTACCCGCAATAGCCGGGGCCATTCTGCTGACGCTTTGTACACTCGCTACCGCACAGGCACAGCTTAAAGTACCGGCTGCCAGCCCGCTGCAAACCACCAAACAGAGTTTCGCCCTGGGCGATATCACCCTCGAATACTCCCGACCGGCAGTGAAAAGTCGGGCCATTTTCGGTGATCTGGTCCCCTACGACAAAGTATGGCGTACCGGTGCCAATGCCACCTCCAAAATTACGTTTTCGTCCGATGTGAAACTGGAGGGTAAAGAGGTGAAAGCAGGTACCTACGGCCTGTTTACCATTCCGGGGAAAACCACCTGGGATGTCATGCTGTCCAAAGACCTGAACCTGGGGGCTAACGTGGGTGATTACAAAAAAGAGAACGAAGTAGTACGGGTTCAGGTGAAACCGACTACGCTGGCCAACAAGGCAGAGACCTTTACCATCAACCTGGCCGATATTCTGCCCAACTCGGCCGTACTGGAAATTATGTGGGATAAAACCCGCGTTCCCGTTACCATTACCGCCGATGTCGATCCAATAATCGTGAAGAACATTGAGGCTTCGATGGCGTCGGACAAGCCCGCTTATTTTGAGGCCGCCAGTTACTACTACGATACCAACCGGGATTTGAAACAGGCACTTGGCTGGGTGACCAAAGCCACGGAACAAAATCCGAAAGCGTTCTGGATCATGCTGCTGAAATCCAGGATTGAATTGAAATTAAACCAAAAAGACAATGCCATTGCCAGCGCTGAAAAAACCGTTACCCTGGCAACGGAAGCCAAAAATGCAGACTATGTAAAAATGGCCAATGACCTGATTGCTTCGGCAAAGAAGTAACACTTGGTTCCTCCCTTTTATCAACAACGGCTGTCCCGCATAAGGACAGCCATTGTTGTTTGGCGGGTGCGTATAGTGAACCCCCATCTACCCTACCCAATTATCTTGATCAATCATGATAAGGAGCCACAACCGGATGATTGGTAGGGTGTAATTGACATAGAACCTTAAAGCCCGGGTTTTGGAAATGGCCTTGGTTAACGGCGTTTTGTGGTATCTCGGGCAGCGCAGCTAAAAAAGGCAGTTACCGTATCCGGCGTTTGATTCCCGTACCCCCGTTTGTGTCCGAATAGACCTGGATATAACGTAATAGTCGTTGCTCAATGGGCAGACACCCTGTCAGTATTAATCAATAAACAGGGAGGGTTTCTCCTGCAATAGCCGCATTCGGTAGGCGTTCATGGCCGTGCGACCCAGTTGGTTGACCAGCCGGTAATTGACCACGACACCCACAGCCGCCCCGATGCCCGGAATCAATTGCGCCATCTTGGCCAGATCGATATAATCGCGGTACTCCTGCTGAAAAGTCAGCCAATCAAACTGGTTGATATCATCCGGTAACTGGCGGCTGTGTTCCTCCCAGTTGACCACGTGCTGATACACGATCTGACGACGCTCCTGACTGGAAAAGGCGAGTTGAAAAACGTAGAGAATGTAGACCCGTTCGCGGTAATCGCTGACCGGAAAACCGTACAGCGAAGCAATCTCGAAGAGCATTTTCATTTTCAGGCCCAGCAGGATGGGGAAGTCGGCCAGACCAAGCAGAAAGCCTCCCGCCCCCGTAACGCCCCCCTCGGCGGCACTCGTTTTTTTGTAGAATTCAATGCGTTTTGCTACAGCAGCATCCCGCTGAACAAGGGTTTTACCCTCCGTAGGAGCACTGGTCAGATAGCCAGCCCCGAACAGGACAGCCCTGGTCATTTGCTTGATTGTAGCCGTAATAACGGCATGAATCCGATTGGGAATAAACCGGTTTATTCGATGCTGTATCGACGTGGATAGCTTTCCAAATCTGGATGGTGGCTTTTGCATAGCCTGTTGCCACCGCATCAGTTCCGTTTGGACGGCTTGTTTATAAGGAGTCATGGACGAGTCTATTTTTAGCGAAAAACCTGTATCTTCATCGAATTAAAAAAGCTCAAAGGGTGTTCATAGCCTACATCCTCCTAAACCTCCAATGGCAGTTGCCGGTATGAAGAATGTCCTTTTTCTTTTGTTCGCTCTGGTCTTCGTTTACTTTGCCAGCACCGGCTATAGAGCCTCCCGAACCGTTACTCCCGTTGTCTCCCCTGATTCAGCAACCCATCTGCACAGTTCAGTTGGTCGGCCTTCATTGTACGATCAGTTGAACCTGGAACAGGCTGGTTTGAAGAAAAACATTTTTGACTATGCCCTGCACGGCTGGCAGAAAATAGATACTGCTAAATCGATGTTGACCATTGTCGACTTTAGCCAGCCCTCCACGCATAAACGCCTGTATGTCGTTGATTTGGCGAATAAGAAGCTTCTTTTCAATACCTACGTAGCACACGGTCAGAAATCCGGCGATCTGGTCCCCAACCAGTTTTCCAATACACAGTCCTCCTTTCAAACCAGCCTTGGTTTCTACAAAACGCTGAATACGTATATGGGCAAACATGGCCTTTCCCTTCAACTGAAAGGGTTGGAGAAGGGTTTCAACGACAACGTCTACAATCGAAACATTGTTCTGCACGGAGCCGATTATGCCTGCGAGGAGTTCATTCGTAAAAACGGCCGTTTGGGTCGCAGCCAGGGTTGCCCGGCCGTTCCGTACGCCGAATCGAAGGGGATAATTCAGGCGGTTAAGGGTGGTTCCTGTCTGTTTGTATACGCCCCTAATTTGGATTACCTCAAGCGTTCCGCTTATTTATCGAGCGAATACACATCCTTATAAAACGTCAGTTTTCCGCCCGCATCAACATCAGCAATGTTGTAGGCAATGAATACAGGAAACTTTTTTGGGATGTCCAGTTGCCGCGGTTTCTGGTCAATCAGGCATTTATTCATAAAATCGGGCGTAAAGGTCTTAGCTCCGAGTACCAGATTTGCCAGTTCGACCGGTTTCTGTACCCGTACACACCCGTGGCTGCGCCAGCGATTGGCCGACTGCGTAAACAAATCCCGGCTGTTGGTATCGTGCAGGTAGATAGCCAGTGGATTGGCCAGCACAAACTTTAGCAAACCCAGCGAGTTCTCGCAACCCGATGCCTGCCGGATACGGTACGGAAAATTAGTAGCAGACAAGCTGTTCCAGTCCACTTCCTCCGGGTCAACTTCCTGTTCCTTCTCATCTATAATCTGGAAATTCTGGTTGTACACATACGCAATATTCTTTTGCATACGGGGTAATACTTCCTCCAGCGCTATCTTGCGGGGCACGTTCCAGTACGGGTAAGCAACCACATTTTGTACGTATGTAGTCATGCAGGGCGTTTGTCGGTCCGGTTTCCCTACAATCACGTCCATGGGCAGTAATCGGGTACCTTTCCGGTCAAACACGTTCAGTTCGGCCGCCGGTATATTGACCACCACAAACTGATCGGCATCGAACCGGTTGGTGTACCGATAGAAGTTGAGTGTTTGCCGAATCAAACGCAGTGTATCGGCAGTGAGCGAGTTTGACCGACCTCCCCGGCGAATTCGATTATAATGACCAACCAACTGATTGTAAGGCCCGAAAGTGGTTAGTTTAGCCACGGATTCTACCATGTCGGTGGCGTCAGCTTTTGGTGCCCAGGCCGAGTCTACTTTTTCTTTGAGACCGCTAAAAGTTAGTCGCGATGGTTTTTTACCGTAGCGAATCTCCATCAATAGATCAGCCCGTTTATCGTCAATTTCGGCGTCCGTACTGGTTGGTTTAACACTGTAGCGCGCGGTATCGATGCCAACCGAGTCGGCATACCGACAGAGGGCATGAAGGCTAAACTGCGCCTGTTCGACCTTCTTTTCATCGTTCCCGGCGGTTGTTGTCGGTTCACCCGCCTGCCGTGTGATGAACCACTTTCCAACAAAAAACAAAAGCACTATACCGGCTGTGATAGCCACTCCAATGCCAATTTTCTTTTTACTCTCGTTATCCATGTGTAGTGTAAGCAGTCTTTCCGGTTATACTAACCCGCCAGATCGGGTGTTGTTTTTGATTCGGTGCTGAACCCTGTTGACACGTATCCATGAAAAAGGCAACCCTGAACGAGTTGCCTTTTTCGATTAGCTATACGCCGGTTTATCAATATCCGGTTTAGAATCCGGGTTTCGGTTCGGGTTGTTCACCCGAACGTTAGCAGCAGTTTCGTCGCCATCCATGTATTTGTCTTCGAGTTCATCGGGGGGTAACTTTTTCGTTATCACCTCACTACCGACGCCACTGTTTCCTTCAACGGATTGATCCTCCAGCCCATCGGGTGATATAGCCTGCTTGGCACGAATTATATCTTCCCGGTTCGACTCATCCATATCAATCGCGTCTTTTCCTTGCTTTTCCATAACGTTTTTGTTTAAGTAGGCTACACGTACTTAAACCCGCTGTAGAAGTAAATGTTTGCGACCGGCTCAATCCATCGATACAACTCCATGAGACCCAGACTTTTCCTTTTCCGCCCGGTTCCTATTTGCTGGTTGGCATCATCACGATATCGATCGAATAGATGATTCCGTTGGTAGCTTCCGCTCCCTCCGGGCTCATGGCAGCGCTATTACCAGCCCCATCCGTAACGGTCATGGTATCGCCCTGTTTGCTGATAGTCAGCGTTCCACCTGTTACGGTTTTAAGCTTTTGTCCGTCCTGAAGCTTGTCGGCCGTGTACTCGCCCTTCACCACATGGTAGGCCAGCAGTTTTTGCAGTTTCGCTTTGGCGGCTGGTTTCAGCAACTCATCCAGCGTACCGGTTGGTAATTTATCGAAGGCTTCGTTTGTGGGGGCGAATACGGTGTAAGGTCCCTTTCCACTGGCTTGCTCTGTAAGACCGGATACCCGCAATGCCCGAAACAGAATGGTATGGTTTGCCGACTTCGCAGCACTGATAGCCAGGTCTTTGCCCGTAGTATTGAGGGTAGGGGCGGCAGCATTCATGTCTGCATTGGTGGTTGTCGGGGTTTGCGTACCTGCGTTCTGGTTCTGGGCAAAAACCGATGCACTCGTACCGGCAAGAAGCACGAATGCCAGTGCCGAGCTTAACCGAAATTTCCTGTTCATTTTGCGTATTGTTAAAAATGGAACATACGGCCCGTCGTGCCGACGAGCCTGAAGCTACCGCTTCATCGCATTGATTAAACGGTAGTCAGGCCCGTAAAAATTGCCTTGTGGACATGAATTTGAGCGAATGGCCCGGCCCCCGTTAATGAACAACCATCAACTGCCCCCGATAAACTGTATCCAGCGGGCCATCGCCCGTACGAATCTGGTAGGTGTATAAACCGGGCGGGACGCGTTCCTGCCGATAGGTGCCGTCCCAGGGAGTAGCATATCCCTGAGAGGAAAAAACCAACTCACCCCAACGATTGTAAATAGTTACTTTATTGTTCGGGAACAGGCGGATATTCGGTATGATCCAGGAATCGTTCAGCCCATCCGAATTGGGCGAAAAGGCCGATGGTATAAAGAGCAGTTCGGTTACCTCCACCAACACGGCCAGCGTAGCCGTACAACCGGCGGCATTGGTAGCCGTTAGGGAGTAAGGAGTCGTACTTTCCGGACTGGCAAGCGGACTGGCTATATCCGCCTGGTTTAATGACGCTGGCGGTTCCCACTGGTATTGACTAATGGGTCCACTGGCCTGGGTCACCAACTGAACGCTTTTGCCTTTCACCAGAAAATACGTTGTTGAGCCAGTTAGCCGGGGCGAATCCCACACCTCGACCCACTGTTTTTTTTCGGCCCGGCAACCATTGTTCGATACAACGGTATAGGTTAGCTGATGTTTGCCTACCCCCGCCCTTTCGGGACTGAATTGAGTTCCCAGCACCCCCGGCCCGGTATATATACCACCCGTCGGCTGCCCGGTTAGCGATACAGACACGCCCGCAGAAAGGCAGATGGGAGCAATGGAATCCAGTTGTATGACGGGCCGGGCGGCCTGCGTCAGCAAAACACCCGGCGACAGGGCCGTACAGCCCGTCGCTCCTGTTACCGTAACCTGATAGGTACCACCCTGCTTCGCCACTACCTGACTGACGGTATCGCTGAGTGCTACTCCATCCCGAATCCACCGGTACCGATTCCCGACCATATCCTGGGCTATCAGCGAAACAGATTCATCGGGACAGAAGGTTAACGAGGCCGGCTGTATCTGAGCGGCCGGTTTGGGGTTTATTACCACCCGAACACTGTCCTGCCCATCGCAGAGGGCCAGCGAAGGCCGGGCCAGTACTTCATATACCCCCGACTGATATACCCGGAGGGACGATTGCTGCTCGCCCATTATATCCTTCCCATCGCGTCGCCAGTGATATTGATAATCACGCTGTCCTTTGGCCTGTAACGTGAGGGTATCACCGGCACAGTAGGGGGTTGGTTTGGCCAGCGATAAGGTAACCAGCGGAGCCGTTACAAATGTCACTTTCACCCCCTGCGAAGCGGTATCACTGGCACATTGATTAGCCAGACTTTTAATGACCGTATATGTGCCCGGTGTACGTACCTGTAGCGTATCGCTGGTAGACCCGCGCAGGTTGGCCCCGTCCCTTTGCCATTGGTAGGCCCAGAGCGGATTTTTATCGACCGACAGCACCAGCGGCTGGCTGGCACACCAGATAACGTCATTGGATACTTTGCCATTTGCCGTTACCACGGCCGGTGGCGGGGTATTTTTAGAGCAGTCGACTACCGGGAGCTGAAAATCCCGCCTGACAACGCCAATGCGTACCCCATTTCGAAACTCTTCGCACTGTACGGTAAAGAGATACAGGCCAACCTCCGTAGCCCGAACACTCAAAACACCCGTTGCCGGGTTAATACTCAGGGGTGGATTTCCCGGAATAATGCTGCTTAAAGTATACCCCGACTTCCAGTTAATGGTTGGATAACTACTCCTGGGCGACTCGTCTGTAACGGTAGGCGATGTTCTTGTTGTGTACCCATTGAGGGGAGTTACCAGGGAGTAACGAAGCTGGTCACCATCCGCATCGGTTGCGCCCACATCAAACGTAAAGGGTTTATTAATGCAGATGTAGTCGCCATTTGGCAGGCGAAAATCAGGCGACGAGTTGTAAAAATTCGTCCCATTTTTGAGCATGGCCGGAAATTCGAGGTAAAACGCCATAGCCACCCCGTTGGCAATAAAACTATCGACATTGGTGAGCGCATCATTCCGACAGCACCGCTCCCAAACCATATAATAGCCGCCGGGGTCGGTATACAACTTTGTGTCAAACTGGTAGTCGGCATAGTAACGCCCCTGCGTAAAACTCAATTGACGCAGGGAAGCACAGGCGGCATTCCCGAACGTGAGCGGCACAATTTCCCGGAGGAGAAGCGTAATCCGTTCAACCAGAACGGGGTTATTTTTTCGATACACCAGCAGCGTTACCGTAGGATCCTGATTGCCAACGGACGTTTTGGTTGCATCCCAATATTGATTTAATGACAGCGTAAACAGGCCCGGCGTTGTGCCAACAGCCCGCATGCTTACATCACCTCCGATAATGTGGTTTGCCCGACCCTCCAGTGAGAGTAACCAGGCCATGACTAGCAACAGGCCTACGCCAAACCGACGGAATACTCCTCTCCTCCCCAAATGCATGATACCAGTACCAGATTCAATACGTATGCTTGACACTCAATTGACTATACGCAGATTTACAAAATAGTTGGTCAGGCCGACCCAGTCTATTACTTTACGGCAAAAAGGATATCATTGTTTCAAAAAACGCGTCGACCGGATGAAGTTTATTTCGACAGAAAACCTTTGGCAATCAGGTAAGGGATCAACAGCCAGAGCAGGCCTTTGACAAGAAAGAAAAGAAAACCCAGCCACCCCACGCGTTTAAGCCACAATTTGAATCGCTCGTTCATACAACAAAGATAACGATTTCCAATCGTTACCCTCCGGCCGGGCATCAGGTCATTATCGGGCAAGACTACTCCCGTGACAGCTGTTAACGACATATAGATTTGTACTGGCAAGTTACACTGCCTGTGCGCTGACCGCCTTCATTGCCATTGCAGAGGCAAAACGCTGAGCCGGTATTTTGTGCAGTGCCGTTTCGATAAGGTGTCGAACCGGGTCCGGAGCCGTTGCGTTCCAAACAGGGCTGACATGCCGGATGGCCTCAATCTGTTCCCGCCAGGTATGACCATCAAACGGCAGTGTCCCGTGGAATATGAAATAGCCCAGTACCCCAATCTGATACACCTCAGCCCGAAAATCAGGGGGACCAACCGATTGATGAAAAACATTGTCTGTTAACCGTTCGGGGGGTATAAATTCCGTTATACCGCCATACCTGATGCTTCTTTTGTTTCGGTCGCGCCAGAGAAAGGCCAGGTCGAAATCAATGAGCAGTATTCGTTTCTTTTTGTTCACCAGTACATTACTGGAATGCAGGTCGCCGTGGAGTACGTTCCGGCTATGCAGACTAGCCACTCCGTCCAGCAACTGATTAAACAGGGCAATCCGGTCGTCAGGCAACAACGTGTCGTGGTGCGTGCTGACAAAACGGCGTAGGCTGACACCGGCAAAGTAATCAATTACCCCAATACCTTCGCGGGGAACATACGCAACGAGTCTGCTCACCAGAGGGCAGTCCCGGAGTTTCTCAAGTATCCGAAACTCATAGGCAAACTCCTTCTTCTGGGAGCGAATTACGTCCCTGGACGCTTTAGGATGACTGAATAGTTTCTTTAGTACGAATCGTTTACCCGCCTGATTCCGGACCAGATAAATGCCCACCGGGGGGGTGGCAGACAACTCTTTCAGAACGGTATAGTCCCCAATGCGGGTGCCGGGCTGTAGGGTCGGAAAGGAATGGGTTACTGTCTGCTGACGTTGTTCAGCGTCTACCAGAATACCCTGTTGCACAAACGTATCAACGGAGTGCTGGATAACCGCCTGTACGTCGGTGATAGGCGCATCCAGTTGGTGTGCGAAAAGTGCAGCGGCAGCGGCCACGGAAGCAGGCTCCCGAAATAAAGTCAGCAAAGCGGTCAACTCTGTATTGAGCAGCAATACGGTACCCGACGATTTATTGAGTAACCCCGCATCGAAATCAGTATTCGTCAGGGAAGTACGTTCTATAAATTCAACGTTGGCGGAAAGGCTGTAAACAATCTCCATAGAAGGAAAATAGGATGCGGTGAAAAAACAGCAGCCAGTTGATGTCAACTGGCTGCCATATCACGTAGACTACTTACCGACTACCAGCATGGTGGTGGTGGGCAATAGCCACCTTTGTTCGACTTGTTCGACTTTTGCTTATTCGACTTCTGCTTGTTCGACTTTTGCTTGTTCGACTTCGGATTGCAGCCACCGCCACCGATGGCGGCATTTGCTTCGGCAACAGACAGAATGTCCAGCTGGCCTAAGCGCGCTTGGAATGTTTGCAGATTCATCATGACATTTAATTGGGTTAGATAAAAAAATATAAGATTATTCTAAAAATTTCTTCTTAGAATGATGCTAAACTAGTATCTCATTTTAATCTGACATATGAAAATGTCGTTTATTTATTAAATATTTATTATACGGTAGCCCGGTTAATTTGATATAGTATTAGTGCAAATAAAATGTTTACGTTAACAAAAATATAGTCACTAAAAGCGTCATATTCTACACTTGGCAAACTTCATGAAGTTTTTGGGCACTCGCTGAATAGGGAGATACCTGGTTAAAACTGGACAGAAAATTGGTGACGGTCTGGAAAAACAGGCGTCTAAACGACATGCGCAGCATCCGGAATGCTAGCAAAGTGGGCAGTATTCCAGCCCCTGAGCAATTAAAAAAAACCTCTTATAATGGCTGTGGTTCGGCGGCTACACAGGCCGGGGCCAGGCACCGTTTTGCGTGATCAAAAAATTTCCGGTTTATCGCCAGTTAGATTTAGTTGACTGTGGGCCAACCTGCCTGCGGATGATTGGCAAGTATTACGGCAAAACGCTGTCACTCGAACACCTGCGCGATGTTTGTTTTATCCGAAAAACCGGCGTGAGCGTTGCGGGTATCAGTGACGGCGCACAGGCCGTTGGCTTTAGGACTATTTCTGTTCGAATAACGCTCCAGATTCTGCTTACCGAAGCACCCAAACCACTAATTGCTTACTGGCGTCAACGGCACTTTGTAGTAGTGTATGCCAGCACCAATCAACACATTTTTGTGGCTGATCCGGCTCAGGGTCTGGTTAAATATACGCACGCGGAGTTTTTAGAGGGCTGGACCGGGCAACCGACACAGGCTGATGTACCCGGCATTGTGTTGCTGCTGGAACCGGACCAGACATTTTATACCGATCCCGACGACCAGCAGGAGGGGCTTCGGCTACGTTATTTCTGGGGGTATCTGCGTCCTTACCGTCGGTATCTGGTACAAATTGGCATTGGCGTCCTGCTAAGCGCTGTCCTGACCTTTATTATCCCGTTTATAATGCAGTCCATTGTGGATCGGGGCATTGAATATCAGGATATCGGTTTTGTGAACCTGCTACTCATTGGCCAGCTCACTATCTTCTTATGCCAGCTTATTACCGACTTCGTTGAGCAGTGGATTCTGATGCACATCAGCAGCCGAATCAGTATTCGGCTGATTTCGGATTTTCTGACCAAACTCATGCGACTGCCCATTTCGTTCTTCGAAACGCGTAACACAGGCGACATCCTCCAGCGTATTGAAGATCACGAAATTATCGAACGCTTTTTAACCAGTTCGTCACTCAAGGTGGTTTTTTCCCTGTTTAATATGCTGGTATTTGGTCTGGTACTAGGGCTATATAATGGGGCTATTTTCACGGTGTTTTTCATCAGTGCCCTGGCGTACATTGGCTGGACGTGGGCCTTCATGGGCGCGCGCAAACGCATCAATCTGCGCCGGTTTGACCGCATGGCCGATAATCAGGGATCGTTGCTGGAAATTGTAGCGGGCATTACGGAAATCAAACTCCAGAACATCGAAAATCAGAAACGGTGGAAATGGGAGCAGGTGCAGGCGCGGCTGTTTAAAATCAACGTCGAAGATATGAAGCTGATGCAGGTGCAGCAGATGGGCACGTTCTTTATCGGTCAGCTAAAAGATATTCTAATCACCTACTTATCGGCCAAGCTGGTTATTGACGGACAGATTACGTTGGGTACGATGCTCTCCATTCAGGCTATTGTGGGGCAAATCAATTCACCACTGGGTAATCTGCTGAGCTTTATGCGGTCGGCCCAGGATGCCAAAATTAGCCTGGACCGCCTGGGGGAGGTTAATAAAAAAGAAGACGAAGACCCGGTGCAAGCGGATCGAATCACCAAACTGGGTGCCTGGTCAGGTATTACGTTTCAGAATCTTAGTTTTTCCTACGGTGGTCCCAGTACACCCCCGGTTTTAAAATCCATCAACCTGTTTTTACCGCGTGGCAAAACGACAGCGCTGGTCGGTGCCAGTGGTAGTGGCAAAACGACGCTGATGAAGCTGCTGCTCAAATTTCATACCCCCGGCAATGGTCAGATTTTGATTGGCACCCAGAATCTACAGGCCCTTCACAGTGGCTGGTGGCGTGGACAGTGTGGCGTGGTTATGCAAGAAGGGTTCATTTTCTCGGACACCCTCCGGCAAAATATTATTGCCAGCGACGAAACTCCCGACGAGGAACGACTTAATTACGCGATCTATGCCGCCAACCTGTCTGACCTTATTCAGAACCTGTCCCGTGGTTTATCTACCAAAATCGGGGGCGAGGGCGTTGGACTGAGCGTTGGTCAGAAACAACGGGTTCTGCTGGCAAGAGCTATTTATAAAAATCCAACGTTTTTATTTTTCGATGAAGCGACAAGTGCCCTTGATGCCAATAATGAAAAGATTATCATGAACAATCTATCCGAGTTTACCCGGGGGCGCACGGTCCTGGTGATTGCTCACCGGCTCAGCACCGTGCGCAATGCGGACCAGATTGTGGTACTGCACCAGGGTGAGATTGTGGAAACGGGTACGCATTTCGAACTCGTGAACAAACAGGGCTACTATTATACCCTGGTGCATAACCAGTTGGAACTTAGCAGTTAGCGGCATGGTGTATAGTTACCTCTTTTCAGGAATCGGCTGTATATATCGGCACGTACGCGCAACCTTCGGCTTGTACCATACAGGCCGGTGGTGGCTACTGCTGAGTGTATTGCTGGCCGGGCATACGGGTCAGGCACAAATTTCCCTGTCGTTAGCCGAAACCCTGCGATTGGGTATGCTCTACAATACCGACCTGCAAACGGCCATTCAGCGCGAATCCATTGCCACCAGCAACCGTCATATTGGCGTACCAGACCGGCTACCCTCCCTTGATCTGAGTATCAGTCAGAATAACTATTTCAATCAATACAATTCTCCTACCAGCTATGTGCGGGGCGTATATCAGGATAACGCTCTTAATGGAGGTATCTTCGGTAGCTGGCTCCTGTATAACGGCGGTCGGGTAGGCCTGAGTCAGACCAGACTCGATCAGTTAGCCCAGCAGGCAACCCTGGAAAGACAGGCAGTACGCCAGCGCGTGAGCCGGGCACTGGTAGCCGCTTATTACCGCGTTGTGGTGGAGCTGGCCAGGTTAACGGTCAGAGCAGAAGGAGTAGGACTTTCCAGGTCCCGGTTTACCGATTTTAGAGAGCAGGAACGGCTGGGCAAAGCCAGCACCTTTGATGTGCTACAGGCCGAAAACCTGTTTCTCACGGATTCGACTACCTATCTTCAGCAGGAAATCGACGTTCAAATTGCTCAGAGCCAGCTCCATACGACCATAGGATGGAATCGCTTCGAGCCCTTAATCCTGACGGATAGCCTGGTGCCAGGCCCACAACCACCAGCATTTGCTAACCTGAATGGTAAACTGATGAGTCTGAACTACGACCTCCGAAGTCAGCGAATGGGCTTATTGGTGTCTGATAATAGTATACGAATACAAAAGACAGCTTTCAGCCCTACAGTACGACTCAATTCGTCTCTTTACCAGAGTTTCACAGGGACAAAATTCAGTGATAGTCCACGGATCAATGGCAATTCGACAAATTTGCTCTTGACGGGTTTATCCGTATCCATGCCCCTGGTACGGAGTCGTGAAACAAAACGGTCCATTCGGCAAAGTGAACTGGAACGGGGCTTGACGGAAATCGCGCTGAAAGGCACCGAGCGCCAGTTGCAGGTCGAAGCGGAACTGTTGGCCAGCTCGTACCAGACACAGGCAAAAATTGTAGCACTGTCGGCTTTATTAACGACCAATGCATCCCGCAGCCTGGTCATTGCCCGCAATCGGCTGCAAAACGGCTTTTCCAATCTAATCGAATACCGCTCCGTACAACTGGCCTATACGGAAGCAAAACTGAACCAGTTACAGGCCTTATATGCGCTCAAACTCATTGAAGCCGACGCCAAACAACTGGTGGGTAACCTAAACTAACCGTAGTATGCCTCAGCCAATAACCTCTACATACCACTCGGATGATGTTGACGAATTGCTGGCTCAAATGCCCGGCTGGCCCCTGCGCTGGGGCATCAGTCTGCTATTTGGCGTTGTTGTGCTGATGCTGGGGCTGGCCTGGTTTATCAAATACCCCGATGTCATTAAAGGTAAAATCACAATAACGACAAACACCCCGCCTGCAACGGTAGTGGCCAGAACCGGCGGCCCTATTCATCTGCTAAGCGCAGACAAATCCATGCTGGTGGCCGATGAAGTATTCGCTACCATTGGCGGCACAGCCCGTTATACCGACGTGCTGGCCCTGCGGCAAGCCCTGGACCTGTTCCAGCCCGCCCTGGAAACCAACCAATCCTCCACACTCCTGCTCCCCGACGGGCTGGAACTTGGCGAGTTGCAGGCGCCCTATAACGTACTTTTGCTGCGCTGGAAGGAATGGCAGGCACTGGCGGTACGCGGTAACAGCAATCAGCAGCGAAAGGGGATCGTTAATGAGCAGATCAGCGGTTTGAATCAGGTTGGCAACCGGTTGAACCGGCAAATAGACTTGCTTGAGCAGGAGTATGGGCTACTGCTCCGAACCTACGAAACCCGGTATAAACCCCTCCAGAGATCGGGCAGTATTTCAATTGAACAACTCGAAACCAAACGCGACGAGTTAATCAGCAAGTCCAAGACCATTGAAGCCGCCCGTGCGGCTATTGCCGAAAACGACAATCGGATTATTTCCCTTCGCAGTCAGAAGGCTGAATATGATTTTGACCAGACCGACCGGCAACTGGCCACCCGCAACGGTCTGCGCGATGCCTTTACGGGTTTATTGAACGCCATTACCGCCTGGGAAAACAGCTATGTGCTGAAAGCTCCCATTGCCGGCCGGTTAAACTACCTCAATTTTCTGCACGAGAATTCCGTGTTGGTGGCGGGTCAGGAGATAGCCGGGATTGTTCCTAATCCGGATACCAACCCAGGCGGACGGGGAAGGGCCGTGCCGGAACTGGCTGGCCCCTACGTAGGGGAGTTATTCATTGAACCCTCCGGGTCCGGAAAGGTAGCGGTGGGGCAGGCCGTTACTATTACTCTCCTGAGTTTTAGCAAAAAAGAGTTTGGGATGCTGCGGGGACAAGTGGCTACCGTAGCCGACATCAGCACTACGCTAACCGCGGGTGGCCAGCCCCAGACCGCCTATAAGCTGTACGTGGCGCTACCTAAAGGACTGACCACTACGGTCAACAAGAAGCTACCGTTTCGGTATGGACTGGAAGGAACTGCGGAAGTGATTACAAACGATATCCGGGTGCTTGAACGCCTGTTCGACAGCATCAAAAACCTGTTTTCCCAATGATCCAGCCTGTACTGACTCGTCGTTTTTTGGGCATAGTACAGCCCGTTAACGAACGAATCAGTCAAACTTCTTCTTCGTCCTTAATTCTTTTACTTCAAAGTCGAACGGGAGGTTATTCATGCACTTGAAGTGGTTCATGGGGCAACTACCGGTTGGGGTTACCGAGCAGGGCCGACACCCCAGGCCGGGTGTTTCGAGCCGAACGTGCGGGGTTTTGTAGGGATAAAAGCCGAATTGGGGCGTGGTACTGCCCCAGATAGAGTATATTTTCCGGTGGAAAGCGGCTGCAATGTGCATGAGCCCGGTATCGTGGCTGAACACGACCCGCGCCCGCCGGAGCAGGGAGGCCGACTGGTTGATGTTATAGTGGCCACAGGCATTATAAATGTGCCGTTCGCCAACGGCCCGCACGATTTCGTCGCCGGTCTTGCGGTCATCCTTATCCCCCAGTAGCACGATCGGGTAGTTTATCTTAAGGCATAACTCAATCATCCGTAATACGGGTAGCCGACGGGTCAGGCTCTGCCCGCCAATGGCATAGGCTACAAAATTCTGCTGGTGCGTTTCGGGAAGCCAGTCCGTTTCTACTTCATCCCGGTAGGGAATGAAATAATCCAGTCCCCGCCCATCGTTTTCAACACCCAATGGTGCAACCGTGGCCATAAACCGGTCAACAATGTGCTGATCGGTCATGGCGTTCAGTTTCCACCGGATATAAGCCCACTGCCGCAGATGTTGCCTGTCGACACTGTACGAACGAACGCCAAGAACGGCCTTAATCAACCCGGTTGTAAATGTGTTCTGCAGGTCAATGACGTAATCGAACGACTCGGCCTGAAGCTGGCGGATCAGTTGGTACACACTTCCGTCCTGGTAATACGCCTTCGTAATGTATGGATTGGCATCAATGATTGGCTGATAAACTCCTTTTGTGCAATAGCAGACAAGCGCGTTCGGCATTTGCTGCTTTAAACAGCGCAGGACCGGTGTAGTCAGCACCACATCGCCGATAGACGCAAATTGCAAAACCAATATTTTTACCGCACGAGTCATGGTATGATCATTTATACAAAAATATCCCATTTACATCAACTCACCAAACAAATCAGAACTGCCACCATCGGGGTTTGTTGGGGGTTCGATAGATACTGTTTTCGCACACCACGCAGGCCGAAGGCTGGGGAACAACTACAGGAGGGTCCAGATCCGGCGCGCCCTCACCGTTTCTGCGGTCTACGTTGATATATTGTTCCGATACGCCGGTTGCCCCGAAGTAGCCGTACACGTAGGCCGTTGAATCACTCACGCAACGCAGGTTACCCCGCACGGTAGCGGGAGCCGCATCGAAAAGCCCCCCAGTGTTGCTAACCAGTCCTTTCACGCTTTTCCAGAAGGCATAAGCGCCCTTACTGAGTGCCTGTTGCTGCACTTCCAGATAATATATGCTCGTTGATTTGTACGGCACCCGGGCAATGAACTGTCCGCTGATAGCCTGCCCGTTGATGTTCACATCGGAACTAACGCTGATGCAGTTGTAACAACGCGAGATATTCCAGCAGTTGGAGCAGCACCCCAGCCCCGTAATGGTCCCGTTGGGCAGTTCCCGTTGGGAACATACCTCCGTAAACTGGTAGTGGGTCCAGATCCAGCGGTAGTAGTTGCCCGGTGTTTCCGGGTCTTTGGTATCCAGGTACACGTTCCATCCCTGGTTTTTTGCCGAACTACCATTCCCCTGCTCTTTCGTATACGTGTAGTACAGATCCAGAATGGGTGGTGCGGCCTGCAGGGCTTCGGGCTGGGACTCGTACCGCTTGCCCGCTTTGGTTTGAATGATCAGTTTATACGTGCGGCCTGCCACCCCCCGAATACCCGTCGATGCGGTCTGGTAGACTCCGCCGGATGCCTGTTCCTTCAGCGTTTCCTGATTACCCAGGTTATCCAGGATAACAACCGTAGCGCCCGTTTCGAGCAGGTTCAGGCTTTTGAACGAATAATCGGCCGTACGTGTCAATTTGACCACGTAGGGACCCGGTGCGTCCGTGATGTTCCCTTCTACAATGAGCGAAGGGGGAATACTGACGCTGCCTGGCTCAAACTCCGTTACGCACGAAACAACCAGTAATCCATACAACAATACCTGGGCATATAGCCAGCTCCGTCCTTTCATCAGAATTTAAAATTATAGGTTAGAGACGGAAAGGCCGTGCCAAAAATAGACAGTTTGTACGCATCAGTTGCGGAGGCCGGGCTTAGTTTGTAAAAGACGGAATACGCATTTTTCCGGGCATACACGTTATAGATAGAGAAGACCCAGCTGCTCTCATTTTTCCGTTTTCGCGTGAGTGCATTCTGCTCGAAGGTCATCGAGAAGTCGAGCCGGTGGTAATCGGGAACGCGCTGCTGATTCCGGTCGAGGTAGATGGGCACCGCTACGCCGGCCACGCGGGCAATGGCTGATGGCTGGGTCGTTGGCCGCCCCGTGCTATACGTAAAATTGAGCGACATACTAAACCAGGTTGCGGGGCGGTGGGTAGCCAGCACGTTCAGCGTATGGGGTTTATCGTAGTTGGCCGGGTACGGATTCCCGTTGTTTACCCGCTCATCGGCATACGGGCTGTTCATAGTCAGGAACGTGCGGGCGTAGGTATAGCTCATGAATCCCGTCCAGCGGCCTTTGTTTTTCCGTAGCAATCCTTCAAAACCATACGCCTGACCACTACCCTGCACGATTTGGGTTTCAACAGCCTGCGCCAGTTGCAGTTCGGCCCCATCGCGGTAGTCGATGGCGTTGATAAGCGTTTTGTAATATACCTCACCCGATGCTTCGATGGCATTATCGGCGGTATTCCGGAAATAGCCCAGCGACCACTGGTCGGCAATGGTTGGTTTGGTATACATATCGCTCAGGTGCCAGCGCGAAGTAGGCAGTGCCGCCGTAGTATTCGTCACCTGCAACAGATACTGGCGCAACCGGCTGTAGCCAGCCTTGATGGCACTCCCTTCTCCCACCGACCAGCGGATGGCCAAACGAGGTTCCAGCCCACCCGCCGTATGGTAAATAGTCCCCGCTCCGTAGGGTTGGGTAGCGGAAACGGTTTCGTCCTGACGGGGTCCATTTTCCTGATACGTCCTTACGGTTGCCGGCCCCCGGTTGAGCAGCATCGAATACCGTAATCCGGCAATAATGGCGACATCGGCATTCAGCTTCCACTCATCCTGCACATAAGCGGCCAGTTCATACGCCCGTTCGCGGGCAAGATCCACCGGGAGTATGTTGGAATAAGGGCCGGGCGTACGGGTATTGGGCTGAACCAGGTAATCGATAGCACTAATGCCGCCCTGCCACTGATGTATTTCGCTGGGCGTATACGTCAGGTCTGATTTTATCTGCCGATGCAGGATGCCTGACTCCAGCTGGAAGGCATTGGACGAATCGGGCGAAGACAGGTCGGCCCGGTAGCGACTCAGAATAAGGGCAGTAGCCAGGTTTACCCGCTTGCTCATGAAGTAGTTCCAATGCAAAACGCCATTCATGGTCTGGTAATTGAACTTGGTTGACGAGGCATTTATTTCCTGCCCCGACAGCGAATCGGAGGCCAGTTTGAACACGTCTGTACTTAGGTAACCCGTTAACGTAATTGTATTTTTTTCGTTAGGCTGGTATTTGAACTTGGTGGTCAGATCATAAAAGTTGGCGGTTGTACCGCGTAGCTTTGGAGGAGCCAGCTTAAACAGGAAATCGTTGAACGAGGCCCGCGCTGCCAGCAGAAAAGACAACTTATTTTTGATGATTGGTCCTTCGACCCCCAGCCGACTCGATATGATGCCAACGCCCCCATTGATACCCCATTTCTCGGCATCCGGCTCTTTAATCTTCACGTCCAGCACCGACGAGGCCCGGCCCCCATACGCTGCCGCGACGCCCCCCCGGTTCAGGGTTACGTCGCGCACTACGTCGGGGTTGAAAACGGAGAAAAAACCCAGCAGGTGGCTCGCATTAAAAACGGGAGCCTCATCGAATAAAATCAGGTTCTGATCCGTACTCCCCCCCCGAACGTTGAAACCCGGTGCCCCCTCTCCTACCGTTGTTACCCCCGGTAGGAGCAATAGACTACGTATAACATCGACCTCACCCATCAACGGCGGAATGCGCCGGATACTGCGGATACTCAACTGTGATACGCCAATCTCAATTTTACGGACGTTGCGGTCTGGGGCTTCGCTTGTAACCACAACTTCTTCTAAATCTTTGGAATCGTCTTCCATCGTTATTTCGCGGAAGAGTGTTTTTTGCAGGGATATGGTATCCTGCCGGGAGCGGTACCCTACGTGGGAAAACCGGAGTACATAATTACCGGGTGGTAACTGGACAATGTAAAAACCATCTTTAGCAGTTATGTATCCTTTCGACACATCCAGCACAACGATATTGACCCCCTGAATGGGTTTGCCGGTTTTAGCATCCTTCACGTACCCCGTTGCGGAATACGTAGGGCCAGTCGGGTTGATTTTCTGTTGAGCTATTACACCGTTGAGTAGACAAAATGACAATAACAGTACACCGTATAAGCGCATAGAGTGGATTTGGAAGTAAATCACAACGACTGGCAAGATTATGAGTTAATACTATAAAGGGGTAAGCAGCCCTATTTACCCTACCAGACGGTATTCATTAACCGATAATTAATTTCCTGCTATTCAGTAGTACGAATAAGCCCCCGGCGCTGTTGCAGGTACGCCGTCATTTCTGCCAGTGTCAGAGCGTTGAAGGTCATGGCTTTGGTCAGACCGCCCTTACGGCCGATGGCTACCCCGTAGTGCATGTCCAGCAAGCCGGGCAGGTCGTGGGCATCGGGATTGATGCTTAACAAAACGCCCTGTTGCATGGCGTAGTCAATCCACCGCCAGTCGATGTCGAGCCGGTAGGGACTGGCGTTGATTTCGATAACGACGTTGTGTTTGGCGCAGGCATTAATAATGGCACGATGGTCGATGGGATAGCCTTCACGAGCTAGCAGCAACCGGCCCGTTGGGTGGCCCAGAATGGTGGTATACGGGTTTTCGATAGCCTTTAGCAAACGTGTAGTGGCTTTCTCCAGCGACATGGTGAGGGTTTGGTGAACGGACGCCACTACATAATCGAAGGTAGCGAGCGTAGCATCGTCGTAATCCAGCGAACCGTCACCCAGGATGTCGGACTCAATGCCTTTAAAAATCCGAAAGTCATCACCAAAACCAGCGTTGATCTGGTCAATTTCAATCTGTTGCTGGCGTACCCGGTCGGCGTCGAGACCATTGGCGTAGGACGCCGTTTTGGAGTGGTCGGCAATACCGAAATATGTCAGGCCCAGTTCGCGACTGTACGCGGCCATTTCGGCCACCGATTTTTTCCCATCCGACCAGGTACTATGGTTGTGGAGCGTACCCCGAAGGTCATCCCAGGTTACCAGTTCGTCGTTTTGGTGCTGACTTGCCCACTGGAAGGCAAAGGTGTCCTCCCGCATTTCGGGCACGATATAAGGCAAACCCGCCCTGGCGTAGATGGCCTGTTCAATTTCCTCCGTTGGCGCATCGGCAGTCTCCGAAACAACGCTGGTGTACGCGACCTGCATCAACGGCGCGCCCCCGTCGGTCACTTGTTGCAGGTGGGCATCAGTAGCGGTATGAATAAATAACTGCCGGTTTATCTGCTCGGCCGGGTAGAGCAACAGCTCCACCAGCACATCGAAACCGGTTAACCGGCCCCGCCAGATGAACGGTGACGATTCCTGCCCGTTCTGCTCCAGACTGGAAACCTGATTGATGGTCAGCATGGCAGAAACGGGGTTACTGGTTTGGATAAGTAATTGTATGGTATCGACCTCCTGCGCTTTCCGGCGAACCTGTCCGCTGATTTCAACCCGGTCGAAATGCTTTTTAAGTTCATCATGCAGGAGTGTAGCAATCATGGCCCCTTTATCCATCCGTACTTTACCCTGCTGCTCCTGCAGAAAGTCCAGCGCAGCCAGAATTTTCTCCTGCGTACTGGCTCCAAACCCCTTAATCTTTGCAATCTCGCCCTGCTCACCCGCCAAACGAAGGCCATTGAGGTTATCAATGCCGGATTCCCGCCAAAGGGTATGTACCTTTTTAACACCAAGCCCTTTGATACGAAACATGTCGAGCACCCCGGCAGGCGTTTGCGCCAGTAGTTCATCGAGTTCGGTCAGGTGACCGGTGTCAATAATTTCGCGGATCTTCTGGGCAATGGACTTCCCGATACCGGGAAGCTTGACCAGTTCGTCGACGGAAAGGCTGGCTATATCAACAGTAGATTTATCGAGGGTAAAAGCGGCATTCTGGAACGTACGGATTTTAAACGCATCCCGTTCGTGGAGTTCCATTAACCGGCCCGTTTGTTCGAGCAGGTCAACGATATCAGCATTGGTCATGGAAAAATGGCAGTTTACGCGGCAAGTTAGGCAATCGGTCAGATTTTCGTGGAAGTCGGCTACGGGTAATTATACCTTTATCCCATCAGCCGACAAACGGTATCAATTAACCCTTAAAAATAAGAAAAAGTCTATGGAGCTCACCCCAACCACCCCCAACCGTGACCCTTATCTTTGGAAGCAGGCCAAAGCCTGCGTTGGCTTTAAAATGCACCTGCGTACGTATCTGATTGTCAATGCCGGTTTCTGGCTTATATGGGCCTTAAGTAGCTACGCCTTTTTCTCCTCAACCCATTTCAGGGGGATTTTTCCGTGGCCACTTTTCCCCATGATTGGCTGGGGCATTGGCCTGGTATCGCATTACTTCGCCGTTTACCGGGGTGGTGTCGAACGAAATATGGTTGAAAACGAGTACCAGAAGCTTGTCAATCAGCAGCAATAATGGGATCAAAAAGACGGAAGAGGGGAGACATAAGATCAACATCTTACATCGCCCTTCTTACGTCTTTTCAAAGCTGAATTAGGGTAACCTATCTTGTAATCCGGCAAACAATCCACTCACTGACTAATTATGAGGTCGTATTTGGTTAAAAGACCGGGTAAGTTGTGGAGCGAGAACCGGGCCTTTTTTACCTTGTTATCGTCAGGATTCAGTTCCAGATTATACGAACTGGTGAAGTCTGCCTGACTCAGATTGTTGCCCTCAAAACGGGATAATTCCAGATTACAGTGCCTGAACACCGTTCCGGTAAGGTCGCATTTGATAAACTGCGCCTCTTTGATAGAGCAGTCGACAAACTGCGCTTTCTTTAGCTTACGGTCAATAAAAATGGTGTAGTCGAGCTGGCACTCCTGGCAACTGATGTAAAACCCAAAAGCATTGCAGGGACTGAAATCCACATGCGCCAGTTTACAGCCGGAAAAGCGGACGTCGTATAACTTCGTATTTTTTAGTTCGGCCCGCGTCAGATTACAGGCCTCAAAGTGGCAGTTGACGAAGTTGGCATTCGTAAATGCGGTTCGGGACAAATCCAGCTTTCGGAACGTACATTCCTCAAATTCCTGACCTGTCCATTGTGCCGGAAACGTCTGATCGAAAATCTGGTTATAATACTCCATTGCTACTACCTATACGGCCACGGGTGCTTTAATTGCCGGGTATGGCTCGTAGTTTTCGAGCGTAAAATCGGCATAAGTGAAATCAAAAACCGATTTCACGTCGGGGTTCAACCGCATGGTTGGCAGTGGGCGGGGCTGACGGGCCAGTTGGGTATCCACCTGCTCCAGGTGATTCAGATACAGGTGCGTATCACCACCGGTCCAGATAAACTCATGCGCCGTGTAGCCGCATTCCTGCGCAATCATCATGGTCAGCAGGGCGTAGCTGGCAATATTGAAGGGTACGCCCAGAAATACGTCGGCGCTGCGCTGATATAACTGGCAGGACAGTTTACCATCTGCCACGTAAAACTGCATCAATAAATGACACGGAGGCAAGGCCATGTTCGGCACATCGGCCGGGTTCCAGGCCGATATAATCATCCGGCGTGAATCGGGCGTTTTTTTGAGCTGGTTCAACACATCGGTCAACTGGTCAATGACAATCCCGTTGGGAGCCGCCCAGCTACGCCACTGTTTACCATATACTGGCCCCAGATCGCCATTTTCGTCGGCCCACTCATCCCAGATTGATACCCCGTTATCTTTCAGGTATTTGATGTTCGTATCGCCCTTGATAAACCACAGTAATTCGTGAATAATAGAGCGGGTATGCACTTTTTTAGTCGTCAGGAGCGGGAAGCCAGCCTGTAAGTCAAAGCGCATCTGATAGCCAAATACACTGATGGTGCCGGTGCCGGTGCGGTCGGTTTTGCGGGTGCCATGCTGAAGTATATGGCGGAGCAGGTTGTGGTATTGTTGCATAGAATTTATTCAACGAAGAATGGACAATGTAAAACGACAGGAATTTACCAGCAAGCGCTGCCATTGACGCTGTTCATACCTTTCTTTATCATGGGTTTCACCTGACTTCTACCGCGAAGCACGCAAAGATTTTACGCAAAGGTCGCGAAAGGAGTTACCCCTGGCGACCTTTGCGTTTAAACTCGGCGTTCTCCGCGGTAAAACAAGGAGGTCAACTAGTTGCATTAATCTCAAACGAATACGTAATATCGGCTGATGGGCGGAACTGAGCCGTTGCCGAGCAATATTTATCCATCGACAGATCAATGGCCCGTTTTACTTTTTCCGGGTCCAGTTGCCCTGTCAACAGGTACGTAATATGAATTTTTTTGAAGGGCGACGGCATAGCATCCTTCTCCCGCAGGCCATCTACTTTCATCCGAAAATCATCGACTACCTGCTTTTGTTTTTTCAGAATCAAAACGATGTCGATAGCCGAACAGCCAGCCAGTCCCATCAGTAATAGTTCCATGGGTCTTGCTCCGGCATTATGCCCACCAATATCGGTAGCCGCATCGATATGCTGCGTCACACCCGACATGCCCACTGCTTCAAAATGGAACGCATCATCGACGCGGGCAAGCTCAACCTGCATCGTTTTATATTCCTGAACTGTTTCAACTGGTTGTGAATCAATCATTGTCTTTTTTGCGTTTATAGAAAAGAATCGCTAATTTTCACTCAGGCAGTGTATCTGCCCAATCGTATACAAGCCATGTCTGAAAAATTCACCGACGATATCTTCGACCTCAAAAACGACCGGCGGCTCAGCGTTTATCTGTACCGGGCTGGCTTTGGGGCCTGGTTACTTTATATCGTTTCGGGTGCCCGTTTTATGCAATCGGTACGCATTTACCGAACAGATTTCGGGGTGTTCTCGTTCTTTCTGATGGTGATGGCGCTATCGACTTCCATGATTTACGACTACTATCATAACCCGACTGAATTTGCCCAGAAGAAAAAATGGCTGGCTATCAGCTACGTCGTGCTGGCCGGTTTGGTCTACTTCTTCATCCTGAACAACAAGCCCGTTTCGCTGGAGTACCTCCTGGGTCAGGGCCTGTTTTAACGGGACGACAAATCGGGATTTTCGTCGAAAATCAGGCCCCTACTTCACCAGTTCTTTCTGGTATAATCCCACCAGCGTATCGACTGCGTAGTCAATTTCTTCGGTCGTATTGTACTTACCAAACGAGAATCGAACATAGCCACGAGTAGCGTCCAGACCGGGCAGCGCGGCCAGTACGTGCGAACCCACATCGGACCCACTCGAACAGGCCGACCCGCCCGACGCCGAAATTTTGGCAATATCCAGGCTAAACAGCAGCATATCGCTGATATCCGACGCGGGCAGGCTTACGTTCAACACGGTGTATAAACTATTATCGACATCGGCGGAATCCCCATTGAATCGTACCTCCGGCATCTTTTCGACCAGCCGCTCAATCATCCGGCGTTTCAGCGTCGTAATGTGCTGTTGGTGTTCTTCCATGTCGCGGTAAGCGATTTCGAGTGCCTTCGCCAGACCAACGATACCGTACACATTTTCGGTGCCTCCCCGCATATTCCGTTCCTGCGAACCACCGTAGATGTACGGATGAATTTTCACCTGACTGGCGTTGACGTACAGAAAACCGACACCTTTGGGACCGTGAAATTTGTGGCCCGCTCCCACCATGAAATCTACCGGCAGTTTCTGCAAGTCGTGCCGAAAGTGTCCCATCGTCTGCACCGTGTCGGAGTGAAAGATAGCGTCGTATGACCGGCACAGTTCCCCTACCCGATTCAAATTCAGCAGATTCCCAATTTCGTTATTGCCATGCATCAGCGACACCAGCGAGCGGGATGCACCTACCCGTTTATTTTGCGCTAACAGTTCTTCAAGGTGAGCCAGGTTTATATGACCTTTTTCGTCTATGTCGACCAGACTCAATTGAATTTTCCCCTGCTTTTCCAGATGCTGCAGCATATGCAGAACGGCATGGTGCTCCAGCGGTGAGGAAATAGCGTGCGTCAGTCCATAGGTTTCGATACTGCACTGGATGGCCGTGTTATCCGCTTCGGTCCCTCCCGAGGTAAAGAAAATTTCGGCGGGGGATGTGTTCAGTAACGACGCTACTGCTTTACGCGCTTTCTCGATGGCCGTCCGCACCGCCCGACCGTGGCTATGAATGGAGGATGGATTCCCAAACTGTGCCGTCATGAGCGGCATCATGGCTTCCAGCACCTGGGGGTCAAGCTGGGTAGTGGCAGCGTTATCAAGATAAACGGCAGCAGGAGGTGTCATCGATTAATCGAGTTTGTATAGCGTGCAAAGGTACAGCCAATCGGCTTATTGATGAAACACAATCAGGTTGGTATCGTTCTATTCACAATCGCTATTTCACCTGCCAGAATGAATTTCACGCAAGCTACCGGCCTTATCTATGCCGAACTCACTACCTGGATTCGTACCGCCGTCCGTTACTTACCCAATCTGGCCGTCGCCATTCTGGTTCTGGTCGTCTTTACGTTTCTGGCCCGCCTGGTTAGTCGTCAGGTCGTGCGCGGATTTGACCGGTTCAGTCACAATGCCTCACTGATAAACTTGTCGGGGGCACTCATCCGCGTCCTGATTATAGCCGTGGGGTTATTTGTGGCGTTGGGTGTACTGGGGCTGGATAAAGCGCTTACCTCCTTGCTGGCGGGTGCCGGGGTTATTGCGCTGGCCGTTGGATTTGCTTTTCAGGACCTGACAGCCAACTTTATTTCGGGAACGATGATTGCACTGGCCCGCCCGGTTCAGGTGGGCGACCTGGTCGAAACAAACGGGTTTATGGGCAACGTGCTGGACATCAAGCTGCGCTCCATCGTGATTGATAATGGAAAAGGGCAAACAGTAGAAATCCCGAGTAAAGATGTATTTCAGAAACCCATCACCAACTACTCCCGGATGGGGCAGCGACGCATCGAAATTACTGCCGGGGTGTCGTATCTGGATAATCTGGCAACGGTTCAGCGGGTAGCCAAAGCCACTATTTCCAGCCTGCCGTTTCTGGTGCCGAACAAATCGGTCGACCTGCACTACCGGAATTTTGGGGATAACAGCGTCCAGTTTATCCTCTGGTTCTGGATTAATCCGGCCACTACCAACGCCTTATTCGCACAAAGTGAAGCCATGATAGCCCTGAAACGCACTTTCGAGCAAAATCACATTCTGTTCATGTTTCCACCTTATACCTTCGACCTGAAACAGAAAATGACCGACCAGCAACAAACAAATCAACCAGACAAAACAGTGGCCTAGAAAACCTCGCCTAGATTGATAAACAGCCCTTTCGACCCGCCGATACCAATGCCATAGTCGATGGCCAGGTTTAGGTTTGATTGTTTGTTTACTTTGATACGCAGCCCAACACCACCACCGGGCAGCAGCCGGCCAAACTGGCTGGCATTTGGGTAATCGCTGTAGGTTTGCATATTGGCAAATACAACCGCGCCCAGTAAACCATTTGGGAGGAGTGCAGCCCGGTATTCTGTCTCCAGGTACACCAGGTTCCTACCCCGGAATCGACCCTGCGTGTAACCCCGGCCCATATTGGCATAGGTATCCCAACCCGTGCTGGGCAAATCCAGATACGGGGCCTGATTACCGAAACTCAGCCAGGTCAGGTTCCAGAAAGCCAGAATATGCCGGGAATCGGACGATAGAGGGATGTATTTGCGAATATCGGCGATAACAGACTGCCAGTTCTGGTCGCTGCCCAGCCAGCTCAGGTTAGGCCGCAGCATCACATTACCGTAAAATCCGCTTTGTGGGTTGTTGGGATTGCGCCGGTTGCTAAATTGAAGACTGACCGTTGGCCCCGATGATACCGACCGGGTTCCTGAGCTGTACTGATGAAAATCGTCATTGAGCAGGGGCGTCGCATTCACTTCCTGAATGTTCCAGTGGTAATCGAGTGCGTACCCAAGACCGGCCGAAAAGTTGGGGGTCACCTGCCGCAAAACGGACTGGTACAATCGCAGAAAGGAATACGTCAGCCGGTCGTCTATATCGGAACGGGAGTTTCCGCCAAGTCCATAATTATCCGCCGAGTAATCGAAGTAACGCCAGTCGCCCAGAATGTTGTAGCGATTCCCTTTAGTCCAGATATTGGCCACAACCGGAATGATAACCTGCTTATACTGGGTGTACTGGGGCGTCGAGACAATGGTCGAAATAGTCTGTTCCGGGTTTTTACTCGTAAAGGACAGGTTAGCATTTATACCGACGGCGAAGCCCGTTTGCAGCGAATAGGCCACTTCCGGGTACACAAAAGGCTGGAATCCGGCCTCCTGACTTTCTACCCGACGGTACCCTTTTCTGTTGATAAACCGGTAATAAACATCCCATACATCCGCGGATGTATCCGTTTGCAGAACAACCGTTTTTGGGTCAGGTATGCGGGCCGGGTCAGGTTGCTGACCATAGCTGCTGTGCGAGATAAGCACAACCAGCAGCGTGCCGATGAAGCCCAAAAACAGGAAGCAGGAAAGACCCGACGGGTTCATGTTGGCATTTGACCTTGTAGCGTAATAAGTATGTACCACCCCGATTTATTTGCTGACTAACCCATTCTTACGCTGTTCCGTTCAATCAACGGGAATGCCCAACCGGTGTGCCCCAACTTCGCCGACAAAAAAGCCCCATCACGATTAGTACGGGTAACCCCCTTTAACAAAGACCACCCATCCGGCCGGGCCAAATGGGTGGTCTTTATTCGGGGAAAACGCATGCGTTTATTCTTCCTCGCCTTCGGTTTCTTCCTTCTTGTACTGCTGAATGATTTTGTACAGCGCCTTCTGCTTTTCCAGCTCCGGGAAGAACTCAAACAGTTGAACGTGTGCGTCGTAATCCAGCGAAAGAGCGGCTTCCAGCTGAATGAGTGCCTCGCGGTAATGACCGGCATGAATCAGATAAACCGCCGAGCGATAATACAAATCGGCATCGGCAGGCATATCGTTTATACCCGCCTGAATGATATCGTTGGCACGCAGGAAATCGCCCTGATCAAACGGTACCAATGACCATGTCAGGTACACATCGGGGTTTTCGGCGTCCACTTCGGCGGCTTTCTCGAAAGCCTCTACGCTCGATAATACGTTCCCAATCTTGTACTCCGTTTCGGCAATGGCAATGTAATATTCGCCATTCTGGTCGTTCAGCTTTACGGCTTTTTGCAGAAAAGGCAGGGCCTGATACCACTCCCCCGATTCGCTCAGACAAACACCCAGTCCGTACCAGGCTTCATCCCACATGGGATCCAGTTTAATCGCTTCACGGTACTCCTTGATCGCTTCGGGAACGCGGTCCTGTTTTTCCAGACTGGCACCCAGATGACAATACGTATCGGCGGTAGCTTCTTCGTATTTCAGGGTTTCCCGGTAGCAGACTTCAGCCTTCTCGAACAAACCCAGATTCATGTAGGTATTGCCCAGATTGAAGTGCGCCGATGCAAAATCAGACTTGATAATAACCGCGTAATCGTAGGCCTCGGCCGCTTCGGTAAAACGCGCCAGTTTGCTGTACGCAATACCGATATTATACCAGGCATTGTACGAATACGGGTCTGCGTCAATCAACTGCTGATAATACGACAGACTGTTTTCCAGTTCACCCGTGATATCCAGGCAGAAAGCCAGTTCATACAGGGCATTTTCATTGTTAATGTTCAGCGCAATAGACTTCTTGTATTGCGTGATGGCTTCATCGAATTTCCCCCAGTTCTGGTAGCTCTGACCCAACTGAAACAGGATATCGTCCTTGTCTTCAGCCCGGTCGAGCAGTTCTTCCAGCACCTGAATGGATTCCTCATATCGCCCGGCCATGTTCAGCACAGAGCCTTGCATGAACGGCACGTCGAGGTCACCAGGATTAAACAATGAAGCCCGTTCCAGCAAATCCAGCGATTCGTCGAATCGTTGAAAATTAGCCAGAATCTGGGCCTTATCGAGCATCAACTCCAACGCATAAGGAAAGTTTTCCAGACCGGATTCGGCGGCTTTAAATGCCTTGTCTAGGTTGCCCTGGTTGAGGTAATGCTCAACCATTTGCTCGTAGACATCCAGGTCGAAAAACTGGCTTTGCTGTTGGTCCAGCATTTGCTCAAAACGCCGGATTGCTTCCTTGATATCGCCTTCTCGTTCTTCGAACTCTTGCTCCATGCTATTGCCTTAAAAGTTTTGGCGGATAGGGGCCGCGCCAATGGCGCGATTTATCCTTTGGCCATTCAATATATACTCAAAAAATCAAACCTCCAACCGAATGCCCGAAAATTTACGAACCCGGTTTCCCCCTGCCAAAGGCATCCGACACCCGCCCCAGGGTGTCGCTTAGTGGCCGGTACTGAAAATCAAGCACCTGCTCTATCCTGTGCCCATCATACGCATACAGCGCGCCCGACGACCGGGCAGTTTCCCGCGTAATCAGCGGATTCTTCCCCGTCACCCACGCCCGAATGGCTTCAAATGGCCATAGAAGCCGCGTTAATGCCGGAGCAACCCGTATGCCGGGTGGTCGTTTTTTTAGGGCACCGGCTATCTGTTCTAACAAAGACCGGTAGGGAATGGTGCCCCCATTCAGGATGTAACGCTCAGCCGTTATGTCGGACTGCATTAACCGGGCCAATACATCCGCTACATCCAGCACATCAACGTAATTGACCAGACCAGCCGGATAAAACGGTTTTTCATCGTAGACGTATTTGATGAGTTGCAGGCTGCTGCGACTCCAGTCGCCAACGCCCAGCACCACCGACGGACTGATCATTACGGCATTCAGTCCTTCGGTCACGCCCCGCCATACCTCCAGCTCAGCCTGGTATTTGGTGATGGCATACCCCGAATTATTAGGGGACTCTTCCCACTTCTGCTCCTCATCGAGCACCATGGGCTTATCCGGCTTTCCTGTCTTATCAACTGGTCTACCAATGGCCGCTACCGAGCTAACGTAACCCAGTTTTCGAACGCCAGCCTTCAAACACACATTCACCACGTTCGCTGTCCCTTCCACATTGATACGCTCCATCCGGTTGCGGTCTTTGGGGAAGAAAGAGACCACCGCAGCCGCATGGATAACGTCGGTGTTTGGCGTAATAGCGATTTCCAGCGATGGAATATCCAATACATCGCCCTCCTGCCAGTTGATACGTTCAGCTACATCGGCCAATAGCCCATAGCCACTGGCTGGCCGGTACAAAGCCGAAACCGTGTACCCTTCGGCCAGATACCACCGGGCAATATGGGAGCCGATGAACCCGGTGGCTCCGGTAATAAATACAGATTTAGTTGATTGTGATAAGGTCATTCAAAATACGTTCGAGCGTGAGGAAGCCGGGTGCCCGGCGCATGTGCAGGTCGGTGAGTAAGCGGAGGTAGTTGGCACTACTGCCGATAGATGACGTTTTCAACGCTTTGCCAAACGCTTTAACGTCGTGTATGAAACCATAATCCGCCACGTTCAATTCAACCTGTCTGGTATTCCAAAGTAGAAACGACTCGATGGCTTTATCAATCACTATCAGATGCTGATTGGTCTGCTCGTTTCGCTTCAGTAAAACTTTGTCCTGCTCAAAAACAGTGTTGAACGTAAGCAGATAAGGTGGTACTCGTTTATCATTGTCAACGAAGCCAATTCGTATGCTTTTATCATCACGAGTAGCTGCCTGTTGCATTTCTTTTGCTACGTTGGGAATACCAAAAATATGAACAACACGCTGGCGGTCTTTAACAAACTGTGACACTAAAGCCGTATCTGCGTAACACTCAGGCAGGATTTGCAGATTGGGCATTAGGAACAAAGCGGTCAAGGTTAAAAAATACATCGGTACTGTATTCCTGCACAAAACTGAGTTCTTCGGGCGTCAACGCTTTTGCTTTGGTCTCGTAGTTCTCATAGTACGTGACAAATACATTCAGTTGGTCGTCGGGCAGGTTAGACACTAGCGTCTGTAGCAGATAGGGACTGTGGGTTGACACAAAGAATTGGTTCTCTTCGCTGTAAATCATTCGATAAGCCACATCCTGCGTATAGGGCGGAAAGGAATGCACTTCCGGTTCTTCAAAAATAATGACGGAGTTTTTATTGGACTCGATGGCCGTGATGTAGAATATGAACCGCCGGAAGGTGTCGGCGATAGTGTAATACGGATAGTTAAATACATATCCATCATCCCGTCTCTGAATTTCAAACTCTTTCTTTTGAGTTGATATAACAAAGTCTAGACCATGTGCTTCAAATAAAGACCCTATCTCCTTTCTTAACTCACGGTTCTGCTCAACCATGTAAAACAAATTGCTACCGGTTGGTGGCATCAAATAGCCATTGAAGTACAAAGAATTATATTCACCTTCGGAATAATCATATTTCTTAGTTTTAATCTCGTTTGGACTAAAAATGCCCCACAGTTGTTTTCCTATTGAATCAACAATTGAATAAGAATAGGCGATATTTTTTCCGGATGGCTTACCTCCAAACAGGGGAGCAATCTTTTCTTGTATTTGATCAAAATTCGAAAAATCATAGACTGTCTTTATCTCATTTTCGAGAGTGCTGACAAAACTTTGGGGGCCGCTTAAGCAATCAAATCTTGTATGATTAGCAATATCTCGGCTACGAATCAATAATAAGTTATTATCCGTATTGATCTGAATGTCAAACGCAGTATTACTGTCGTAAAACAATTCCCTTATCTCCTTATATCTAATAAAATCATTGAAGAAGTTTCTACCCTTATAATCAACCCCCAACAACCCCAACCCTTCCAGAATATTCGATTTTCCGACGTTTGGCTTGCCGATGAAGACGTTTACCCGTTTGCAGTCGAGGTGCAGGTCTTTGATAGACTTGAAGTTTTTAATATCAACCCAGTTCAGGAAATTATTCGTATTCGGTGCGTTGTTCTCCATAGCGGCCCGGCGGTTCTCTTTGTGTAAACATAACAAGGTTCGGGCCTGAATTGCTAATTTTGCCCAAATTTGAGACAGGCGTTACCAACTCACTTAACGCCTGGCCTCACCTATGAACATCAAACCGATGCTGGAAAATCCCCAACGCTATACCGTTACGGCGGCTCTTATCTACGCCAATGGCCCCATTCACATCGGGCACCTAGCCGGATGCTACCTGCCCGCCGACATTTACGTACGCTACCTTCGCTCAACGGGTAAGGATGTTGCTTTTATCAGTGGCACCGATGAGCATGGCGTACCCATTACCATTAAAGCTAAAAAAGAAGGCATAACTCCGCAGGAGGTTGTCGATAAATACTACGGGCAGATAAAAGAGTCGTTTAGCCGGTTCGGCATCTCGTTCGATGTTTATTCGCGGACATCCAGCCCGGTTCACCACGAAACCTCGCAGGAGTTCTTTCTAAAACTCTACGAAAAAGGTGATTTCGATGAGGAAGTGACCGAACAGTACTATGACGAGGTGGCCGGGCAGTTTCTGGCCGACCGCTACATTGTGGGCACCTGCCCCGTCTGCGGCAACCCGAACGCGTATGGCGACCAGTGCGAACGCTGCGGCACAGCCCTTAGTCCCACGGAACTGCTTGAACCGCACTCCACACTGTCCGGCTCGAAACCCGTGATGCGCTCGACCAAAAACTGGTTTCTGCCCCTCGACCGGATGCAGCCCGACATTGAAAAATACGTCAACAGCCATCCAGAGTGGAAAACCAACGTGGCTGGTCAGTGCCAGTCGTGGCTGAAAGAGGGCCTGCGCCCCCGCGCCATGACCCGCGACCTTGACTGGGGTATCAACGTACCGTTGCCCAATGCCGACGGCAAAGTGCTCTACGTCTGGTTCGATGCCCCCATCGGCTATATTTCCATGACCAAAGAGTGGGCCGCCGAGCAGGGCCGCGACTGGGAGCTGTACTGGCGCGACCAACACACCAAACTGGTTCATTTTATCGGCAAGGACAACATCGTTTTTCATTGCATCATCTTCCCGGCCATGCTGATGGCCGAAGGTAGCTTTATCCTGGCCGATAATGTGCCCGCCAATGAGTTCATGAACCTGGAGGGTGACAAAATAAGTACCTCGCGCAACTGGGCGGTCTGGCTGCACGAGTACCTGGAGGAAATGCCCGATAAGCAGGATGTACTGCGGTATGTGCTGGCGGCCAACGCGCCCGAAACCAAAGACAGCGAGTTTACCTGGAAAGATTTCCAGACCCGGAACAACGCCGAACTGGTCGGCATTTTCGGCAATTTCGTAAACCGGGCCGTAGTGCTGACCCACAAAATGACGGACGGCCACGTTCCGCCCATCTGCGGCCTAACCGACTATGACCAGCAGGTACTGGATGAACTGGCCCTGTTCCCCGACCGCATCGGGCAATCTATCGGACAGTACCGGTTCCGGGAGGCACTGGGCTATCTGATCGATTTGGCGCGACTGGGCAATAAATATCTGGCCGAAACCGAACCATGGAAAGCCATCAAAACAGATCCGCTCCGGGCGAATACTATCCTGAACATAGCGCTGCAAATTTCGGCTAACCTGAGCATCGTCTGCGAACCGTTTCTGCCGTTTACGGCGGAAAAGCTACGCACCCAGCTTAACATCACGGAAGATTTTAACTGGACAAACGCTGGACGCGCCGACCTGCTGACCGAAGGCCACGTCCTTGGCAAGGCACCTGCCGGGCCTGCCGACCTGCTCTTTGCCAAACTGGAAGACGACGAAATCAATAAACAAATTCAGAAATTACTGGACGCCAAACGCATGAATGAACTAGAGATTAAATCTGTCCCGGCCGTTCGGGATGAGATCACTTATGATGACTTTGCCAAAATGGATATTCGTATCGGAACCATCACCGAAGCCGAACGCGTACCCAAAAGCGATAAACTGCTGAAGCTGAAAGTAGACGATGGCATGGGCGGGCGGCAGATTCTGAGCGGTATTGCCAAACACTTCACGCCGGAGGAAGTCATTGGTAAACAGGTAACGTTTCTGGCTAACCTTGCTCCCCGCAAAATGATGGGCCATGAGTCGCAGGGGATGATCCTGATGGCCGAGGACCGCGATGGGAAACTCGCCCTCATTGCCCCACCCGACGCTGTGTGGAATGGCGGTACAGTCTCCTAGAAATCTGGTCATGCGGCAACATATAGATTAGCAACGTTTATATTGTCTGAAAACCAGACAATATAAATGCATTGTTACCTTTATCGGGTTAATTCGCCTGACCAGCTTTGAGTCGGTGAACTACTCGTCAAACCAATAAAATTTCATACTTAATCACGTACAACAATGAAAAAAACAGGTATGCTTCTCTTCGTTCTATTTCTGGGTCTTGTGGTCAATGGATTTGCTCAGACGGCTGCACCCACCGACTTTTATGCCGGGAAATGGGAAATTTCGATTGCCGGAACCCCCAGTGGCGATGTTAAGCTGCTAACCGATCTGGTCCGAAAAGATGGCAAGCTCACCGGCGAACTGACCGATGCAGTCGATGCGACCAAGCCGAAAATGGCCATCGACAAGATAGATGAGGACGGCGATAAACTGGTTATCCATTTTGACTCCCCGCAGGCGGCTGGCTTAGCCCTTAACCTGGCGAAGGTCGATGCGGATACCCTCAAAGGCGAAGTGTACAACTTCGACGCAGTTGCCAAACGGGTAAAATAGTCAGTAACAGCCTGTTCGTTACTGTTAGCTTTCAACGCAGGAGGGGGGCATAAAAACCGCCTTCCTGCCCAAGTTCCCCTCATTCCCTGCTGCGTTGCGCGCCCCTGCCTCTGGCAGACGGAAAGCGGACGCTTGCTGCCTTTTCAATAGGTTTAAAATCAAAAAAATATGCAGATAGCCAACAGAACGGTTGTCGTAACGGGTGCCGGGAGCGGACGAGAGTTAACGCTTCAGCAAAGGGGCCTGGTGTCGACATCAACCCAACGTCACAACTGGAGTTGACGCAGTCGGTAGTCACTTTTTAAATACCCACTCCCGCAGTTCGATTTGGGCATCGTTGATGGCGTTATACAACTCATTATCGTTCTTAAACGTCAACTGATTTACGGGGTAGACCTCAATGTTAACTCTGAATTCGTCCCTGTCAAACGGCCAGGGACTAACACACAGCGACGTATCCTCGGTTCGTTGCTGGATGAAATAAGGCTTTCCGTTGGGACCTTTGCTGACTTCGAGCTGTCGGCCTTCGGGTGGCAGTTCACTGCGGCACAAAATCAGCGACAGGGCATCGCACCACTGCAAAAATTCGTAAGCGTACATTACCTCTTTCTGGGTGGCTCCGTAGTCGGTGCGCCATTGCTTCTGATTATCCTTTTGCTGATCCAGAAACGCGTCCAATGCTTTGTCTTCGCCCCGTCTTGGCTCATACAGAAATGTGGCGTGGTGCGATACCATGAGCGCATTCCAGCGACTTTTCTGCAGGGCAATTTCAATCATCCGGTGGCACTGTTCCACCGAATAAGGCGCAAACTGGACCGGTGCACCTGCTTCGGAGAGGTGGTTTCTACCCTTATACGGTTTCTGCCCATCATCATGTTCGAGCAGGGCCGACAGCGTTTTAAACCAGTAGGCGGGCCGTTGGTCAATTTGCCAGTGGGTGGCAATTTCAAAGGCCAGCAGGCCATGTGCCTGTTGGTGAATAATCTCCCAGCCTTTGCTGGTGTTATGAACAATCATACGCGTACTGTATCAAATGATTGGTTAAGTAACCAGGCGATTTTCACCCTGTCTCACAACAAACCCTTTGTAGTACGTTCTGTTTCAGAAAAATAAAAAGCTGGACTTAACGAACCAGTCACTTGTGCCGAAACCAGCAGTCGGTGCGGTCGTGCTCATACCCTTTGAAAACTGTGTTGACTGGTTCACCATGCCGTAGGTGATCGTTAAACCGGGTACGGGCTATGTAGTTAAATGCACCCATATCGCCCGTGTAACCAGTTTCGTTGATCGTGTTGTACCGTTGGTGAATGAGACAAAGTTGTTCAAGAAACGACAGCATTACTGCCGTACTTCCCCCAATAATACCACAATTGAGGAGTGTACTGTCGGCAAATTGTGTTTCAAAACTGGCGTATTCGGCCATCTGTTCACGCAGGTGTTGGCCGTGCACCAGCATCCAGTCGTTGCGTAACCGCGCTGGCTCATCCCCGCAAAACAACGCATCAGGATTACGCTGAAACAGGGGCTGAACAAATGGGTCGTTGACTGCTACCACATCCGATACATCGGTTATGAACAGGCCCGCAATCTCGCTGGCACGGGCTTGCAGAAAATCCAGATAGACCATGTACCGGTACACATTAGGATTGAAACGGGAATCGTAGGTAATTCTAACGAATTCGACGTGTTCGTTCTGATGGGCAGCACAGGTGGCTTCCGAAAAATTGTTGTGAAACAGTACACCCCGTAGTTTCAACTGCCTGATGGATGTTACCCAGTCGGCAACGATATCATACGCATCATTGGGCAGTATCTGGTTCCGGTTTACGTCATGAACGCCGGTAATGTGACAGGCCATGACGAGGTGCTTTGGCAAAAGAGTCATAGTAGCGTTAGGTGAACACCGTTGTGTGCCTTCGTTTAACCACCGAGCAGATACTGGTTGCTATGTTCCGGTAGTAGATATACGTTCGCAGGTTCACTTTTTTGACGCGGTAGTTTTGGGCAACGTGCTCATAAAAATACGCATCGGCCCCGTATCGGTCCTGAAATTTCATGTTGGTGAACACCTCTTTTCGCCCAAAGAGTGTTGCGAACAGAATACAGTCGTCAACGTGTACCAACTGATACGGGTCATGCCGGTCGGGCACGTAATAATCATCATCCGTATCCACAACCGTCTCGGTGGTCGAAGCCAGCAAATCTGTATCGGTCATCTGTTCCAGGCAGGCCCGCAGATGATACGGTTTGTATTCATCATCGGCATCCAGCATAGTAACAAACTCCCCCGCACTATTCTGAATCCCACGCGTAATTGACCTGGACTGGCCACAGTTGGCATGGCGCAGATAAATGGCCCGGTCTTCGTGTTGCCGAACATAATCCAGCAACTGATGTTTCGGATCGTTTTGGCTGCCGTCATCAATGACAATCAACTCAAAATCAGCCATGTCCTGATTCAGTACTGAGTCAATGGCTCGTTTTACCAACGAAAAATCTGTATTATAAACAGCCATCAGTACCGATACGGTTACATTCTTTTTCATAATCAAGCGACTACTAACCAATGGGTAAGTACAATGTTGGGGTATAGGATTAATGAGCTAAGTATTGTTCTCCAGCTATCTATGGCCGTACGCCACTACCATCTCTAAACCGAACCCTGTTCTATTCCGTTCGGATAGCCCGGCGTATTTGCCCGGCTACGGCCGCCGGGTGCAAAGGTATTCAGCCGGTAGTTACGCTGAAGGCGAATGGTAGAGTACGGGCGGAGGTAAAAGTTGGCAAACCAGTCACGTTCATAGCCGAGGTTGCCGTGCCTCCCCACACCGGCAAGGTTGTGGAGTTTTGATGGCGCAGGTACGTTTCCAATGACCGGAAAGCTTACCGCCACGGGTAGAGATGATTGGACCGTCACTGTCAAAACAGTCCATACGTTCGATAAACCCGGCATGTATTGCGTTGCGTGGTATTTCGCAAAGGCGATAAAAAAACCGTATGCCCGGATTCAGAACCTGAGCCGGGCGCGGGTGGTAGTCCTATAGGCTAAGCACTCACCGTGCAGAAAACGCCGGGGTTGTCGTAGTAACGAATCGACTTGTATCTCATCGGTCATTTCTGCGCTTAAACCGCCCGATTACCTAATGAGACACGGCCTTTTGTTGTAAAAACCGTATGTTCGTCATACGTTTAGCGTATTTCAACCCCTATGACTACCCCTACTATTACGGCATCTACACCCGGGCGCATCTGTCTGTTCGGCGAACACCAGGATTACCTGGGACTACCCATCATTGCGGCCGCCATCTCCTGTCGCATTCAGCTAACCGCCGAACGAACTGCCGGACAGCGGGTTCATGTAAAGCTACCGAATATTGGTCACTCCGAAGAGTTTGATCTGACAGCGTTACCCCTCCCCTACCAGCACGACCGCGATTACTTCCGCAGCGCGGTCAACGTACTGGTCCGTACGGGGTTTCGGTTCAGTACGGGCATTGACGGCGAGGTACGGGGAAACATTCCTATCAATGCGGGCGCGTCGAGTTCATCGGCCCTGCTGATTACCTGGCTCAGTGTACTAAGCCAATTGGCCGACAACCCGCAGCTGTTACCCCCCGCACAGCTGGCCGAACTGGCCTACCGGGCCGAGGTGCTGGAGTTTGGTGAACCGGGTGGCATGATGGACCACTATTCAACCGCCGTTGGCGGGGTTATCTACCTGGAATCACAACCCGCTATCCACCTCGAATCCTACCGCCCTACCCTCGGCACGTTCGTTCTCGGAAATTCGCAGGAGCCTAAGGACACCATCGGTATCCTGGGCCGGGTAAAATACGGTATGTTACGAATTGCCAAACAGTTAACCGAACTTACCCCGGCATTCTCCCTGCAAACCACGCCCATCACCGCGATTTCAGAATACAGGGATATGTTGCCGAAAGATGATTATATCCTGCTGAAAGGAACGCTGGCCAACCGGGATTTACTCCGCGAAGCCCTGACGTTACTCCGGGCATCCAATGGCTCGTTGCTGGATGATGCGCAGTTCGGGCGACTACTCACCGAACACCACGCTAACCTACGCGATGCCCAACGCATTTCGACCCCAAAAATCGACCGGATGCTGGATGCTGCCCTGGGAGCCGGGGCTTTAGGCGGCAAAATAAACGGTTCGGGCGGAGGGGGCTGCATGTTTGCCTATGCCCCCCAAAAAGCCGAACAGGTGGCCGAAGCCATCGAACGGGAAGGCGGACGCGCTTACATCGTCTCGGTCGATGTGGGTACTACTTCCGAAACGTACCCTTCCGCGGTCCGGGAAGGGGTCAATGGATGATTCAGCAGGCTTTTTCTATTATGGTGAGCAAAACCCATGGGGTCAAAACAACGTTAGCTGCGTTGACCGGGCAAAGGCACCTTCGTGTTCCAGCAGCCACTGTTTGCGCCAAAGTCCACCGGCATAGCCCGTCAATGACCCGTCGGAGCCGATGATGCGGTGGCAGGGCACTACAATCCAGAGCGGGTTACGGCCATTGGCAGCCGCCACGGCCCGAATCGCTTTTTCGTCGCCAATCTGTCGGGATAGAGTCAGGTACGATACGGTGGTGCCGTATGGCACGTCGAGCAACGCCCGCCATACCGTTTGCTGGAAGGTAGTGCCTACGGGATTCAGTCTAAAATCGAACGTTTGACGCGTCCCGGCAAAATACGCCATCAGTTGCTCAACCGCCTGTCGCACCGGTTTGTCGAGCAGGCTATCGGGCGACATGTCCAGTAGCTCGCTGTACGTAGGGGTGTCGGTGCAGGAAATCTCCGATACACCATCTTCATCTCCCGTAATCCGAACCAGGCCGAGCGGTGAATCAAAAACGGTGGTTGTCATTTTGCTGGTCAGCTATTCGTCTTTAAACCGTTCATATTGTTGCCGCAAGTTAACCGATTGACGAACAAATTACGGGCAGTTTCGCTAGGGAGCCAGAAGAATTCCGGCTAGGCTACTCCCAATTCAATACAAGCCACGGTGATGGGTTGCTTACCTGCGTTTTCTACCACGATTTCATTCCAGCCATCACGTATCAATGCTACGGGAAATTGGTAATTATAACCAACGTGCTGGTTGGTAAACTGCGTGAGCGGCCCACAGGGGAAAAGGAGTTTTTCGACGCAGTTACGTTTTGTCTGAGGCCAGGTGCCATTAAAGGAAACGGCTAAGATGGTCACGTCATCGGCTGCGTTCGTGATAATCTGAATGGTTAGTTCCAGCCCCGACGAAGCTGGTTCGGCGCACATCGCGACGTTGAAGGCATGGTGTGCGTTAAACTCCAGGGAAACCGGGAGTTGAGCCGGCAAATCATACGGGATCATATTGCTATTCCGCCCGCCAATGCCAACCGAATACTGTTTGGGCTGACCCCGTAAAAAATCCAGTTTATCGATGTTACGCATCGACGGATAATCGGCCCGCAGTCCTGGTATGCGGGGGGCATCCGTACTGTAGAAATTGAACCACTCGATACCATCGGCTCCCATCGCCAGTTTACCGGCGGCATTGGCCCGCATCAGTTCAGGACTGGCCGACAGGTAGCGCATCGGCAGGGCCTGGTTGCGTACCGGGTCCATCGTCGGCAGGTTATTTACCCCGTCTTCAATGACGCCGTAAATAGCAACCCGGTTTCCGACCTGCTGCCGAAGCGCATCGTGGGGCATATCCCAGGTCGTACACCAGAAACCTGACGGACTGATAAAGTCGATAATTCCTTCCTGGCAGAGTGTTGCAACGTCCAGCCCGATACTTTTCAGGATGCCCAGTCGGCCCGGGATGTGCAGCCCCAATGGATACGGTCGCCCTTTTTTTTGGGCCTTTCGTTCCGTCAGGGCACGAATCTGACGGAACCAGTCGGTCATCATGGCGAGCGTCTGGGCCGACGCATTCGGTTCGCAGCAGAGCGGATTCCGCCACCAGTCCAGTTCCAGCCCCTCGAAGTCGTAATCCTCGACAACTTCCCGAATCTGGGCGAACATAAAGTCACGAACTTCCTGCTTCTCGTAGTTAAGTCCCTGCCGGGTGGGCAGGTTATACAGCCCGTACGAATAGTTTTTGAGTCGCATCCCGGGCTGTTTAAGCAGGGGTACGTTGTAAAAACTACCGGCCGCGTTGGTGGCACCATGCATATCGTTCATGCGAATGCTGACCCAGGGCGCAATTTTCTGCTCCCGACAGGCGATGGACGTTTCCGCTAACCAGTCTACTCCGGCATCAATAAGATCCTGATACTGGTTCATGAACGGCATAATCGAGTCGATAAACGCTTCTTCTTCTTCCGGTTTCTTAGCCCCCACACAAACGGCGTGACCACGAAAAAACTCCCGGTCGCCCCGCTGGTAACCATCCAGAATGCTCGGCATGGTGCGGCTAGGGTACCAGGCCCGGGACGCGTTGGCGTTGATAACAAACGTATCAATGCCACTCCCGGCCAGCATCGCTACATAGCGATGAATCGCTTTCGCAGAGAACGGTCCGCCTTCGGGGGTGGGTTTGGGATTTGGTTTACCCGTTCGGGCGTTAGTCACCGTTTTCAGGGTAAAGTCCTCGGGCAACCACAATTCGGGATTGTAAAAATATACGCAGGTATCCCCGTTGAACAGATTGCGGTGCGTTCCGGCAACCGGATTGGGAGCAACCGCTGGATGTTTATCCTTGCCGGGGACGGTCGTACCGGTGGAAGTCGCCATTGCCAAGTTCGGCAAAACTGACGTTCCGGTGATACCCAGCAAGGTTTTGCGCAGGAACTGCCGTCGGGATTTTAGTTGTTTTCTACCACCCATAATTATTTAAACAAGTTGGGCTTTCTTATAAGGAATGCTGATAAAATAAGGTGACACAAATTTTGTAGTTTTGCTCGCAGCTTCTATTTCCGCTCATGGCTCACT
>NZ_KB893582.1 GCF_000374085.1 Spirosoma spitsbergense DSM 19989 | reverse complement strand
CAGCCGGGTGGCCGGAGCCATACCAGCTTAGCCGGGAGTAGGGCTTGCCGTCTTGTTGGGTGATGTCTGGTGGAGTCTGGCTGGCTTCGAGAGCGAAGCATTGCTTGGTCAACGTGTTGACACAAGCCAATAAACTGACCTCCAAACCACGTTGGGCTTTACCCGCACAGGACGACCAGAATNTGTCGAGACCAAAGGTTTTAGTGCCACTTTTGGGCAGGAAACTACAATCGACAATGCCAATAAATGGCCCTTGTGTGAAGTCGATACAGGCTTTGTTGAAGGTCAGCCAGTCAAAGCAGGTAGCGAAGTGTCGGCGGAAAGTAAGTTCAGTAAATGAGGAATAGCGGGCGAGGTTTTCAAACGTAGCGCGTCCCTGTCGGCCTAATAAGACAGAGAAGAGTTCGGTTAGAAAAGTACGCTGATGCTTGTTCACGTTGAAAAGTTTAGCCAATATTGGCTTGAGAATCGCTTCGATGCTCATGGCCGGGCCGCCGGTGCGGTCGTAGGGTATGAAATGGGGATTTCAAGCTTACGACCCTTTTTGCATTTGGCCAAATCAAGCACTAAAACTGCTCACAGTATTAAACCTAAGACTACGTTTTGTCACCGGAAACCAGAATAACAAATGTCGGGCTTGCCTAACCAAGACGTTCCCTCTATAGCCAAAACCCGGAAATGCAGACATTTTATGGACCCGCACCCAACATATATATGTACGAAACTTCGCTTACTATCAAGTTGTTGAAAATCAGGTAGTTGCTATTGAGAGCTCGGTGAAATGCTTTTATTTTTAGGTAACTATTTTGTTCAACCCTGCTTCGATTGTAAGAATAGGCTGCGGGACCGGTATATACAAGATGATGGCTAAAAAAGTTACCCTGATTGACGCTGAGTTTAACATACGGTGGTGGGACGACGGGTATCCGCGTGGTTTGCAGTCTGGCGTACTGGGTTAGGGCAGACTGCCCATCCGCGCTATCTTCTTCTATTTTCGTACCTTTAAATTCGTCCACCTAAAGCCTTTCCAGTTCATATATGCCCAAACCCGGTTCTCCCCAGGAAGTCCCCAAAAAGAAATCATTGCCCCTGCTGGTTTTACTGAAGCCCTACACGCGCACGGTTCTGGGCCTGGTGCTGTTGGCCCTGCTGAGCAACGGGATAAACCTGGTGCTGCCCATGCTCATTGCGCATGGTATCGATGATTATTCGGCGGGGACGTTTGCGTTGCGGACCACGCTGATTCAGTTCATGGTGGCTACCGGGCTCATTTTCGTATTCACGTATTGGCAAAGCGTTGTCCAGACCTACGCGTCGGAGCGGGTGGCGCGGGATTTACGGACGCAGTTGGCCGCCAAAATATCGCGGCAGAGTTTTGCGTACATCCAGCAAACCAACCCGGCCAAACTGCTGACTAACCTGACGTCGGACATCGACTCCGTCAAACTGTTCGTTTCGCAGGCCATCGTTTCCATCGTGTCGTCGCTTTGCATCATCGTTGGGGCCGCTATCCTGCTCATCAGTATCAACTGGAAACTGGCGCTGGCCGTGCTGACGATTGTGCCCATTATCGGGCTCACATTTTATACGCTGATGAAAAAAGTGCGGGTGCTGTTCATGCAGGGCCGGGAGGTAATCGACTGGCTCAACAAGGTGATCAACGAAAGCATCCTCGGCTCGGCCCTGATTCGGGTCGTCAACTCTCAACAGCTCGAATACGACAAGTTTCTGGCTGCCAATACCGATGCCAAAAACATAGGAATGTCGATTTTACGGCTGTTTGCGGGGCTCATTCCGGTTATCAGCTTCACGGCCAATATGGCCGGGCTGATTATTCTGGTGCTGGGCGGGCATTTCGTTATTACCGGCAGCATGACGCTGGGCGATTATGCGGCTTTCAGCAGTTACCTGGCGCTGCTGATTTTCCCGATCATCGTCATTGGGTTTATGAGCAATGTGATTGCCCAGGCGTCGGCTTCCTACGAGCGCGTTAGCGCAGTACTACAGGCACCCGAAACCGTCCGGACCGGTACGGTAAACGTCCGTCTGAACGGCGACATCGAACTGCGCGATGTGTCGGTTTATTACGGCGATAAACCAGCCCTTCAGCACGTCTCCTTTTCGGTGAAAGCGGGTACTCGAACGGCCATCGTAGGGCCAACGGCAGCCGGAAAAAGCCAGCTCCTGTTTTTGCTGACCGGCCTGATAGACCCCACGTCGGGAACGGTCCTGTACGATAACCGGCCCATCGGCGACTATGAGGAAGAATCCTTTCATCGGCAGGTGGGTTTCGTGTTTCAGGACAGCATCACGTTCAATCTGAGCATTCGGGAGAACATTGCCTTCTGCGAAACCGTGACGGATGAGGCCCTGGAGAAAGCCATCGACACGGCGGCACTGCGTGATTTTATCGAATCGCTGCCGGACAAGCTGCAAACCGTCGTTTCGGAGCGGGGGGCGAGTTTGTCGGGTGGTCAGAAACAGCGTATTATGCTGGCTCGCGCCCTGGCCCTCAACCCTACCATACTGTTGCTGGATGATTTTACGGCGCGGGTAGATCCGCAGACCGAGCAGAAAATTCTGGCCAATGTGCAGCAAAACTACCCCGGCCTGACGCTTATTTCCGTCACGCAGAAAATCGCGCCCGTTGAAGACTACGAGCAGATTATCCTGCTGATGGAAGGCCGCGTCCTTGCTAAAGGTACCCACGCTGAACTGATGACCAGCACGCCTGAATACGTTCAGATTTACCAGTCGCAACGCAGTACCAACCAGTACGTAAACTAACCCGGTTTACCCCCATGAACTACGACCTAAACCAGGCCACCAGTCCAAAAGCCGAAAAAAATGCGACGTATAAGGCGCTCCGAAAACTGCTGGCCCTCATCGACGATGAACGCCGGACGCTGCTGATGGCCTTCGGCGCTATTATCGTTAATTCGGGACTGACACTGGTTGGGCCGGTGGTTATTGGCCGGACCATTGACACCTATATCCAGACGAAGCAGTTCGACGGGGTGGTGCGGAACGCTGGTTTTCTGCTGGTCATCTACGTCATTGCTTTTGGTACCAACTACCTCCAGACCCGGCTGATGGGTGGGGTAGGGCAGCGCACCCTGTTCAAACTCCGGAATGCGGTCTTCAATAAACTACAGGAACTACCCGTGGCTTTCTTTAACCAGAACAAAGCGGGCGACCTTATTTCCCGCATCAACAACGACACCGACAAACTGAATCAGTTTTTTTCGCAGTCGCTGATGCAGTTCGTGGGGAGTATTTTTATCATGACCGGGGCGGGTCTATTTCTGCTGTTTATTGATTTGCCCCTCGGTGCCGCAGCCCTCTCGCCAACATTGCTGCTGTTGCTTTTCACAAACCTGACAGCGGCTTGGGTGAAGCGAAAAAACGCCGTGAATCTGAAGAGCGTGGGGAACCTGAGTGCCGAAATTCAGGAAAGCCTGGACAATTTCAAGGTTGTGGTTGCCTTTAACCGGCGCGACTATTTTCGCAAACGCTTCGACGAGGCCAATCAGCAAAACTACCAGACGTCTATTGGCGCGGGCCTGGCCAACAACGTTTTTTTGCCCGTATATGGCATGGCGGCCAACATCGGTCAGCTGATTGTGCTCACCTTCGGCATCTACCTGATTTCGACGGGGAATTTTACGGTGGGGCTGTTAATCAGTTTTTTCTCCTACGTAACGAATGTATATAACCCGCTCCGGCAACTGGCTACCCTGTGGTCCAACTTTCAGGTTGCCCTGGCGGGCTGGGACCGCATTTCGCACCTGCTGGCCATGCAGACAAACCTGCAAACCATCAGTAACCCGGTAACGCTTCCGACCGATTCGCTGCTGACTTTTCAGCACGTATCCTTCAGCTATCCCAATGGTCAGGAGGTGCTGCACAACATTAATTTTGACCTGAAACGGGGCAAAACCTACGCGCTCGTTGGCCCGACGGGGGGCGGCAAAACAACAACGGCTTCGCTGATTGCCCGCCTGTATGACCCCACTGTCGGCACCGTTTTGCTCGATGGAAAAGATATTCGCGCCTACACCGCCGGGGAGCGCAGCCGTAAAATAGGGTTTATTCTACAGGAGCCGTTTTTGTTCACCGGTACCGTTCGGGAAAACATCCTGTATGGAAATGAAGCCTATCAGAATCAATCCAACGAGCAGCTGGCCGCAGCCATTCGGCGGGCTAATCTGGATAGGCTGCTGGAGCGATTTGATGAGGGGCTGGACACAAAGGTTCAGGCGAGTAGCGACGCGATTAGCCTGGGGCAGAAACAACTGATTGCCTTTATGCGGGCCGTACTCCGAAACCCTGAACTGCTTATTCTGGACGAGGCCACCGCCAATATAGACACCGTAACGGAGCAACTGCTTGACGAGATCCTGCAAAACCTGCCCGAAACCACTACGCGCATCATCATTGCCCACCGGCTGAACACCATCGAAACGGCCGATGAGATATTCTTCATCAATGCCGGTGAAGTTACCCAAGCCGGTTCATTCACTGACGCAGTGGACAGGCTGCTGCACGGGAAACGGGTCAGTTAAAACGACTTCAGCCCATTCCGCCCTCTGAAGCCAGGGGATAGAATGGGCTGAAAGTAACAGAATACGTGTTAGTTAGATCAGGCCGAAACCTCCATTTCTTCCACTTCCTGAAGTTGTAGCCGCTTCTTTTCCAGCGCAATTTTTACCGGGCTACCGAAAACATAGAAGAATTTCCTGCGGAATCCTTTTGCTTGTCTCACATCGGCAATCATCTCCTTTACTTCATGAAAGTTGATGAAGAATGGGTCGGCTTTGTTGCCGGTCAGGTTAGTCGTAACGCCGTAGATGACCTGCTCTTCTTCGGGTTGATAGGTGCCAAAAATACGGTCCCAGAAAATGAAGGTAGCTCCAAAGTTTTTATCGATGTATTTCTCCTGCGAACCGTGGTGTACGCGGTGGTTGGAGGGCGTCGCAAAAATATATTCAACCCAGGAAGGCATACGGCGGATGTATTCGGTATGCACCCAAAACTGGAACAGCACCGCTAATTGATTGGTCACAAAGAAAACAATCGGGTGAAAACCTATCAAGGCTACCGGGATAAAGAAGATGATTTTTATGTGCTGAATCCAGCTCAACCGGTATGACACCGTCAGGTTATAATGCTCGCCGGTATGGTGTACAACGTGGGTAGCCCACCAGAACCGCTGACTGTGCGAAACCCGATGCGCCAGATAACTGAAGAAATCAAGGATGACGTAGCAGGGGAGAAGCGTCCACCAGTTCAGTTCCATACGCCACGGAATCAGGTTGTATAGCCATATGAAAAAATAAAGTAACCCAATCTTGATTACAGACGTAACGGCCAGATTTCCCAGTCCTACCAGAATGGAACCAATCGTTTCTTTTTTCTCATAAAATTCATGATCCTGGTAATACGTAACCACCATCTCCACCACGGTAAAGAAGAGCATAAAGGGTACGGCCCATAAAATAATGTTGGGTATGCTGTGCCCAATAGAATCAATGTCTGCCATTGAAATCTTGTCGGCACCGAATAAGGAAAAAGGCATACGGATAGTTAGTTATTGATAACAGGTTATATCCTACCAACTCCATTAACAAATTTCAGTTCATTTGTATCGTCTTTTTGTTGAAATAGTACTATTTTAGCTTGATAAAGTTAATATTTTAACAAGCTAAAATTTACTGGTTGAGCGCGTACCCCGTATGTAAGCCAATTGGGAAATCAGGGCAATGCATTACTTTTGGGTAACTAATCTGGCTATATATGACTCGATATCTCCCGGTTGCAGCGGCTCTGTGCTTATTGCTTTTTTTAAATAACTGTAAAAACCGTCAACAGACGACGGGGCAGGTTACCGATTCAACGGCCGTTGTTACCGAAGCCGAACCGGTATCGCCGGATGATGTTGTCATTACCGAACGCCTGGCCGATCTGGGCTTAACAGCCACCAGTGACTGGCGGGGTGTCAACGTTGGGGATGCTTTCGCACATGTCAGTGCCGTTGAAAAAAGTGAGCCGTTCGAGCAGGATGCCGAACATCGTGGCTACACCATTGAGTTGAAAAAGCTCGAAACGGCCGATGTGCTCTATTACCAGACGGATAAAAAAGTGTCGGCTATCGACATTGACCTGTTTCTCAACAGCCGTCAGTCTGTTACTGATTATCAAAAAGACCTGGAACCCTACTTTACTGCCCGATACGGAGCACCCAAACCCGGTGGTGGTGGTACTAGCTGGACCGGTCGGAACGGGGAGACAGTTACTCTGAGCGATGTGTCGAAGGGCAAGGATTACGGCCTGAAAATCAGGATGGCCTCGGCTGGTAGTCCCGCTACGGCTTCGGCAAAGTGACCGGGCGGGTCAGTAACCCAGTTAACCAGATTAGCCAAACGCTCTGCTATTAGCCAGGAAGTAGGAGACTTTGGATAAATCAATTGCGAAGGCAGGTCTTTCCTATAAAAAAAGACATGGAACACGGATGACACGGATTGAACGGATTTTCACTAAAACCAGCGATAGGTAATAAATTTATCCGTGAGAATCTGTTCAATCCGTGTCATCCGTGTTCTGATTTTAGTCACCACTGAGCGAATCCAGTTTTTATAAGAAGGCGGCTACTTGTAAAACCCCCAAACTTCCCGACTACCGATTACGGGTTTTAATACCATAATCGGAACAATAAATTCATCCAGCAGCGTACGGTCATTCAGGTACTCGTCTGCCAATCGATTAACCGGCCGATGCGTCCCGGTCTTCTCGGTGGAATTCGTGTAGGTGAAGGTAACGGGCAGCGCGTAGGTGCCCGCCAGCCCCGGACCTAGCCGGGGGAGTTTTTCCAGGGCTTGCCTGACCTCGCTGGTAAAGCCAAATCCTGCATTTTCGGGGCTGAGGATCGTAACGTTTTTTACATCGCCCAGTTCGCTCACCTCAAAACCGGCGTACACGCGGCTGTAAACGGCCTGAGTCCAGGCTACACCGGGATATACAATCCTGTTATGAAGTTCCTGGTTAAAAACAGCATCATTCCGTAATGGATGCCTGTTTAACTGGCTGGCAGCGGATAGGCTATCATAGTAGGTAATAACCTGTATCACCTCATTTAACGTAAGGTCTTTGTCGGGGATTTGCCGGGCCATTATTTCCGACTGGTCATAGAACCTGTCCAGCAATGACTTTTTTGTCAGGGCGATGTACTCGGGTTGCGCGTTTCCCTTCTGAATGAAATAATTCCTGAAAATCTGGTACGCTCCACTAACGTTTGACTGCTTCTCGTAGCCGTTTCCACCCGCCCCGCCCGGCACCAGTTTCTTGCCTGAACTTACCAGAAATTTGGTGGGCCCGTCATAAAGTTTGCTGAAGTAGCTGAAACTGGAAACACCCGGCAGGTTCGCTTTTTGTCGGGTATATTCTACACCGTTGATGGTGAATTGCGCGGGTGTTATCGTTCTGGTTGTCGAGTCACCCGCCAGTTTGCACAGTACCTCATTGGAAAACAGATTATAGGCCAGTTCTCCCTTGATTTCTACTCCCCTGCTATCCAGACGAAAAGTACCGGCCTGCCAGATGGGGAAGGTAGAAAACTGGGTGCCCTTGTAAGTCACCTGATTATGCATGGCTGCCAGACTGGACTGCGAGCCTGTAGTGGCAGAATAAAGATCGCAGGTGGTATAAACCTGTCCGTTTTTTTCCTGAAAGATGATGCATTGCCCCTGGAGGTCAGTGATACACATGGTTCCAAAAATCAGGATTAGCCAGGTTTTCATACGGCAGTTGATTACAAGGGATGGATGGAAAAAAGGAAGTTCAGCATAAAACTCAACTATAGCAATAAAATCATAAAATATAGTATGAAATCACTTTTTAGCTTAGCTGGTTCCCCTGTAAAAAATCGCCTGGACAAGCGGGTTCAGCCACCAATCCGAACCCGGCTCAGGCGAATGCCGGGCTGGTTAAACTGCCGCTGCATGTCGGCCCATACCCAGTCAATTGCTTCATCCGGATCGGCTGCGGCAACTAGTAGCTCGCCCTGTTGGCGAATCAGCTGATTGCTCTCATCCAGTACGTCGAACACGACGCGAATTAGTTGTTTCTTTCTAGTCGCCATAATTATCACATGTCTAAACAGGTGGGTTGGTCAGCCCAACCCTCTCATCCTGGTGATATACCTTCCCGCGGGAGCCGCCAGGGTAGTCGATGTCCGGTATATAACCTGAATGGTTGAACTGATTCCGGGCTAAACTTACGGAGTATATATTTTACTTGTATGCTATACCATAAAAATATATTATAATGCGGGGTAGGGTAATTTCCCGGTTGGGAGCCGCTGACTACGCGAATCGACTGGCCGGGTTGCCTAACCAAAGGCTTTTTGGCCTATTTTCGCGCCTATGTTCGACGTTTTTTTTACGCATGTAAACGAAAAGGTATCCCTGACCATAGCAGAGCAGGAGCAGCTGAAAACCTTTTTCCTCCCCAAAAAGCTGCGTAAGAAACAGTACCTTCTCCAGGAGGACGATGTATGCCGGTATATGGCGTTTGTTGAGAAAGGGCTGCTGCGGTCGTACAATGTAGACGACCGGGGTAACGAACACATGCTCCAGTTTGCCTGGGAGGGCTGGTGGATAGCGGACACCTACAGTTTTTTGTCTGAGGAACCAGCTGCCTATAACATCGATGCCATCGAAGACGCTGAACTACTGCTGCTGTCACTACCCCAGTTTGAGGAAATGACCCTGCAGATACCCAAGATGGAGCGATACTTTCGCATTCTGTTCCAAAACAACATCATCGCCAAAGAACGGCGGCTGATTAGCTCCATCACGTATTCGGCGGAGGAAAAATATCTTCGCCTGTCGGCCTCCAACCCCGAACTCGTCCAGCGTATTCCGCAGCACCTGATCGCTTCCTACCTCGGCATTACGCCCGAAACCCTCAGCCGGATCCGTAAAAACCTGCTCCACCGACAGTAACTTTCTCTTGATCTAGATCAAGGCTATTTCTTACCATTTCTCAACGACTCGCCCTGCCAGGTCGCGGTACCTTTGTGCTACCAAACAAAGAGACATGGCCTATAAACACACCCTTGCCCTTATCGGCGCTGCCAGCCCAACGGGAACCCTGCTTGCCAGTCGCCTGGCCGATCGGTACCGGTTGCTGCTGATGGATTCGGACCTGTCGTTGCTGGCTGCTTTGCAGGAAACTATCCGGTTGCAACACCCCCGGGCGGATATGGAGGTGCTCAACTGCTGTAAGGATGCCTCCTGGGAGGCCGACATTGTTGTTGTCAGCGTAGCCGATGACCGGCTGGAAACCATTGCGGACCGCATTCGGGAGGTAATCACCTGCAAAACGGTAATTCAGTTCACCACGGCTGTTACTTGTACCGATACCCTGCAGCAACGACTACCCCACGCCAACGTAACAACGGTGGTCCTGAGCGGCAACGACACGAATCCAACCGCGGTTGTTCATGGAACGCACCCGGAAGCCCTTCAAACAACGACATCACTGCTGGTCATTCTTGGCTGCGTACCGCAGTACGCCGATTGATTTCGGGTAGCGTTTCTTTTCATAAAAACAGTCACCAACATGGCCGCAGGGTCATCATTTTCAATCTTATGCCTACACAAAACGTATTATCGCCCTATACCCTGTCAGGACTCACCCTGAAAAACCGGATGGTTATGGCTCCCATGACGCGTAGCCGTTCCAACAACGAAGGCAACGTGGCCACCACCCTCACGGCCGAATATTACGCTCAGCGGGCCACCGCGGGTCTGCTCATTACCGAAGGTACTTTCGTAAGCCCCAAAGCAGTCGGCTTTATTAATGTGCCCGCCATATACAGCGAGGCTCAGGTGGAAGGGTGGAAACTGGTCACGCAGGCGGTGCATGCGCAGGATGGTAAAATTTTCGCTCAGTTGTGGCACGTGGGCCGGATGTCGCACCCCGACCTGCACGACGGCGAATTGCCCCATGCTCCCTCGGCCATCAATCCGCACGCCAAAGCCTACACCCACCAGGGATTTCTGGATACTGTCACACCGAAGGAAATGACGGTTGAAGACATTGCCCAAACGGTGCAGGATTTTAAGCAGGCAGCCGCCAACGCCGAAGCTGCGGGCTTCGACGGTATCGAACTACACGCAGCCAACGGCTACCTGTTTCACCAGTTTTTTGTGGGGGCTTCGAACCAGCGCACCGACCAGTACGGCGGCTCCATCGAAAACCGCGCCCGGATTCTCTTCGAGACGCTCGATGCTCTGAACGGCGTTATTGACTATAGTCGGGTGGGTATCCGGTTCAACCCTTCCACGCACAACCTGTTTGGTATGGTGATCGACGAACAAACGATCCCGACGTTCGAGTACATCATCAAGCGGCTGAATGAGTACGGTCTGGCCTACATTCACCTGACCGAGCCCTTCACCGACGTGAGCGAAGTGCCCTTTGCGGCACCGGAAGTGGCCAGCCATTTTCGGCCGCTCTACAATGGGACACTGATCATCAACAAAGGGTTTACGAAAGAAAAGGCGGATCGGGTCATTGCGGAAGGCAACGCTGACCTGGTGGCGTTCGGGGTTCCGTTTATTGCCAATCCCGATCTGGTAAAGCGGTTTGCGATCGATGCGCCCCTGAACGAGCCCGATCCCCAAACCTTCTACACCACCGGTACGCTGGGGTACATTGACTATCCGGCCCTGTCGGCTTAGTTAAGAATCTATTTACTAACATCTCCGGCCCTGTGGCCGTTAATCTATAAACTATGGAATCACTAACAGGAAAAGTTGCCCTTGTCACCGGTGCCGGTAAAGGCATTGGCCGGGCTATTGCCATCGCGCTGGCGAACGAAGGGGTTCAGGTGGGTCTCGTCGCCCGCACCGAAAAGGACCTGCAGGCGGTAGCCGACGAACTAAAGGCTACGGGCGTGAAAACCGCCATTGCCACGGCCGATGTGAGTGATATTGCCTCCGTCAATGCGGCTGTCGAGCGTATTCAGTCGGCACTGGGCAACATCGATATTCTGATCAACAATGCCGGTACGGGTACGTTCGGGAAGTTTCTGGAACTGGAACCAGCCGACTGGGAGAATCAGGTAAAGGTAAACCTGTTCGGTACGTATTACGTGACCCGGGCAGTGCTGCCGCAGATGATCGACCGCAAAACCGGCGACATCGTGAATATTTCTTCGACGGCCGGCCTGAAAGGCAACGCCGGAACCAGTGCCTACAGCGCGTCGAAGTTCGGTGTGATGGGCCTGACCGAGTCTCTGATGCAGGAAGTGCGCAAACACAATGTCCGGGTTACGGCCCTGGCTCCCAGTACGGTGGTTACCGATCTGGCCCGTAGTTCGAACCTCATAAATAACAATGAGGACCGAATGATGCAGCCCGAGGATTTTGCCGAGCTCATTGTCTCGCAATTGAAACTGAACCGGCGGGTGTTTGTCAAGGACGCATCCATCTACTCAACGAATCCCTAAAGCCCCGGTCCGATACGCCTGCCGGACTAAACTAACAAACGCTATGAAAGTCGAGATATGGAGTGACGTTGTATGCCCGTTCTGCTACATCGGCAAACGGAAGTTTGAACTGGCCCTCGAAAAATTCGGGGCTAAAGAAACGGTTGAGATCGAGTGGAAAAGCTTCCAGCTCGATCCTGATATGGAATACGTAGAAGGTCAGTCGGTACACGAGTACCTGGGTCGGCGTAAAGGCGGCACCACCGCCGATGGCAAGCGCATGAACGACGGCATGGCGGCCATTGCCAAAGAGGTGGGCCTGAACTATGACTTTGACAAGGCCATCATCAATAACACCATGATGGCCCACCGGCTGTTACACTTTGCCAAAACGAAAGGGCTGCAGAATGAATTGAAAGAGCGGGTATTCCACGCCTATTACACCGAAGGCGAGAACGTCGGCGACGTGGCTACGCTGGTGAAGCTGGCTACTGAAGTTGGCCTGAACGCCGATGAGGCCCGGCAGGTGCTGGAAAGTGATGCCTACGAAGAAGAGGTGCGCAAAGACCAGTATTACGCTTACCAGATCGGGGTACAGGGCGTACCGTTTTACGTCTTCAACGATAAATACGCCGTGAGCGGGGCTCAACCCACGGAGGTATTCGCCAGGGTACTGGACCAGGTATGGCAGGAGGGAAAACCAACGCTGGTAGCAGCACCGGGCGAAGACTTCTGCGATATCGACGGCAATTGTTAGTCAGGTGCCCGACAACCTGTCGGCGCACAATCACGCATCAACCCGGCTGCTCCCGAAAAAAAGAGCGGCCATTAAAAAACAAAGTCTCATGAACGTATTAATTGTATTGACCTCGCACAGCGAGTTAGGTGACACCGGTGAGAAAACCGGTTTCTGGATCGAAGAATTTGCCGCTCCCTACTATACCCTGAAAGACGCCGGAGCCACCATTACACTGGCATCGCCCAAGGGTGGTCAGCCGCCTATTGACCCTAAAAGTGCCGAACCCGGCAACCAGACCGAGGCAACCCACCGGTTCGATCAGGATGAGGCCTTGCAGCAGTTACTGGCCAACACCAGCAAACTCAGCGACGTGAACGCCGACGATTTTGATGCGGTATTCTATCCCGGTGGCCACGGCCCGATGTGGGACCTGAACCAGGATCAGAACTCCATTCAGCTCATCCAGAATTTCTGGAAAGCGGGCAAGCCCGTAGCGGCCGTTTGTCACGCTCCTGCCGTATTACTGAACGTGACCGACGAGCAGGGCGACCCACTGGTGAAAGGCAAAAAAGTAACCGGCTTTACCAATACGGAGGAAGAAGCAGTCCAGCTTACCGACGTGGTTCCGTTCCTGCTGGAAGACGAATTGAAGCGCAAGGGAGGCCACTACAGTAAAAGCAGCGACTGGGCGTCGTACGTAGTCACCGACGGCATGCTGATTACGGGCCAGAACCCGGCTTCCTCGGAAGAAGCAGCGAAAACGCTTGTCGGGTTGCTGAAAAAATAACCTTTCAGAAAAACAGGACGCTTGATCGAACGGTTGTTTTATGACTCAATAACTCCGTTACTACTTATGGCGACTGAATCAAACATGGAAACCCGAACGGTCGATCCCGCCGTTGACCCGCTTATTGACACCCACGTCCGGGCGTTTCTGAAAGAGCTGAATGCCAATGCCGACGAACCGCTCGAAAAGAAAACCCCCGAGGCTGCCCGCGCGGTGCTCAGTGGGGCGCAGGCATAGGTTGAGGTTGACCTCTCGGGCATTACCGAATCAGAAAAAACCATTACGCACGACGGCCAGCCGCTTAAACTACACGTGGTGAAACCCGAAAACGCGGGCGACAACCTGCCGGTGTTCATGTTCTTCTACGGGGGCGGCTGGGTGTTGGGCGATTACCCGACCCACCAGCGCATGGTTCGTGACCTGGTTGTTTATTCGGGTGCCGCTGCCGTGTTTGTCGATTACACGCCCTCGCCCGAAGCGCACTACCCCGTGGCCATCAATCAGGCGTACGCGGCAACGAAGTGGGTCGCTGAAAACGGACGCGAGATAGGCGTTGATGGCTCCCGGCTGGCGGTGGCCGGCAATAGCGTTGGCGGCAACATGGCCACCGTAGTGGCCCTGATGGCCAAAGAGAAAGGCGGTCCCGAGTTGAAAATGCAGGTCCTCTTCTGGCCTGTTACTAATGCCAACTTCGATACCGAATCGTATCAGTTGTTTGCCGAGGACCGGTTCCTGACCCGGAGCCTGATGATGTGGATGTGGGACAACTACACCACAGATCCCGACGAGCGTAAAGAAATCTATGCTTCGCCCCTGCACGCTACCACCGAGCAGTTACAAGGGTTGCCCCCGGCACTCGTTCAAACGGCCGAAAATGACATCCTGCGCGACGAGGGCGAAGCCTATGCCCGCAAACTCGATGAAGCCGGGGTTCCCTACCTGCCTACCTGCACCCGCTACAACGGTATGATTCACGACTGGGGTCTGCTAAACGCCATCAGTACGGTACCCGGCACCCATTCGGCTATGTTGCAGGCCGGGGCCGAACTCAAAAAAGCGTTGCAATAAGTCCGTCACTATTTGTGGTGACCAAAAAAAATGAAAACGGTTAAGTTCTTTTTTGCTGGCTGCTGGGCAGATGCCAGCAGCCAGCAAAAAAACCAACCATAGTGTTTGTACACGGATGATGGGCCGATAGGTCTTCCTGGAGCAATGCGATTCCTTTGTTACGGGCTACAGGATACAACACGGTGGCGATGCAGAATCCTACTACCTCGCTGGAAGATGAGGTAATGTCTACGAAACGGGTCCTTGCCCGGATTGACGGGCTGGTTGTACTCGCTGGGCATTCCTGGGGCGGTTTCGTCGTTACCCAGGCGGGCCCGGTCCGATTACTTTTTACGCTGTTCCTTTCTTGTCGTCAGTCCTGTGTACTTATAATCGTTGGCCAATCGTCGCCAGGCGGGGTCGTCAAATTATAGCAGGTCTTAAAGTGGCACTTGGGCAGAAAACTGTATTTTTGCGCCCACGTATGAATACTACACAAACACCCGCCACCGGTTCCCCGGCGGCCACATTGCAGGATATTATCGCCCACGCCAAGGAATATGGCTTTGTATTCCCATCCTCTGAAATTTATGATGGACTACAGGCCGTGTACGACTATGGTCAGAATGGCGTAGAACTCAAGAATAACCTCAAAACACTTTGGTGGAAGGCCATGACCCAACTGCACGATAACCGCGACGGCGGACCGGTAGTTGGGATTGATGCCTCCATCTTTATGCACCCGCTCACCTGGAAAGCGTCGGGCCACGTTGACTCCTTCAACGACCCGATGATTGACAACCGGGACTCCAAAAAACGGTACCGGGCCGACCAGCTTCTCGAACTAAAAGCCGAAGCCTACGCCAACGCGGGCGACGAAGCGAAAAGCACGGCATTGTTGCAGGAAATGGGCCGTTTGCTGGGCGATAATGATCTGGAAGGCGTTCGGAACCTGATCATAGCTGAGGGCATCAAAGACCCCGTTTCGGGTACGGATAACTGGACGGAAGTAAGGCAGTTCAACCTGATGTTTTCAACGCAGGTGGGTTCGCTGGCCGAAGATGCCAGTTTGATTTACCTCCGCCCCGAAACCGCGCAGGGTATTTTCGTTAATTTCCTGAACGTGCAGAAAACGGGCCGGATGAAGATTCCGTTTGGTATTGCCCAGATTGGAAAGGCCTTCCGGAATGAGATCGTAGCCCGGCAGTTCACCTTCCGGATGCGTGAGTTCGAACAGATGGAAATGCAGTTCTTCGTACGCCCCGGCACCGAAATGAAGTGGTACGAAACCTGGCGCGATACGCGGATGAAATTCCATCAGGCCATAGGACTCCCCGCCGAAAAACTAAAGTTTCACATTCACGAGAAACTGGCGCACTACGCCAATGCTGCCGTGGACATCGAGTACAAGTTTCCGTTCGGCTTCCGCGAAATGGAAGGCATTCACTCCCGCACTGATTTTGACCTGAAAGCGCACCAGGAACTGAGCCGCAAAAAACAACAGTACTTCGACAATGACATTGATCCGGCAACGGGCAAGCCCTTCGGTAATTACGTGCCGTACGTAGTGGAAACCTCCGTTGGGGCCGACCGGCTGTTTCTGGCTGTGTTCTGCAATGCCTTTACGAAAGAGGTTGTTGGCGAGGGCGACCAGCAGAAAGAGCGGACGTACCTGAAACTGCATCCGGCACTGGCCCCCATTAAAGCCGCCATATTCCCCCTCGTTCGGAAAGACGGTTTGCCCGAAAAAGCGGAAGAAATCATGAAGAGCCTTCGCTTCGAGTTTCGGGTCATTATGGAAGAGCGTGATGCCATCGGGAAACGCTACACCCGGCAGGATCTGATCGGCACGCCCTTCTGTATCGCTGTCGATTACCAGACGCTGGAGGACGACACCGTAACCGTTCGTTACCGGGATACCACAGAACAAATTCGTATTCCTATTAGTGAGTTGAAAGCCCACATTGGGCAGGAAGTGTCGATGGAGCGTTTGCTGGAGAAAATGTAAAAATTGATCCATCAGCCTACAGAAAAGCCCCGGAAGTTTACTCCCGGGGCTTTTCTGTAGGCAACCCGTTGTTATGAATTTGTTGACAGCAGCGTCCGAAGGGCAGCCATATTCGCAGGCGCATCAAAAATAGCCTTAACGGGAATCGAAAATTCGGCCAGCGTTTGACTAGTAGCTACGTCACCCATCCGAAAAAGCCCAACTAATGCGTAGGCTTCCGTATCGGCATCAAGGGAAAAAAGTTCTACCGTCTGGCGGGTAGGGTCAACGAGCCAGTATTCGCCTACGCCGTGGGCTGCGTAATCCTCAAACTTGACTTCCCGGTCGTTTCTCTGCGTGCTTTTCGACAGTACTTCTACCACTAAATCAGGAGCCGGATAGTAAAGCAGGTCGGGTTTGATAGTTGAGGCTTTAGCAAGACCAAATAGCAGATATCGGGTTCGTAGCTGTTGCGGGTTAACTCAACAAGGGCTTTTTCGAGCCTAACAATACCTACTTCCTGGGTATCAACAAATGCACTTAGCAACATACCAAGTCGCAGAACAACCGCATTGTGCTTTTCCAGGGCCGGTGAATGAACAACGATTTCGCCGTTAATGAATTCGGCCGCTTCGGCGGTCCGATTTCATATCGTCGTTCATCCATTCATAAAAGTCACGCCGACGTTTTTGCTCGTCATTCAGAATAGCCTGCACCTGCTGAATGATCTGCGGGGCTTTGGCGAGTCCACGCCGGGGTGATTCGAGTAATTGAGCCGCTAATTCGTTCATGTTTGTAGGAGGTATGTACCAAATATACGAAAAACCGAGGGTAACTACACTTCGCCCATTAGCATCAGGGCACCCACCGTTACGTTCGATGTTTCGTCGATCAGGATAGCACCGCCCGTTGTCCGGTTTTTAGGATAGGGGTCAAAACTAATGGGCTGGGCAGTCCGCAGGGTTACTTTGGCCATATCGTTTAACTTCAGGTTGTCAATGCCTTCAATCTGTTCGTAGGTTTCAATATTGAGCTGATACGCAATTTCCCGCACCGAGCAACGCGTGCGGAAGGTGCCTACCTGCAAAATGTATTTGCTTCCGGTCTTTAGTTCCTTCGTATCCATCCAGCAGAGCATGGCTTCCACCGTTTGGCTGGTTACCGGCAGGCGTTCAGTTCGCACGATGAGGTCGCCCCGGCTAATGTCAATATCAGTAGCCAGATGCAGGATAACCGACTGGGGTGTTGCGGCTTCGTCCAGGTGCTTCTCCGCTACTTCAATCGCTTCAATGGTCGAGGTGGCACCGGAGGGCAGAATGGTTATCGAATCTCCTTTACGAAATAGTCCGCTGGTAATTTTACCCGCGTAGCCCCGGTAGTCGTGCAGTTCGGCCGTTTGCGGACGGATAACGTACTGAACTGGAAAACGGGCGGGATGACGATCAAGGGGTTCTCCGTCGGATTCGTCGTTGATAGCCACCGTTTCCAGATGGTCGAGCAGGGTTGGGCCTTCGTACCAGGGCATGGACGTTGACCGGTCTACCACGTTATCGCCATTGAGTGCACTCATGGGAATGTAGGTAACCTGATGCGCATTCAGCTTTTTGGCCAGATCGGCGTAGTGAATGCAGATGTCGGAATATACATCCTGCGAATAACCGACCAAATCCATCTTGTTGATCGCTACCACCAGGTGGGGGATACCCAGCAGGGAGGCAATGAGCGAGTGCCGACGGGTTTGCTCCACCACGCCAAGCCGCGCATCGACCAGCACAATGGCCAGTTGACAGTTGCTGGCACCCGTCACCATGTTTCGGGTGTACTGAATGTGTCCCGGCGCGTCGACAATAATAAACTTGCGCTTCGGCGTCTGAAAATAGCGATACGCTACATCAATGGTGATGCCCTGTTCGCGCTCGGAGCGCAGGCCGTCGGTAAGGAGAGCCAGATCAATACTACCATCATTGCGGCTTTTACTGGCGCGCTCGATGGCTTCGAGCTGGTCGGTCAGGATGGATTTGGAATCGTAAAGGAGCCGCCCAATGAGCGTGCTTTTGCCGTCGTCAACTGACCCGGCAGTTATAAATCTAAGAAGGTCCATTTACTCAATGAGTGATTGAGCGAATGAGTGATTGAGCGAATGAACGTGTACACCGGATGGTATTCGCTCATTCGCTCATTCACTCATTCACAATTAAAAATACCCGCCTTTTTTGCGGTCTTCCATGGCGGCTTCGCTGAGTTGATCATCCATGCGGGTTTCGCCCCGCTCGGAGATGCGCGTCGCCTGAATTTCGGCAATGACACTGTCCAGCGTAGCCGCCTTCGATTCGGAGGCTGCTGTGCAGGAAATGTCGCCCACGGTACGGAACCGGACATTACGCCGGACTACCTGATCGTCGGCTTCGGGTTTGATAACGCCCCCGGCCGTGGCCATCAATTTGCCATCACGAATGAGTAACTCCCGTTCATGGGCGAAATAGATACTGGGCAATTCGATTTTCTCCCGCCGTATGTAGTTCCAGACGTCCAGTTCGGTCCAGTTAGAGATGGGGAAAACCCGGACGTTTTCGCCTTTGTGAATACGGCCGTTGTAGAGGTTCCAGAGTTCGGGTCGCTGGCGTTTGGGGTCCCAGGAGCCGAACTCGTCGCGCACGGAAAAGACGCGCTCTTTAGCCCGGGCCTTTTCTTCATCCCGACGGGCACCGCCAATGCAGGCATCGAATTCCCATTCTTCAATGGCATCCAGCAGGGTAAACGTCTGGAGGCCATTTCGGGTGGCATTCCGCCCCGTTGGCTCCTTCAGTTTCTTTTCCCGTATGGTGTCTTCCACATGACGAACGATCAGTTTCTCGCCGATCTGAGCCGCCAGTTTATCCCGGAAATTCAGTACTTCCTGGAAGTTATGACCCGTGTCGATATGAACGAGTGGAAAAGGAAGTTTACCCGGCCGGAACGCTTTGAGAGCCAGATGCACCAGTGTAATGGAGTCCTTGCCACCCGAAAACAGCAGCGCAGGTCGCTCAAATTGCCCGGCCACCTCCCGCATGATGTGGATGGATTCGGATTCGAGCTGATCTAAATAATTCATAGTAGTAAATAAAGAGCGAAAGAGCGAAAGAGTAAAAGAGCGAAAGGCTGGCACACGTGGGCTTACGCGACAGCAACTTTCGCTCTTTCACTCTTTCACTCTTTCGCCATGTAGTCCACACTCTTTCTTGGAGTTATCCTCCCACCACCAGCGACCGGCGCGGAAGTCTTCGCCCGGCTGGATGGCGCGGGTGCAGGGCTGGCAACCAATACTGACAAAGCCCCGGTCGTGGAGTGGGTTATAAGGGACGTTGTTGTCTTTTACGTACTGTTTTACTTCCTCAAAGGTCCAGTCCATCAACGGGTGGAATTTGTAGAGCGAATGCGCTTCATCCCATTCCAGTTGGGGCATCGACTGGCGGTTGGCCGATTGCTCGGCGCGGATGCCCGTAACCCAGATTTTCTGCCCTTTCAAGGCTCTGTTCAGCGGGGCCACTTTACGAATGCCGCAACATTCTTTCCGGTTTTCGACCGAGTCGTAAAAGCTGTAAGGGCCTTTGGTGCTCATCAGTACTTCTTCGGAGGCCCGCTCCGGAAAATAGGCTTCTATTTTTGTGGCGTACCGATCGTTTGTTTTTTTCCATACCGAATAGGTTTCGGCGAACATACGGCCCGTATCGAGGGTGAAAATGCGAATGGGAATGTTGTTCGATAGAATCAGGTCAGTAATTACCTGATCCTCGTAGCCCAGACTGGTCGAAAAAACGACCTCGCCGGGGAACAAGTTGGCCAGCGTCCGCAGGGCTTCGATATTGCTCAGACCCTGTAGCTTTTCTGTCAGGCTTTCGAGCGTGTATGAGGTTGGTTCTGCTATCATAACTAGTTCAATTTAACCACTTTTCCCGTTTTAGCCGACTGCCGGGCGGCATCCAGGATTTCCATGGTGATAATATTATTCTCCAGTGAAGTCAGTTCATCAGGTTTGGTTTCTCCCCGAATCAGCCGGGCGAAATACGTAAAAGGGTCAGGGGCGGTTGCTTCGGTTTGCGGGGCTTCAATCGCTTTGTCACTTTTCTCCCCCTTGAGCCGAACCTGCATTTTTGTGCCGTCTATCGTTTTAACGTAGCCTGTTTGCCCGTACACCTCCATGTCTTTCCGGCTGAACGGCCAGTTCCATGAAGCCTGAATAATCGTCTGAGTTTTCGGGTAGGTCACAATGATGGTCGCTTCGTCCTCTACTTTCGGATAGATGTCGGGTTTAATCTGCTGGGTTACCGCCATCACCGACGTTGGGCGCTGGTTGTGCATGAGCCAGGTAGACAGGTTCGCGCCATAGCATCCGAAGTCAAACAACGCACCGGCCCCATTAGTGGCTGGGTCGGTCAGCCAGCCGAAGAATTCCTTGCTGACCCCAATCTCCTTCGGTCCCTCGTGGCCGTCGTGCACCACAATTTTACGCAGGTCGCCGATGGCTTTGTCCGTATTGGCAATGGCATACGCCCGGTGATTGCTGCCGTACCAGGTCGTTTCGTAATTGGTCAGAAGCTGGACATTGTTTTTCCGGGCCAGCGCGGCCATTTGTTTCGCATCCGCATAACTGGTGGCCAGCGGTTTTTCGACCATCACATGGATACCACGCGGGGCACAGGCTTCTACTGTTTTTTTGTGATCTACAATTGGACCAAAATCCGTTACCGCTTCGGGCTTCGTTTTGTCGAGCATTTCGGCGATTGTCGGGTAAACTAAGCTCATGGGGAAACCATATCGTTTGGCAAGCCGCTCGGCCACTTCGCGATTGGGTTCTACAATGCCTACGATTTCGATGTCTGTCTGATTTGGCTGTTTATACGCTTTATTCAGAATGCCTCCGATGTGGTCATGAATCATACCCACCACCCCCACGCGAAGTGGTTTTTGAGATTGCTGGGCGTTGGCGATTTGGGCGGTGAGAAGGAGTAAAATAGTGAAAAGGCGCATAGCGTGTTTAGGGTTGTTTTGATGGATCAATCCAGATGACTTCTATAAACCTGCCATGCAGATGGTCGAAATCTTTATCCGTCGTGATAAGTATAGCTTCCAGCAAAGAAGCGGTTGCTGCTATCCAAAGATCATTTTTGTCCATGTTTCGGGCAGTTGTATCTAATGGAATATTCGCTAATTTGTTTTAGCTGAATGCATCGATTTGGGCATATTCCTGAATGAGTGGCTCGATGTTCACATCGATTATGGTTAGTTGACGCAACGTCTGCATGAGCAAGTCCCTACGTGCCACTCCCCATTGATTCTGTAGACATATTGACCAGAGTTCTCCAACGGTAACTGCCGATAGGAACGGTTTGGAATCAGGTGATAATAAACCGTATTCGTCATCCAGAAAGTTGGCTAAAGGCGACTTTTTCAGATAAGCAAGGATTATGTTCGTATCTAATAAGTAGGTCATTTGCCAATCTGATCTACTAATTCGCTCCAGGATTCCTGAATATCTAACTGGTCAATTAATTGATCAAATTTTTCGCGATCAAATGGCTTGGCCTCTGACTGTAAATTTTGCTTTACTCGGTCAGAGGTGGAATCAAAAGGCTGACGCAGCCGAATCATGAAATACGTCGGCGTTAGTTCAACTAATTCAGCCGCCTGTTCCAGTGTTATTTCTCCCTTCTCATAGAGTGCACGGGCCATTTCCCAACGAGCCTCATTGGGGTTCACTGTGTCAGGAACGGTTATCGTCAGCGTTTTCATAAGACCCTTATACGTTGGTTTTTAGTATAAAACTTCCCGGATTAAATCAGTTCCTATTCTTGACTTTAGCCTTTTAGAACTTATGTTGGCTTGGATTACCAGTTTCAGGCTACCTGCTCTTTGACCACCTCGGCCGACTTTTCTACCGCCTGCGTAAAATCGGCAATCAAATCCTCAATTGCTTCCAGACCCACCGAAATCCGAATTAAACCTGGCGTAATACCCAAAGCTGCTTTTTCGTCCGGTTTGAGTTTGGCGTGGGTCGTGGTATTCGGGTTGGTCACAATCGTGCGGGAGTCACCGAGGTTAGAGGAAAGACTTGGAATCGTGAGGGCATCAAAAAAGGCCTTTACCCGCTCGAAACCACCGGCCAGTTCAATGGTGACGATGGCTCCACCCGCGCTCATCTGCCGTTTAGCCAGTTCATATTGCGGATGGGAGGGAAGGAATGGGTATAATGCCCGCTCCACATCGGTATGGGCATCCAGTGCTTCGGCCAGTTGCAGGGCGTTGCGGCAGTGCCGTTCCATCCGCAAATCCAGTGTCTCCAGACTCTTGGACAGCACCCAGGCATTGAAAGGAGACAGCGATGGCCCGGTATGGCGGGCAAAGAACCGGATTTGCTGAATCAGATCAGCCCGGCCCACGACGATACCGCCCAGCACGCGCCCTTGTCCATCCATGTATTTTGTGGCCGAATGCACCGACAAATCAGCGCCTAAATCGATAGGCGTTTGCAAAATGGGGGTAGCAAAGCAGTTGTCGACATTCAATATAAAGCCGTATTTCACTTTCAGACGGGCCAGCATGGTCAGGTCAACCAGTTCCAGACCGGGGTTGGAGGGCGTTTCCAGATACACCATGCGGGTAATGGGCTGTATGGCCGCTTCCCACTCGGCTTCGGTGGCCGAGGCATCGACGTAGGTATGCGTGATACCCCATTTGCTCAGAATCTGGGTAATCACCTGGTGTGCCGACCCAAACAACGCCCGGCAGGCCACAATATGGTCGCCGGATTTCAGCAGAGCCGCCATACTGGCAAATACAGCCGCCATGCCCGTTCCCGTAGCAATACCCTCTTCGGCATTCTCCAGCATACAGACTTTATCGACAAACTCGGTTACGTTGGGGTTGGAGAAACGAGAGTAAATATTTCCCTCTTCGGTTTCTTCAAACAACGCTTTGCCCTGCTCGGCACTCTCAAACGTAAAACTCGATGTAAGGTACAGGGGTACAGAGTGTTCGCGGTTCTGCGACTGCCTGGCTTGCGTACGAATGGCTTTGGTCTGTTTTTTCATCAGGTAAAATGATAAAAGATAGTGGAGGAAAGGCGGGGGTCTTGTGTCTCTCTTCTTTTATCCTGTGTCTAAAAGAATAAAATGATTTTCCGCAAACTTACGATGATAACCACAATTCCGACCAGAATCATCATGGTTTTAACGGGTAGCTTCTGCGACAGGTGGGCGGCTATCGGGGCGGCAATCATACCACCCAGAATGAGTCCCAGAATAACCAGACCGTAGTTTCCCAGTCCGGCATAAAAGGCAAAAACGACGGACGAAGCGAACGAAACGAAAAATTCGGCCAGATTGACCGACCCAATCGTATAGCGTGGATGACGGCCGGCGGCTATCAGGGTGGAGTTAACAATAGGCCCCCAGCCACCGCCCCCAATGGCATCGACAAAACCGCCAAACCAGGCTAGCAACCCGATTCGCTTGATGGGTCGTTTCTTTGGTTTTTTGACCAGGGCTTTCTTCAAAATCAGGATACCCAGAATTGCCGTGTAGACGGAGATGCCGGGCGTTAAGTATTTAGCTACTACATCCAGCGTCGCTAACTGACTGAGTAAATAGGCACCTAAAGCCGCGCCGATAACGCCAGGAATCAGCACTACCTTAAACAGGCGGCTGTTGACGTTACCGAATTTAAGGTGCATATAGCCCGACACACCCGAGGTGAAGATCTCGGAACTATGCACGCTGGCAGTCGCAAATATCGGGCTGATACCTACGCTGGTCAGGAAGGTAGTGGCCGTTACGCCATAGGCCATACCTAAGGCACCGTCAATCATCTGGGCAACGAATCCGGCCAGAATGAAGTAAAAAATTTCAGGAGTGAGGTCAATGGTACTGGCCAGAAGCGTCAGCCGGTCCAGCGTAAAGTAGCTGAACAGCAGGTGACCAACCACCATCAGCGCCAGGGCCGAAAAAAAGTAGATGGCTATTTCCGTCCGGTTGCGTCGCCGAAGAAGGGGTTGTGCTGTACTCGTTTGGATAATAGCCGATGGAAAGGCGGTACGCAGCGCTTCGGCTTGCTGCACAGCGTTTGCTCCCTTAATACTGATCGTCAGTCCGCTAAGGTCAAGTACGGGCGTTGTCAGCGTTATCGGATTAGCGACTGAATCGGAGACGGAAGAAGCTACCTCTGGCTGCATACATTATAATGCCTATCGAGTTAATAGATTAATTCTTTTACGAAAAACGGCACATTGATGTGCCGCGTGCTGTACTGTCGTTTCAGACCCAATAACCTCACTATGGCTGAAAAGGTGCCACAAAGATAAGTCTGCCTGTAGGAAAGTTGCAAGCTGGCAGACCAAACTTCTGAATCAAAGCCTGTTCGCAGGTATGAATGAGTAACATGATTGAGCTACTCGCCTGCCAAAGGATCCGGTTTGCCGTCGGGGTCACCCATTACGGCACCGTGCTTCGGAAAGTTACTCCCCCGAATGAGCAAAAGACCTGCCACATGCGGTGCGGCCATTGAGGTACCGCTCAGGGTAGCATACCTCCCATCTTTGTAGGTTGACGTGATGTTGACTCCGTAAGCGCAAACGTCCACACCAGGGCCAAAGTTGGAAAAAGAGGCAAACTGATTGATTCGGTTCATGGCCGACACGGTAAATACATTGGCGTGATTTACCCGCGCCGGGGAATAGGCATCACTGTCTTTGCCATCGTTACCGGCAGCGATAGCGAATAGAATACCGGCATTGGCTGCCTGTATAATGACCCGTTCAAGCGTAGTAGATACTCCCTCACCACCCAGGCTCATGTTGACCACATCACCCGATTTGCCGTTTTGCAGCACGTAATTCACCGCCTGAATAATGCCTGATAGTTTTCCTTCGCCTAACTGGTCCAGTACTTTCAGCGCCACTAGTCGGGCTCCCGATGCTATGCCCGTCACACCAGCGTTGTTATTTTTCGCCCCGATAATGCCCGCTACGTGCGTGCCGTGTCCATTCAGGTCATCTGCCGATGTCTGGCCCGTCACGAACGAGCGGCTGCGTTCAGTGTCGACATTCAGGTCGGGGTGGTCCAGGTCGATACCGGTATCGATTACCCAGACGGTTTTATTCGTTTGCAGGTCGCCCCGTCCGTAGCCGGTTTGTACTATATTCCAGGGGAGGGTAGTCGACGTTGTTATGTCGACACAGCCACACATGGCCATAACGCGGTCTGGTTCAACAAGTATGACGGATGGGTCCTGGCGTAAGGTTTCGGATTCTTCTTTGGTCAGGTGGGCCAGGAAGCTTACCTGTTCGCTGGTAGCCAGCACGTCGGCCTGGGAATCAGCCACCGAATAATCAGCGAGAAACTGCCCGGCTATAGCTTCGATGGCGGCTGTGCGGGCATTCGAAGCCGAAGGGAGCGGTTGAGCAGGCTGGTAGGTAATAATGTAGAAACCGGCAATAGCAACCCCGTTGTTACTGGACGCTTTAATCAAACAATCGGGCGAAATACTGGCTGGCTCCACGTTGCTGTCGGTGTGGCAACCGAACAGGCCAAAGCCAAGCAGGGCAACGTTGGCAAGCGTCGTAAACGAGGAGAAACGTCGCATGGGGGTGTACGAAAGCTACGGGTAAAAAAATAAGAATCGTACAACGTCACGCCATGCAGGTCAGGAGTCTGTTTTCAGGTAACTATACGTTAAAAACGAATGGGGCGTTGCGCTCTTATGCAAACGACTACTTTTCTTTACGAAGGGGAATGAACAGGACCGTCCCAGCCGCCGGAAAGGTCGTTTCGGCGATGGGTTGGCCGTAATGCCGGTAAAACTGGATTATCTGTTCGGGTGTTAGTAAACCGGGATACAGGTTGATGCCAGCGAAGTTATTTTTTCGTAGAAACGTATCCAGAAACTGCCAGTCGGCTTCCGTGAAAACGTAGCTGGGGGCCAGTAACCGGGGCCATCCATCGCGAAGAAAGGGTTGAATCTGGTCGGGGTGCAACCGGCCAAAATATTGCCCGACCCCGCTTTTGTCGTAAAATCGTCGGAAGGTGAAAACGGCGTTTTGTTGTTTATAATAGGGGCAAAGCCCTTCCTGCATGCCCACGCCATCGCCCCCAACCGTGCAGAAAGGCCAGTCGAGTACTGCCACCCCCGGTTGTTTCCGAACGACCGCACAATACGCCAGCACACTATCCGATGCCGTACTCACCGGCCCGGTCAACCGGTTGGTATAGCCCACGTACCATTCCAGTACCATCAGGCACAGTAATAAACCACCAATGGTTTTGCCTATCGGTTGGCGGGGCCACCGAACGGATAGGGCGAGCAGTCCCAGTAACGCCGGGTAAATCAGGCTCGCCCGCCCGCCGTGCCGGTTGAAACTAAACCAGGGAAAAATTTTTAGTGTAGGGACAAGAACAGGATGATACAGCAGACATAATAACAACATCAGCACAATGGGCAACCAGATGAGTATCCGTTTGCGGTTTTGCCACCAGCCGATACCCGCCAGCACAACCAGATACAACCCCGGACTTCCCTGACCGAAGCTCTCGAAGGTGTCGTGAAGGAAAGGCTGGTAATCATGGTCAAACGTATGAAAGCCAGGTAGGTACGGAATGAATAGCCGGAGCGGGTGCGACCAGGCCCGTAGTTCCGGTACCACACTAAAGTCGAACGACCAGGCCGTAAACGCAATCTGTATCGTCAGGGGGAGGTACAGGAACAGACTAACTACCAGCATCAATAACCAGAACAAAACTTCTCTTCGCCGATGCGTGAACTGTTCCTGCACGTAGTTGGCGATAGATGTAAACCACTGGCTATGAGCGGGAAACTGCCGGTACAATAGAAACGCCAGAATGGGAGCCGTCAGCGTCGTGAAACTTAGCGCAAACCCGGCTACGTAGGCCAGTTCCTGACTCAATACCTGAACGTGCAGCCACATCCAGAACAGGACGTAGGCAAATGTAATCGACTTCTTCGTTACGGCATCATACAAGAGTCGGTACGTAGCCACGATGCACAGGGTTGTCCAGTGGGCCACGCAGACATTCATGTGGACCGGAAACTTGAACAGGGCGTAAAAATTAAAAACCGAAACGACAAGGCCCAGAACAAGGCTCCGGCCGATACCAAATCGGGATTGCAACAGTAAAAATGTTCCGACCGCTGCCACGACCAGACTATACACGTAATAGTACTGCAAATACGGGCCGGGGCCACCAGACAACCGATAGCAGAGACTGTACCAGTAGTCACGCTCGAAACCCCAGTCCAGGAACACCTGGTTGGTACCGTACGGATAGAACGTTTGCGTGTTGATGAGGTTGAGATGGGGAAAGGGCCATAACGACAGGTTCTTGTAAAAGAAATAGCCTACATACTCAAACTGGTCGGTGTCATTGCCATCTGAGAGGGGGTGACTGAAATCACCGATGACTCGAATACAAAGCCACGCCGTCAGCACACCCAGACCGATTGCCCAAAACCATACAGACCTGCCTCCTGATACAGTATGCCGGTGAATGGGGGAAAACGGAGTAGGCGGGTACACTTGATTCATTCGTGCGTTTGGACAATCATCGACTGGCCGATAGGCAAAAGTCTTTGTAAACGGCTATTTTTGCAACTTACGAACTACAGATAACTAATCTGATTAGCCGAAGGGCTATTTCCAGCATTAATCGAACGGGGTACCTTCCCCATTCTACTACACATGGCCGAATACAATCATACTACCATTGAAAAGTACTGGCAACAGTTCTGGGATGATCATAACACGTTTAAACCGGAAGAAATAACCATTAAACCTAAGTATTACGTACTCGATATGTTTCCCTACCCATCGGGTGCAGGACTGCACGTTGGGCATCCACTGGGCTATATTGCGTCGGATATTGTGTCGCGGTACAAGCGGCTGAAAGGCTATAACGTCCTGCACCCAATGGGATTCGACTCCTTCGGGCTACCCGCCGAGCAGTACGCTATTCAGACGGGGCAGCACCCGGCGGTTACGACCGAAGCGAACCTGACGCGCTACATTGAGCAACTGAAAAACATCGGCTTCAGTTACGACTGGTCGCGGGAGGTGCGTACTTCTGACCCATCGTATTATAAGTGGACGCAGTGGATTTTCATGGAATTGTTCAACTCGTGGTACAACAGGGACACCGACCGGGCCGAACCCATTGAAAGCCTGTTGCATAAATTTGCCACGAATGGCACGACCGACGTAAACGCAGTTTGCGATGAGGACGTTACGGCCTTTACGGCGGCCGAATGGAACGCGATGTCGAAGACGGAATCGTACGCCATCACGCTCAAGTACCGCCTGACTTTCCTGGCCGATGCCGTCGTTAACTGGTGCCCGGCCCTGGGAACGGTACTGGCCAATGACGAAGTAAAAGACGGGGTTTCTGAGCGGGGTGGTTACCCCGTTGAACAGAAACTGATGCGGCAGTGGATGATGCGCATTACCGCCTACGCCGACCGTCTGCTGACGGGTCTGGATACCATCGACTGGACCGAATCCATGAAAGAGCAGCAACGGAACTGGATTGGTAAATCGGTAGGAGCGAGCGTAAGATTTGAAGTAGTGAGGAGTGAGGAGCAAGGAGCGAGGAGCCATCCGGGTTCTGGTGTTCGCGTCAGCCCTCCTCACTCCTCGCTCCTGACTCCTAATGACTATATTGAGGTCTTCACCACGCGCGTCGATACCATTTACGGGGTTACGTTCATGGTGCTGGCCCCTGAGCACGAACTGGCAGCCGCATTGACTACGCCGGAGCAGAAAGAATCGGTGGATGCCTACGTAAATGCCGCTAAACTGCGCTCCGAGCGCGACCGGATGGCCGATACCAAAGCCGTTTCGGGGGTGTTTACAGGTAGCTACTGCCTTAATCCCGTTAATGACGAAAAGGTCCCCATCTTCCTGGCCGACTACGTGCTGGCAGGTTACGGAACGGGTGCCGTAATGGCCGTTCCCTCCGGTGACCAGCGTGACTGGAACTTTGCGAAACACTTTAATTTGCCCATTATCCCGATTCTGGATGCCCAGAAGGATATTGACCAGCAGGCGGACAATACGAAAGAAGGCCGCTACATCAACTCCGGTATTATTGATGGCATGACCTATCAGCAGGCAACTCCGGCACTGATTTCGTGGCTGGAGGATGGAGATCTGGGAAAGGGTAAAATCAACTTCCGGATGCGCGATGCCGTATTCAGCCGTCAACGTTATTGGGGCGAACCCGTTCCCGTGTATTTCAAAGAGGACAGCAACGGTCAGCTGTTACCGTACCTGATTGATGAGAGTGACCTGCCGCTAGAATTACCTGCTGTCGATAAATACCTGCCTACTGAAACCGGCGAGCCACCCCTAGGCCGGGCTGAGAACTGGAAGTATAAACGTGAGAGCGACGGCTCCCGGTACGACTACGAATTAAGCACCATGCCCGGCTGGGCTGGTTCGTCGTGGTACTGGTATCGGTACATGGACCCGCAGAACGATAATGCCTTCGCCAGCAAAGAAGCCATCAGTTACTGGCAGAACGTAGACCTGTATATCGGCGGTACCGAACACGCTACGGGCCACCTGCTCTACAGCCGTTTCTGGAACAAGTTCCTGTACGACCGGGGCTACGTACCGCAGGATGAGCCGTTCAAAAAGCTTATTAATCAGGGCATGATTCAGGGCCGGAGCAATTTTGTTTACCGGTTGAAATCAACGGGAAGTGAGGGAGTTGTCCCCGTTTTTGTTTCTCTTAACCAGCTCAACGGTCAGGAGGTTACGCCATTGCATGTAGACGTCAATATCGTGGAAAATGACGTGCTTGACCTTGACGCGTTCAGGAAACTACGCCCGGATTTAACGGAAAACGGCAGTGGCCGATCAGCTGAGTTTATCACCGAACCGGATGGTCGTTATGTCGTTGGGGTGGAGGTGGAGAAAATGTCGAAGTCGAAGTTTAACGTCGTGAATCCTGACGACATTGTGGAACGCTACGGAGCCGATGTACTTCGCCTGTATGAAATGTTTCTGGGACCACTGGAGCAGGCAAAACCCTGGAATACCAACGGCATCGATGGCGTGTACCGCTTCATCCGTAAGTTCTGGCGGCTGTTCTACAAAGACAGTGCAACTGGTGAGAGCCAATGGATCGTGACTGATGAGCGGTCCGGCGGTCCGGAAGCGACACCGGCTGAATTGAAAGTATTACACAAAGCGATTCAGAAGACCGAAAGCGATATTGATGCCTACTCGTTCAATACGTCGGTTAGCTCTTTCATGATTTGCGTCAATGAACTAAGTACGCTGAATTGCCATAAACGGGCCGTGCTGCAGGATTTAGTCCTGATTCTATCGCCTTACGCCCCCCACATTACAGAAGAACTCTGGGCGGCTCTGGGCAATGAGCCGGGTAGCCTGTCGAAAGCGGAGTTCCCCGTATTCAACCCGGCTTATCTGGTGGAGGACGCGTTTGAGTACCCCATTCAGATCAACGGCAAGGTACGCACCACCATCAGCTTCGCCATCGACCGCGCCCCAACCGACATAGAGCGGGAGGTGCTGGCCGACGAAATCGTGCAGAAATGGCTGGAAGGCAAAACCCCGAAGAAGGTTGTCGTCGTGCCAAAACGCATTGTGAACGTGGTGATTTAATTGTAGCGGTGGCATAAAAAAGGTGGGGTCAGGTTTGAGAACCTGACCCCACCTTTTTTATGCCTTTTTATGCATGGCCGTAGCCATGCATAATTACCATTTGAGAAAACTACACAACAGCTAGTTCTTCCTGCCGGGCTGCCAGTGCTTCCCGTACCTGAGCGGTCAGGGTGAGGGAATGCTTCCGGGCCTGATGGTCGAAGATGGGAGCAGAAATGATCAGTTCATCGGCCTGCGTCTGTTCGATAAAGTTCGCCAGTTTTTGCTTAACGGTTTGCTGTGAACCAACCGCCGAAAAACGAAATACCGATTCAATACCGGCCAGTTCATACGCAGGCCAGCGGTCCGTCAGGTCATCGACGGGTGGTTGCATCTGCCGCGCCTGTCCGCGCCGGATGTACAGAAACTGCTGCTGAACGGAAGTGAACAGTCGCTGAGCTTCCGCGTCGGTATCAGCCGCGATAACGTTAGTAGCTACCATGGCGTACGGTTTTTCCAGTGTAGCGGACGGTTTGAACTTCGTCCGATAAACGTGCAGTGCCCGCATCAGTTCGGCCGGGGCAAAATGGGAAGCAAAGGTGTAAGGCAACCCCAGTATAGCCGCCAGCTGTGCGCCGAAGGTGCTGGAGCCAAGCAGCCAGATGGGAATATTTAAGCCATTGCCCGGTACTGCCTGAACGAATTGATTGGAGTCGTCGGGCTGAAAATACCTCTGCAACTCAATCACATCCTGCGGAAATGTATCGGGTCCGGTGCCATTCCGGCGCAGCGCACGAGCCGTTGCCTGATCGGAACCCGGTGCCCGGCCCAGCCCTAAATCAATGCGGCTGGGGTAGAGGGATTCCAGCGTACCAAACTGTTCGGCAATGACCAGCGGGGAGTGATTCGGCAGCATAATGCCACCGGAGCCGACCCGAATCGTTTTGGTGCCCCCCGCTACGTAACCGATAACGACCGACGTAGCCGCACTGGCCACACCCGGCATGTTGTGGTGCTCGGCCAGCCAGTAGCGGTTATAGCCCAGCTGTTCAGCGTGTTGCGCCAGATTGAGTGTATTATGAAACGCCTGTGCGGCCGTGTTGCCCGCGATAATCGGCGATAAATCCAGAATTGAAAAGGGAATCATGAGACGTTGTATTCGTTGTTGCCTTATTTTTGATTCGTCCTGGCCAAAAGGGCCAGGGCGGGAAAGATCTCTTCATTAACAAATTGATTTGTTGGAACGGTTCCTGATGACCATTCGCACCCTGATTGGTCAGCGTCAACCGTCAGATACCCAGATTGTATGACTTACAGGCAAGTACTAATTCTTGGTCTTGGCTTCGGCCTGATGACCTGTTCTCCCAAAACCACTACCAATCGGTCGACGGGAAAAGCAACTGACTTTTTCTCCTACCAACCAAATCGGCTACCGCTCATATCGGTGCATCGGGGTGGGGGAGATTTGACGGGTTATCCCGAAAACTGCATCGAGTCGTTCGCCTACGTAGCGAAACAGGTTGGTACCCCAACGCATCCCGTTATCATCGAATGCGACATCGACCTGACGAAAGACAGCGTGATGGTGATGATGCACGACGCCACCCTCGACCGAACCACTACCGGCACGGGTAAACTCATCGACAAAACCTACGCCGAAACCCAACAGTACCGGCTGGAAGATAACCAGGGGAATGTAACGGCTTACAAAATACCGACGCTGGAAGAAGTGCTACGCTGGGGCGAGGGCAAAGCTACATTTACCCTCGATGTGAAGCGCAACGTATCCTTCGCGAAAGTGGTGAACATGGTTCGAAAAACTGGTGCTGGGGCGTATGCGGCCGTGATTACCTACAACGCCAAGGATGCCGCCCTGGTCCACCAACTCGACCCGAATCTGATGATTTCCGTTACGATTCGGAACCAGGCCGAATACGACCGCCTGCACGAGCTGGGCATTCCCGACAACCGGATGGTCGCCTTCGTGGGTGTCACCGAACCACCAAAGGAGTTATATCAGTTTCTGCATCAGAAAGGCATCGCCTGCATTCTGGGAACCCTCGGTAACCTGGACAAACAGGCCGCAGCCAAAGGCGATCAGGTATACGGGAAGTTCGTTGAAAACGGGGCAGATGTTATGAGTACCGACCGGCCTCTGGAAATGGCGAAGGTTATCTACAAATGAGGCAAACTATGGTGCGGCATTATTGGTGGCTACCTGTACTGACAGTTTTGGTTATTGGCTACTCAGGCTGCCAAAACGATGCATTCCTCGATTCGTCCATCCCGCGTGTGGTTACACCCCCGGAGCAGATTGCCACTGTTCGTACCAAATGGTACAACGGGAAGTTGCAACAGACTACCTTTCTGGACAAACAGGATAGAGTACTGGAAGACTTTCTGTTCGGACGCACAAATGAGAAAATATGGAATGTATATGCTGGCAAGAAAAAAGTTTCCAGCACGCATTATTACCACAATGACAGTTCGACGCCGGGCTACATCAATATAATCAGACGCCGGTTCGAATACAATGTACAGGAACGAGTGGTACGCGTGTTGAAAGAGGATGCAGACATGGGTAAATCAGGCAGTGAGAATACCCCCAAATCGTCAGTATATACTTATAGATACATTGGAAAGAACGATACGCTGGTTAGCCACTTGCCCACTCCCGAACCAAATCGTTCAACCGTGATAGACAGCATTCGGTGGGAGCGTAATCAGCAGGGCCAGCTTATCCGTCATTACCGATTGTATGTGATGAAGATGCCCCAAAATTCGCGGCTGGATACGATTCGTTATTTTTCTCATCGGTTTGCGTACGATCATCTGGGCAGGCGTACCCTGGCCTGGTACGACCTGATGTATTTGGGATGGTTCTATATAGCCAACGGGCCAGATACAATACGGTATGAATACGGTCGGGGGAACCGTCCTGTACGGGAAATACACCGCTATACCACCGATATTCGAAACAAGCGGGAGATCGATACAATCTCTCTGGACAGGGTTTGGCGTAGGAGCTTGAGAGACTACAGGCAACGCTTTCTCGATACGAGCCGTGGTTTTTACAACGGTAACAGAACCGACACGGTCGAGTACCGGTACGAACCGTTTGAGGCTGGAAAGCATCTTCCGTTGCACGTTTCGCAGGACATTGGGTACTAGATAACTTACCCAAACCAATTATTATCGTTAAAAAACTTCTGGCACGGCTGTTTTGAGGTAGTAACTACACGAATAACCACTAATAATGGTGGTTATTCGTGTAGTTAGCCGAATAAGTCATATTTTACCGGCTTAACTACTTCATCTCGTGACCGACGCCATTTTTATTCTGTTTGTTCTTTGCCTGAATGTCATTATCTGCGAATGGCTCATCAAAAAGCCTGGTTTTAGCCACATTGGCACGGCCCTGTTAGTGATCATTCTAACCGCTATTGAAGCCAATTTCGGCCTCATCCCCACCACCGAAACCCCCGTTTATGATAGTATATTCAGCTATATAGCCCCGTTCTCGCTGTTTCTATTGCTGCTGAACGTGAACCTGAAAGACCTGCGAAGGGCGGGTTTGCCCATGCTGAGCATGTTTCTGGTGGGGTCTGCCGGTACGGTTATTGGCGTACTGGTGAGTGTGTGGGTCTTTGCGGCTCCGCAAACCCTAGGAAAGCTGTTTTATGCCCTGGCGGGCATGTTTACGGGGACGTATATTGGGGGTAGTATCAATTACCACGCGGTAGCCCTGCATTATGGCGTATCGAAAGCAGGAAATCTGTTCGTGGCCGCTACCGCTGCGGACAATATCATGTCGGCGTTATGGATGGTGGTTACACTGATTCTGCCCCCCTTTTTGCAAAAACGCTTCCCGCACAAACAAACTGTACCACAGCCATCCGTTGTCAGCACTGTAGACCCGGCGGCATCCGAAGCCGATCCGTTTACGGATGCGGAAACCATTGGTCCCGGCGATCTGGCCATTCTGCTTGCCCTGGGATTTGGGTCTATATTTCTTTCGAAACAGATTACGTCTCTGGTGCCTTCCCTCCCGTTCGTGATCGTGCTAACCACATTTGCCCTGGTGCTGGCCCAGTTCCGGATCGTCAATAAACTGCGGGGTATTAGGGTGCTGGGCCTGTTCGGGATTTATATTTTCCTGGCCGTGATTGGTGCCTACTGCGATATTGGTGCGCTGCTGCACGACGGTCGGCTGGCCGTTGTCCTGTTCGGGATGATTTTACTGCTGGTGACTGTTCACGCCCTTATCCTGTTCGGTGCGGGCGTGTTGTTTAAGCAGGAGTGGGATATCGTCAATATAGCCTCCCAGGCTAACGTAGGTGGCGCTACGTCGGCATTGGCCTTAGCACGCAGCCTGAACCGCCCCGATTTACAGTTGCCTGCCGTGCTGGTCGGTTCGCTTGGTAATGCCCTTGGTACGTATCTGGGTATTCTGGTTGCGGAGGTGTTACGGTAAAAAAAAGCCGCAAGCTGATCATTGAGTCAACTTACGGCTAAAAAGACTAAAGGGCCTTATAACGGCTGGTTATTCTGCCACTACAATCAACGGGGCCACTACTTCCGGGTCATTGTCGGGTGAGGCTTTCTTCGGTCGGTCGGCGCTCTGCTTCAGGGCTTTGCGGGCCGGTTTTTTTAGTTCCACGTCATAGAGGTCTGTCCGGCGGTCTTTCAGCACCTGTACGGAACCCTGCTCGTGGAGTTCCTTGAGCAGACTCAGGTCTACGTCGGCAATGAGCACCATTTCGGTGTTAGGCGTGGCTTCGGCTTTTACGGCATTGGTCGGAAACTGAAAGTCTGAGGGGGTAAATACCGCCGACTGCGCGAAGTTGATATCCATGTTGTGTACTTTAGGCAGATTGCCCACGCAGCCCGCAATGGCCACGTAGCATTCGTTTTCGATGGCCCGTGCCTGCGCGCAGTGCCGTACCCGGCTGTATCCGTTCTGGGTATCGGTCAGGAAGGGAACAAACAGAATTTGTATACCCTGCTGCGCCAGTATGCGGCCAAGTTCGGGGAATTCAACATCGTAGCAGATTACCATGCCAATTTTACCGCAGTCGGTATCGAACGCCCGGATTTCGTTGCCGCCTACCATGCCGTAGTGCCGCACTTCATTGGGCGTGATGTGAATTTTACGGTACTCTTCCCAGGACCCGTCCCGGCGACACAAGTAAGCAACATTGTAGAGTTTGCCGTCATCGTCTACCAGCGGCATACTGCCACCCACAATGTTGACATTATACGCAATGGCCAGCTGACAGAGTTTTTCGCGGGTGGGTACGGTGAAATCGGCCAGTTTTCGAATGGCAACGGGCTCGGGCAGGTCGTTGAAGTCGGCCATCAGGGGCGTGTTGAAAAACTCCGGCAACACCATGAAGTCGGCCCGGTAGTCGCTCACGGCATTGACGAAAAACTCGACCTGATCAAAGAAGGCCTCCAGGTTTTTGAAAAAACGCATTTGCCACTGAATCACGCCCAGCCGGATGATGGAGTCGGTGTGTGGCTTCTTGTCTTTCTCGTCAACGTAATAAATGTTGTTCCATTCCAGCAGGGTAGCGTATTCCTTCGACTCCGTATCGCCCGGCAGGTAGCCACGCAGTACCTTGCGGACGTGGAAGTCATTGGAAAGCTGGAACGTAAGGGTAGAGTCGTAAATCTCTTTTTGCTTTACCTTGGCGATGTACTCACGGGGCGACAATTCATCTGAGTGTTTGTTGTAGTTCGGGATGCGGCCACCAGCAAGAATTCCCTTGATGTTCAACTGCTCGCAGAGTTCTTTGCGGGCATCGTAGAGCCGCCTGCCCAACCGTAAATCGCGGAAGTCGGGATGGACGAATACTTCGATACCGTAGAGGTAATCGCCTTCATCGGTGTGGGTTTTAAAGGTGTACCCACCCGTAATCTGGGCGTAGGTATGGCTGTCGCCGAAGTCCGCGTAGTTGACCCGAATGGCCAGCGCAATGGCCACCACTTTGCCGTCTACCTCCACGCAGAATTGCCCCTCGGGAAAGATATTGAGCAGTTTATTGATGGAACCCTTGGTCCAGTAGTCGCCCCCAATACTGCTGTATACTTCAATCATGGCCTCTTTCAGGTCATGATAATCGGTTTTTTCTAATGTTCTGGTTTGTATATGCATAAAAAAATCTTACTTCAGACGAGCTTCCATTTCTGTTAACTGCTCGTCGGTAAAGTCCAGGTGGGTCACAAAACGGACCTGATGTTTGCCAAACGCGATGCCGCGAATACCGTTTGTTTCCAACTGTTGAACGTAATCTGCTGCCAGGATGGTTTCGGGAAGCCGGAAAATGACAATATTCGTGTCGATAGGCAGAATTTCCTCTACGGCAGGAAGTCGTTCCAGCATGGCACCAATCCGGCGGGCGCGAACGTGGTCCTGCTTTAATCGGTCAACCTGATGATCGAGGGCGTAGATACCTGCTGCGGCCAGAAAACCGGCCTGTCGCCAGCCCCCCCCCATTAGTTTCCGGTACCGCCGGGCCTGACGAATGAAGTCGGCTTTGCCCAGCAACAGTGACCCCACCGGACACCCAAGCCCTTTGGAGAGGCAGATGCTGATGGAATCGAACAACTGGCCGTAGGCCGTTGTCGGTTCACCGGTTTCGACCAGGGCGTTGAACAGCCGGGCACCATCCAGGTGGAGTTGCAACCCCTGCTCATCACACAGTTTTCGGATGGCAGCAATTTCAGGGATCGTATAAAAGCACCCCCCCCCTTTGTTAACGGTATTTTCCAGCACAACCAGACGCGAAAGGGGCTTGTGCGAATCGGCAGGGCTATAAATATAATCGCGGACAAGGGCGGGGGTGAGTTTACCCCGTTCGCCGTGAGCCAGGCTGACGGATGCCAGTGCATTGACCGAAATTCCTCCACCTTCGTACTGATACACGTGCGAGAGGTAATCACAAATTACATCATCGCCGGGGCGGGTATGGATGCGAATCGCCAGTTGATTGGTCATGGTCCCTGACGCGCAGAACAGGGCGGCTTCCATACCGAACATAGCTGCGGCTTTCGCTTCGAGGGCATTCACGGTGGGGTCGTCGCCCAGCACATCATCGCCAAGGGGGGCGGTAAACATGGCCTCGCGCATGGCGGGAGTAGGCTGGGTAATGGTATCACTTCGTAAGTCGATGAGCATTGTTAACGGGAATCAGTTTTTATAAAAAAGGCAAGTTAACGCCAACTAATTTCCGGTGAGCTATCCAGACCGGTTTTTACAATACTGAAAAATTTACTTCCTTAACGCTAAATACCGGAAACGGGGTTGCATCTATTCACAAGCAGTGATAATCTTGCATTTATATAAGTTACTGCTATTTTTGAGCGACCTTTTGTCGTATGACCGTCTCCCGTATACGTACCATCATGTCTTCGTAAAAATTAACCGCTCGTATGCTAACAAATAAAGCTCCCTGGATTATCCTGCTCCTATTCTGGATGATCGGCTCAACCTGGTGGCATGTCTGCAAAATCAAGCAGCTTTGTATCGACAGTGGGCCAGCCACCCGGGTGGAACCGCCTACGGAGGGAAAGGACGTGTACACCACCCCGCCCGGTGCCGATGGGTTTACCATTGCCGATGGCAACTACTTCCGGATGTCATTTCCCCGCAATTTCAGCTTCGCCAAATCGGGAGCTAATGCCAACATGAATGCGCTGGGCGGGCCAATCGATCCGCTGATTACGTACCTGAAAGCCAATCGGGACAGAACGCTGGCGATAACCGGGTACTATACCTCCGCAGAAACCAATGCAACGTCGTTCCCAAACCTGGGTCTGGCCCGGGCAGAAGGCATGAAGCAGTACCTGGTGCAGCAGGGCATTCCGGCTGCCTCCCTAACCACCAAAGGAACCCAACGGAACCTGCCGGTTACGGCTAAAGGAGACTCTCTGGTGGGTGGGCTGGACTTTGCCTTTGCAGGAACCGAACCGGCAGCCGAAGAATCCGTTGAAACGGACCTTACCATTAGCAAACCGGCCGAAACCAGCACCATTAGCAAACCGGCTGAAACCAGCACCGCAGCGTTAATCACCCTAACGGAGCCGGTCACGGAAAAGCAACTGGCGGAGGCCCAGAAATTTACGTCGATTTTCAAGCCGATGGACCTGTATTTCCAGCTGGGTGAAGCTACCTTCATCAAAACGGATGAAACAAAGAAATTCTTCGACGAAGCGGCTAAGGTGCTGAACGCCAACCCCGGTAAAAAACTCCTCCTGACCGGCTATACCGATAATAAAGGGCCCGAAGAAATGAACCTACAACTATCCCGCGACCGCGCCAATGATGTGAAAGCAAGAATCCGTAAATCGGGCGTCAAAGCGGAACAGATAGAGGTAAAGGCAAAAGGAGAAGCGGACCCTAAAGCCGACAACAGTACACTGTCGGGGCGGAAAGCCAACCGGCGGGTTACGGCCGTCGTTCTGGAGTAAGGCCAGATGGAAAAGTTATTCGGTATAAACCAACGCCAGGAGCGTCCAATCTGTAAATTTCACCAATCATGTTTGATCTGAATCCCCTTAACCTGCCGGATGCCCAATTGCAGCAATGGATTATGATGATTGTGGCGGGTATGCTGGGTTTTTTTATTGGCTACGCTTCCCACAAAAAAAATATCGTCCGGCTGGAAGGTAGTCTGGTTATCACAAAACGTGACCTTGACGAGTGCCATCGCAGCAAAATACCGGTGTTTGATGGTAATGATGAAGAAACGACCGTATTGAACCGCATTCGTAGCCGGTCGAATGAAATTAATTTCACCCGTCTTGGCAGGGCCTCTGCTGCCGATGCCGACGATCTGAAAGAAATTATGGGCATCGGGCCGTTTCTGGAAAAGAAGCTACACGTTATCGGTATTTATACCTTTCGGCAAATTGCCAACTTCACGAAGGAAGATATCGATACGATCAATGATATCATCGAGTTTTTCCCCGGCCGTATCGAGCGGGATAACTGGGTCAGACAGGCGGCCGATTTGACAAAAGAGAAGTGACCATGCGGTCCACTATCTGCTCGTTAGACAGCTGACATAGACATCACCTTTATATCCGAACCGTTCCGATGGTTTGGGAGTAGTGCAACCCTTAATAAAAGTCCGTCATGTTTGGAGTAGAACCCCGTTTGCAGGCAATCATCGAAATTCTTTTATTACTAATGCTGGCCGCCGGTATCGGCTGGATTCTGGGGCGTCTGGCATTATCGGGTCAACTCCGGTCACTCCGCTCGGCCGTAGCCGATAAAGAAGCCGAACTGGAAGCGTGTCGGTCGGGAGAGGAGCCCGAACAGAAAACGGAAAGAATGCCCGAGCCCATAGAACGGGAAATACCGGAACCGGCGGCTTTTGTTCATGCAGACCCACTACTACCGGCCTTTTCGCACGATGACACGCCCGAACCCATTGCGGTACCGCCAGCCACAACCAGTAATATACCTGACACAGCGTATACAGAACCCGCTGCCCCCGTCGATTCAAAGGCATTGGCGGGTAATTCGGAGGCTGCCGTGCTTAACCGGATTGCTTCCCGCGCCAGTGAAGTCAACTTCGACCGGATTGGCCGGGCAACGGCTTCCGAAGCCGATGATTTGAAAGATATTGTTGGTATCGGGCCTTTCCTGGAACGTAAACTCCATAGCCTGGGTATCTATACGTTTCGGCAGGTAGCCAATTTTACCAAAGAAGATATTACCAAAGTAAATGAACTGATTGAATTCTTCCCGGGCCGCATCGACCGGGACAACTGGGTTGATCAGGCGAAGGGGTTTTACGACAAAAAATACGGCGACAAGCCGTAAGTGCTTCCAGTAGTGTAGCCCGTTTTGCCTGCGAAATGGTGCGTACGGTGCTATGCCTGCTTCCAGTTTGTGATCCATGTAATTGCCGAAATATACAACTCACTGGCTTCCTGCCCGGGTTACCGTTGGCGCTTCGGCCCGGTGCCGATGTAGTTCCAACTCCTTCTTATGCTCAACCATACCCGCGAAACCATTCAGGAACTCCTCGCTCAGCAGGGATATATTACCGACCCGCAAATCGTGATGTCGGTCTTTTTGTCGATTCAACTGCAGAAGCCGCTGCTCATCGAAGGACCGGCCGGGGTGGGCAAAACGGAAATCGCCAAAGTGATGGCCCGCGCCCTGAACACCGACCTGATTCGACTACAGTGTTACGAAGGACTGGATGCCAGCCACGCGTTGTACGAATGGAACTACCAACGGCAGCTCCTGCACCTGAAACTACTAGAGGTAACGGGCCGGCAGGCGAACGAAAACGGCTCGCTGGCCGAGCAGGAAAAGGATTTATTTTCTGATACCTTCCTGCTAAAACGGCCGCTGTTGCAGGCAATTACGCACCACAAAGCACCGGTATTGCTGATTGACGAAGTGGACCGGGCCGACGAAGAGTTTGAAAGTTTCCTGCTCGAAGTACTGTCCGACTGGCAGATTACCATTCCCGAAATTGGCACCATCCGCGCCACCCACATCCCGCACGTAGTGGTGACGGGTAACCGCGTCCGCGAACTCTCCGAAGCTCTCCGCCGACGGTGCCTGTACGTGTACATCGACTACCCCGACTACGACAAAGAGTTGCGCATTGTGCGGGAGAAAGTACCCGGCATCGATACCGCCCTGGCCGAACAGATTTGCGCCTTCATGCGGGAACTACGGCAGTTGCGGCTGGAAAAAACGCCCGGTATCGCCGAAACCCTCGACTGGGCACTGGCCCTGTCGTCCCTGCATTTCACGCATCTGGACAAATCGCTCATCGAAGAAACCCTGGGTGTGGTGCTGAAAGACTGGAAAGACATCCGCCAGACGCAGCTGTCGCTGAGTGAGCTGTACGAGCGGGCGGGGATCGTCTCGAAGTTTGATAATTTGTGAGAGGTGCGGCAACCGTACCGTCAATGGCTGTACCGCACACCGAAAAATTCGTGCTACGGCGCATTAGCCTTCAGGCCACTATAGCATAATTATGACAGGCAATTAACCGCCAAAAAATGACAGCAGAACGTAAAGTGATTTTATACATCGCAACGAGTGTAGACGGGTACATTGCAAAGCCAGATGACGACCTTAGTTTTTTGTCAATCGTTGAGCAGGAGGGTGAAGATTACGGTTATGCCGACTTCGTAGAATCGGTGGATACGGTAATACTTGGCCGGAAAACGTACGATTGGGTAATGACCCATGTTCCGGAGTTTCCGCACGCTGACAAAAACGCATACATCATAACGAGGACCGCCAGACCAAGTGCAGGTAAGACAACTTTTTACACGGGTTCACTCAAAGACCTTGTTTCGAGGCTTAAGAACGAACAAGGGAAAAATATCTTCGTGGATGGTGGAGCCGAAATCGTCAATGAACTTTTAAACGATACCTTACTTGACGAACTCATTATTTCCATTATTCCGATTTTAGTGGGTAGTGGTACAAGACTATTCAAAGACGGTCGGCCGGAACAGGTTCTGGAACTCGTCTCAACCAAACAATTCGACAAAGGACTAACGCAGCTCCACTACAAGCGTGCCGACAAGTAGGCCAAAACCCGGGAGTCGAGGATTGAAAAATGCATGCCACGAATCCTTGACGGAAAGGGGTTGAATGATTGATAAAGAATCTACTATACTTTTAAAGTAGTGCTGAAAAATTGAAAAAATACTCATCAAATACAACTGTTTTCAGTGAGTTATAGGAGCGGGCGGGTGTAGTCCGAAAGTTTGCCGTGTTGATAGGTGGAAGTAAGAAATACGTTTAGTAACAAGAGTGTGATTAATTAAAACAAGACTGATAAAGACCAGAGGTAACGAAGAGTATGAAAGCAAACGAAACTAAAGTAGATAAATTCCTAGCGACAAATGAGACAATATTTGCTATTCCTGTCTATCAAAGAAACTATGACTGGACACTTTTTCAATGTAAGCAACTTTTACACGATATAATTGAAACGGGCAAAAACGATAAAACAAACGCTCACTTTATTGGAAGCATAGTTTACGTTCACGATGACGTATATACTGCATCAGGACTTACAGAGTTGACTATTATTGATGGGCAACAAAGACTTACTACAATTACTTTGATCTACATTGCTCTCTATAGACTTGCTAAGGAAATTGATAATCAAATGCTGGTAAATAGAATTCATAAAACATACTTGATCAATGAGTTTGCACCTGAATCAGAGAAGTTAAAATTAAAACCTACGGAAAACAATAAAGATGCTTTAAAGTATATATTGAGTGCATCAGATGGAGATAAATTTAAAGGCTATTCGAAAATAATTGAGAATTTTGACTATTTCAAATCGGTAATTAAAGTAGATAACATTGAATTAATTCAAAAAGGGCTTTCTAAACTAATTTTTGTTGATATCGCTTTAGACCGACAAAAAGATAATCCACAAAGAATTTTTGAAAGTCTTAATTCGACCGGTCTTGAATTATCACAAGCAGACTTAATTAGAAATTATATTTTGATGGATCTTTCTAGAATAAATCAAGATAGAATTTACAAAAATTATTGGGAAGTTATTGAAAGAAATGCAAAAGATGAGACATTAAATAAGACTCGAATTTCTGAGTTTATTAGAGATTATCTTACTCTGAAAAATAAAGAAATTCCAAATAAAGGGGATGTTTATGCGAAATTTAAGGAGAAGTATCCAACGTCGACAATAGATGAATTGGAAATTGTTTTGTCGGAATTGAAATCATTGGTTAAGTATTATAACAAGCTTACGAATCCGAAGAACGAAGCTGATAGGGAGATAAAAATTCAGCTCGAGTATATTAACAGACTTGAAATTAATGTTGCCTTTCCTTTTTTGATGAAAGTTTATGAAGACTATTCAAACAGTATTATTGAGAAAAATACTTTCATTTCAATCCTATCACTTGTTCAATCTTTTACATTTAGACGTTTTGTTCTAGGTTTGCCAACCAACGCATTGAACAAAATATTTATGAATTTATATGACAAGGTTGAGTTTGATAATTATTTATTTTCTATACAAAAATCTTTATTGCAAAGATCGGGAGTTCAGAAATTTCCAAGAGATAATGAAACCATTAGTGCATTGAAAGAGAAAGATGTATACAATATCAAACCTAAGAATAGAACATATCTATTTGAACGTATTGAGAATTACAAGAATAACGAACATGTAATTATTGAAGGTAATTCAGATATAACTATTGAACACATTTTTCCTCAAAATCCAGACGCTAGGTGGAAAATCGAATTGGGTAATGATAATTATAATTGGTACTCTGACAATTCTTGTGGTTAACTTGGTCTATGCAGGAAACCGACTTCTACCAACAGCTTTTAGCCTTGCCTGATTTGCAGGTGCAGCGGGTCGAATATACACCGACTCGAATTACACTATTTTGCCAACTCCAAACCAACAGCCAGGCCTGCCCTTCCTGTCTCAAGCAAACCACCCAACTCAATCAGTACTTAACCAGGCAAGTGCGCGATCTAGATATGTCGGGCCGCCAAGTCTGGTTGCACATACGTA
>NZ_KB893581.1 GCF_000374085.1 Spirosoma spitsbergense DSM 19989 | reverse complement strand
GGGGCTTAGATGATAATAAATCAGAATTGTCATCACCTCACTAAGAGTGAGTTGACTGGGATGATTCTTCTTGTAAGCACCACAGTGGTGAAGAGCTTTAGCAATGATTGAGCGTTGTGCTTTGCAAAAGTCATCGACATCGCAGTAAATTTCGGTCAGCATGTGAGTTCGGGGCTGGTTAGTTTTGTTTGGTTAGCACCCAAAACTACCAATTTCGGCTCATATGCCCTTTAAACGCCGGTTTTAAGAATTTCACAATCCCATAGTTCGCGTTAAAATTAGTTGGTAGCTGACGACCATTGAGCAGAGCCTGATCGGGATCAATGGTTGACCGGGCCAGAGAGATCTGATTATTAATTAAACTAGCCCGCCCGGTGATGCGGATCGATAGCCCCTGAATAATACGCCAGGAAGCGTTCATGTTGACGCTCAGTCTGTTTTTGCTAAGATCATGCAGGTATTGATAGAGCGTTATGTGTGCACTGAGTGTACCCCACGGTTGCGTAACGCCAAAAACGCCCGTTAGCTGATGGTAGGGAAGTAACTCCTGCATCTTATCGTAGATGGTCGGTTCGATGTACCGTAGTGACCGTACGCCAACCTGATAAACAGCACGAAACTGATGGCGGGTAACCTGCGAAACCGGAAAAAAACTGTACTCCAGCGCGGGAGCAACACTCTGCGAAACATCCGTATTTCGATAAATGGAATGGTATGCCCGATAGAAACCTCCCACCGACCAATGCTGCGATATACTCTTGACGTACAACGACGATAGGCCGTAATCGACTGTTCGTACCCGAATGTTTTCACCATCGACGGTGTAGTTGCTCCGGTTATCGTTATAATACGTACGGAAACTGAATTTTGAGCGGGTAGTAATTCGATTGATCCGCAGATAGGTGGAGAAGGACAGGTACTTTTTATTACTTTCCCCCCGTGCTGAGCCGTCGCCACCAATGCGAAATACCCACAGCTTCCAGGGATCTTTTGGTTGCGTTGCCCGCTGAGCAACGGTTTGTCTGGCTGGCAGGCCAATGTTCACCTGGTGCATAAAATCGGTGTCGAGCAGATACCGAACCAACCCCTGCTTACAGGTTCTGACAAGCTGGGTTCGGATCTGGTCGTCAGGGTCCGATTGATTCGTAACAAATCGTAACGTATCGTTTAATCCGTCAAACCGGTTATGGCCGTAAAAAGACAGGGTATACTGCTGCCCACCCGTTCCGGTACGCAGGTTGGTAACCAGAATTTCAATGTCGGACACGTAATGATCCCGCACAAAATCGAAGAAGGCGAGTTGTGTGCGCAGATAATCGGTGTAGCAATTCGTGCGAACGCAGTTTATGAAAAGTTTGGGAGGGGTTCTGACTGGGCTGTTGATAGAGGCTATTGCGGCTGATTCTGTATCCTCTTCAATATCTTCATTCGCCGTTTGGGCCAGTACTGTTATGGGTGCTATCAATAAGAAAAAGAGCACAAACGTGTTTTTCATAACGAATCAGCCAGCAGGAATTTATTATAATTAATATATAAATAATATAACTGTATGCTGGCTGAATAGGTTTATAGCTTTACCGGCTGCCCGGTTCGGGTAGATTCGTAAATAGCCTGAAACAGGGCGACAACCTTACGGCCGTCTTCGCCCGTTACCATGGGGGGGCGCTTCTGGCGGATAGCATCCCGGAATTCAGCGATTTGCAGGCCAAAATAATACACCGTGGCGTCGATGGTGTTGAAGAAAGCGGTATCCTCTTCGATGAACTTAGCCAGTTGTTTTTCTTCACCGGGAATAGTCCAGAGGTCATTGACGGGGGGATCGGTAATGCTCGACCGGCCGGCAATGAACAGGGCACCACCATCCGTCTGCACCCCCACCGATGCGCCGTTCTGCCCATGCACGTGTACTTTACCGAAAATGCCGGGCTTCTGCGAGTTACTGACGATGATGTTTCCCAACCCGCCGTTTTTGAATTTGACAATGGCCAGGGCCGTATCGTCTACTTCAATATAGGGGTGGTTCAGGTTACCCCAGACCCCATAAACTTCGTCAATATCACCCATGTACCAGCATAGCAAATCCAACTGGTGTGGGGACTGGTTGACCAGAACGCCCCCACCCTCGTCGGCCCAGGTACCACGCCAGGCATCGCTTTTGTAGTATTCTTCATCGCGCCAGCCGAGCATTTGAATGGTGCCGAGTACAGGATTGCCAATTTTTCCGGCATCGATGGCTTCCCGAATGCGCATGGATGGGGCATAGAATCGACGCTGACTGATCACCCCCAGGTACCGGTTGCTGCGCTGGGCGGCATCAATCATGGCGTCGCAATCTTCCAGCGTGGAGGCCAATGGTTTTTCAACCAGCACGTGTGAACCAGCCTCCAAAGCGGCAATGGTTGGTTCCCGGTGGGCGGGGTGCGTGGTACAGACAAGGCAAAGGTCTACCTTTTCCCGTTCCACCATTTCGCGCACATCGCTATAGGCTTTGATACCATACTGCCGGGCGAAATCATCGGCTTTGTGGAAAGTGCGGCCATACACAGCCACTAACTGGGTGTTGGGTGTTTGCAAAGCGGCTTTGGCGTGCAAGTGGGCCACTTTGCCGGGGCCGATAACGGCAATTCGGAGGAGAGAGGGCATTAGTTTAGGATTGTTTCGTCAAAGAACTGGTTAAATCCGCGTAGACGGAGAGCCGTTTTTAAGGCTCCGTCCCGCGTCCATAGTTCGCCATTCAATTCAAGTGTCAGGGCAATGTAAGCGGTGTCGTTTTCGTCTACGTCTTTACAAAGATGATATGCAGTGAAGTAATTTTCCAGGCTGATGAGTTCTTCATTGAAGAAATGTACTTTGTGAATGACCTGATTTAGATAGCTCAATACCTCTTCTTCCGATGCTTTCGACTTTTCTACGATACGTTGTCTATGTTTGAATAATTCGACAATCAGGTAATTAGGCGTATAAAAAGTAAGGGGGCTTGTCAGCAGATTTCTCCGGGTATAAGAGGTGCTGGTATATATAGCCGAGAAAAGGATGTTGTGGTCAATAATGACTTTCTGCACAGCTATTCCTTAATAAAACGGTGCTTATTCTGCTGCCACCAATTGGCATTGATTTCGTTGCCAAGTGCCAGAATGGACTCGTCAAAATCAACCTTCTGCGCTAATTGCTCCAACTGCAAACGCTCCAGTAATTCCAGCATAAACTCCTGGCTGACTCCTTTTTTGTCGATACTGATGACGTAGCGGTCGGGTTGATTCTGGATGTCGATAGCGTTCATACGGCTGAAATTTTCACTCAATTTACACATAAAAAGCGTTGCTCACTTTGCCGGGGCCGATAACGGCAATTCGGAGGAGAGAGGGCATGATTAGTTTAATCGTATTCCAACTAAACGGACAGGAACGGGGTCATCTACTTAAAACGTGCTGATAAATGAAACAAATTTTGCTCTTTTTGCTGATAACTGCCCTCGTAGGGTGTCAAAAAAAGGACATTAATCCCTCGTTACCATCGAACGATGCGCTATACAAAACGTGGCGGCTGTCGCAGCTTGTGCGCGACAATCAGGCCATGGACTATTCACGAAACGAATTTCTGGTCACGTTCCCGCGTGACGGTAATCTACTCGGGAACCAGCCGCCAAATAGTATAGCTTCCTGCTGCTCACCCGTTGCCTTTGAGGGAACCAATACGACAATCCGGTTTATATGGGCTTCCCCGTCGGCTCCAATCTGCGCCCTGGTGCTTTGTGCACTGTCCCCGCTTTCCGGCGATGTGATATGGCGGATTGCTGCCCTGACCGATACATCGCTGGTGCTGACGGCCGGAAAAACAATACTAGTCTTTGACGCTCAACCTTAACTGATGCACTATGAAAAGCCATCTGATTTCTGCTATTCTCATTCTTTTGGTTAATGCCTGTCAAAGTGATAATTCGATAAGTCCGTCAGATGCCTTACTGTATCACCGCTGGCAACTGGTACAGGTACAACAACCCAATAATGCGCCACAACTCGTTTCAACCACGGTTTTTATTGCCTTCGGGGCTGATGGAACAATACAGTATGACGAATCAGGAAAAGACGGGGCCTGTTGCGTGCCTAAACGATTCGCCCGGCAGGTGCAAACGCTGGTGATGGATTATAGTACCGGTCAGCCTGCGTATTGCCAGTATGTCGATATACGCTGCACTAGTGCCTATTCGTTGGGGCCGGAATGGGTTGTTGAACAGGTGGATGACCAGCAACTTCAGCTGAAAATAGGCGAAAAACGCTTGATTCATAAGCGGGTCGACTAAATAGGCACTACCGAAAACTGACTAACTGGAAACGAACCGATTTCATGAAAAATAGCTTCATTTCTGCGCTTTTGCTGCTCCTTTTTGTGACTGCCTGCCAAAAAGATACAGCCATCGGCCCGTCTGATTTGTTATACCAGCGCTGGCACCTCGACCGGGTGAAACGCATTGGCGACAGTGCCTGGATCTCTTATGATACGGATGGTTATTACGACACCGAATATCGGCCGGATGGTACGCTGATACACCGAAAAGATGGGGTTATCAAACCGACATCCTGTTGTGAAGCTGGGCGTTATGAGCGAAGTGGTGTTACGATTGACTATGTTGATTTTCCATCCTGCCCCTCTGTTCGTTGCTCATCTGCCAGTACCAGCGTGGTTACTATTCTGGCTCCCGACCTGCTCGAATTAACCGATGGGCAGAGAATCGCGCAGTACAGGCCGGTGAAGTAGTAAAATGGCTAAAAGGCAAGCCCGGCCCGTACGTCGAACCCTTCCGCAACCTGCAACCTGGATTTTAGTCCCACGCCCAGCCGGACGCGGTCGCTGAGTGCGTAGAGTAACTGATAACGCTGGAAAACGCGGCCATCCGGAATAGTATCCGGCTGATAGGCGTTCCAGCCGAGGTGAGCCGCAAAAACATAGCGACCCAGCCATAGCTCATAACCGCCCAGCAACGCTACCTGCCAGCTATCGGGCGAGTGATTGACGCGTCGGCGTTGTTCCCGAATGTACCCGTCATGCACAAGTTCCGTTCCGCCAGACAGGGTGTGAAATCGGTTCAGCCGCCAGCCTGCGGTGGCCGTTATGCCCAGCAGCCAGGTCGCTTTCTCCGGAAATAAGTCCGTTTGAGGGAATGTTCTGATGGATGCAAACGGCATCAGGCGTACTACAAACCGCTTCGTTAGCTGTGGTTTGGACCAGCGACGGGGATCTGGAAAGGGAAAGGAGTTTGCGGTATAGATCATTCCGGCGGCTACCGTCGGGAAATTCATGCCTCGGTTTGGCTGGCGGCTACCGCCATTGGAAATATGGTTATAGTTGGCCGATAGGCTAATCCTAAGGTGGTTGCTTACACGAACGTGTGCCGCTGCCGATACCCCAAGCCAGCCGTTCAGCGTAGCCCCGAAAAAGGTATTTCGCGGATTGGTTTGCGGATCGAAAACGCGGGTCAGGTAGGCCAGCCCGGCCGTCGTTCTGATGGAAAACGACAGGGGCTTGCCGTACCGGATGAGGGGCTCGAAAAACGCGCCCGCGCCAACTGTCCGTCCCAGTTCAGCCGGATTGTTGAACGCCATGTAGTGGGCATAGGCCCCAATCCGGGCAAAACAATTGCAGCGGTCAAATGCACTGCGTCGCAGGTTGGTGCGGCTGTACTCAACTATAATACCAACGGGCGACGACTGAGAAATAGCTTTTAAATCGTCAGCATGAGGAATTATGAACCCGGTGTGAACCTGAACGCCGACTTCTTTCCGAACGGAGTCGGCTGGTGTGCTGCTTACCGCGGCTACCAGTCCGGTTATTGCCCAGGCGCTGCCCATCAGTTCTTACGGCTTCAATACCACTTTTATGAGTCCCTTTTCTTTGTTGTAGAGCCGTTTGAACCAGTCGGCTCCTTCCTCCAGCGGTACCTCGGCACTCAGGATGGCCTCGACGTTTATCCGGCCCGACGAAATCAGGCTCAGGGCGGCTTCGTACTCGCCGTTGATCGCGCAGGAACCCTGCAACCGCAACTGCCGGGTTACAATGGCCTGCAACGGTACCTCGACAGTAGGGGCCAGATTACCGACAAGCGTGACAGTAGCTCCTTTCCGAACGCAGTCGATGGCGGTTTTAACGGTGGGTCCGGCACCGACTACTTCAAACGATACATCGGCCCCGCGACCGTTCGTGAGGGCTTGTACCTGTTCGGTCATACTGCCCATTTTAGCGTTGAGGGTATGCGTGGCACCGAGGGTTTTTGCCAGGGCCAGTCGGTCATCATCCAGGTCGATGGCGATGATGGTACCGCAACCCGCCAGCTTCAGCACCTGAATCACGAACAGGCCAATCATACCCGCTCCCACCACAACGGCCGAATCGTTGACCTGAATGGTGGTCAGGCTAACAGCATGCAGCGCTACCGCAACCGGCTCAACCAAAGCAGCCTGGGTAAAACTGACGTTATCCGGAATGGCGTACAGGATGTGTTGCGGTACGGTGACAAACTCGGCAAAGGCGCCGTTTCGTTTGAAACCATCCTTGCCCGTCCCGGTCGAAACGCCCACTACTTCCCGGCCGTCGCTGAGGTTATATTGACCCCGGCGGCTATACCAGTCGTCCAGCTTATACACGGTGGAGTCGAAGGTAACGCGGTCGCCGGTGGCCCAGTGCCGGACATTACTGCCTACTTCGGCAATGATGCCGCTGGCTTCGTGGCCCATGACGATGGGCGGTACCCGTCGGCCACTGCTGCCGTCCATACCATGTATGTCGGAACCGCAAATGCCGACGGCCTGCACCCGTACCAGCACATCGTCGGGGCCGATACCTGGTTTGGGTAAATCCTGAATTTCCAGGTGATTGTAGTCAGTAAGAACGAGTGCTTTCATGCGTTTGTGGTTTACGGTTGTTCGGAGCAGTCCCATAGCTGACGTGCTAGTGGACTTAGACCACTCCGGGCAACTATGAACTGAAAACCATAAATTATACAATTTTTACTATCTACTATAAATTCTCACAAACGTTTCTGTCGGTATTTGATCGTACTCACTCCGCTGTAGATAGGGGTTGACTTCGTACGTTACCAGCTCATCCATTAAATCGGGTAACTCGCCAAAAAGTTTGCTGGCAGCATTGGCCGTGTATTTCTTCTTTACCCAAACAAGGCGTTGATCCGGCTCTTTCCCCCACGCCGGATTATCGCCCAGCACGAGTTGGATTTTGGCCCAGTCGTTAAAAAAATATTCCTGCAACAGAGGAATAATCCGGTCGCGGAAGGCTTCACAAAGGTCGGCATGCGTCTGTACGTTTGTCAGGTAAGCATGACCAATCTGATGGTCTCGGTCGAGCAGGCACTCCATCCGTTCGTTGATGATTCGCAGCAGTTGTGCCAGATCAACGCCATCAACGTCTCCCAATACAGACGGGTCGGGGGGCATCTCCCGGAAGGAGAACCGTCGGCGCAAGGCTACGTCCAGCAGCGCAATGGACCGATCCGTGGTGTTCATGGTCCCGATAACGAACAGGTTAATCGGTACGCCGAATCGTTCCTGCGAATAGGGGAGGGTTACCCAAAGTTCATGTTCGGCACCCAGTCGTTTATCCGATTCGAGCAAGGTAATTAAATCACCAAACACGCTGGCGACGTTAGCCCGGTTTACCTCGTCGATGAGCAGGTAATGGGCGGGTGCCCGCCGTAGTTTCTGGCTGCGATTCTCCGGGGAGTCATTCAGGCAGTCGGCCAGGGTTCCGTATCCCGCCTGCTGGATAGCCGTCAGGCAGGCCCGGTAGAAAATACCTTTACGGATTCGATACGTAATTTGCCCACTGACTACTTCGGGCCGGATACCCTCAATAAATTCTTCGTAGCTATACGACGGATGGAACGTAATGAGCGTCGAGTTTTTGTCGCGCAGGTAAGGCTGCAACGCGAAGGTTTTCCCCGTTCCGGGTGGGCCAAACAGAATCAGATTGTGGGGCTGATTGGGCAATTCAGGCACTGAATCGTATTCCCCTTCCGGTTCCCGGACCTGGTTATCGTTTACGAGTCGTTCGCCCAATGAGGGGTCGTCGGCCAGGCGGATGAGGTCGCTTAGAAACGCTTCATCTTCGGCCGCCTGATACACCTCCCCGTTGTGCCGGGCGGAGTGTGGGCCCCGTTTCGCCGTTTCGACCAGTTCGGCCAGGCAATCCTGCCAGCATTTCTGCACCGCGGGCTGATATAGCAGATGGGCATTGGACTGGCCAATAACGACCGCAACGTAATTCGATTTTTCGCTGATCCGGCCAAAGTCAATCTCGTCGAAATGCTCCAGTTGTTCCTGACAGGATTTCTTGATGGTGAGCCAGTACTCCGGTTCACCCCGGTGCGGTTTCACCAGACGCAATGCCCAGAAAAAGTTGATGTTGGCTGTTATCGCTTTCTGGTCTTTCCGGACGGTAAACGCCAGCCGCGCATCGCCATTGGGCAGGTTGACGATGTCGATCAATTCCTTCAATAACCCAAAGAACCGCCGGACCGCTTCGGGGTGGTCAATGTCGCGAATGCGGTCAATAAGGGGCTGTTGCTGGGTGTCGGTAAGCACAGAGAATGCGTCAGGTCTTTTGCGAAATTACGGTTTTTTTCCGGTTCCCGTTCAACAGTACAATCACCCGGTGTTCAACCTGACTGTGGCTCGTTTAAACCTTTTTCGGTTACTGAAATCCAAGTCCCGCCAACTACCTTTCCATACGTATGAGCTATAAGTGGTTGCTTCTTATCTGGATTTTTACACTAACTGCCTGTAAAAAAGACAATAGCAGTGAGTCGACTCTGATTAACCCGAATCTGTATTTTCCACCGGCTAACTCAGCTACCTGGGAAACCGTAACACCAGAGTCACTGGACTGGAACGTGGCCGGTATACCGGCGTTTTATGACTATCTGCGCTCCACACAAACCAGGGCGTTTCTCGTTACCCAAAACGGGCGCATTGTGCTGGAAACTTACTTTGGTAACAACCTGACCAATACCGCCCCCTTCGACCAGAGCAGCCAGTGGTATTGGGCTTCGGCGGGTAAAACGCTGACCGGATTTATGGTGGGCAAAGCGCAGGAAGAAAAGCTTCTGTCCATCGATCAGAAAACGGCAACCTATCTGGGCGAAGGCTGGACATCATTGCCGAGAGCCAAAGAGAATCTGATTACGATAAGGAATCAACTCACCATGACTACCGGGCTGGATGATGGCATACCCAACAACGACAACACCAGCCCGGCAAACCTAATCTACAAAGCGGATGCCGGTACCCGCTGGGCGTACCACAATGCTCCCTACACGCTACTCCAGAATGTAGTTGGCAAGGCGGTGAACCAACCGTTTGAGCGGTATTTTGCGGATAAACTGGCCAGCAAAATCGGTATGGATGGGCAGTGGCGGCAGATTGATGCCAACAACGTATTTTTTTCGACGGCCCGCAGCATGGCCCGTTTTGGATTGTTAATGGCCAATGGAGCCAACTGGAACGGGCAGCCCATTCTGACCGATGCCGCCTATTATACCGCCAGCATCAACACCTCACAAACGCTGAATAGCAGTTATGGCTATCTGTGGTGGCTGAACGGTAAAGCGTCGTACAGGCTTCCCACCACGCAGACCAGTTTTCCCGGCTCACTCTCGCCCGATGCCCCTGCCGACATGATAGCGGCAATGGGTAAAAACGGGCAGTTGCTGAACATTGTTCGTTCCAAAAATATCGTCATGGTCCGCATGGGCGACTCGCCCGATAATTCGGAAATAGCCCCCGTCTACCAGAACGAAATCTGGAAATGGCTGAACACTGTAGTAAAGTGAAGTGGATTCACGGCAGCAGGGTTTTCTACCGGCGTGATGTGGTGTCGGTTTCTAGTCATCAAATGGCCGACGTTCATACGCCCTAACAGCGCAGCTTTAATGTGTCACGCGTCCGTAGCCAGGACACCAAACCCGAACTGATTGTCCGCAAATTCCTCCATGCGCACGGGTTTCGGAACGCCGGTTCGATCCGGTACAAACTCCACGACAAAAAACTCCCCGGAACACCCAACATAGCGCTGCCCAAGTACAAAACCGTTATTTTCGTGCATGGCAAGAACAGACCTTTGGACTCGTGAGCAGACGATTTTAGCGTGTAATCTTTACTTCAAAACTCCTTATGGAAGGATGCATGGCGGAAATCTGGATATTCAGGAACTGGCAAAAATTGTAGATAGAAAACCCGGCGGGGTAGGCCGGAAACTACAGAATATTGCCAGCCTTGATCCTGTTCAACAAGCGCGTGGCATAAAAGGATTATCTCACGCTAGTAATCTTGATAGAGAAATTTTCAATGAGTTTGTTAATGATTGGGAATCTTTAGCGCTTGAAAGTGAACGCATATTAGCTGAAAAACAGCATGTTACACTTGAAGAAAAGATAGAATTTGAGGAGAGCGAGTGGCAGAGCAAAAATGGTAAAGACGTTATGCGTACAGTCAAAACCAGAATCGGCCAGGGATTTTTTAGAAGTGCAGTACTTACTAATTTTGACTCAAGATGTGCAATTAGCGGAATAAATATTCCTGAGATGCTACGGGCCAGCCATATCGTTCCCTGGGCAAAAGACGAAAAGGCTCGTGTGAACCCTGAAAATGGCCTTTGTTTATCAGCCCTTTATGACGCAGCTTTCGATAAAGGATTCATTGGAGTCAACACGAACTACAGAATCATATTGGCCGAAAAGATGAAGAAGAAAAAGAAGGAATTCTTCTATCACGAACACTTTGGAAAGCTTGACGGTATAGAAATTAGGCCACCAAGCAAATTCTTTCCTCGTAAGGATTTTCTGGAATATCACTTAGATGAAATTTTCGACAAATGAAATACGGCACCCTGACCAATCTCGTTTACGCAGAAGGCGGAACATCGGAACCTAAAATTGGGGACGGAGCTACGTTGCTTTGCTGGTCTGACCGCCATGCCTATACAATTGTTGAGATTAAGAAAAACTATGTTCTCGTAACGCGTGATATTGCCGAAAGAATTGATCGGAATTTTGAGAATGGGCCACAGGAATATAGCTACCAAAATGATCCAGATGCCAAGCCTGTTCGGGCTAACCTACGAAAAGACGGGAAGTACTACATTGGTAATCAAGTCCTGAAGATCGGTTATCGTAACGAGCATTATGACTATTCTTTTTAGGAGCATAGCATCTTCGAAAAAGGGGAAAACCGGTCAGTTCATGTGGGCGTAGTATTTCAGATTTTATTTAAGAACAGCTATGTCCCTTCCGAAGAATATCAATCCAGCTACTCCTCAACCAGCACCCAGCGTTTTTCCTTCTTAGCGGTTTCACGGCGATAGAACATGCGGTAGATAATGGGGAAAATGAGCAGGGTCAACACCGTAGCCGTAATCAGTCCGCCGATGACGACAATGGCCAGGGGCTTCTGGGTTTCGGAGCCAATACCGGTAGAGACAGCGGCTGGCAAGAGCCCAATGGCCGCCATGAGCGCTGTCATGACTACCGGCCTGATGCGGGATTGAACCCCTTCCCGAATAGCCTCATCGAGTGGCATTTTGGCCTGCCGGTTTTTGTTGAAAACGGTAATCAGGATAACGCCGTTCTGCACGCAGATACCAAACAGGGCGATGAACCCCACCCCCGCCGAAATACCGAAGTTCATGCCCGTGACGTGCAGGGCCAGGATACCCCCGATGAGCGCAAACGGTACGTTGAGCAACACCAGACCCGCATCTTTGACGTTGCCGAACAGGATAAACAGAATCACGAAAATAGCCGCCAGACTCATCGGCACCACCTGCCCCAGCCGTTTGGTGGCCCGAACCTGGTTCTCGAATTCGCCCGTCCAATTGACGGAATAGCCTTTGGGTAAGTTTTTTAACGCTGCGTTGACGCGTTGCTGGGCATCGGCAATGGTACTGCCCAGGTCGCGTTCCCGAACGGAGAACTTGACCCCAATAAAGCGTTTGTTATTATCGCGGTACACAAAAGCCGGCCCCGTTACTTCGCGGATAGAGGCTATCTCCCGCAGGGGTATTTTGCTGCCGCGCAGAGTGGGTACCATCAATCGCATAATGTCTTCTTCCGTACGTCGGTAGCTTTCGCCGTAGCGGACCCGGATGTCGAATTTACGCTCGCCTTCGTACAGAATCGAAGCCGTTTTGCCACCAATAGCCATTTCGATGACGGCCTGCACATCGGCGGTTGAAACACCGTAAAGGGCCATTTTGCGGTCGTCAAAGAGCACACTTATTTCGGGCTGACCAATGTTCCGCAGAATACCCACGTCTTTTATGCCCGGCACATCGCGGATGGAGGCCAGCACGGTGTTCGCCAGTTTATTGAGTGTGTTAAGGTCATCCCCATATATTTTTACGGCGTTGCTGGCATTCATACCCGCCACGGCTTCGGCTACGTTGTCGATGATGGGCTGCGAATAGTTGTAGTTGATGCCCTGAAATTGCTTCAATCGGCCATCCATTTCCTCGATGAGCTGGTCGGTGGTGATGTTCCGTTTCCATTCGTCTTTCGGTTTCAGGTTCACCTGCATCTGAACGTAATAGAATCCTGATGGGTCGGTGCCATCGTTGGAGCGACCCGTTTGCGATAAGACGCCGTTCACCTCAGGGAAGTCCATTAGCTTTTGCCGAAGCACCCGCACCATACTTACCGTCTGGTTCAGGGAGGAACTCATGGGTAGTTTGGCCTCAACCCACAGCGCCCCTTCGTTGAGTGTTGGCAGAAACTCCGTTCCCAGCAGGGAAGCCGACAGGAAGGTGCCAGCCATGAACGCTACCGAAGCCAGCAGGCTAAGCCGCCGGTTGTTGAAGCAGGCGGTGAAACCGGCCATCACAATCCGGTTGAAGAAATTGACCAGCGGGTTGTTTCGTTCCCGAACGTTTTTCCGGAGCAGGATAGAACACAACAGGGGAACCAGCGTCAGGGTAAACAGTAAGGCACCCAGGAGGGCAAAGCCCAGCGTCCAGGCCAGTGGAGAGAACATTTTTCCCTCCACTTTCTGAAAGGAGAAAATGGGCAGCAGGGCCGTGATGATAATGAGTTTGGAAAAGAAAACCGCCTTCCCCAATTCACCGCCGGTCTTCTTGATTAGCCCCAGCTTCGACATTTTATTGAAGCGGGGCATACCCACCTTGTGGGACAGATGGTCGAGCGACACGAAAATTCCCTCGACCATGACGACGGCCCCGTCGATGATGATGCCAAAATCAACCGCCCCCATCGACAGTAAGTTGGCCGACATACCCCGCAGCCGCAGACACATGAATGCAAACAGTAGGGCCAGTGGAATGATGATGGAAACGATGACCGTTGTTCGCCAGTCGGCCATAAAGAGGAAGACGATGACGGTAACCAGAATAATGCCCTCGGTGAGGTTGTGCAGTACGGTTCGGGTGCAGAAGCTAATCAGGTTATCCCGGTCATAGAACGTCACCATCTTCACATCGGATGGAAGAATACGCGTGTTCAATTCCTCAATTTTGTCTTTTACGCGGGCCAGGATTTCGCTGGGGTTTTCATTTTTCCGCATCACCACGATGCCTTCCACTACATCGTCGTCGTCGTTAAGGCCCACCTGACCCACGCGGGGCAGGTTCGATTCGGCTACTTCGGCTACGTTTTTTACCAGCACCGGGTTGCCATCCAAATCTTCCACAATCAGGTTTTCAATGTCCTGAACGGAGGTGAGCAGGCCAATGCCCCGCACTACATACGCTTGCCCATTCCGCTCGATAACATCACCCCCCACGTTGATATTACTGCGCGTAACGGCCTGATAAACCTCCAGCGGAGTAATGTCGTACTTGGCTAACTGCGTGGGGTTGACGCGGATTTCGTAACTCTTTTCACGCCCACCAAAAGCCACCACATCGGCCACGCCCGATACGGAACGAAGCTGCCGGTCAATAACCCAGTTATGGAGCGTGAGTAGTTCACGGCTGTCGCGGGAGGGGGATTTGAGGGTAAACCGGAAAATTTCGCCCGTTGGGCCGTAGGGAGGCTGTACATCGGGGTCGACGCCCTCGGGCAGGGACACCGTTCGGAGCTGGTTGTTTACCTGCTGCCGGGCAAAGAAGTCATCAACATCATCTTCAAAAATGATTTTGATAATGCTCAACCCGAACATCGTAATGGAGCGGACGTTGGTTTTACGCTGTACCGAACTCATCGATATCTCAATCGGCACGGTCACGAATCGCTCAATTTCCTCTGCCGAACGGCCATTCCATTCGGTTACGACAATGATTTGGGTGTTGGTAACGTCGGGGAATGCTTCGAGGGGCGTATTGAGGTAACTCACGATACCGGCCACGATCAGCCCGAGGGTCATGAATACAATAAAGAAGCGGTTCTTAAGGGAAAAACCGACAATATCACGGATGAATTTGTTCATGAGGTTAAAGAGCGAAAGAGTGAATGAGCGAAAGATGCGAACACGTCAGCCTTTCGCTCATTCACTCTTTCACTCTTTGTAATTAGTCGTTTATAGCGTCGTATACCAGGAGTTGATTTTTAGAAATAACGCGTTCGCCGGGTTTCAGACCGGATTTGATGTAAGCCACATCGCCCACGGTTTTAAGGACGTTAACCTCGCGGGTTTCGATGTCGGAGCGGCCCCGAAATACCATGACGTAGTGTTTGGACTGGTCGAAAATGACAGCCCCTCCCGGTATGGTGGTCATTGTGCCACCGTCTTCGTAACGAAGCGTAACGGTAGCGTGCATTTCGGGCCGGAGTTTCATGGCCTTGTTATTCAGCCGGATACGAACCGTCATAGCTTTGGTGCCGGGGTCCAGTACCGTATAAATCTTGTCGACTTTCCCTTTAAATAGATCGTCCTGGTAACTCAGCGTCTGAATACTGGCATCCATCCCCAGGCGTACCCGCTCAATGTCGCTCTCATTGACGTTGGCTAGTACCCACACTTCACTTATCTGGCCGATGGTGAACAGATTACCGGCATTATCAGAACGAAGCTGCATGCCCCGATTCACATTCTTTTCGATCACGTATCCATCAATCGGGGCTTTAACGGTGTACATAGATGTTTTGCCTAAGCCGTATATTTTGGACACCTCCTGCACCCTGTTGGCTTCGGCCTGGGCTTTTTCTACTTCTTTCTGAGCGGCCACCACTTCACGCTGCGACGTAAGTTTGGTTTCGAACATATCCTGGGCGACACGCAGGTTTTTTTCGGCCAGCAACAGGTCAGACCGGGCCTGGATGCCCTGTCGTTCGATGTCTGCCACTTCTCCCGACCGGATAGAAGCCAGCATTTGGCCTTTATGGACATAGTCGCCCAGTTCTACCTTCACCTCTTCTACGCTGCCGCCAACCAGCGGAAATACCTTGATGACCCGGTTCTCGTCGGCCATCACTTTACCCACCAGAATCAGTTCGCTACGAACGGGCTGCATCACCACGCTATCGAGTTGAATCCGGTGCATCATCGTATCCGACAACATAAACGCCTGTTCCTCCTCCGGTGCTGGTTTGGGGCTACAGGAAAAAAGAAGGGTTAAGCTGCTGATTACAAAAAGTATATATTTCATGTGTTGCTGTGCCGGACAGACCGCCCGGCTGGATACAGGTCTGGTTATTTCTGTTGTTTTTGCTTTGTGCAGGAAACGGAAAGCTATCTAAACAAGTCGGTGCCAACGAGGTAATTGAGTTCTTCATACGCCCCAATCCGGTCGGCTTTCAGGCGGTTTAACAGGCGAATACTGTCGTTGTAGGCTTCAATCAAATCGACAAACTCGATGAGGGTAAGATTACCTTTCTGAAAACTGATGATGACGCCCTTGTTTAACTCTTCGAACTGGGCCGTAAAGGAGCCCTCGACAGCTTGTACCTGTCGTTCCACCTCCCGTACCTTTTGCAGAGAGGTCGTTACGTCATTACTGATTTGAATAGCTTTCTGACGCTGCAGATGACTCTGGTAGTTAATCTGGCTTCGGGCCGCCCGAATGGCTCCCTGATTCCGGTTGAAAATTGGAATGTCGCCCGAAACAGAGAGGCCAACATAATTCTGAATGTAACTCCCTGCCTGGTCATAAGTACCACCTACGCGTAAATCCGGTGTGGCCAGTGCCCGTTGCAGAGTATAGTTTAGTTCGGCCTGCCGGGTCAGCGATGCCGATGCCTGCAGGTCAGGGCGGTTGCGGAGGGCCATCTGCCGAAGTGTATCGTCGGGTTGAGTAGGCAGGTGATAACGGGGCAGGGTTTCGTCGGCAACGCGCGGGCGAATGGGCTGGTCGACAGATAGCAGGGTTCGTAAGGCCCGCTGGTCGTCGGCTAACTGGAAAATGATTTCGGTACGGTCGTTATTGACCTGAAACAGTAACGCTTTCAGCCGGAGTAATTCCCGGAGCGAGACGTTACTTTTTTCGTACTGTTTTTCATAGGCTGCCACGGTCGTCTGGAGGGTGGCAATCTGCTGATCGAACCGGGTCAGGGTTTGCTGCTGGAAATAGATAGAGTAAAACCGGCTGCGCAGGTCAAAGCGTAAACCGCGCAGCAAATCCAGCAATTCGAGTTCTGTTAAACGAGCGGCTTCTGATGCGAGGGCAACGCGTTTATTGCGTTTGCCGGCGGTGTACAGGAGTTGCTGCACCGAGAGGATCTTTTCGCCCTGTCGCCCAACATCCAACACCCTTCTGGTTTCATTATTGTAGGTACTAAGCTCCAGCGATACCGTTGGGTTCTCGTACAAACTGGCTTGCAGAATCTGCGCCTGACTGGCATCAATCCGAAATCGTTCAGCCAGCAGGAACAGATTATTTTTTAGAAACAGGCTATCGGCCTGTCTGAGTGTAAATTGAAGAGAATCCTGCGCCGGGGAAACATGGGTAAATAGAAAAATAAAAAAGATAGTGATTAATAGCCGCATGAGTGGGGAAACAATGGGCTACAAAGGTCACTGATTTACGGTTGATAGTAGATTAAGGGAGGTTTAGAAAAAGATTAGAAAAAAATTAGAAGGGGTTACACATGAGGCAGCGAAATAGTAAACGTGCTGCCCTCACCAAGTGTACTATCAACAGTCAGGGTACCCTGATGCAGTTCAATCAGTTTGGCCGAGATGGATAAACCAATCCCAAACCCATCGTAGCCCAGCGCGTTTTGAGCGCGGTAGAAAGGTTCAAAAACACGCTGACGATCTGCGTCGGCCATGCCAATTCCCTGATCGCGAATGATGATCTGGCATTGTTTGGTATCTGTACTGATTTTCACCTGAGCCGTATGATCATCCGAATATTTACAGGCATTGTCAAACAGATTCAGCAGTACCTGTTTCAGCAGCTCTTCGTTGCCCTTCACAACGGTTTCCGTTTCGGAGTCGGGAATGTTTTTGTAGTCTATGTCAATCCGGTAATTCGGTTTAGCATCCATCAATTCATCTTTTGCCATAAAAACGATATCGTCGATACGAACGGGTAAAAAAGGCATCTGATTGCTCGTTTCCAGGGTGCGGGCCAGAAAAAGCAGGCTATTGGTCAGGTCGATAAGCCGGTCGGTGTCCGACATCAGGTTTTGGAGAACGGCCTCGTGTTCGGTAACCGTTAACGGTCGGCGAAGACCCAGTTGAATTTCAGATTTCAGGGCGGCCAGGGGTGTTCGGAGTTCGTGCGAGGCATGGGATACGAAACTTCGCTGCTGCTCGAAAGCCTGATGCAGTCGTTCCAGTACATCGTTGAAATTCATAGCCAGCCGGGCAATTTCATCCTGCCGGTTGCCCTCGTCCAGCCGTTGCTGGAGGTTGCGGGCCGTGATAGTCGATACCTGCTGATTGATCTGGCTGATAGGCTGTAATGACTGCCCGGCAAAGAAAATACCCAGACCAATGGTAATGCCAATTCCCACCAGCAATCCCCAGCCCAGCGTTAGCCGGAGGTTGGCCAGTTTACTGCGGCCAAACTGGTCATAGGCGGAGGCAAGTACCACAAAGTCATGGTCATTCTGGCGGTACAGTAAGCCTATCAGTTCATTTTGACCACTATAGGTTTCTACATCCTTCTGATTCCGGACATCATTGAGCAACGCAATCCGGTAATGAATGACCTGATCGTCGACGCTGGAATAAATGAGTCGGTTCTGGGCATCAAAAACCAGCACCTTCTCCTCGAACAAGGCGGTCAAGGTGTTATGGTCAATAATTTTGAGCAGCTCCCTGTCTACTTCTTTTACCTCGATCAGGAAGCGAACGGTTGTTCGGGCTTTGTTTTTTAGCCGATCGTAAAACTCTTCACGCCGGTACGTAGCGGACACAAAGTAGATCAGAACCGAAAAAATGATTAGAATAGAGGCCACAATCAGCGAGAACTGAAGCGCAATTCGGTTACGAATAGTCATTCTTTGACGGGTTGGAAGCGAGGAGTTGAGAAAGTTGGCGGAGCAGTCGTTCGTTACTTTCGATGGGTCAATATACTAAAAACACCCCCTTCCAGCTGATCGGTTTTGGGAATACCGTACCTGGTGCCAGTTGCCCTATCCCTAAAAACAACTCACTTAATCAAAAATGCCCGCTTACAAGGTTGTAAGCGGGCATTTTTGATTAAGTGAACGTACGCTTATGCGTGCTGGCGTTCGTGTTTGCCTTCCCGGATTTCTTCAATCATTTTCTTGTTGAAGGCTGGAATATCGTCGGGCTTACGGCTGGTTACCAGTCCCTGATCGGTTACTACTTCTTCGTCGACCCAGTTGGCACCGGCGTTTTTCAAGTCCGTCTGGATGGATGGATAAGAGGTCAGTTTACGGCCTTTCACCACGTCCGCTTCAATAAGCATGATGGGGGCGTGGCAGATAGCGGCTACCGGTTTTTTAGCTTCGAAGAAGTGCTTTACAAATTGCACCGCTTTGGGTTCGGTTCTGAGTTTGTCGGGGTTCATTACACCACCCGGCAATAGTAATGCGTCATATTGAGCAGGGTCTGCACCAGCCAGAGGAAGGTCGACCGGAAACGAGTCGCCCCATTCTGTTGAATCCCACCCCTTCACATCACCCCCTTTGGGAGCAATCAGGTGCGTAGTGGCACCGGCATCCTGTAATGCTTTGCGTGGCTCGGTCATTTCAACCTGCTCAAAGCCATCCGTTAGTAGAATAGCGACTTTTTTACCCTGTAATTGCTTTTCCGTGTTCATGGTCTCGTTGAGTTATATATCAAATTACTTACTCTACTACAACCATCGGGAATTGGAGATTGTTATCAGTTTAGGGCAAAAGCGACGTATTTGCCCCCCGATTTGGTTTGGAGTGTCTTTGGTGGCAGCAATGAAAATCAGTCCCGTTCCGGTCATCAGCGGGCCGCCATAATTGTCGGTTCCGGTTGGGGGATGCCTTTAGCGGTTAGTTCAGGGTATTCGCCTAATGGCACCAGCGGTGTTCGCCTGTGTTCAGATCAATGGCGGTGAAGGTGCCCCAGGGCGGTGCGCTGACCGGATAACCAGTGCGGTCGTCCCAGCGGTTATAGCCTGTGTGCTGACACGGAATTATTCCCTTTCGAACACTGACCGTTGTTGACGCTCCATTTTTATTGAACAGGAAATCAACGATGGCTTCGCGTTCTGCATTGGGCAGGTGCGAAAACGAGGGCGAACGTTTTCGGCGCTGACCTGGTCGAGTGGGGAGTAGTGGCTTCGGTTTCCGTCGCCATTATATTCGGCCCAATTTGTATCGGGTAGAGGAGGCCATAAAGCGGGTAGCCATACTGACTACCGTTGCCAGACCAATCAGATACTTCATCGCTCAGGGCTTTCTTGTCACAAAATAGTTGTGGTGGCAGATTCCTAATCTGCCACCACAAAAGGAAAACAACCTAAGCCTTTCTACTGCTTCAGACTTTTGATGTACGCAATGCTTTTGGGCATTTGCTCGTACTCTTTATTACTTTCATCCTCAATGTAATAATGCTTGACACCGGCTTTTTTCGCCAGGCGTATAATTTCTGGAATATTGACCTGACCATCACCAAGGGTTACGTCGTTTTCGGGTGGTGTTCCACCGGTCAAATCGCCTTTTACGCCTTTTCTGAGGTCTTTCAGGTGAAGTAGTTTGAAGCGGCTACCGTACTTTTTCAGCAAGGCAACCGGGTCACCCCCGCCGTGTTGCGTCCACAAAATGTCCATCTCGAAGGAAACATATTCCGGGTTGGTATTTTTGACGATATAATCGAACAAGGTACCGTCTTCGTAGGGATGAAATTCATAGCCGTGGTCGTGGTAGCAAAACGTAAGGCCGTTTTCCTTCAGCACTTTGCCCACCTGGTTGAAATCGGCAACAGCTTTTTTCGCGTTTTCCAGGTTGAAGTTCGCTTTCTGATGCGGAATCCAGGCGACCATCACAAAGGAAGAGCCTAATGCTTTTGCCTTGTTGACAACGGCCATCGGGTCTTTCACAATCTGCTCATAACCAGCACCCGTCGACGAAATGGTGATACCCCGCTCATCGCACAGTTTTTTAAATTCGGCTTCTGTCATTCCTTTGGGCGCACCCGCTTCCATGTCGGTAATGCCAAGGGCTTTGATCGTATCCAGCGTGGCAATCACATCTTTGGGGAAACTGGCCCGGTAGGTGTATGATTCAACGCCAACCGGGAAAGTGTAGAGCGGCTTACCTTTCTGGGCAACGCTGTCGGTCAGGCTAAGTCCGGCGGCAAGGGCCAGACAGACTGGAAAAAAGATTTTTTTCATGATTATCGGTTTTTCTTTTTTAATTCGTCAACGGCATAGCTGGCGGCCCGGGCGGTGAGTGCCATGTACGTTAGCGAAGGGTTTTGGGTCCCCGTCGAGGTCATGCACGCACCATCCGTAACAAACACGTTCTTACACTGATGCACCTGGTTCCACTGGTTAAGGATGGATGTTTTGGGGTCTTTTCCCATGCGTACACCACCCATTTCGTGAATATCGGCTCCCGGATTTGAATGACTGTCGGAGGCTTTGACGTTCTGGAAGCCCGCCAGGGTAAACATCTCAGTGAACTGCTCCATATAATCCTTCACCATTTTATCATCGTTCTCCGTCCAGTCTGCCGAGGTAACCAGCAGCGGAATCCCGTAAGGGTCTTTTTGGGTAGTATCCAGCCGAACGTGGTTTTTCTCGGTAGGAACGGTTTCGCCCATCATCCACGAACTGACGTGCCAGGGGCCAATCTGTGGGTTTAGTAGACTGGCTTTCAGGTCGGCACCCAGGCCATCGCGGTTTTGGGAGCTTCCCCGGCCCGCCCCAATCCCGGCGGCATAGCCGCGCAGGAAGTCTGTTTCCTGCCGGTGGAGGTTTCGGAAGCGGGGCATGTAGCCGTTACTGGGGTTTCGGCCATCGGTGGTTTTATCGGAGAAGCCGTCGTACTGCGCCGATACGTGCCCCCGGTAGTTGTGCCAGGCAATAAATTTACCCAGCAGGCCATTATCATTGCCCAGTCCATTCGGAAAACGGCTGGAAATGGAGTTCAGCAGAATCAGGTTGCTGTTGAGGGCGGAGCCGTTCACAAAGATGGTGTTGGCGTAAAACTCCATCATCTGTTTGGTGTTGGTATCCACCACCCGAACGCCGGAAGCCTTCCCTTTCTGTTCGTCGTAGATAATCGAATGCACCACCGAATGGGGGCGCAGGGTCATCTTGCCGGTCTTTTCGGCCCAGGGAAGCGTGGACGCGTTGCTGCTGAAATACCCACCCAACGGACACCCGCGCACACAAAGGGTACGGTTCATACACTGCGCCCGGCCCTGCTGGTAGTGAATAGGCTGCGGCTTGGTCAGGTGGGCGCACCGCCCCTGTACTACGTGCCGGTCTTGGTAGTTTTTCGCCAGTACGCCTTTCAGATGGTCTTCTACGCAGTTCAACTCAAAGGGGGGCAGGAATTCTCCATCCGGTAGTTGCGGCAAGCCATCTTTATTCCCCGAAATACCCGCAAATTTTTCTACGTAACTGTACCAGGGGGCAATGTCGGCGTAGCGGATGGGCCAGTCGACAGCAAAGCCGTCTCGGGCGGGTCCATCGAAATCAAAATCGCTCCACCGCTGGGTTTGCCGCGCCCACAGGAGTGACTTGCCGCCAACGTGGTACCCACGGGTCCAGGTAAAGGGCTTCTCCTGAACGAAGGGTTGTTCGCCTTCTTTTATAGCCCATTGCAGGGTTTCTTCCCGCATAAATGAACGGCTTTTGCCATACTCCGCCCGAAGGGCCAGCGGCACCTGCCCCCGGTGCGGAAAATCCCACGGGTTCAGGTTGGCAGTAGGGTAATCCGTTACGTGTTTAACATCCCGCCCGCGCTCCAGCACCAGCGTCTTCAGCCCTTTTTCACACAGTTCTTTCGCAGCCCATCCACCACTTATGCCCGACCCGATAACGATGGCATCGTAGGTCATTGCCTTTACAGCGTCTATGTTCAGGTTAGCCATTTTTTTTATAGGATAAAATAAGACGTTTTCGCCATCAGACTATCGTTTATTGTTCATTTCCTTCGCTGATGATACCGCCGACGGCACCGGTACACACCCGTAATAATGACCGGGTGCCATAACGTAGTGGTAAAAAGTAGTCATCACATACTCCGAGGTGGTGTACCCTTGAATGGTGAGATTTTTCACCAACGCCAGAAATTCCTTTTCATCGGTGTCGGTGCTGCTGGCAAGCCGGGTCAACAGGGCCAGTCGCTGGGTTGCGTCGGCCCGGGCAAAGGGTTTTCCGTAGCTCTCCGTTGCCAGGGCATCTACCCTTTCCAGCCCGTTTTTGACCTTGTCCTGCACCTCTTTTTCGTAGCAGTCGGTCAGCATCCGCTGCACAAAACCTGGAACACCCAGTTCTTTGGCCCCCGGCGTATCCGTTACCGGAATAATCGTGTCGACCACATCGGCCAGCAGGTCGCCCGCAGCAGCTGACAGGTACGCGGTTTTAGCCCCGACCGACGCTTTGGTCCAGGCGGTAGCCCAGGCCGGCGCCACAAAGAGAGTGCCCGCGGTCAGGGTCAGGTATTTAATGGCTCCCCGTCTTTGCATAATTTTAGCTGAAGCAGTAGTTCGTGTCATAAGACAGAATCAGGGGCTTTTTACTTAGGGATAACCCTAAGGTGTTTATATTCAGGGTTATCCCTACTTTTCGGCGAGATGCCTTGACTCAGAAGTAGATTGCTACCTTTTAACACTCTTTTGGGTATGCAACGAAGGACGTTTATTCAGAACACCAGCCTACTCACCGCGGCCTTGAGTACAACCGGACCGGAGCTTTTAGCCACTGCAAAACCAACTGTGTTGACTAAAAATAAGCTGCCGAAATGGAAGGGATTCAACATGCTGGATTTCTTCTCGCCCGACCCGGCCAATAGCCGTCCGGCTACGCAGGAGGATTACTTCAAATGGATGCAGGACTGGGGCTTCGATTTTGTCCGGCTCCCGATGGCCTACCCTGCCTATCTGACATTCGACCGTAGCCGTCACATCACCCCCGAAGAAATATACCAGATTGACCCGCAGGCCGTTGACCGGATCGACGCACTGGTGGCGATGGCACACAAGTACAACCTGCACGTTAGCCTTAATCTGCACCGGGCACCGGGCTACTGTGTCAACGCGGGCTTTCATGAACCCTACAACCTCTGGACCGATCAGGCTGCGCTGGACGCATTCTGTTTTCACTGGGCTATGTGGGCCAAACGCTACAGGAACGTATCGCCCCGGAAAATCAGCTTCGATCTGTTGAATGAGCCCAGTATGCGGGCCGACATGAACGACCAGCATTCGGCACGGAGTACGGTGCCGGGAGAGATATATCGGAAAGTGGCAAAAGCGGCTTTCGAGGCCATTCGCAAAGAAAACCCGAACCACCTGATTATAGCCGACGGCAATAATACCGGCAGCTCGGTCATTCCCGAAATCACCGACCTCGATATTGGGCAGAGTTGCCGGGGTTATACGCCGGGCATCATATCCCATTACAAGGCACCCTGGGCTAACAAAGACCCGGAACACTTACCCGAACCCAAATGGCCGGGGCAGGTGGGGGACAAATACCTGAGTCGCGCCATGCTTGATACCTTCTATCAACCCTGGATTGACCTGGTCAACAAAGGCGTTGGCGTGCATTGTGGCGAATGTGGTTGCTGGAACAAAACACCCCACGATGTTTTCCTGGCCTGGTTTGGCGATGTTCTCGACATTCTGTCAAGCAACGGGATTGGCTTTGCCCTCTGGGAGTTTGTCGGCTCGTTTGGTATCCTGGATTCCGGTCGTACCGATGTAGCGTACGAAGACTGGTACGGCCATAAACTGGACCGTAAACTGCTGGATTTACTCCGGAAAGTGTGACATTAAGCCCATTCCTCTGCAAAGTGGTCGGTGTGGTTGGTGTGGCGGTTCGTACGCCGGGCATACAAGTCGCTATCTGTGAGGCCTGCGGTATCAAGTTCGAGTGCCATAGCCCAATCGCCCAGCGTTGACGCCTGTGTTTCAAAAGCCATTTCCTGCCGCAGGTAATCGGTAGTTTGTTTGTACCGAGCCGTTTCTTCCACTAATTCTATCGTAAGTTGCCGGGCATAGGCTTCATCACCCGAAGCATTCAGCAACCGGGCAAACTGAGTAGAGAATTCACTGTAGGGGTAATTTTGCAGGCCCTTATCAACGGAAAGCTGAACCTGACGGTACGACTGCGATACGAAATAAAGAAGTTGATTGATATTGTTCATAACTATAAATGTATTTAGTCTTTTCTAACAAGAATCTTATTCAAATATTACAAAAAATAATCATTTGTATCTATAACTATTTATATAGTAGGTTTTTTCTACTTTAAACTAAAAAATTACAAAGAAATGAAATTTGGATTTCGTCTTGTTCCGGAAGTAAAAATTGGTAATAACTGCCCCATCCCAACTTAATCATGACTTAAAAAGGCTAACTACACTCGTATAGGCACTTCGTTACAAATGCGGAAAATCGCTAAAAAATAATGTGAGATTAGTCGCTCCTCCAGCCGTCCCCTTGTCTGCAATCAATTATTATTCAATAGATTGCTCCCGTATTTTCGCAGCTACAAACTACCCTTCACAATGCGCTATTTTTTTCTTTTTCTTTTGCTGGTTACGGCAAAGCTTTCCCTTGGGCAGACAAATCCAGGCTTTAGCAGGATGCTGGATTCTTATTACGAGAAGTTTCTGGCGCTGAACCCTACCGTTGCCTCCAGTAAGGGTGATTATCGCTACAACGACCAACTCGAAAATCCAGTTAGTCAGCCTTATCGGGATGCCATGAAACAACTGTACACGCAATACCTGGATTCACTAAAGCGATATCCGGAAAACCAGCTTTCAGCACGGGATAAGCTCAGCTATCAGATTTTCCGGTATGACCTGCAGAAGAATCTGGAAGGGTTCAACTTCCCGACGTACCTCACGCCCGTTAGCCAGATGAGCGACTTTCGGATTCAGTTTTCGCAGATGGGGGCGGGCAGCAGCGTGCACCCCTTCAGGACGGTAAAGGATTACGACGATTTTCTGAAGCGAATGGATGGATTTAAGGCCTGGGCGGATACGGCCATCACGAATATGCAGAAAGGCATGGCGCTAAATTATGTGCAACCGGTAGTGGTTATGGAAAAGGTGTTGCCCCAGATTAAGGTAATGCTGGTGGATGATGTGACGAAAAGCCTGTTTTATACCCCAATCAAAAATCTGCCCGCCAGTTTTTCGCCGGCCGAAAAACAACGCCTGACGGCGGCTTATACGGCGGCTATTCAGCAAAAAATTATCCCGACTTACAAAAAACTGCATACGTTTATTCAGAACGACTACCTGCCGAACTGCCGTAAAACGGTGGCGATTTCGGCCGTACCCAATGGGAAAGAACAATACGCATACCTGGTTAAAACCTGGACCACTACCAACCTCACGCCCGATGAAATACATGCCCTGGGATTGAGCGAAGTGAAACGTATCCGGCAGGAAATGGACGCGATTAAACAACAGGTTGGTTTTACCGGCGATCTGAACGCCTTCTTCAAGTACGTCGCCACTGACCCCAAGTTTCTGCCTTTTCAGACCGAAGAGGATGTAGTAGCCCGCTATCAGACGGTTTATGCTACCATGAAGCCTAACCTGCCGAAGTTATTCAATAGGGTACCCAAAACGGCCTTCGAGATACGGCCGATTGAAAAATACCGGGCGGCTACCTCGGCAGCGCATTACATGGGTGGCACGCCCGATGGCTCACGACCCGGCGTTTTTTACTTCCCCGTGCTCGATGCAACGAAATACAGCTACTGGCGCATGGAAGACCTCTTTCTGCACGAAGCCATTCCCGGGCACCACTACCAGATTTCGTTGCAAACCGAAAACGAAGCCGTTCCCGGTCTTCAAAAGATTGGCCGCTACGGTGCCTATGTAGAAGGCTGGGGTTTGTATGCCGAGCGGTTAGGGAAGGAACTCGGTCTTTATAACGACCCATTTGAGATGTTGGGTTTTTATCAGGGTGAAATGCACCGGGCCATCCGGCTGGTAGTCGATACGGGAATGCACCACAAAGGATGGACCCGCGAACAGGCCATTGCCTACAGCCTGGATAATGAACCAACAACCGAAGCAGCTGCGATTCAGGAAATAGAACGGTACATTGCCATGCCCGGTCAGGCGGTTTCCTATAAAATTGGTCAATTGAAAATCTCGGAAATTCGCCGGAAAGCGGAGAAAAAACTGGGTAAGCAGTTCGACATTCGGGCTTTTCATGATGAAGTGTTGAAAGATGGTGCTATGCCGTTACAAATCTTCGATGCTAAACTGGATGCCTGGATAAGCAGCCAACTGGCAACTGGTAAAAAAAGTTAACGTCCCGAATCGACACCTCATTTTCATGCCTTTAACCATTACACTTCTTGGAATTCTGGCCCTGATTTTACTGATTTCGGTGGTGCGCCTGCACGCGTTCCTGGCGTTCATGGCCGTTTCACTCGGTGTTGGTCTGGCCCTGGGATTAAAGCCGCTGGTTATTGTTGATGCTATTCAGAAAGGCATTGGCAGTACGCTGGGGTCTATTACGGCCATTATTGCGCTGGGCGCTATGCTGGGGAAACTGGTTGCCCAGAGTGGCGCTGCCCAGCGCATTGCGGTTAACATGATGGAACTGGTGGGTACCCCCCGCGCCCGCTGGGCGTTCATGATAACGGGATTCATTGTGGGTTTGCCCCTTTTCTACTCGGTGGGGTTTATGCTACTGTCTCCACTGGTCATTACGGTGGCGCACCGGTACAAATTACCGGCGTTGTATATTGCGTTACCCATGCTGGCCTCGCTGTCGGTTACGCAGGGATATTTGCCCCCGCATCCCGCTCCGCTGGCTATTTTGAAGCAGTTTGACGCTAACATGGGACTGACGCTTTTTTACGGCATCATCGTTTCCATACCAGCCATTCTGGTTTCGGGTGCCCTGTTCGGGTCTACGCTGAAGCGCTATACCACTCTGCCCAACCCGGCTTTCATCTCCCCCGATCTGAAAGCCGAAGAAATGCCTTCCAGCAGTGTTAGTTTCCTGACTGTTCTGCTGCCTATTCTGCTCATTGGTCTCAGCACGCTAATCAGCCCCTTTTTGCCCAATGGCTCCGCGGGTCAGCAACTCATCCTGTTTTTGGGTGAACCCATCGTTAGTATGTTCATCGCGGTGCTGGTGGCTATCTACACCTTAGGCCTGCGTCAGCGGAAAACAATGACCGAGGTTACAGCCCTCCTGGCCGATTCCGTAAAAGATGTAGCGATGCTATTCCTGATTTTTGGTGGTGCCGGAGCCTTAAAACAGGTGCTAACCGATGGGGGTGTTAACCAGTCCATTGCCGATATGATGAATGACTCGTCGGTGCACCCGTATATACTGGCCTGGGGCATGGCCGCGCTCATCCGGGTATGTGTGGGGTCGTCGACGGTATCGGGCATTACAACCGCGGGGTTCGTAGCACCCCTGTTGGCTTCGTCTGGGGTGGAGCCTAACCTGATGGTGTTGAGTATCGGGGCCGGCAGCATGATGTTCTCCCATGTTAATGACACGGGTTTTTGGCTATTCCGCGAGTATTTTCAACTCTCGATGGTTGATACCCTGAAAACCTGGTCTATTATGGAAACGCTGGTGTCTGTGTCCGGTTTAGTGGGCGTGATGGCGGTAAACTGGGTAATTACGTAAATCAAGGCAACTGAATACGGTATGAATCATCTTTACACGCGCTATTTTTTTGGTCTGTTTTGGCTAGCCGCTTCCCATCTGTATGGTCAGTCAACCGGTAAAGGTGACCGGATTACGGGGGCTACTTTCGCCACGCGAAGTCCGGTACTGGGGCAGCATGGCATGGTGGCAACCAGTCATCCCCTGGCTACTCAAATTGGGCTTGATGTCCTGAAACAGGGTGGTACGGCGGTGGATGCCGCCATTGCGGCCAATGCCGCCCTCGGTGTTGTAGAACCGAATAACGGCGGGATTGGGGGTGATCTGTTCGCCCTTGTCTGGTCAGCGAAAGAGAAGAAACTGTACGGGCTGAACGCCAGTGGTCGCTCACCCCAAGGGCTGACCTACGATCGCTTGAAAAAGACGTTGGGGAGTCAAACACTACTTCCGCTCTACGGACCACTGTCGGTTTCGGTACCCGGCGCGGTAGATGGCTGGTTTCAGTTACACCGGCGTTTTGGTAAACTACCGATGCGTAATCTGCTGGCTACCAGTATCCGCTATGCCCGCGAAGGTGTTCCGGTTCCGCAGGTGATCGCCTATTCCTGGCAGGTAGCCGCGAACAGGCTGGCGGCCAGTGAAGCTGTTGTGAAGGAGTTCGATAACTTCCGGAAAACGTTTCTGATTAGCGGTAAAGCCCCCGTTGAAGGACAGGTATTTCGCAATCCTGATCTGGCAAATACCTACTCGATCATCGCCAGTGGGGGGCGTGATACTTTTTACAAAGGTGTACTGGCCGATGCCATTGACCGGTATGCCCAACGGACCGGTTTGTATCTTCGTAAAGCAGATCTGGCAGCGCACACGAGTAACTGGATTGAGCCGATATCGGTTAATTACCGGGGTTACGATGTGTTTGAGTTGCCGCCCAATGGACAGGGCCTGGCCGTTTTGCAAATGCTGAACATTGTAGAAGGGTTTGACCTGAAAAGCCTGGGCCACAACAGTGCCGATTATCTGCATCTATTGGTCGAAGCCAAAAAGCTGGCGTTTGAAGACCGCGCCCGGTATTATGCCGACCCGGATTTTGCCAAAATTCCCCTGACTGAGCTGTTATCCAAAGAGTATGCAGCCAAACGCCGGCAACTAATTGATCTCAAAAAAGCGCAGGAACGCATTGATGCCAGTGAGCCTGCCCTTCGTGCCGGCGATACCGTCTATCTGACCGTAGCCGACGATCAGGGAAATATCGTTTCGCTTATTCAAAGCAACATGCTGGAGTTTGGTAGTGGGATGGTGCCCGATGGACTGGGGTTTGTGCTGCACAACCGGGGTACCAGTTTTAGTATGCAATCCAGCCACGCCAACGTATATGCCCCCGGTAAGCGTCCGTTTACCACCATTATTCCCGGTTTTGTGACGAAGGATGGGACTCCTTTCCTGAGTTTCGGCGTGATGGGTGGTGCTATGCAGCCGCAGGGCCATTTGCAGGTACTTTGCAACATGATCGACTTTGGAATGAACGTGCAGGAGGCCGGTGATGCCGCCCGATTCAGTCACTCTGGCAGCAGTGAACCGACGGGAACAAGTATGATCGATGGCGGGAAGGTGGCACTGGAAACTGGAATAGGTAATGATGTACGAACGGAATTAGAAAAGCGGGGGCATCGGATGGCTTTGACCGACTTTTTCGGTGGTTACCAGGCCATTCAGTGGGACCCCATAAACCGGGTTTACCGGGGTGCTTCTGAGATGCGTAAAGACGGGCAAGCGGCTGGCTATTAGGTAAAACGGTAGCGTGTGGATGGCTTTGATAAGCAAACAAGATTGGTTCGGAGAAACACAAATTCTATTTACAGACCACATACTCTGCTTTCAAAGTGATAATACTCCACAGAACTTGTGGAGAAACATAAACACATTGATTTGTAAAAACGCGTAAGTAGTTAAGGGTCAGTAGTTGGCACAGATTTGGCAGGTAAACCGTAAATAAACCGTTTATAGTAGATTATTCAACGTTATGGCAACCTTACTAGAGCAGATAGAAAACTTCTTCGGTGGTAATGATACAAATACAGACGAGGGATTACGCGATTTGTTCATCAGTGAACTGAAAAGCGTTTATTATACAGAAAAACAGATAACAAAGGCATTAGGCGAACAGGCGGAAGCTAGTACGACCGACGAAGTGAGGCAGGCGTTCCTGCAACATCAGGAAGAAAGTCATCTGCAACAGGAGCGGCTCGATGATATTTTCAGAATCATAGGTGTAAAAACGGAAGAGCGATCGGCTGATGCCATTGATGGACTCATTGAAGATGCCAAACGGATGATCTCTGATACAGAAACGGGGTCGCTGACACGGGATGCGGGACTTATTATATCGGCTCAGAAAGTAGAACACTACGAAATTGCCATTTACGGATCACTGCTGACGCTGGCTCACGTACTGGATTTCACACAGTCGGCAGAATTGCTGGCCCTATCGCTGGAAGAAGAAAAAGAAACCGACCGTAAATTAACCATACTGGCCGAATCGTTCATCAACAATCGCTCAAAAGCCGAAGAAGAAGCGCACCCCGGGAGTCACCACGAGGGTAGGCATCCTGCTCACACACCCGACGTCACGCTTGGCGGTACACTGGGTGTGTAGGGTATCCGGATTGAAGAGAACATCCCTAAACGCAGAAAAATAATTTTTACTCACGAAGGTGAAATGACAAACAAAAAACCTCCATATCACAAGGACATGGAGGTTTTTTGTGGGCCAGGCAGGGCTCGAACCTGCGACTTACTGATTATGAGTCAGGCACTCTAACCAACTGAGTTACAAGCCCGTTGCTGATTGATTGCTCAAATTCAGCGATGCAAATTTACGGTTTTTTTCGATAGAAGCGTGGAATTCATAGAATTCTACACGGAAAAACAACCGATTACCATCAACCGGCCGCAGTCACAACCCGGCTGTAGGTTATCTTTGCCTGATGGCAACGCCGAACAAGAAAAAAATTCTGAACGACCCCGTCTATGGGTTTATCACGATCCCTACGGAACGGCTCTACGATCTGGTCGAGCATCCGTATTTTCAGCGGCTTCGGCGCATTAAACAACTAGGGTTGTCGGAATACGTGTATCCGGGCGCGTTACACACCCGCTTTCACCACGCGCTGGGGGCTATGCACCTGATGGGGCAGGCCATGAATACGCTGCAAAGTAAGGGCCATTGCATCAGCGAGGCCGAATGTGAAGCGGCACAAATCGCTATTTTATTGCACGACATTGGCCATGGGCCGTTCTCCCACGTGCTGGAATACACTTTGATGGACAACGTATCGCATGAACAGATTTCGCTCATGCTTATGCACGACCTCAACCGGCAATTTGATGGGGCGCTGGCACTGGCTATCCGCATGTTTGAGGGAACATACGAACGGCCCTTTTTTCATCAGCTCATTTCGAGTCAGCTGGACATGGACCGGATGGATTACCTCAACCGCGACGGGTATTATACGGGTGTAGCAGAGGGAGCTATCGGTGCCGAACGTATCATTAAAATGCTGGATCTGGCCGATGACCACTTAGTCGTAGAAGAAAAAGGAGTGCTGAGCGTAGAAAATTTCCTGAATGCCCGTCGGCTGATGTATTGGCAGGTGTACCTGCATAAAACATCGTTATGCTGCGAGTCGATGCTGGTTCAGATTCTGCGCCGGGCGCGATTTCTGATTCGGCAGTCGGGAGGGGACCCCATTGTTGTGTCGGATGTGTTTCGGTTGTTTCTGCGCGAACACGTAACACTGGCCGATTTTCAGACAGACCGCCGGTATCTGGACTCGTTTATGAAACTGGATGATTTCGATGTCTGGGCGTGTATCAAAGAGGGAGCAACCCATTCCGACCCGGTTTTGTCGATGCTTTGTCAGATGCTGCTCGACCGGAAGTTGTTTAAAATTATGCTCTCCACGGAGCCTTTCTCGGGGGAGTTACTAACACAAATTGAAGGGCAATTCCGTGAAAGTGGTATGCCCGATGATTGGATTACCTACTTTCTGGTAGAGGGGCAGGCAACCAATGCCGCCTATCTACCCTCTGGCGACCGGATTGCCATCAAGCTGAAATCGGGTAAAGTGATCGATATTGCCGATGCTTCTGACTTATCGAATATTCAGGTGCTGACCAATATTGTTCGCCGATATTACGTTTGCTGGGCAAGAAATCTGGCTATCGGTGAAGAGCATACCTAGGGGCACTAGTCATGTCACTTCCCTCGTCAGTTGTAGAAAAGTGCAATTTGTTAGCTACCTTAGCGGCTATATTTCCCGCTGATAACAGGTATTTTGTGACGGCAATTATACGCATATGAAGTTTACAGTCAAGCAGATTGCCACACTGCTCGGGGGCGAAATCGCCGGAAATGAGATGCTGGCAATCACTGGATTAGCAAAAATTGAAGAAGGGAAATCAGGCGATATTTCGTTTCTGTCGAACCTCAAGTATGAACCACACCTGTATACTACACAGGTGTCGGCTGTAATTGTTGACCGCTCCTTCGAGCCTAAAAAGCCAGTGTCGCCCACACTGATTTTTGTAGAAAACTCCTACTCCGCCTTCACTCAATTGCTGGAAGAGTACCACAAGCAACTAATTTTTTCCAGGGTTGGCGTAGAACAGCCGTGCTACATGGGCGATGGCTGCCAGACGGGCGAACAGATTTACCGGGGTGCCTTCTCGTATATCGGCCGTAACTGCCAGATTGGGGAAAACGTAAAAATATTTCCTCATGCTTATATCGGTAACAATGTTCATATTGGCGATAATACCATTATTCATCCCGGAGCGCGGGTATTGGATAATTGTGTAATTGGGCGGTACTGCGTGGTTCATCCTAATGCCGTTATTGGCAGTGAGGGGTTTGGCTTTGCTCCCCAACCCGATGGAACCTACAAAACCATTCCTCAACTGGGCAATGTCATTCTGGAAGACAACGTAAATATTGGCTCCGGAACCACGATTGACTGTGCTACATTGGGATCGACTATTATTCGGAAGGGCGCGAAACTGGATAACCTTATTCAGATTGGTCACAACGTCGAAATTGGTCGAAACACGGTAATTGCTGCTCAAACGGGCATATCGGGGTCAACGAAACTTGGCGATAACTGCGTTATTGCCGGTCAGGTTGGCTTTGCCGGCCACCTCTCGATTGCCAATGGTACCAAAGTAGGTGCCCAGTCGGGGGTAGGGAAGAATATTTACGAAGAAGGTACCGCTATTAACAGTTCGCCCGCTTTCGGTTTAAAAGAAAGCATGCGCTCACTGGCCGTTTTTCGTCGGCTTCCCGAACTGGATCAGCGATTGACTAAACTGGAAAAGAAAAATGAAAAATAAGTTCACAGTTTATAGTTTACGGTTTACGGTTGCGCGAAGCGGTATTGTTAATTCTACAATGGAATAATAAGGCCGCTTCGCGCAACCGTAAACCCCAAACCATAAACTGTGAACCGACACTAATGAATACCAAACAACAGACGATTCTAAAATCCGTATCAGTATCGGGAGTGGGCCTACACACGGGTGTTCGGGCTACGATGACTTTTTTACCTGCTCCTACGAATCACGGCTATAAATTCCAGCGCATCGACCTGCCAGGTCAGCCTATTGTGGATGCCGACGTGGATAACGTAGTGGATTTGTCGCGTGGTACAACCATTGAGCAGAGTGGTGCCCGGATTCATACGGTTGAGCATACACTGGCTGCCCTCGTAGGGTTGCAGCTGGATAACATACTGATTCAGCTGGATGGGCCGGAACCACCCATTATGGACGGCTCTTCAATCCAATTCATCGATGCACTGCGCGATGCCGGTATTGAGGAACAAAACGCGACCCGTAATTACTTCGAGGTGAGCGAATACGTTCATTACAAAAATTCAGAAAAGGACATTGAACTGGCAGCGTTGCCCCTGAACGATTACCGCCTGACGGTGATGGTTGATTATAACTCGCGGGTTATCAGTAGTCAGCACGCCTACCTGAACGATATCAGTCAGTTTCCGGAGCAGATTGCCAACTGCCGGACCTTTGTTTTTTTGCACGAACTGGAGACGCTGTATAAGCAGGACCTCATAAAAGGGGGGGATTTGACGAACGCTATTGTTATTGTAGACCGGGACGTGAAAGATGGCGAACTGGATTACCTGGCCGACCTGCTCAAAAAACCCAAGGTTAGCGTAAACGAGCAGGAGGGAATCTTAAACAACATTAAACTACACTATCCGAATGAAATGGCCCGCCATAAACTGCTCGACGTGGTGGGGGATTTGGCCCTGATTGGCCGACCCATTAAGGCGCAGATTCTGGCGGCCCGGCCCGGCCACGCAGCTAACGTAGCCTTTGCCAAAAAGATAAAGAAGCTCATTCAGAAAAATGCGGCCAATCAGGTACCCCAGTATGACCCAACACAGCCGCCTGTACTGGATATTAATCGTATTTCGCAGTTGCTGCCCCACCGCTACCCGTTCCAGATGATTGATAAAATCATTGCCCTGGATGAGAATAGCGTAGTTGGTATCAAAAATGTGACGATGAATGAGCCCTTTTTTCCGGGCCATTTTCCCGGTAATCCGGTAATGCCGGGCGTTATGCAACTGGAATCCATGGCACAAACGGGCGGTATTCTGGTATTAAGCACCGTACCGGACCCCGAAAATTACTGGCCTTTTTTGGTAGGAATCGAGAACTGTCGGTTTAGACGCAACGTTTTACCCGGCGACACGGTCATTTTTAGGTGTGAATTCACATCGCCCATGAAACGGGGTATCGTAAAAATGCAGGGTCGTGGCTATGTTGCCAACCAGTTAGTGTGCGAAGCCGATATGATTGCCAGCCTCGTGAAGAAAAAATAGTCATTAATTGTCATTGATTGTCATTCGTGGTCATCTGTTGCCGCAAAAAATGACTAGGAATGACAATCAATGACAATTAATGACCAAAAAAATAATGATTCAACCATTAGCCTACATTTCACCCGAAGCGAAAATTGCACAAAACGTGGTGATTGAGCCGTTTGCCATTATTCATAAAGACGTTGAAATTGCCGAAGGGACCTGGATTGGTTCGCACGCGGTTATCAACGAAGGCGCACGTATTGGTCGAAACTGCAAGATTTATCCGGGTGCCGTTATTTCATCGACTCCGCAGGATTTGAAATTTAATAATGAATATACCCGAACCTTTATCGGTGACAATACAACCATCCGCGAGTACGCAACCATCAGTCGGGGTACGGAAGAGCACTGGAAAACCGAAATTGGTGCCGACTGTCTGGTTATGGCCTACGCGCACGTAGCGCATGATTGCCGCATCGGAAATCATTGCATCATCATCAATAATGTGCAGATGGCGGGCCACGTTCACATGGGCGACTGGTCAATTATAGGCGGGTCCAGCTCCGTACACCAGTGGGTGAAGATAGGTGCGCACGCCATGATTTCGGGCGGTTCGCTGGTGCGTAAGGATGTACCCCCTTTCACAAAAGCGGCCCGCGAACCACTGGCCTATACGGGTATCAACTCCATCGGACTGCGTCGGCGGGGGTTCGAGAATGATAAAATCAACCAGATTCAGGAAATCTACCGCTACATCTATATGCGGGGGTTGAACAATGCCGACGCGCTGACAAACATCGAACTCGAATTACCGCCCTCCGATGAACGCGATGAAATCGTGAACTTTATCCGCAGTTCTGAACGGGGTATTATGCGGGGGCCATCGTCTAACGGGGAAAAAGAATAAGCACCATCGGGTATTCTCTCCGTACGTTACTCACGCTGTAATACCGTTTCTGGTGTTTCCACAGCCTACAGGGATAGCACGTCATGATAACCATTGAAGCCGGACAGGTAGGGAAAAAGTATCGGAAAGAATGGATTTTTCGGCGAGTAGACCTGACCCTCTCCAGTGGAAGTAGCTATACCTTTGTTGGCCCCAATGGGAGCGGAAAATCGACCTTACTGCAACTCCTTGCCGGGAGTTTACCAAGTACTGAAGGCAAATTGGTCTATCGGCTTAACGAGGCTGTACTGGATCCTGACCACTGGTTCCGGCAGGTGAGTATAGCCGCTCCCTATCTGGAACTGGTGGAGGAATTGACCCTGATCGAATTGTTGACGTTTCATCAGACCTTCAAGCCCTATAAGATAGGCCTGACGCCCGATAGTATTGCCGAACGCCTGTTGCTGACTCACGCCCGCCATAAAGAGATCAAGTACTTCTCGTCCGGTATGAAGCAGCGCGTGAAGCTTGGGCTGGCTTTCTTTTCCCGTTCACCTGTTGTTATTCTGGACGAACCAACCGCTAACCTCGACCGGCAGGGGGCCGCCTGGTATCGCGAGCAGGTGCGGGAACTACTGAATCCCGCCGATGAGGAAGCCCCTCTTTTGTTAATCGGCTCTAACCAGCCCGATGAATACGACTTTTGCCCGAATGTGCTGGACGTCATGCAGTGGAAATGAGATGATTCCCTGTAAGTTTACGGGCGAATCAGTCATATCAGCACCATGAAACAACATTACCTTATTGTCCTGTTTCTGTGGACTATCTATTTGAGCGGGGAAACCATGGCTACGGCTCAGCGTACGCCATCCGGTTCGGATTCACTCGCAGATAAACGTGCAACTGCTGATAAGGCCACTATTCTCTTTGAAAGTGACGCTGCCCTGGCGTTTACGCTGACGGCTAATCTGCGGGCACTCTCCAAAGACAGAGGAGACCAGCCGGTTGAGCATGCGGCTGTCCTGATACACAACGAGGCAAAAGGGGTAGATACGCTTCCGCTGACGTTGAAAGTAAGGGGTAATTTCCGGCGTAGTAAAGCCAACTGCGCGTTTCCGCCCCTGCTGATGGACTTCCCCAAAAAGAAGACCCGAAACAGCCTGTTTGCCCATCAAAACAAACTGAAACTGGTCACACACTGCCAGGTCGACGAATGGGTGGTGCGTGAATATCTGGTGTATAAACTGTATAATTTGCTTACCGACCTGAGTTTTCGTGCCCGGCTGGTTCGCGTCACCTACGCCGACTCGCTGGGGAAACGTACGCCCGAAACGCATTGGGGCTTTCTGCTGGAAGACGACAGTGAGGTAGCCAAACGAAACGGGGTAAAAGTCAGTAACCTGAAACAATCCAGCATGTATTATGCTGACTCGCTCAGTATGGCTACGGTTGCGGTATTCGAATATATGATTGGTAACACCGATTGGTCGGTCCCTTACCTGCACAACATCCGTCTGTTCGCTAATGGGCAGGCCGGTTCGCTGCCCGTACCTTACGATTTTGATTATTCTGGTATTGTTGAGGCTAGTTATGCCATTCCACCAGAGCAGTTGGGTATTCAGTCGGTTCGGGAACGGCTATATCGGGGACCTGTTTATTCCGTTGCGCTGTTTCAGCGGGTGTTTAACAAATTCAATGACATAAAACCGCAATTTTATGCCCTGTACCAGAACGATAATCGCCTGGATAAAGGCTATGTGAAACGGACTCTGAGGTACCTCGATGAGTTTTACGCGCTTATCAACAAACCGGAAACGGCACGCCTTGCGTTTAATGAGGATGCTAAAAATGGCGTGGTTGTTAAGGGTTTAAAATGACTTAGTGGTTGATTATCAGGATTGTAGCTGCCATAACGACAACTGCCGAAAAGCCAATCATGAAAAAATGGTAGGCGAATTTCAGTAAGCGATATTTCCGATCCAGTACTAGTCCCTGCGCATAGATACTATCAATCAGGCTGGTGTAAATGGACTCCTCGTTGCTGAGCAACTGACGTAAACGTTGGCGATACTCGTCGGCAGTGAGCTGATTGTAATAACCAAAAAATAGTAAATCGACGGGCGGTGCGCTGGGTTTACTAAATCGTTTCTTTTTGGGCGAAATCGTTGGATTTGTAGCAATCAATGAAACGACGATGGTGGTTAAGCACACCACCAGTAACAAGACGCTGGGAATAATCAGATGAGCAGGTGTGTCCACTTTACGGACGTAGGCGGAAAGTATGACCGAGATAACAATGGTATTGACGGAGATCATCAGGTTTGCCTTACGGTCGGCCATCTCGCTGAGTTTTATGTGATTTGACATCGTTGTCCGAAACAATGTTTCGACACCTTTACTAGCTTTCTTTTTCTTCTCTTTTTTCTCCTTCTTGGGTCGGGGCGCTTCTGGTTCAGGTCCACTTGCAGGAATGCCTTCTCCTGAGTTGATTCGGGTTTCTGGTTGTATTGGAGTCATTGATAGCGACTGATTTACCAGTAAGTTTACGAATCTATCCAGACATTTTCTATTCCACTGAGCAGAAAGGTAGACGTGCCGGAATAGTCTCTGAATAATGCACAGCCTTCCATCGTCAGAAGAAATAAAAATCGCCTGTATGCAGCGAGAGATTACCTTAGTGCGTTGATGCCTAAGGCAAATTTTCTATCTTTGATTTGTGCCTTTCCCCTACTATGAAGAAAATATTAGTTGTCGATGATGAAACGGACGTAAAAGACTTGTTTCTCCAGCGGTTTCGTCGCGAAATACGTAATGCCGAATTTCAGCTACACTTCGCTAACTCCGGCGAAGAGGCTCTCGCTTATCTTGCTGACCATACGTCGGAGGTGATACTGATTCTATCCGATATCAATATGCCGGGTATGAGCGGTTTTGAGTTACTGCGCCATATTCGGGATGATTTTCAGACCCCTCCGCCACCCGTAGTTATGATGATAACGGCCTACGGTGACCCCGATTCACAGCAACAGGCCGTTCAACTGGGAGCCAACGATTTTCTGACCAAGCCGCTCGACTTTGCGGTTTTAAAACAAAAACTTCACGATTTACCATGAATGCCAAAATACTGGTAGTTGATGACGAAACGGACCTTGAATTGCTGATTAAACAAAAGTTTCGACGGCAGATTCGAGAGAAAAAATACGAATTTTCGTTTGCCCACGATGGTGCCGAAGCGCTGGAAGTACTATCTCAGCAACCCGATACGGATATGGTGCTAACCGATATCAACATGCCCGGCATGGATGGCCTTACGCTGTTGATTAAGTTGCACGAAAGTAATCCAATGCTCAAAGCCGTAATCGTGTCGGCCTACGGCGATATGGATAATATTCGCACGGCAATGAACCGGGGAGCATTCGATTTCGTAACCAAGCCCGTCAACTTCGAGGACCTGGAATTGACGATGCAGAAAACGATGGATTACGTCATGCAACTCCGTCGAACCCTACAGGCTATCAAAGAGAATGATATCCTGCGGATGTACGTGGATGAATCGGTGCTGACATTCATGAATAAGCCCGAATTTGAAAAATCCCTCTCGGCTAGTGAAACCGTAGTGGCTACCGTTTTATTTATTGACATCTGCGGATTTACAACTATTTCCGAGCGCGAATCGCCCGATACGGTCGTTCGGTTGGTGAATCGTTATTTCGATGTAATGGTTAAGGAAATCATTGGACAGGGGGGGTACGTGGATAAATTTATGGGTGACGCCGTGATGGCCGTTTTCCGGGGCGACTATCATTTTGACCGGGCCGTTGAAGCCGCCCTGGCGGTGCGGGCGCAAATCTCCGCCCTGGAAGATAATTTGCACAACAACCCGAATTATCATCCACAAGTCTCCATCGGTATTAATACGGGCGAAATGGTATCGGGTAATATCGGCTCGGCCACGCTTCGGCGGCTGGATTATACCGTAATCGGTGATGCAGTCAACACGGCCCAGCGACTACAGTCGGTAGCGAAACCCGGCCAGATAGTTATTCTTGAATCAGCCCAGCAGAAAATTGCCGAATCCTTCACCTGCGAACGCATCGGAGAGGTAACACTGAAGAACAAAGCCGAACCGGCGGTTGTCTACAATGTCGTAAAATGAGGAGAAGATGCTTAGTAGCCTAATCTCTTACGCTGACTTAATAATTGTTGCATTGTGAAGACAAGGCTGACCACTAGCATAATGGTCGTAAAAAGATAACCCAACACCAGAAATGACGATGCTCCCGTAACGCATCCTGGCCCATTTGTCATTTCTCCGATACCCATAGATGCGGCACAAGTCCAAAAAGCAAGCGAAGGGGTGACCAGACCAGTAAGAATTGAGTAAACTGCCGACAACCCAACAAGACCAGCCGATTGCTTAATTGACTTATGCTGGCTCAGGTACAGGAACAGGGCCAGGGGAGTAATTGCAATTAAAAGAGGAATGACTAATACCAGTACAAATCGCCCCGCTAACAAGACTGTGTTCATATAGTAGTAGATGAATGGCTGATGTCCTTTATTCAGAAAACGCCTGAACGTAACCCACTTTTCGAGAAAACTTGTTTAGGTAAAAGAGAAATTAGTCCTCTGCCAGGGTTTGAGAAATGTTCATTCGGTAAACGCCCAGTGCGGGTAGGGCAGCGGCCAGCAGGCCAATCAGCAGGGCAACACCGAGTAGTGCCCATTCTTCGGGTAATATGCCAAATGCAGCCAGATTGTAGTGATAATCCTCCGAAACGCTGCCGGAGAACAACCAGAGTCCAACGCGGCTGAACAGGATACCCAGACCAAAACCAATTAGGGCCAGCACCAATCCTTCGAGCAGTAGCATACCAAATAGCTGGACTCGGGTGGCACCCATAGAAAGCATCAGGGCCATTTCGTACCGCCGTTCCTTCAATGAGTTGTAGAGCGAGACAAATACGCTGATGCCTGAAATGAGCATAATCACGATGGCCAGTCCGCGTAATGTTTCAACCCCGACACCCAGCAGGGAGAACAACCGGTTGATTTCGATATTGGGCAACGCTGCCTGTAGTTTGGAGTTGCTGTTGATGCCCCGCGCCAGCATCATCCCCATCGGGTTCCGAAACTTGATGAGCATGCTGGTGATTTCACGGGGGGCTTCTTCATTACCCGCTTCAGTAGGCTCATCCACCGCTGCGGGCATTGCTTCGTGCGCTTGTTCATGAATGGCCCATACGCTGGAAAGGGGAGTGAGAATCAGCTGATCGGCAACGGTGTTGGTTGACGTAAGAATGCCTACCACTTTATAAAGCGAGTTGGCATGGGCTTCACCGTCCTTATCCAGTCCGTGAGACCCGGCAAAGGTATCCCCGATTTTTAGGCCCGTAACGGCGGCTACGCGGGGACCTATGACGGTTTCCAGATTCTGCTGAAATAGTTTTCCCTGTGCAATGGTAGCCCCGAAGTGATCGAGGTATTTTTTGTTTGTTCCCACAATGCGAAACGACCGGTAATTATCGCCCATGGACAGCGGAATGGCCGTCTTGATCATTGGGTTGCGTGTGAGTCGCTCGGCTTCATCGAGCGGAATGTTGCCCGTTGGGGAATCGATCTGGTAAATACTGGACAAAATCAGTTGCAACGGGCTTCCTTTTGCCCCCAGCACCATATCGATGCCCTTGATGTTTTTGCGAAACTGATCGTCTAATTGCTTGTTGAGCAACAGCAGCAGAGAAATAATGGTGATGCCAAAGGTCATGAGCAGTCCACTCAAAAAACTGGTCAGGGGCTTATCTCGCAGGTTACTCCAACTAATTTGAAACAGATTCATTCCGGGGTTAATTATTGGCTGATGAAAAGCGATCAATCAGGGAAAGCGGCATAAAATTAGCAGAAACGACTTCTGTTGATACCCAGACGGCGTATTGTTGTTTGCCAAATGGTCAACTTGTCGGCAGGAATCTCTTTTTTTGATGGCACATCCGTTATAACTTGCCTGAATCATTTAACAAAGCAGAGTACTTAACCTGGATGTCCTCTGTCAACTCTCCATGATTTGTATGAAAAAAATTAGTTTACTGGTTGCCTTTTTCTGCTTCGCGCTTGCCGGAGCCAATGCCCAAACCTTCCGGGGTCTTGATAAATCGCCGATGGACATGGCTTATTACCCCGACGATTATGCCCACGACCGTAAATTTGCTCCCGCCAAAATTGGTACGGATAAAGCGATGGTTCGGGTAACCTACACCCGTCCGGCTAAAAATGACCGGGAAGTGTTCGGGAAATTAGTGCCTTATGGTAAGGTGTGGCGGGCCGGTGCCAACGAAGCACCAGAGATTAAATTCTACCAGGATGTTACGTTTGGTGGTAAAAAGATTCCTGCCGGTACGTATGCCCTGCTGACTATTCCGAACGAAAAGGAATGGACAGTCATCCTCAGTTCCGACATTGACCAGTGGGGTGCTTACAGCTACAACGAAGCACTGGATGTGGCCCGCGTAAACGTACCGGTAGAGAAAACCAGTGCTCCTCTGGATAATTTTTCGATTCAGTTTGCCAAAAAAGATCCTAAAACGGCTACGATGTATATGGGTTGGGATAACACGATGGTTGCCGTTCCAATCGGTTTGTAAGGTTTGCTCCCTTTCGTCCGTGTCTGTGCAGACGTAAAAAGGAAGAGAAAAGGGGGAATAGCCATCTGACTATTCCCCCTTTTCTCTTCCTTCTACTGTCTTCCAATCAATTATTCTCCGGGGTGATACGTACGTTCTACGTGTTGCTGCACATCTTCCGGGTAGAACAGAACGTCTTTAAATTTTCCTTCGCAGTACAGCGGGGCCTGATCCGTGAAGTGCTTCGTGCCGGGTTGGCTGCTCTGACCGCCCGTTACAACCGAGCGTGCTTTTACCCGCTTCCCGAACTCCACTACGGCCACAAAACTATTCCCGACATAACCGTAGCGTTTTTTGGTGTTGGGATGGGTACGAGCCCCGAATGCGGCCAGGGAACCCCAGTTGGAGGAGGTAAAGCCCACCGGAATGCTCGGTTTCTGGTCATCGTAGGTTTCCTGAATTTTGCCCGTCAGGCGCTGATAGCGGTTAATATCGCCCCAGGGTGTTTTCCAGGTCCCGAAGTCACGGTTGAGATTGGCTAACGCGTCGGTGAGGGCCGCTACTTTTTCCTGCGGGGAGGTACTGCTGATGGTGAAAGCTGTAAAACTCAGGTTATCGAGTGGCTGGCCGGGCTGAACGCGGCTGCGGGCCAGTTTCTGAATGGTTTCTCCCCATACAATGCCCAGCGTCATCCCGACGGATTGGGTGCCGTATTCCCGCTTCCAGTCGTTTAATAGGCGCATGGCTTCCTGTAAATCGCCGGCCTGGTTGACAGACTCACCGGAAACCATTTGCCAGGCTTTCAGTAACGAAGGTATCAGGTCGTCGAAGGCGGCTAAGTGCGGGTCGTTGGCCGCAGCGATGAGCGTATCGAGCGTAAACACCGATTTCTGGCTCAGGACGCGGGCCGCATTGATACCCCGGTAGTTTTCGGCATCGGGAGCCATGTAGGCTGGATACTTGCTTTTGTCGGGGCTACTGCTGCCCGATACCGTGAACGGTGTGGAGTTACAATTCTGAATCCAGCCGCTAGCCGGGTTTTTGACCTGTACAATCTCATCGGCAGTATGCAATCCTTTCCAGTCGGTTTCGGTATCGCTGCCATCTATTGGCTGATTCCAGTCAAACTTCGGGTTTCGTTTCGGCATGAAATTGCCGTGCCAGTAAGCAATCGTTCCATCGGCATCGGCGTACACGGTGTTGTTCGACGCATTGCCGTTGAGCTTCATTACTTCTTTGAAACTGGCGTAGTTGGTCGCTTTCGTACGCAGGTACGACTGCTCCAGTGCGTTCAGGGGCGTGTTCATCATCGCAACGGCAATCCATTTGCCGTTTTTCTCGCCCACAATCGGCCCATGCTGCGTCCAGTACATGGTAAATTCTTTGCGCTGAATACCACTGTCGGTTTTATACGGCAGACTGACCTTCTGGCTCCGAACGGGCTTTAGCTGGTCGCCATGTCGATAAAAGAGTGCCCCGTTTTTCTTTTCAATCGTTTCCAGATACTCATCCATCGAGTCGGCATAGCTGGAGGTATGCATCCAGCCGCAATGCTCGTTGAAGCCCTGATACACAAAAAACTGCCCCCATGTAACGGCTCCGTACGCATTGAGGCCCTCCTGACTTACCATCTGCACCTCCGACCGAAAGTAAAATGACGTATGCGGGTTGATGAGAAGTAATGCATTCTTCGTGGCACTTTTGGCGGGGGCAATCGCAAATCCGTTTGACCCGACCGATTCGCGTTCGTAGAGATCTGTGTTGTCGTGCCGTTGAATCATGGACGTTTTCCGCTGCTCGTAAAAATCCTGTAGTCGGCCAGTGGGGACCACGCTGATATTACCGCCAATACTACCTTCACTAAACATAAGCGGCATCCAGGGCCGAAACCGGGTCAGGAGACGGGGTTTTACCGTCGGGTGCGTATGCAGGTAGTAGTTGGTGCCATCGGCAAAGGCATCGAGCAGGCTCTTCATCCAGACCGGGCTTTTTTTATAGAGCGCAACTGCCTGGGTCGTGTCCATGAACAATCGTGCCCGTAAATCATGGTAGAGAGCCGATTCTCCTTCTACCTCGGCCAGCCGGCCAATGGCATCCAGGTAATTCATCTCGACGCGGTCGAAATCGTCTTCGCACTGCGTAAATAATAGACCAAACACCACATCGGCATCGGTTTTCCCATAAATGTGCGGCACACCCCAGATATCGCGGGTTATAGTGACCTGTTTCGCCCGTTGCTGCCAGCGGGCTATCTCTGCTTTACTAGCCGGTTGCGCGTTTACAGCAAACGAACCAATAAAGGCGACAAAAAAAATGAACAGACGAACGGTTGATGAAGTATAAGCCATTGGCGATAGAATGAGGGGTTACTGACTGGTTCGAAAAGCAAGTTGACAAGTTGTCAAGTTATACGTAGCTTTAGTGTAAAAATAGGAAAAGATGCAAACAATAACGGTTGGCGATTTGAAATCCCGTTTTTCGGAAGTTCTGAAGCAAGTGCAGGAGGGCGAAGAAATTGCCGTGGCTTTTGGCCGAAAAAAAGAAATTGTAGCGTACTTGATACCCCGATCAGCCCGGAAGCCAGCAAAGCGTACCCTTGGTTTACTCCAGGAAAAAGGCACGGCTTCATTCGCCGATGATTTTTCAATGACAGAAGAGGAGTTCCTGGCTTTATGACCTACCTGCTCGATACACATACGCTGATTTGGGCCGTTACGGATACTCAAAATCTGTCTGGTACAGTCAGGGAAATCCTGGAAAACACCGACAATGAAATTCTGGTTAGTGCTGTTAGTTTCTGGGAAATATCCCTCAAGTATAGTCTTCAAAAACTGACCCTGGACGGTTTGACACCGGAAGATTTTCACCAGGCCGCTTTTGATACCGGCTTTCAATTGTTTGACCTGACCGGTGAAACAACCAGTTCATACCACCAGTTAAAGGCTACCCATCATCGCGACCCATTTGACCGGATGTTGATTTGGCTGGCCATTTCCCACAACTTCAGTCTGATTAGTAAAGACCCGCAGGTAATGAAGTACAGCAGTGAGGGCTTGACGGTTGTCTGGTAAAGGAGTCTATTGTTTACTGACCGATAGCCAAAAACTGTTTGGGCGCTACACGGCGGTGCGTTTTCTGCTCATAGCCGTAAACCAGTCGAATCAACGTTGGCTCATCGAACATACGACCCAGAAACTGAATACCGGCGGGAAGGTTGCCCGTTGTAAATCCCATTGGAATGGTAAAGGCGGGCTGGCCAGTGGCAGGAGCTATCAACTGGCTATTGTCGCCCTTGTAGCCTTTTGCGTCACCCACCAGAGCGGGTGGATAATTCCAGCTTGGATACACCAGAACATCAACATGCAGTCGGTCCATTTCGGCTTCTATTGCTTTCCGGTACTTGATGCGGAGCGGGTCGGTAAAGGCATCCCCGCAGGGAATTTCGGGGTGACTTGCCCGGCCCGTGTGGGTTTGCTGGTACGTAAGGCGGTCCCGCACGATGTCCGAATAACCGCCTACCCGAATAATGTCTTCCAGCGTTTTCAGGGTATCCCGTTTCACAAAGGTTCGGAGATAATCTTCTACGTCGGTTCTAAATTCGGCACACCACTGATTGGCCCGCAGTGAATCGAAATCAGTGATGGTTACATCAACGGTTTTTGCACCTGCCTGCGTCATGTCCAGCAGCGCCTGCTCGAAAAGCTGTTTAATTTCGGGGTGGATATTTTTATCGGTAATCTGACGTAATACCCCAATCCGGGCACCTTTCAGCCCATCTTTCCGTAAAAACTGGGTGTAACTTTTTGGGACTTTCCCCTGGCTGTTTTTGGTAATCGGATCGCTAGGGTCATAGCCCGCCGTAACCTCCAGCAGCCGTACGGCATCTTCCACCGTGCGGCACATGGGGCCACCCACATCGTTGCGGGTATAGAGCGGAATAATGCCGTATCGACTCACCAGGCCCAGCGATGTTCTAAAACCCACCAGCGCGTTGTGCGATGATGGACCGCGAATGGAGTTACCTGTATCGGAGCCAAGCCCCACTGTGCCCAGGTTAGCAGCCACGGCTGCGGCCGTTCCTCCGCTCGACCCGGCGGGTACATAAGCTAAGTTATAAGGGTTCAGCGTTTCGCCCGCCATCGAACTTTGCGAGTGCATGGGCGTAAAGGCCCACTCGGCCATGTTCGATTTGGCCAGAATAATGGCCCCGGCCTCCCGAAGTTTTCGAACCTGCCAGGAATCTTCTGCCGGCTCGAATCCTTTCAGGGCAATGGAGCCGCCCGTTGTTTGTAGTCCCTTCGTATTGAAATTATCTTTTACGATAACCGGAATACCATGCAAGGGGCGGAGTTTGCCGGTTTTTCGGAACTCGGTATCCAGTGCTCTGGCTGTTACTACGGCCTCTGGGTTGACCAGGATAATGGAATTAAGTTTGGTGGGCTGGTCGTAAGCCTGGATACGTTTAAGGTACTCATTGACCAACTGTTCACTCGTTAATGAACCAGCCCGGAAGGCCTGGTGGATATCGCTAATGGTTGTTTCGACCAGTTGAAAAGTAGGGGCAGGAGGGGACTTTAGTCGTGGCTGAGCCTGAACGGATACCAGCCAGTAAGAATTTAGCAGTAGCAAAAAAGCATACCTGTATACCTGATGAATAATGCGAATACGTTGCTGCATATAATATGTCTGGAAGTGTAATTATTTGGTAAAAATACAATTTCCAAGCTGTTGTGAGCTAATGAATAGAAATTTGGTATATGTTTCTACGGCATACTTTTTAATTGGTAAAATTTATCCTGTCTGCCTGACTGGAAAGGACAAGCTATTTATATAGAAAAATGCAGGGTCTAAAGCACGTTTCTTCTTACTGTATATACGCTGCCTGCAAGGGCTATTCGGCTTCTGATTATGTTTGTGTTATCTCTTTGAAATCAGGGAGTTATTTCGTATATTTATCTCCCCAATTTTCGACAGACAACTATACTAACAAGCCGGGTTTTTACCTGAATGACACTGCCCGGCATACGATTCGCATGAAAAAAGCACGCTCGAATCCAAACCAGCTCCAGATTGATTTTCTGGCGGCTTTCCGCCAGATGCTTGTTAGCCTGGGGAACCCCGAAAACCTACCCGTCAATGAAAGCCTGTTCATGCGCATGACGGATCAGTGGGAAAACACCCGCGCTATTCCGGCTAACCTGATTTTTCAGAAAAGCCCCATCGAAGCCGTTGTTTTCCGGTTGCAGAAACTGGAGCAGGAAAAAAGGCAGGAGCGGTTGCGGTTTCCCAGTGAGTTTATTGCTGGCGAAATTAGAGGAGAACAGGGCCTGACTGGCTTTTCGGCCCGGTTCCGGGAACAGGGATGGGTTATTCTGCCCGCCGAACTATCCGTTATGTACAAAAATCTGTTTCTGAACATACTGGCGGCTTCTGTAGGTCTTGAGCATTTGTATCCTGCCAAAAAAGAATTGCTGGCCGAAGCCGAGCGCATAGCCCTGGAAGCTATGTTGCCCGAAGCAGAAGTACGTAAGTTTTTTGGTTTACGCCTGACCCGTTTCCCCGACAGCTTCCGTAGTGAGGTGGTCAATTATTACAACCTCCCGTTCGACTATGTCCTGAAACGGGCTAATCACCTTGGGATGGTATCGGAACAAGTACTGGAAGAGGCCCGCAATAGTCAGCCCGTACGCTCACCCATCCTGCGCCGTCCGCAGAGTAGCCGGGCCGCCTGAAGAGGATAGAATAATCCGCATTACAAAAGATTAATATAGCCATTCAAACCTAATTAATAACGAGCCGGTTAGATACGTAAACGTACTTAACCGGCTTCTTTATGCGTACTGTCTGGCGGATTTTACTGGGATTCGTATTATTTGTAATCCTGGTTCTTGTTGGTATGCATTTTTGGGCAGGAAGCGGACGGAATCAGGAGGAGCAAAAGCTCGTGGCACTCAATAAATATATACATGTTTCGAGCCGTTCCTTTCCGCCCGCTGGCGACATGCCCATCAGTTGCAGTTGCAAGGGGGAAGAGCGCTCGCCCGAAATTTCCTGGGATAATGTTCCTATTACGGCTACATCGTTCGTTATTCTGGCCACAGATTATGATGTACCAACGCCAGCTTTTTCGATTTTTAACCTGTCGCACTGGGTTGTTTATAATCTACCCACAGCGGTGCGAAGCCTGCCCGATGGCGTTACGCCAGCCCAAATGAATGCATTAGGAGGTAAAGTTGGTAAAAACTCGCTGGGGAATTCAACCTTTATTGGCCCATGCCCCCCGCTGGGCCGTCATGCGTATGTGTTCCGGGTGTATGCGCTCGATGAAATGCTTTCATTCCCTACTGTACCTGATAAGCAGGCAGTACTCAATGCAATGGAAGGACATATTCTTGGATACGGCGAATTAACGGGCTACTTCCAGTAAACGCCACTTATTTTTTGCCAGACACATCCCGTCGATGGTATTTTCCTGGTGCTACTGTCGGCTCCCTGCTATCTTATCTTCGTTAGCGCCCACCTTTGCTTTTTATTGATGTTACTCGTTTATGACTTATTCTGAGGGGAATTTGTCTATAAACAGGAATAACGGAGGAATTAGACCTATTCGTTGATTCGGATTTGGAAATAATAATCGAATGCATCTGTTTTGTATAATCTATTTAATCAATAGATTATAACTACTAAAAGTCTACCGACAACCGGGAGTATAGGGAGTAATCCATTTGAAACCGTATTTAAGCCATGAAACAGCGATTTTTTGCACTACCATTCATTCTTTTGAGCCTGCTTAGTTCACTACTACCTGTAGTAGCCCAGGACGATCTGGTTTTACTATCCGGCCGGGTGGATGATAGCGAAACACATCAACCCATTCCAGGGGCGGGGGTGTTAATCAGGAATACAGTAGCCGGAACCATTACGAATGAGCAGGGTGAATTTACCCTTAGAACAAAAGTGAAATTCCCGTTTACTCTGGTCTTTCAGGTAATAGGCTATGCGCCCAAAGAATTGACCGTAGAACGGCCGGGTGATAAAATAGCCATATCACTCAACACGCAGGCTATTCTGGGAAAAGAGGTGGTTGTGACGGCATCCCGAATGGAGGAAGACATTCTCAAGTCGCCGGTCGCTATCGAAAAACTGAATCTGAGGGTGCTGAAAGAAAGCCCGGCTCCCAGTTTCTACGATGCACTCGAAAACGTGAAGGGGGTGCAGATGACTACATCCAGCCTAACGTTCAAGGTGCCCAACACGCGGGGCTTCAACATTCCCAATAACTTCCGGTTTATGCAACTGGTTGATGGAGTCGACATGCAGGCTGCTACATTGGGTGTACCGCTGGGCAACGCTATTGGCCCGACCGAACTCGATATCGAAAGTATTGAAATTACGCCCGGAGCGGCTTCGGCTCTCTACGGCATGAATGCTATCAACGGGCTGGCCAACCTCCAGACGAAAAGTGCATTTCAGTACCAGGGTGTGAGCCTATATCAAAAAACGGGCATTAATCACGTCGATGGCATTGATAGAAATCCATCTTTATTGACCGAATCCGCCGTTCGAATAGCAAAAGCTTTTGGTAGTAAATTCGCCTTTAAGCTGAATTTTAGCTACTTACAGGGAGTAGATTGGCTCGCTAATACACAAATAGACCAAAATCCGCAGAATCTGACCGCGGCTAACCCCCGTTTCCCGGAGTTATCGGGCGCTAACAATCCGGCGGCTGATTTATGGAACCGCTACGGTGATGATGGTAGTTCGCGGTCGACCATTGCCGTACAGTACAAGGGTAAAACAGAAACTTTCAACGTTAGCCGAACGGGCTACTACGAAAAGGACCTTGTCAACCCAACGGTTCGGAATGTGAAAGTTGATGGTGGGTTGTTTTACAAGATCAACGATAAGGTTGAACTATCCTATGGGTATCGTTACGGGTTGATGGATGGCATTTTTCAGCGGGGAAATAAAATTCAGTTGAAGGACGTAACGGTGCAGAATCACAAACTGGAACTACGTGGAACGGATTTTACCCTTCGTGGCTATACCCTGATTGAAAATACGGGAAACTCATATAACCTGAATCCGCTGGCTTACAACCTTGACTTGAACAATGGGTCTAACCCTGTTTGGGCGGGTAAATTCCAGAAAGAACTTCAGAATCAGCTAAATGCCGGAACGGATCTGCCAACGGCCATGAACCTGGCCCGGGCTGTTGCCGACCAGGGACGCGCACAACCGGGTACAGCGGCCTTTAATGACCTAAAGAGTACTATTATTGGTATCAACAACTGGGATATAGCGGTAAATATCCCCGGCGCTCCTGCCACTGGTGGAGCGGCACTCTGGCAGCGTAGCAACACGTATCATGCCGATGGACAATTGAATCTACGTCGCTATATCTCGTTTGCCGATGTACTGGTAGGCGCTGATTACCGGCGGTACGAAGTAATTCCCGATGGTAACAATTTCGTCGATTTTTCAAAACCTATCGAGCAGCGCACCATACCGGGTGGAAGGAAACAGGTTTATACCAAGTACGGAGCGTTCGTGTCAGTCACTAAAACATTCTTAAGTGATAAACTCAAAACGTCCGCTTCCCTACGCGTTGACAACAACCCGGAGTTTTCACCCAAAATAAATCCGCGACTGGCACTGGTTTACACGGCTGCGGAAAAACACAACATTCGGTTTACTTACCAAAACGGCTTCCGATTCCCATCGCTGTTCGAAGCCCTGTCGTATGTCAATAATGCCGGGGTTCGGCGTGTTGGGGGACTGGCTCGGGTGAACGAGGGGTTAGGCTACCTGGAAAATTCATACACGCTGGCTTCGATCAACAATTTTGTTTCTGCTGTTAACACGGATGTAGCTGGTGGTTTATCACGAAATGATGCCGCCCTGAACAATAGGGCGCAACTGATCGTTGCCAATCTGCCCGTCGAACAGCCAGAACATATCAACTCCCTGGAGGTGGGCTACAAGAGTGTACTGGCTAATAACAAACTGGCTATTGATGCGGATGCATACTACAACAGTTACAGGAATTTTCTGGGTCAGGTTGAGGTAGCCGTACCCACAAGCGGTAATGTGGTTTCGGACGCTGCCGTTCGGGATATGCTGACCCGTACAAAGCAGGTTCGTTACCGGGTATATACCAATGCCCGGCAAGTGTATCATAGTTACGGAGCTTCGGTGGGACTAACATACAACTTCTTTCAGAAGTACGTTTTATCGGGAAACTTTAATTACAATAATCTAATCGCCAATGATAATCCTGATGTGTTTGTAACAGGCTTTAATACGCCCAGGTACGTAACAAATATTAGTTTCGGTAATCGTGAAATTGTTAAGAATCTGGGGTTTAACGTTGTCTGGCGCTGGCAGGACAGCTTTCTCTGGCAAAGTCCGCTGGCCGACGGAGTTATTCTTGCTTATCAGACAGTTGATGCCCAGGCCACGTATCGGGTACCTCAGCCAAAACTGACCTTTAAACTTGGCGGGTCCAATATCTTTAATAGCCGTTATGTTCAGTATGCGGCCGGACCTACTATCGGCGGGTTATACTACCTCGCCATAACCTGGGATGTGACCCATTTATGAGTTGCCTGACGCTGACTAAACAGGGGTAATTAACAGGAATACCAGCCCTGGCAACGAAAATATAATGGAAGAGTCAAAGAGTAGACGAAAGTTTTTTGAATTTGTAGAAACTGTCTGCGTTATGAGATGGTACGCAAACAGTTTCTCCGTTTTTACGGTAGTTAGCTTAACACTACATAGGGCATTACCGACTCAATTATGTATTTATGCGCAAACGCATCCCTCTATTGCTCTTCTTTGTGTGGTTGGGTGTATTGAAAACCCAGGCACAGATAAACCTTGCTGGTATTGTCACTGACGAAAAAGAGCAACCTCTGGCAGGTGTAACCATCGTTATCAGAAATACAAATACCGGTACAATAACACAGGATGACGGGCAATTTACTTTACGGGCTACGGGTGAACTTCCACTAACTATCAGCGTGTCGTTCATTGGGTATCAGCAAAAAAATGTGCAGGTGAGGGGAAATAACTTTCGCCACATTGTTGTAGAACTCAGCCGGAAAATTGTTCATGCCTCTGCGAATGATGGGGTGGTGGTTGCCAGCCGGGTAGAAGAGGCTATTCAGAAAGCTCCCCTGACTGTAGAAAAACTCAATACTACCCAGTTTCAGCAAGTACCGGCAGTTAGCCCGTTCGGCGCGCTCCATTACGTCAAGGGTGTTGACTTGATGACCCAGAGTCTAACATTTCAATCCGTGAACCTGCGGGGGTTTGGGTCTACTGCTAACAGTCGTTTTCTGCAACTGAATGATGGCATGGATAACCGTTCGCCGGGTTTGGGGTTTGGGTTTGGCACTGTGGCGGGTATTCCTGATTTGGATGTCGAACATATCGAACTTGTTGCGGGGGCAGCATCGGCCCTTTACGGACCCGATGCTGAGCAGGGGGTAATGCTTACCTCAAGTAAAAACCCGTTTACGTATCAGGGGCTAAGTGTGCGGGCAATAGGTGGGGTAAATAATGTTGGGAAAGCGGGTTCCGGCCCCAAACCGTACCGGGACTTCTCCATTCGGTATGCGCGTGAATTAAACGAACGGCTGGCATTCAAAGTAAATTTTCAGCGGCTGGATGCCACGGATTTTATTGCTGACAATTACGATGATAGGCAAACTCGTGACCGAACTGCTGGCTATCAGCCTAATAATAATCCTAATGTGAATTTCCAGTATGACGGAGTCAATCGCTATGGCGACGAGTTCATCGGTGCGGGTAGCGCATACACTTTTCCCGCTAATTATGCCAATGTGCTTCTACAAAACAAGCTGGTAACCAGGACGGGTTATACCGAAGTTGATTTGATTGGACAGCATGGGAAGACCTTCAACAACCGGGCTGACGCGTTGCTGAATTACCGGTTGCCGGGTAATATTGAGGCATCGGTAGGCTGGTATTACGGTAACGGAAACTTTATTCGCACGGCAAATTTTCGGGAATATATTCCTGATTATCAACGACATCAGGTTAAGGCCGAAATACGCGGTGATAATTTTTTTCTGCGTGCCTACACGACCCAGCAAAAAGCAGAAGGCTGGAATATAGGCCTTACGGCTGTCGACATTAATAATAGCTGGAAATCGCTGGGACAGTGGGCGGCTGAGTTTGGTCAGGTTTACGTAGAGAATAAGGTGACCGTAGGTGAATCCCGTGCTACCGCCGACCGGAATCGCTATATACCGGGTTCGGGACAATTCAATTTTGTTCGCGATCTATTTTCAACTACCTATAATACCGATTCCGTTCCGGGTTACGGAGGTATTCGAGGAACCCGTTTTCGCGATAATTCGGCTCTTTGGCATTACGAGGGTATGTATAATTTAACCGGTATTGTTCAGGTCGCAGATGTTGTAGTAGGCGGTAGTATGCGTCAATACGCGCTCAACACGGGTGGAACACTTTTCGCCCTGAAGCCCGATGGAACGGAATATAGTATCAACGAATATGGTGGCTACATACAGGCTTCGAGGGAAATTGCTGTGGGGTCTTCTTTAACGGTGAAGCCTACGGTGGTTGTGCGATACGATAAAAATCAGTACCTGAAAGGTGTCTTTTCACCCAGAGCGTCGGCAGTAGTCAGTCTAAAACAGCATCACTTTCGGGCATCCTGGCAATCGGCCTTTCATAACCCCGTGCCGGGGCAGCTTTTCGCTTCGCCGGCAATGAGTAGGTCGGGTGAAGTGGGCGGTTTGCCCGTTGCTTCACAGGCGGCTATGCTGTTTTTAAACCCTGCCTATCTGGAGAGCGATGTAAAAGCTTTCAGGGAAGGGCGTATTTCGGCAGAGCAGCTTCAAAATAGCAGTTACACCCCGTCACCTATCCAGACGGAGCAGCTTAAAACTTGGGAAGTAGGGTATAAGGCACTGCTTTGGAATAAGCTATCGGTAGATGCGCTCTATTTCCATAGCTACTACTCCGGTTTCATATCGACTCAAACGGTGTACCAGCCCACTAACGGACAGCTAACCGATTTCACAACGAATGCCTACCGCACGCTGCAAATCAGCACTAATAGCTCGAACGATATTTTCGTTGATGGCTGGGCGATAGGAGGGACGTACAACATAAGTCGTGGGTTTACGCTGAGTGGTAATTATGCCCATCAGGTTGGTACGGTCACGCTTCGTAATACACAGGGGGCCATCATCAATGATAACGCAGGTAATTCCATCGTTAAACGTAAAATGAGCGATAGTGAGGTACTGAAAAAAGGGCGTAACTACTTTAACTCACCCGAAAACAGGTATACCGTTTCACTTGAGAATCCGCAACTGACTACCCGACTTGGGGCTTTTGTCTCCTTCCGGTGGACAGACAGAATGTGGTACGAGCAGGAAATCACGGCGGGGGATGTCTGGCTGCCTTCCTGGAGCAGCCTGGATGCGCAGGTATCTTACAAAATGCCCCTTCTGAAATCAGTGATAAAATTGGGCGGGACAAATATTCTCAACAAATACTACGCTCAGGGATACGGATTAGCCCAGATCGGTGGTCTTTACTACCTGAGTGTTACGTTTGATGACTTGTTCAAGTGAGTTTAGAGACTACTTAGTTCCCAATAAAAAACGCCCCGGTCATCACTGACCGGGGCGTTTTTTGTACGCTTGATTCGACGCTTAGACCGTCGCCCGTTTCTTACTGCGGGCAAATGACTCACGCGATTCAGTTACTATTTCCAGTTCTTCCTTCGAACCGACGATTGCATTCTGATAGTGGCGGATACCCGTACCAGCCGGAATCAGATGACCAACGATCACGTTCTCTTTCAGGCCGTCGAGCGTATCGCGCTTACCCCGAATCGAAGCTTCGCTCAATACTTTCGTTGTTTCCTGGAAAGAAGCAGCCGAGATGAAACTGTCCGTACCTAACGATGACTGAGTGATACCCATCAACGTTGGTTGCGAAACGGCTGCCATGGCGTCACGAACGGTCACCAGTGCCATGTCACGGCGTTTCAGACCCGAATTCTCATCCCGAAGCTGACGGCTCGTAACGATCATACCTGGTTTGAAATTGGGTGACTCACCAGCTTCCATAACGACTTTAGCATCGAGTACTTTGTCGTTTTCTTCCCGGAATGCCCACTTATCTACCACTTGTCCTTCCAGGAAGTTGGTGTCACCAGAGTCGATGATCTCAACTTTCTGCATCATTTGCCGCACGATGGCTTCAATGTGCTTATCGTTGATTTTAACGCCCTGTAGACGGTATACTTCCTGAATTTCATTCACCAGATACTCCTGAACGGCAGTTGGGCCTTTGATAGCCAGAATGTCGCTTGGTGTAATGGCGCCGTCAGACAGCGGTGCACCGGCCCGTACAAAGTCATTGTCCTGTACCAGGATAAACTTCGACAGAGGCACCAGATATTTCTTCTTCGTGCCGTCTCTCGACTCGATAAAGATTTCGCGGTTACCACGCTTAATGGCACCATAGGTTACCACACCATCAATTTCGCTTACCACGGCTGGATTGGATGGGTTCCGGGCTTCGAACAATTCCGTTACCCGTGGCAGACCACCCGTAATATCACGGGTTTTACCTACGTTACGTGGAATCTTTGCCAGCGGTTGACCAGCCTTGATTTTCTGTCCTTCCTTCACCACCAGGCGTGAGCCAACGGGTAGGTTATAACTCTTCTGCAACGGACCTCCGTCATTATCGGGTAGGTGAAGCGTCAGCGTCGTGGTTCCCTGTACAACAATGGCTGGGTTCTTCGCTTTATCACGTGTTTCGATGATTACCTTCTCCTGGAAGCCAGTTTGCTCATCAAATTCTTCGCGATAGGTAATACCATCTTCAATGGCATCGAAATTCAGCGTACCTGTCAATTCCGACAGAATAACGGCGTTATAAGGATCCCAGGCACATATATCGTCACCTTTTTTCACCGTATCACCATCTTTCACCCGCAGGAATGCCCCGTAAGGAACGTTGTTGCTGATGAGTATAACGTTACGGTCATTTGGATTAACAATCCGAACCTCACCCGAACGACCCATTACAATCGTTTGAGGATTACCTTCTGCATCTTCCGAAGACACCGTCCGCATTTCTTCAAACTCAATGAGTCCGTCGAATTTAGCTTTGATAGACGCATCAACCGCAATGTTAGACGCTGTACCACCCACGTGGAAGGTACGAAGTGTCAACTGTGTGCCAGGCTCACCAATGGATTGCGAGGCAATTACGCCAACTGCCTCTCCAATATCAACCATACGGCCCGATGCCAGGTTACGTCCGTAACATTTCGCACAAACACCCTGACGGGATTCACACGTTAACACCGACCGAATTTCCACCGTTTCGATGCTTGTTTCGTCAATCCGAGCGGCTACTTCTTCCGTTACCAGTTCACCGGCTTCCATGATCAACTCCTTCGAGAGCGGATCATAAATGTCGTGAACCGTTGTACGGCCAAGGATACGCTCCGATAGTGGCTCAACTATATCTTCATTGTCTTTCAGTGCTGACACCTGCAGGCCACGTAATGTGCCGCAGTCGTCTTCACTGATGATAACATCCTGTGCTACGTCGTGCAAACGACGGGTCAGATAACCAGCATCGGCAGTTTTCAACGCCGTATCGGCCAAACCTTTCCGGGCACCGTGTGTCGAGATAAAGTACTCGAGTACGTCGAGTCCTTCTTTGAAGTTCGACAGAATTGGGTTTTCAATAATCTCACCAACCGAGCCCTGCAGGTTTTTCTGCGGCTTGGCCATCAGACCACGCATACCACCCAACTGACGGATTTGCTCTCTGGAACCACGCGCGCCGGAGTGCATCATCATATAGATGGAGTTGAAACCACCCTGATCTGCTTCGAGTTGCTTCATCAGCGTCTCGGTCAGACGGGAATTTACACGGGTCCAGATATCAATTACCTGGTTGTAACGCTCGTTCTCTGTAATCAGACCCATCAGGTAATTATCCCAGACAGTCTGTACTTCCGCCTTCGCTTCATCAACCAGACCCTGCTTTGCTTCAGGAATCATAACGTCACTAAGACCGATTGATAGACCGCCTTTGAACGCCATCTGGAAACCAAGTTCCTTAATTTCGTCCAGGAACTGAGCCGTCCGGGCACCACCCGAAATTTTGAAGATCAGCGCAATGATTTGCTGAAGCTTCTTCTTCGTCAGCAACTCATTAATGTAGCCAACTTCTTCGGGAACTGCCTGGTTGAATAACAACCGACCAGCTACCGTATCGATAATTTTAAAAACAAGTTCGCCATTTTCATCCCGAACTTTCACCCGGCACTTAATATTGGCGTGCTTGGAGACTTTACCTTCATTGATACCGATAACTACTTCTTCGGTGCCGTAGAACGTCATGCCTTCGCCCGCAATTGGGTACTCAGGAATGCTCTTACGGCCTTTAGTCACGTAGTATAGTCCCAATACCATGTCCTGCGATGGTACCGTAATTGGCGCACCGTTGGCAGGGTTCAGAATATTGTGCGACGCCAGCATCAGCAGAGAGGCTTCCAGTACGGCTTCCTGTCCCAGTGGAACGTGAACCGCCATCTGGTCACCATCAAAGTCAGCGTTGAAGGCGGTACAGACGAGTGGGTGTAACTGAATAGCCTTTCCCTCGATCAGTTTCGGCTGGAATGCCTGAATACCTAACCGGTGAAGCGTTGGAGCACGGTTTAGGAGAACCGGGTGACCTTTCAACACGTTTTCCAGAATGTCCCAGATAACAGGGTCTTTCCGGTCAACGATTTTCTTGGCCGATTTTACCGTTTTAACGATACCCCGCTCAATGAGTTTGCGAATAACGAACGGCTTGAACAACTCAGCCGCCATGTCTTTAGGCAATCCGCACTCGTGCAGTTTCAATTCAGGACCAACCACGATAACCGAACGACCTGAATAGTCGACACGCTTACCAAGCAGGTTCTGCCGGAAACGCCCCTGCTTACCTTTCAGCATGTCAGAAAGCGATTTCAGTGCCCGGTTTCCTTCCGAACGAACGGCGTTTACTTTACGCGAGTTATCGAAGAGCGAATCGACAGCTTCCTGTAACATCCGTTTTTCATTACGGAGAATTACTTCAGGTGCTTTGATTTCGATAAGCCGTTTCAAACGGTTGTTCCGGATGATAACCCGACGATACAGGTCATTCAAATCGGACGTGGCAAAACGACCACCATCCAGGGGGACAAGTGGACGAAGTTCGGGTGGAATAACAGGGACCATCTTGATCACCATCCATTCAGGACGGTTTTCAATACGACCGTTTGCTTCCCGGAATGCTTCAACAACCTTCAGGCGTTTCAGTGCTTCCGCCTTTCGCTGCTGCGACGTATCCGTAGCCGCTGCGTGACGCAGAGAATAGGATAGTTCGTCGAGTTCTACCCGCGACAACAGCATTTCCAGCGCTTCAGCCCCCATCTTGGCGATGAATTTGTTCGGGTCTTTATCGTCAAGGTGCTGGTTGGTACCCGGCAGTTTGTCAATGATGTCCAGATACTCGTCTTCCGTCAGAAAATCGAGTTGATTGATACCGTCTTCTGCCTTCACACCGGGCTGAACAACTACGTACCGCTCGTAATAAATGACCTGATCAAGTTTCTTGGTAGAAAGTCCCAGCAGGTAACCAATTTTATTTGGCAGACTACGGAAGTACCAGATATGCGCGACAGGAACCACCAGTTCGATGTGTCCCATGCGCTCCCGGCGAACCTTCTTTTCGGTTACTTCTACCCCACAACGGTCGCAGATAATGCCTTTGTAGCGTATCCGTTTGTATTTGCCGCAATGGCATTCCCAGTCTTTTACTGGCCCAAAAATGCGCTCGCAGAACAAGCCGCCCATCTCGGGTTTGTAGGTCCGGTAATTGATAGTCTCCGGCTGTGTCACTTCGCCGTAGGAACTCTCCAAAATAGACTCCGGCGATGCCAGGCTGATTGTTACGCTCTGGAAGTCGCTGTTGAGCTTCTTGTTCTTTTTGAACGACATTGGTTGGAGATTATAGGTTTGAAAAAGAGGAGTCAGGAGTTGGGAGTTAGGAGCGAGAAGGGCTGACGCATCAACATTCTCACTACTAACTCCTAACTCCTCTCTCCCATTACTCTTTATTCTAATGTAATTTCAAGGGCAAGACCACGCAATTCGTGAACGAGTACGTTGAACGACTCCGGAATATTCGGCTTCGGCAGGTTTTCACCTTTCACAATAGCTTCATACGCCTTCGCACGACCAACCACGTCATCGGATTTAACGGTCAGAATTTCCTGCAGGATGTTAGACGCTCCGAACGCTTCCAGCGCCCACACTTCCATCTCGCCAAACCGCTGCCCACCGAACTGCGCTTTACCACCCAGCGGCTGCTGTGTGATGAGCGAGTAAGGTCCAATTGAACGGGCGTGCATCTTATCGTCCACTAAGTGACCGAGTTTGAGCATATAAATGATTCCCACCGTAACGGGTTGATCAAAACGCTCCCCAGTCAGCCCGTTGTAGAGATAGGTCCGGCCGAAAGAAGGCAACTCAGCCTCATTCAGTTCGTCAGCTACCTGCTGTTCAGTCGCTCCGTCAAAAATTGGCGTAGCATACTTACGGTTAAGTTTCTGACCAGCCCAGGCTAGTACGGTTTCGTAAATCTGGCCGAGGTTCATCCGGCTAGGTACGCCAAGGGGGTTGAGCACAATGTCGACTTTCGTTCCATCTTCCAGGAAGGGCATGTCTTCATCACGTACAATCCGCGCAACCACACCTTTGTTACCGTGACGACCAGCCATTTTATCTCCCACTTTCAGCTTACGCTTCTTGGCGATATATACTTTGGCTAGTTTCACAATACCGGCAGGTAGTTCATCTCCCACTTCGAGCGTAAACCGCTCGCGCTTGAAGCGTCCCGAAATTTCACTCCGACGGTTATTGTAGTTTTTCACTAACGCAATAACCATCTCGTTCGCCTTCTCGTCGTCAGTCCAACTATCCAGATTCAAATCCGACAGTAGGTTAGCTTCTTCAGGTACAGCATAACTGCTTTCGTCGCGGTAAGCGTTTTTATCAGGGAAGAGATTATCCGTAATGTTCTTACGGCTGAACTTCACCCCTTTGCTCACTACTTCGTCGCCAAATTTGTGCTTAACACCAGCACTAGTTTTGCCATCGAGTAAGTTAACGGTCTTGTCGATCATTCGGGTACGGAAGTCGTTCAATTCACGACCGTACTTCTTCATCAGCGCTTTCACCTCATCTTTATGCTTACCCCGGTCTTCTTTGGCAGGACGGGCAAATAATTTGGTGTCGATAACTACTCCTTTCAGGGATGGTGGCGCTTTCTTGGACGCATCTTTCACATCACCGGCTTTATCGCCGAAGATGGCACGAAGAAGTTTTTCTTCAGGTGTTGGATCGCTTTCACCCTTCGGTGTGATCTTACCAATCAGAATGTCACCTTCTTTCACTTCCGTACCAACCCGAACGATACCATTCTCATCGAGGTTCTTAACGGTTTCTTCGCTAACGTTCGGAATTTCAGACGTTAACTCTTCTTCGCCCCGTTTGGTGTCGCGTACTTCCAGTTCAAACTCTTCAATGTGAATGGATGTGAAAATATCTTCCCGCACTACGCGTTCCGAAATCACAATAGCATCCTCAAAGTTGTATCCCTGCCAGGGCATAAAGGCAACCTTCATGTTCCGGCCCAAAGCCAACTCACCTGCCTGAGTCGCATATCCTTCACACAGTACATCACCTTTCTTTACTTTCTGGCCTTTCAGCACAGTTGGTTTGATGTTAATACATGTGTCCTGGTTAGTCCGGCGGAATTTGATCAGTTTATACGTCTTCCGATCTTCATCAAACGAAATAGCCATGGCATCTTCGTCGAGGTTGTATTTGACTACAATCTTGGTAGAATCAACCAGTTCGACGACGCCGTCTGCTTCGGCAATAACCAGCGTACGGGAGTCAACCGCTACACGACCTTCCAGACCAGTTCCCACGATAGGGGCTTCGGGCCGAAGTAATGGAACGGCCTGACGCTGCATGTTCGAACCCATCAGGGCGCGGTTAGCATCGTCATGCTCCAAGAACGGAATCATGGATGCGGCCACCGACACAATCTGGTTGGGAGCAATATCCATGAAGGTAACGTTTGCGGGTTCCGCGATGGGGAAGTCACCTTCAAAACGAGCTTTCAGGCGATCTACCTGGAAATTTCCCTTCTTATCGATGCCCGCATTTGCCTGAGCAATGTAGTGGGTATCCTCTTCTTCAGCAGTCAGATACATCACTGGCTTATCCATCGCAACTTTTCCGTTTTCGATAATACGATACGGTGTTTCGATGAAGCCCATGCTGTTGATTTTAGCATAGACACACAGCGATGAGATCAACCCAATGTTCGGCCCTTCCGGCGTTTCAATAGTACATAACCGACCATAGTGGGTATAGTGTACGTCACGAACCTCAAAACCTGCCCGCTCACGCGATAGACCACCCGGTCCTAGTGCCGACATACGACGCTTGTGCGTCACTTCGGCCAGTGGGTTTGTTTGGTCCATGAACTGCGATAACTGGTTAGTACCGAAGAACGAGTTGATTACGGACGATAGTGTCCGGGCATTAATCAGGTCAACAGGTTTGAAATCTTCGTTGTCCCGAACGTTCATTCGTTCTTTGATGGTCCGGGCCATACGGGCTAGTCCCACGCCAAACTGTGCATATAACTGTTCACCTACTGTCCGGACGCGCCGGTTACTCAGGTGATCAATATCATCGACAACGGCCTTCGAGTTGATCAGACCAATCAGATACTTCACAATAGACACTATGTCTTCTGTAGTCAATACCTTCATGTCCGACGAAATATCGAGCTGGAGTTTCTTGTTGATACGATACCGGCCTACATCGCCTAAGTCGTACCGTTTATCCGAGAAAAACAGACTCTGGATAATCTCGCGTGCCGTCTGCTCATCAGGAGCATCCGCATTCCGAAGCTGACGATAGATTTGCTCTACCGCTTCTTTCTCCGAATTGGAACTGTCCTTTTGCAGCGTGTTGTAAATGATGTTGTAATCGGCCATGTTCATGTCTTCCTTATGCAGGATGACCGACTTCTGCCCCGATTCTGTAATAACATCAATATCATCGGCTGTAATAGCTGAATCGCGCTCCAGAAGTACTTCGTTCCGGCTAATAGACACTACTTCACCCGTATCTTCATCCACAAAGTCCTCCGTCCAGGTGCGCAGAACCCGGGCCGCCAGCCGACGGCCAATTGCTTTTTTCAGATTGGCAGGAGTGGCCGGTACTTCTTCCGACAGACCGAATAGATCCAGAATGTCTTTGTCCGAACCGAAACCAATAGCCCGTAGAAGCGTCGTTACCGGGAATTTCTTTTTCCGGTCAATGTACGCGTACATGACATTGTTCACATCCGTCGAAAACTCAATCCACGAGCCTTTGAACGGAATAATGCGCGCTGAGTAAAGTTTGGTACCGTTTGTATGCTTGCTCATTGAGAAGAATACACCCGGCGAACGGTGCAATTGGGATACAATTACCCGTTCTGCCCCATTAATGACGAACGAGCCTTTCTCGGTCATATAGGGGATATTACCCAGAAATACTTCCTGCTCAATCGTCTCAAAGTCCTCGTTGTCAGGATCGTTGTTGGAAAGTCGCAGTTTGGCTTTCAGGGGTACCGAATACGTTAGACCCCGGTCAATGGATTCATCAACCGAATATTTCGGGGGGTCAACCAGGTAATCGATAAACTCCAGTTTGAAATTCTCACGGGAGTCGGAGATTGGGAAATTTTCCTGAAAAACCTTGAATAGTCCTTCTTCCGAGCGTTCGCTGGAAGGGGTGTCAAGTTGGAAAAAATCTTTGAAGGATTTTACCTGGATATCCAGAAAATCCGGATACCCGATCACTGGCTGAATCGTCGCAAAATTTTTGCGGGTACTGATTTTCGCGTTTGTCGCCAAGATTGTGCTTCGTTTAGTGCGTAACCGATTCTTAATGAGCGCGTTGCGAAGATTTGCCACGGCACTCGAACTAAGTAGTTATTCAAACCCCGGGCGTCACCCGACCTAAGGGGGAATAAATAAACAACATAATGCAATAAAAAAAAGTTTGTCTTTTGCAAGTGCTTTAGACAAAAACTCTCCAAACAGGAAAAGACCAGACGTTGGCCTGGCCTCTCCTGTTGGAGCGATATGCGAAAGAGCTATCTGCTTACTTAACTTCTACTTCAGCACCAGCATCTTCAAGCTGCTTGCGGAGTGATTCAGCTTCGTCTTTAGCAACGCCTTCTTTCACTGGTCTTGGCGCATTATCCACCAATTCTTTGGCTTCTTTCAGGCCCAGACCTGTCAGGTCTTTTACTAATTTCACCACAGCGAGCTTAGCAGCACCAGCTGATTTTAGCACTACGTCAAACGACGTTTTCTCAGCAGCAGCCGGAGCAGCATCGCCACCATCTGATGCACCACCAGCTACCATCATGGGAGCGGCAGCAGCCGGCTCGATACCATACTCATCTTTCAGGATTGTAGCCAGTTCGTTAACTTCTTTAACCGTCAGGCCTACAAGCTGCTCAGCGAACGCTTTCAAATCTGCCATTGTAGTATTTTCTTTATTTGATTGTGATACGATTTTTTGTAATACGGACGTTTTGCCCGCATTTTGTGTCGGAAAAGTACAGGCGAAACGCCCGCGCTACTATGCTTCCTCGCGCTCCGACAGCGTTTTGAGGATACCGGCCAATTTGTTACCACCACTCTGCAACGCTGAAATAACGTTTTTGGCAGGTGATTGCAACAGACCAATAATTTCGCCGATCAGTTCTTCCTTGCTCTTCAATGCGATGAGCGTATCGAGTTGGTCAGCTCCAATAAATAGGCTGTAGTCAATAGACGCGGCCTTTAGTTGTAGCTTGTCACTCGTTCTGCGGAATTCTTTGATAAGCTTAGCTGGTGCTTTGCCATTTTCGGGGTGAAACATCACCGCCGACTGACCATGTAGCACCACATCGTTGAACGGGGTGTAATCCGTGTCCAGGGGTTCGAGTGCTTTTTTGATGAACGTATTTTTCACCACTTTGTACTCTATGCCCCGATCAAAACACATCCGGCGGAGGTTATTGGTTTCAGCAACTGTCATGCCGTTAGCCTCCGTGATGTAGAAGAAGGGAATGCTCTGGAACTTTCCAGTCAACTCCTCAATTATTGCTCCTTTTTCGTCGCGTTTCATGGCTTATATACCGGCTACTGTGCCTTTATCAATTGTTACTCCCGGACTCATCGTGCTCGACAGGTTTATCGTTTTTACGTACGTACCTTTAGCCGAAGAAGGCTTCAGGCGCATTAACGTAGAAATGATCTCCTGCGCATTTTCGGCCAGTTTTTCTGGCGTAAACGATACTTTACCAATGCTGGTATGAATGATACCGGTCTTATCAACTTTAAAGTCGATTTTACCCGCTTTCACTTCGCGAACGGCTTTGCCTACTTCTGGCGTTACCGTACCCGACTTGGGGTTTGGCATCAAACCCCGTGGCCCCAACACTTTACCCAAACGACCGACTTTAGCCATAACGTTCGGCATCGTGATAATCACGTCGATGTCCGTCCAGCCCTGTTCGATTTTTTGAATATAGTCATCCAGACCCACAAAGTCGGCTCCAGCCTCTTTCGCTTCGTTCTCCTTGTCCGAGGTGCAAAGCACCAGTACGCGAACCGTTTTACCCGTACCGTGGGGTAGCGTGGCAACACCACGAACCATCTGGTCGGCTTTACGCGGGTCAACGCCTAACCGGACGTCAATATCCACGGAAGCATCAAATTTCGTGTACGAAATATCCTTCAGAATCTCGGCTGCCTGGTGGAGCGTATATTCTTTGGCAGCATCGTACTTCGATTGTGCTTCCTTTTGTTTTTTCGTTAACTTAGCCATTTGTGTGTTTGCTTCGGCAAGTCTGTTTAGTTCTCAAAGGGCGATGCGCCTGACACCGTGATTCCCATGCTGCGGGCCGTACCGGCCACCTGTTTCATCGCTGATTCAACAGTGAATGCGTTCAGGTCGGGCATCTTCGTTTCTGCGATTGTCCGAACCTGGTCCCATGTCACTGATCCTACTTTATTGCGATTAGGTTGAGCAGAGCCGCCTTTCAGCTTGGCTGCTTCCATCAGCAGAATCGGTGCGGGTGGTGTTTTGATGACGAAATCAAAGGACTTGTCCTTATAATACGTAATCAAAACCGGCAATACCGTCCCCATTTTATCCTGCGTACGGCCATTGAATTGCTTACAGAATTCCATGATATTTAAACCTTTGGAACCTAAAGCCGGACCGATTGGGGGTGCGGGGTTAGCTTGCCCACCTTTGACTTGCAGCTTAACGTAGCCACCTACTTCTTTTGCCATTGTGGTAATTTAGTTACGACCGCGTGGGCGGCCCCGTTACTGCCTGGGTTTCTTACTGGTTAGTCACATAACCAGTCCGCACACCTTTCGCAGCGAATCAACTTTTTTGGCTGGTCACCCTCTGAGGGAAGCATAGGATGCCAAACCTGGGAAAACTAATCTGACGATTAATTCTCCTTCTCTACTTGTGCGTAACTGAGTTCTACCGGAGTATTCCGGCCAAATATTTTAACAACAACGTTCAATTTCTTCCGGTCGTCGAATACTTCTTCTACTGTGCCGATAAAACCACCAAACGGTCCATCGACAACTTTTACGTTTTCTCCCTTGAGGTAGCTGGCTGTCGGAGTCGATACCTCTTCGGTTTCTTCATCATTCACTTTACCCAGAATGCGGTTTATTTCGGCCTGCCGAAGGGGAACTGGAACTTTCGATGTGGTTCCGACCTGCGCATTACCCAGAAAACCTAATACACCCGGCATATTCAGAATCATATCGAGTGCCCGGTTGTTGCCCAGGTCGGCTGAAATCAGGATGTAGCCGGGGAAAAAGGATTTCTCCCGAACGCGCTTCTTACCGTTACGCATTTCATACACCTTTTCTGCCGGGATCAGTACCTGCGGGATTACTTCATCCAACTTCTGCCGGATAATCTCATTGTCGAGGTAGGATTTAATTTTTTTCTCCTGACCCGACACTGCCCGAATGACGTACCATTGTATGCCGCTCATGTTTTGTAGGTCGATTTAGAATGACTGATAAAATGCATTCAGTCCATTCTCGAATACTAAATCTATTAACCCGACTAGTAGCGCAAAAATCAGCGAGGCTACCAGCACCAGTGTTGAACTGGATTGGAGGTCGCTGAATTTAGGCCAAGTCACGTTATGCTGAACTTCCTCCCAAGAGGCTTTCAGAAACGATGTAAACTTGTCCATTTTATGTAAAGGATTTGCACGGGTGGAGAGATTCGAACTCCCATCAACGGTTTTGGAGACCGCTATTCTACCCTTGAACTACACCCGTTTATTGAATAGAGGAGAGAGATGAAGCAAAAAGAAAGGAAGCTGAAAATAGTAACAACTCGTCTTAATTCTTACTCTTTACTCTTACATCTTTAGATATATCCGTCGAAACGGACTGCAAAAGTACGGAATAATATTAAAAAAGCAAGTGCATTTCTGCGCAGAAATGCACTTGCTTTTTAATGTTATTCCATTAATCGAGGATTTCCGTCACCTGACCAGCTCCTACGGTACGACCACCTTCGCGAATAGCGAAACGAAGTCCCTTCTCCATAGCGATTTTATTGATCAGACTTACATCAATCGTGATGTTATCACCCGGCATTACCATTTCAACGTTAGCAGGCAGCATGATTTCGCCCGTTACATCGGTGGTGCGGAAGTAAAACTGAGGACGGTACTTGTTGAAGAACGGGGTGTGACGACCACCTTCTTCTTTCGACAGAACGTAAATCTCAGCCTTAAACTTGGCGTGAGGAGTTACCGAACCTGGCTTACAAATTACCATACCCCGGCGAATAGCCTCTTTTTCAATACCACGCAGCAGTAAGCCTACATTGTCACCAGCTTCGCCACGATCCAGAATTTTCCGGAACATTTCAACACCCGTAACAACAGATTTTAGGTTTTCTGCACCCATACCCAAAATTTCAACAGCTTCGCCCGAGTTGATGATACCACGCTCGATACGACCCGTTGCCACTGTACCACGACCTGTGATCGAGAATACGTCCTCTACCGGCATCAGGAATGGTAATTCCGTCTGACGAGGAGGTAAGGGGATGAAGCTATCAACGCTATCCATCAGTTCCTCGATGGTTTTTACCCATTTCTCATCGCCGTTCAGGCCACCAAGTGCCGAACCCTGGATGACAGGGATATTGTCACCGTCGAAGTTATAGAAACTCAGCAGTTCGCGAATCTCCATTTCAACAAGTTCGAGTAGCTCTGGATCGTCGACCATATCCACTTTGTTCATGAATACAACCAACTGAGGTACACCAACCTGGCGTGCCAGCAGGATGTGCTCGCGAGTTTGTGGCATTGGTCCGTCCGTAGCGGCTACTACTAAGATAGCACCGTCCATCTGAGCAGCTCCCGTTACCATGTTTTTTACATAGTCGGCGTGACCTGGGCAGTCAACGTGTGCATAGTGACGACTCGCCGTTGCGTACTCAACGTGCGATGTATTAATTGTAATACCGCGCTCTTTTTCTTCGGGAGCGTTGTCAATCGAGGAAAAGTCCCGAATTGCGGCCAGACCCTTGCCGGCCAACACTTTCGTAATGGCAGCCGTCAGCGTCGTTTTACCGTGGTCAACGTGACCAATCGTACCGATATTTACGTGCGGTTTCGAGCGGTCAAAATTCTCTTTTGCCATGTTTTTAAAACGCTATTGTGAACTTTTGTTTGTTAGTAAATGAATTCGCTGAACAGTAACTAAACCCAGCGAAGTCATTCCTTTTAAGGTCTGACACCATTTGGGCTTAAAACTACACGGGCGTCGGACGGTATGAGCCGTCCCTTCAACAAAGACTTCAAAAAAAGAAGTCCTGAGCCGTTACGGGGATTTGAACCCCGGACCTCTTCCTTACCAAGGAAGTGCTCTACCACTGAGCTATAACGGCTTATATACCATAAAATGAACGGATGTTGTCAGTACATTTTATAGTATCTGGTAAAAGAATGGAAGACTACCGGAGCAGTCTCGAAGTGGAACCCCACTATGTCCGCAACTTATAGTCTCAAATACCATCGCTCTACCTAACAGAGCGGAAGACGGGTCTCGAACCCGCAACCTATAGCTTGGAAGGCTATCGCTCTACCAATTGAGCTACTTCCGCTTATTCATTTAGTGGGGAGTGGAGGATTCGAACCTCCGAAGGCGTACGCCAGCAGATTTACAGTCTGATCCATTTGGCCACTCTGGAAACTCCCCGAAAAGGTAAGTTAAAGAACATTTCCAAGCCCGCTTCCGGTTTTGGAGTTGCAAAATTACATGTTTTTGCGGTGTTGTCAACAGATGCTCCAAAAATAATTTAAGACTGCCCCCTTATTTAAGCATTTTCGTTAGTTGCTGAGCATTGGGATAGTTTATCTCCGTGATACCCCATCGGCCCGCTACTTGCTGCATATCAATTTTGACCTCTTCGGGTTTTTCTTTATTTAGAAATGTTACGTACACAATAGCCCGCGTACCACCAATAGCCGCCGGTTCTACCCACATCTTTTTTATATTGGCATCAGGAGCATTATAAAGTAGGTTTGTCTTAGCCCTGTTGACTTTACCAGTTGATTTTTGTGCATCGTTCCAGATGAGATCGGCAGTGGGTTTAGCAAAAAACTCGTCTATCAATGCCCGATTTTTCTTCTCCCGAAATGGATTCTCCGTTTTGTTATGCTCGAAATAAAGTGCTCTTACCAAACGATCAGGTACGGTTCTGGGAGCATCGGGACCGGGACGTTTGGACAGGGCTGTGGTACTATCATCTATTACAGCCGTTTTTTCTTTGCTCTCATCCTGTTTTGGTTTAGTTTGGCAGGCTAAAGAGAAAGTGAGTAAAGTGAGGGTCAAGTAGGTAGTCTTCATGAATATGATTTAGGTGTTCAGTAGCATCAAATAAACTGACTGATTACAAGATATTTCAATAAGTAATCAATTTCAATAAGTCCACATTCATAAAAGCCGCTTCCAGGCAATGGGAAGCGGCTTTTATGAATGCTGTAAATGCACACTTTTTACCAGACCTTAATTCGGTCTTCCGGCTTTTTATACATTTTATCACCCGGCTTCACATCAAATGCCTGATACCAGGCCGTAATATTTGATAGGGGGCCATTGCAGCGGTACTGCCCTGGGGCGTGAGGATCAACCATGATTAGCTGAGCCTGTGTTTCGGGCAGGACGTTGATACGCCATACCTGGGCCCAGGATAAAAAGAACCGCTGGTCGGGGCTGAACCCGTCAATCATACTTTTTTTGCCGGTTGATTTGCCCTGAGGTGTTTTCTTGAACGCATCATAAGCAATAGATAAACCACCTAAATCCGCCAAATTTTCGCCCAGGGTCAACTGACCGTTCACCTTGATTGTGTCGAGCACTTTGAAGCCAGAGAACTGGTCGCGTACCTGGTCGGCCCGTTTTTTAAAGTTATCAGCATCGGCCTTTGTCCACCAATCGCGCAGGGTACCGTCTGAATCATACTGGCGACCGGAATCATCGAAGCCGTGTGTCATTTCGTGGCCAATTACAGCACCGATACCCCCATAATTGACCGCATCATCGGCAGCAGCATCGAAAAAGGGAAATTGTAGAATAGCGGCTGGGAAAGCAATTTCGTTGTTGACCGGGCTATAGTAGGCATTTACAGTTGGTGGCGTCATTCCCCACTCTGTCCGGTCGACGGGTTTGCCCAATCGGTTGATCATGTAATTATACTGCCACTTTCCTGCCGACTCTACGTTGCCGTAAAAATCAGCTCGATTGATAGCAACGCCATCATAGTTTTTCCATTTGTCAGGATAACCAATTTTACGTTTAAACGCCAGCAGTTTGTTAAGTGCTTTTGCCTTGGTATCATCACTCATCCAATCCAGTTTTTTGATATGCTCCTTATAAGATGCCTCCAGGTTATCGACCAGCGCCAGCATACGTTGTTTTGCTTCGGGCTTGAAGTATTTCTGAACATAGAGTTGTCCCAGCAAATCCCCCAGCGATCCATCAATCAGACTACTCACGCGCTGCCAGCGGGCAGTCTGCTCTTTCTGGCCGGACAGCACTTTTGAAAAAGCAAAGTTCTGGTTGACGAATGGACTACTCAGGTATGGCGCTGCTCCCTTAAGGATATTCCAGCGCATGTATGTCTGCCAGTCCTCAATGGGTGTAGCGGTTACCAGGCTGTCCAGCGAACGGTAAAATGCCGGATTTTGCACTAGTACAGTATCCTGTCCTTTTACGCCCAGCTTCGTCATCTGATCGGCCCAGTTGATGCCGGGCGTTTGTTGACTGAATTGAGCAACGGTAAATTTATTGTATGTTTTATACGGGTCGCGGAGTTCAACGCGGGGCATTTGGGCTTTCGCCAAAGCAGTTTCTACCCGTAAAACAACGTCGGCATCCTGCGAAGACTGAGTTGGCTCCTCGCCAATCAACCCAAACATTTTGGTGAGGTGATCGCGGTAAGCATCGCGTACTTTCTGGCTCCGGGCATCATTTTTCAGGTAATAGTCACGGTCGGGTAGCGTGGTACCTCCCTGACTAAACTGCGGCAGGTATTTATTAACATTCTTGCGGTCCTGTCCTACGAAAAAGCCAAATAGCATACCATTGCTCTGCGTTCGCTGATAAGCCAGCTCATTCAGAAAAGCAGTTTTATTCGTTACTTTCTCGATCCGGTCAAGGTCAGGTTTGATGGGGTCAAAACCACGCTTCTCAATAGTAAGGCTATCCATACCACTCTCGTAAAAATCGCCTACCATCTGGTACAAACGCCCTTTGGTAGTTGTTTTCGACGCGTCTTCGAGGAGGGTCTTCATGGCATCGAGACTCTTTTCCCGAAGTTCATTAAAACTTCCCCATGATGTTTTAGACGCAGGAATTTCATTCTTCTTCAGCCAGTTACCATTGGCATACTCGTAGAAATTGTCACCCGGTTTCACGGACTGATCCATGTTTTGCGGGTCAATAAATTTGCGGTTGTCAGCGGCTATAAACCCAATGGCTATGGCTAACACCACAAGAAAAGACACCTGTTTGGTCATGTTTTTATTTGTTGGGGTTGATGAAAGAAGACAAAACTAACAAAAAAAAGGAACCCGGACCAGCAGCGACCATGCAGCCGCGCTGATCCGCGCTCCTTCCTTGTATGATGTGCTTACTTACTGGCGGATAAGGCTGATTGGACGTTTCTATAGGTTGTCGTCTTATACTGGTCGAATGGCTCTTTCTTATGATAATTTTGGCCAAAGTAGGTGATTATCTGGTGAAAGGTACGGGGTTCAAGGTATCCGGGAATAGGCTGAATAAGGTTAAACTTTTCGTCCATAAATACGGTCGTGGGATAACTCATCTGGTTTTTCAGTAAAGCAGCAGCCAACTCATGAACGCCCCGGCTACCTCCCCTGACAAACTTGAACGTTTGCCCTCCCAGCCGTACATCGGCAGTTTGCTCGGCATTGAACCGGACCGGATAGTAATTCTCGTTGACGTAATCAACAATAGCTGGTTTGGAGAACGTTTCCCGGTCCATCACTTTGCACCAGCCGCACCAGTCTGTGTACACGTCTACCACAAACTTCCGGGGTTTTTTCTGCGTCAGCGCGTAGGCCTCCTCAATACTCAGCCAGTTTATATGCCTGCGCTCATCTGTCGATTTATGCAGGACTGATGTTGCCGTTAACTGCCCGGTAGGCAAATTAGTCCGAAACGCACAAATCGTCAGCAGGACGAAAGCGGCAAAAAATAAAAAAAGACGGTTCATACAGATGATTGGTTCTCCAGGTGAATTCGTTTTATAGATAACGACCAATGGTCGATAAAATTCGTAGAATGGAGTGTCGGTTTGTTAAATTTTAATGGCCCGGATGATATCCCGTTTGTGCATAGGGCCGGGATGCTTTTCAACAGTTAGCCCTGCTGCCCGCATGCTTCGCTGTACATAACTTCTTGAACAATAGGTAGTCAACATGCCTCCAGGTAGCAGTAAGTCCGCCAGTTGTACAAAAATAGCAGGCTCCCAAAGTTCAGGCTGTGCAGTTGGGGCGAAGGCATCATAATAAATCAGATGAAAACGGTCGGTTGTTTGCCATTCCTGCAGCAGGCACTCGATTTTTATCAATGTGAAAGAAGGAGCGATTAGAACCGGTTCGTTCCAGGGCGATTCATGTATGGCAGGCAGGAGGGAGGTGCCAAGCTGTTCGTCGAAATTTAGCAAACGGGTATCTTCTGCCGCCATTGGATACCCATCAATAGCCGTGTAGCTTACCCGTCGTTGAAGCTTAGTTGCCTCATGAGCCGTTAGCAGGGTATTCAACCCCGTACCGAATCCCATTTCGAAAACCCTGAGCTCTTCTTCGTGGAATTTTGCGAGTGCCGCTAGTAATCCCAGTTCGATATAAACCCGCTGCGACTCCTGATACGCCCCATGAATGGAATGGTATGATTTATCGAATTCTTTGTTGATAGCCGTGTGTGAACCGTCGGTAGTTAGCAACAGGCGAACATCAGCTTTCATAAACTATCAGTTTTTAGGCTATTTTTGCGGGTCAAAAAACATGATTACGCATGATTCAACGCGTTCAAACAATATTTCTGTTTCTTATTGCCGTGGCCATGGGGGTTGCATTGGCTAATCCACTCTGGGAAAAAGTTGGTGCACAGCCAACGGAAATGGCGCATTTATCCGCGCTTCAGTATAGTTATCAACAGGGTATCACAACGTTTGTGGATAGTGTATGGTATCTGGCTTTGTTAATCGCTCTGGTTGGATTGGTGTCGCTTTACGCCATTTTTCAGTACAAAAATCGCCTGACACAAACGGCCCTTTGTGCTGTGAATGCATTGATGCTTACGGCTATCATGGGTATTATATTGTACAAGACCTTGTATGCTGGAAAAGAATACGGCGATCCCGGCGATCAGGGAAACTTCCTTACCGGGTTCTACGCCATTATTGTAGCCCTGGTACTGAATGCACTGGCCAACCGGTTTATTCGGCGCGACGAAAAACTCGTTCGGGGATCGGAGCGATTACGGTAGATTTCCCAATTGAAAACAGGTTTGTAAAGGGCGTTCAACGCCCTTTATTCGTTTCTACAGGAGATATTTCCTTAAACTTGGTCCCGAAAAAGTCACCATCGTTCCAGACGGGACGGTTATCGGCCTGAGCGGTTAGATAGCCAATCAGAAACTGTAATTGTACATGTCGGCCAGCCGCGTTCCAGTCGAAGGGTTGATTCATATCATCCTGAGGAGTATGGTAGGTAGTCGCCCGCCAGGCCAGGTTAAGTTTTGTTCCATCGCGGGAGTCGCCGGTAGTGGAGCCGCTTTTGACGTAGATGGCCGGAATGCCCTGCCGCACAAAACTGAAATGGTCGGAGCGCATGAATACGGACTGTTCGGGAATGGGGTCTTTCGCAATCTCGACGCCCACAAATTTCGCGGCTGCCCGTACGGCTCCCACCATACTGGAATGCTCAACCCCATAGGGTACAATATCGAGTAGTGGATGGAAGAAAAAAGGCATGTCGAGACAAAGATTTGCTACTATATTTTCTTTCGGCACAGTTGGGTTACTGGCAAAGTAATCGGACCCTAATAATCCCATTTCCTCGGCGGTAACGGCCACAAACAAGATAGACCGGCGGGGGGCTTTAGGGAGTAGCGTATACAGTCGGGCGGTTTCCAGATTAATTGCCACGCCTGATGCATTGTCGTGAGCGCCGTTATTAATGGAATCACCCTTAACGGGTTTGGTAATGCCGAGGTGGTCAAGGTGCGAAACGTACACAACGTATTCGTTTTTCAGCACCGGGTCGGAGCCGGGTAAAAGTCCTACAAGGTTTTCGCCTATCAGGTCATCATTCAATTCCGTTTGAGTGGTTGCCTGTATCGACAGGTTTAGTGGAAATGCCTGAGGCTGGTTCTTGGTGGCTGCTATTCGGGCATCATCAAACGTTTTGCCGGCTCCGGCAAATAACGTGCGGGCGGTTGAATCACCCAGTGAGGCAATTACTTTTAGTGTTGGAAAGATTCGTTGCACCTGTCCTTTCGAATCGACCCAGCGGTAGGTAGCCTGTCGGTTGCGGGGGGCGTTGGATTCGATACGGGCAAACATATCGTTCGGTAAACTGAACGTAATGATTCCTACAGCTCCGTGTTTGGCGGCTACTTCCTGCTTGGCGGAGTTTGAATAAGCGCGCTGGTTAGAAGGGAATGATGTGGGGGCACCATTGAAGCAGGCTACAATTTTACCCTGTACGTCAATGTTCGCGTAATCATCGTACTCCAACTCTGGAGCTGATACACCAAAGCCAACGAATACAACCGGAGCAGACATCTGACTCGTTGCCTGACTAAATTGTGGGCTAAAAATGTAGTTTTTTCCATAAATCATGTGTTCTGGCGCACCAACTACCCCATCACTGCTCTGGCGGGTCAGAATCATCGAACTGCCCGCATCCTGCACTAGTGCCCGGCGCAGCGGCACCTTCTGGCGGTAGGTTCCACCCTGGCCCATTGGCTTGAAGCCAAGTGTCCGAAATTGTTTTTCAATGTACTGAGCGGCCAGTTCGTAGCCACGAGTACCGGGTTTACGGCCTTCGAGTTTATCATCGGCCAGATAACGCATATGTGCTTCAACAGCTGCTGGCTGTACCGCTTTCGCTACCTTTTGGGCTTCCGCCGGAATTGTCGGCACTGGCATTGATGAGCCGGTCTCCGGATTGGATTGAGCCAGGGTATAAAAAAATGGAGTAATAAAGACGAGGACGATAAGGATGTATTTCAACGCAGTAGCAGGGGTTACTATTAACTATACAATGTAAGCTATATTTGCCGATTATACGAAACCGCCAATGAATATAATGATTTCTATGACTGCCACTACAAAGTAGTTTGGCGAAATCATACTATTAACTCATTTGCCGTATCTTGAGCCTCAATTACAACCCAATTCAATATGCAAAAACACGTATTTACACTTCTCTGCTTACTTCTCTCTACTAAACTTCTACTTGCTCAGCCTGCCCCTGCCGGTAGCATTGCGGCCTTCACGTCGGGTATGGAACGCAATCCCGGTTTTATGACCTATTACTGGGATGCTAAAAAAGGTAAAATCTGGCTGGAAATATCCTCCCTTGATACCGAACTACTATACTATCCGACGCTGGCAGAAGGCGTTGGCTCCAATGATATCGGGCTTGACCGTGGCCGGTTAGGGCAGGAACATATCGTGAAATTTCAGCGTAGCGGTAACAAAGTACTGATGCTGGAACCTAACTACGCGTATCGGGCTATCAGTAACGACCCACTTGAGCGCCAGGCGGTTGAAGAATCGTTTGCTAAGTCGGTTCATGCCGGTTTCGAGATTGTAGCCGAAGATAAAGGTAGTGTATTAGTTGACCTCACCCCATTCTTGATGCAGGATGCCGTTGGGGCTGTGCAGGCCATTGCCCGTACTAAGCAGGGTACGTTTAAATTCGACCCGACGCGCAGTGCCATGTACCTGCCTCGTACCAAAGCCTTCCCGCAGAATACAGAATTTGAAACGATTATTACCCTGACGGGCGATAATCCCGGTACTTTTCTGCGCGATGTGGTGCCTACGCCTACGGCCATTACCGTGCATCAGCACCATTCATTTGTTCAGCTTCCGGACAATAACTACAAACCCCGCCTGTTCGACCCACGTATCGGGTACGGGGGCATTGAGTACTTCGATTATGCGACGCCCGTTAGTCAACCCATCATGAAGCGGTACATCTCGCGGCACCGGCTGGAGAAAAAAGACCCATCGGCCGCTGTGAGTGAAGCGGTAAAACCCATTGTGTATTACATTGATCCGGGTACTCCCGAACCGATCCGATCTGCTTTGATGGAAGGTACTGCCTGGTGGAATCAGGCATTCGAAGCGGCTGGTTACAAAGATGCCTTTCAGGTTAAACTGCTCCCGGCCGATGCTGATCCGATGGATATTCGGTATAATCTGGTGCAATGGGTACACCGTTCCACGCGGGGCTGGAGTTACGGGGGTAGTATTAATGATCCGCGCACGGGCGAAATCATTAAGGGGAAAGTTACCCTCGGCTCGCTGCGGGTTCGGCAGGATTATCTTATTGCGCAGGGATTAGCAGGCGACTACAGCAGCGGAGCCGCTCCTTCGTCGGACCCAATGATGCAAATGTCCATTGAACGGCTTCGGCAACTGGCGGCTCATGAAGTAGGTCACACCCTTGGTTTGCCTCATAATTACATTTCCAGTACGCAGGATAGGGCATCCGTTATGGATTACCCGACGATGCTGGTCAAAGTGAAAGGAAACAGCATCGACCTGAGTGATGCGTATGCCAAAGGAATTGGTACTTACGATAAATGGAGCATTCGCTATGGGTATGAGCAGTTCCCGGCTGGAGTAGATGAAAAATCAGCCTTAAACAAGATCGTAACGGATATGCACAAGGCGGGTTTAACCTTCCTAACCGATAAAGATGCGCGACCGGAAGGTTCGGTCCATCCCGGTACCCATCTGTGGGATAACGGGGCCGATGCCGTTGACGAGTTAAAGCGCGTATCGGATGTTCGGCGGGTGGCGTTGGCCAACTTTACGGAAAAGAAAATTCCGATGGGAATGCCAATGGCTACACTTGAAGAGGTACTGGTGCCGATGTACATGTTTCATCGCTATCAGGTAGAAGCAGCGGCTAAAGTGGTAGCCGGACAAGTCTACACAAATGCGCTTCGGGGCGACGGCCAGCCCGTAATGTCGACGGTTCCGGTTCAGGAGCAAAAACGGGCGTTGAGTGCGCTGATGGCTACTATTGACCCTGCTTTTCTGGCACTTCCTAAATCGATAGTAGCATTAATTCCGCCCCACCCATTTCGCTATAATCCAAATCCTCGGGAAGTTTTCAAACGTCGGACCGGGTTATCTTTTGATCCAATGGCGGCACCTGAAGCTGCTGCCGGTATGACGATTCAGATGTTATTAAATCCGGAACGGGTCAGTCGGCTGGTCGTTCAATCGGCGCTCGATCCGGCTCAGCTTAGCCTTGAGTCGATGCTGGATCAATTACTAACAGCTACCTGGTATAAAGCCGAACCTGCCGACAGTTATCAGGCAGAGGTGAAAATGTTGACGGATAAATTGCTGTTGCAAAAACTTATCGACGTGGCTAACAATACGGAGATAACACCGCAGGGGCGGGCAATTGCCGGGTTAAAGCTTAACCAGTTGAAGGGTAAGCTCAATGCGGCAGCTGCCAATCCGAAAGTAGCGGCCCATCACCTGTTTGCGCTCGATCAGCTTCGTCGGGCTGAGGGTAATGTTGACGATGTTCGGCCAACAAGCCCGCAGGCTCCTCCCGATGGGATGCCGATTGATCCGGGTCAGGAATGGCTGGCACCTGCTTGCGACTGGCGATAAATGATACCTACAAAAAATCCCCGCCATAAGCCTGGCGGGGATTTTAATTTCTAGACCAACAACTTACTCAAAAACTACACACCAATGTTCAGGGTACTCAACACGTTGTTCATGTTCCGGACCGCATCGGCTGACTTGTTGAAAGCAGCCTGCTCTTCGTCGTTGAGTTTATAGTCAATAATTTCTTCCCAGCCGTTGCGGCCCAATACGACCGGAACGCCCATGCAAATATCCGACTGACCGTATTCGCCTTCGAGCAATACGCAGGATGGAATTACCCGCTTCTGGTCGCGAACGATGGCTTCCACCATATAGGCACCAGCGGCACCCGGTGCGTACCAGGCGGAGGTACCAATCAGACCTGTTAGTGTTGCGCCACCCACCATTGTATCGGCAGCAACTTTTTTCAGCGTCTCATCGTCCAGAAAGTTACTGACGGGTACGCCCGCTTTGGTAGCCAGCCGAGTAAGTGGAATCATCGTCGTGTCGCCATGACCGCCGATAACCGAAGCCTGTAAATCATTCGATGAGCATTTCATTGCCAGCGACAGGTACGTTTTGAAGCGGGCCGAATCCAGGGCACCACCCAAACCAATTACCCGATTTTTTGGAAGTCCCGATGATTTCAACGCCAGATACGTCATCGTATCCATCGGGTTCGAGATGATAATAAAAATAGCATCGGGCGAGTGTTTCAGAATGTTTTCCGTAACTCCCTTCACGATCCCTGCATTGATACCAATCAAATCTTCGCGGGTCATGCCCGGCTTGCGCGGCAGGCCCGACGTGATAACAACTACATCCGAACCAGCGGTTTTTTCGTAATCATTGGTAGAACCGGTTAGTTTGATATCGCAGTCGAGCAGGGTGGATGCCTGTAGCATATCCAGTGATTTGCCTTCGCTGATACCTTCTTTAATGTCCAGAAGAACAACTTCGTGGGCGAGTTCCCGGCGGGCGATGTTATCGGCACAAGTGGCTCCAACGGCCCCGGCGCCTACTACAGTAACTTTCATATAGTATTCAGAATTATAGGATTAACAAGCAGTCGCAAAAGTACTGCCCTCATTTAAGACAAACCAATCTAGCCAGAATAAAACTTATGGGGTTGATTAATAGTTTATCCATTAAGTAGCAGATAAACGGTTAGATAGTGACTCCTGACTACTTTAGTGGAACGTTAAGTAGTCTGTCAGCCGATAAATTCAATGAAAAACAAAAGTCTGATAACGCGAATTTTGTCCTCAATTTTCTTCAAGAAAGCGAATGCGGGGGCTGCTCGTTATGCCCGCGATAAACGAAGCCTCTTTGAATTAGTTCGGGAAGCGCTGGCTAAAAGTGGTAGCTTATCGGGTGCCAATTTTGCTACATTTCGGGACCAGTTAGGCGTTGTGTCACGTTTGGTGAGAGCATATGCATCTGGAGAATATAGGGAATTGCCCTGGAAAACACTGCTCCGGATTATTGCGGTATTGATCTATTTTGTGTCACCTATCGATATTTTACCTGACTTTTTACCCATAGTGGGCCTTAGTGATGATATTGCCCTGATGTTGTGGTTATTTAGTGGTATAAAGGATGATATTGAGAAATTCCGGCAATGGGAATATTCTATGGCTAGCCAACATCAGACAGCTCCCAAACGGATGGAAACCATAAAAATTGGTTGATTTCTACCTTTTTTTGCTTTGATTTTTACCGCTTAGGAGTTGTTTCCATTATAGAAGAACGGCGGTGGTCCCGAAGCGAAGTTTAGAAACTTTAACGGATAGACCTAAAACTAAAGGGCTGGTTAGTGCGTAAGTTTCACTAAGGTTTAATAGATTGTACAAGAGAGTTTTGTTAATTTTGCATACATTCAAATCACAGAAGATATGATTTCGGCAACCATTTTTGCAATTATGGGTTTGGGCGGCCAGGAAATGATCCTCATTTTCCTCGCCCTGCTCCTGCTGTTCGGCGCTAAGAAAATCCCTGAACTGGCACGTGGCCTGGGTAAAGGCATTAAAGAGTTTAAAGATGCTACCAAAGATGTTCGCGAGAACATTGAGGATAGCCTGAAAGAAGACAAGTAATATAAATGATAGTCAGCAGACAATCAGGCGGTTCTATTCAGAGCCGCCTGATTGTCTGTTTTTATTAGTTTATGGTACATGGTCTATAGTTTACGGTTTATGGTTTATAGTTGGCTGATGCGTTAGCTAACCATAAATTACAAACGATAAACTACAAACCATAAATTTTTGCCTTGTGTCTCCTTACCGTAGCTATACTTCCATTCAGTCTGATCTCAAAGCAGGCATTATCACCTGCCGCCTGTTGGTGGAGCAATACCTCGCCCGAATCCGGGAAAATCAACATCTTAATGTTTTTACGGAAGTTTATGCCGATGAAAGCCTGACGCAGGCAGATATCATCGACCAAAAACTGGCGTCCGGCACGGCCGGGCGGTTGGGGGGTATGGTCATTGGCCTGAAAGACGTATTGAGTTACGCCGGGCACAGCGTTCGGGCCGGAAGTAAAATATTGGATACCTTCACTGCCCAGTATACAGCTACCGCTGTGCAACGACTGCTGGAGGAGGATGTCATTATTATTGGCCGTCAAAACTGCGACGAGTTTGCCATGGGCTCGTCCAATGAAAACTCATCATTCGGACCTGTTCGGAACGCTGCCGATACGAGCCGGGTACCCGGCGGTTCGAGTGGTGGGTCGGCAGTGGCAGTACAGGCAGGGCTTTGTCTGGCCAGTATTGGTTCCGATACGGGCGGGTCTGTTCGGCAGCCAGCCGCTTTCTGTGGTGTAGTAGGACTGAAACCTACCTACGGGCGTATCAGCCGCTGGGGTTTGATTGCCTATGCCTCTTCCTTCGATTGCATTGGACCCATTGCCAACACGGTCGATGATGCTGCTCTGCTGCTCGAAATCATGGCTGGTCCCGATGAATTCGACAGCACTGTATCAAGCCAATCCGTTGCGGTTTATTCAAAAAGTATGCTGCCAGACACCCCCCTTCGAATTGCTTATTTACAGGATGGCGTGGCAAGTGAGGGCGTCGATAAATCCATCCGGGAAGCTACCCAGCGCAAAATAGATGCCCTCAAAGCAGCAGGGCATGTGGTAGAACCCGTTGATATTTCCCTTTTAGATTATCTATTGCCAACATACTACATTCTAACTACTGCCGAAGCCTCATCTAATCTGTCTCGTTTTGATGGCGTACGGTATGGGTACAGAAGTAAACCATCGAATGATACACCGGTAATGGATCTTTTGTCGTTGTACAAAAAAAGCCGCACAGAAGGGTTTGGAAAGGAGGTACGTCGGCGGATTTTGCTGGGTACGTTTGTACTGAGTGCCAGCTACTACGATGCGTATTACACGAAAGCGCAGCAGGTACGACGATTAATTCGGGACGAAGCCGAACGCCTGTTTGAGCAGTATGATTTTTTACTCTCGCCTACTACGCCCACAACGGCGTTTCTGCTGGGGGAGAAAACCGACGACCCGCTACAAATGTACCTGGCTGACATTTTTACGGTACAGGCTAATGTAATAGGATACCCGGCCCTATCGATTCCCAATGGGACCGACTCCAATGGTTTGCCCATTGGATTGCAACTTATGGCTCCGGCTTTTGCCGAAGGAAAACTTGTTGCTATGGCAAAGTTATTGCAGCAGTTGTCGTGACGCACCACAAGGAGGAAGGCGGATAGCATGATTATAAAATCGTACATAAACCCATAATTTAGTATGACTTACCTGAACCGTAGCCTGTTTACATTGGGGCTGATGAGTGTGGTAGTGGGAATGGTAACTGTATCCCGCGCCGAGACTACGATTCAAAAGGACACTACAATTGTTAGTAAGGATACGGTGGTATTGGTGACCAGTGTTCCTGATAGTTTAATTCGCGAGCGACTGGTAAAACTGCAGAAAACCATTCCGCTGAATTACCATACGGCTGTTCAGGGCTATATCGACCTCTTCGTTTTTCGTCGACCTGCTTACGCCCAAACCATGCTGGAGCGTATACCCCTCTTCTTTCCACTATACGAGCGATTCCTAAAAGAATATGGCTTACCTGATGAATTGAAATACCTGTCCATTGTCGAGTCGGCTCTGGAGCCACGGGCTGTTTCCCGGTCGGGGGCCGGTGGGCTCTGGCAGTTTATGCCCGGTACCGGACGCGAGTTACACCTGTATCAGGATGACTACATTGACGAGCGGATGGACCCGGTAAAAGCCACCGAAGCCGCCTGTAAATACCTGCGGGATTTGTACAACATTTTTGAAGACTGGGAACTGGCTATGGCCGCTTACAACTGCGGACCGGGTGCCGTAAAACGGGCCATGCGTCGTACTGGAGGAGATTCATTCTATACCATTTACGATGCTCTCCCCAAGGAAACCCGTGGCTATGTGCCGCTGTTCGTTACGTTCACTTACATGATGAACTATGCGAACGAACACGACATCGTGGCCCAAAAATATGAGTACCCCATTCCGCACGACACCATTCAGATAACGGGCTACTTCAACCTCGAAACGTTTGCCAAACACAGTACAATGCCACTGGCCGATCTGAAGAAAATGAACCCGGCCATTACAACCACTATTCTGCCTGATTACATAAACCGGTATCCTTTGCGAATTCCCCGTCAGCAGTATAATTACTTTGCGACCAATCGCCGGGCCATCATGGATTCGGCCAGTCGGCTACCCTATCAAATGGAGCATGTTCTGCTGGCCCATGCCGAAGATGTTCGCTACGGGATCGATTCGATGGGTGTGTGGACGTCGCTTAACCAGAACCCGTTGGCCAATGCACGAATGGAAGAAGCGATTCTGGCCTCATCGGATACCGATAACAACGATGACGAAGAGGAAGTCAGACCGGTCGTGAGCCGCAAGTCCTCCCGCTGGCAAACGTACACGGTCAGAAAAGGAGATAACCTCGGCGATATTGCCGACCGCTATGAGGTTGATATGAACGATCTCAAACGGTGGAATCAATTAAGTTCCACGACCATTCAGCCGGGACAGGAACTGGTTATTGGGGGAGAGGCCGAAGCCCGGTCCGAACGGCTGGCGAATGAGCGTAAAGAACAAACGACCAAAAAGAAGGAAGTTGCGGTAAAGGCCAAACAATACAAACCGCGCTATCATCAGGTGCAGCGTGGTGATACACTCTGGAACATCGTTCGCCGGTATGATCTGACCATCGAACAGCTTAAGAAGATGAACCATATCAAAAGCGATGAACTCCGCCCGGGGCAGAAATTGATTGTTGGCTAGTGATATCCTGATCAATGACCGCCTAGATTAACCAGATATTCATATAAAACGGAACCCACACTTTACGGAAAAAAGTCGTGGGTTTTTCGTATCTTTACTTACACACAACAGGCTTATTGACAAGCCTTTCAAACCAACGAATGATTGCTTATTTAGATGGGGTTTTATCCTACAAAGAACCTACACACATTATTATTGACGTAAATGGAGTGGGTTATATGGTTCACATTTCACTACAGACATACTCCATTCTGCCCGGCGGTGGTGACCGGATAAAACTTTTTATCCATCATCTTTTCCGGGAGGATAATCAGTTGCTGTACGGCTTTGCCAACGCCGATGAGAAATCGCTTTTTCTGGATTTGATTGGTGTTTCCGGCGTAGGACCCAATACCGCTCTGGGAATGCTCTCTGCCATGCAACCCGGCGATTTGCGTCTTGCTATCCTGGGCGAAAACGTTCGGGCGGTGCAGGCTATCAAAGGTATCGGTGCTAAAACTGCACAACGCATCATCCTCGAACTCCGCGACAAGATGAAGCGGGCGGGCGTGGTTACGGGTGGCCCAACCTACAAACAGCAACCGGCCAGCAACGTGGTTTGGGATGAATCCCTGGCTGCTCTGATGGCTTTAGGTTTCCCCAAAGCAACGGCTGAGAAAAGTGTTAGTGACGCCCTACAGGCTGACCCTGCTCTGACTGTAGAAGAAGTGATCCGGCGGGCGTTGCGCTCAACCTGATTGGGGGAACTAGTTGAAACGGCACTATCGCGATATCAGGCTTTCAACCCTGATATCGCGATAGTGCCGTTTCCTTCATTTCAAATCAATAGTTGCCTCGGACTTGCTCCGGGTAATTAATTGAAACGAAGGACTAAAATGGCGATGGGGAGTCTACAGGTTACATAGCAAATCAACGAATTACACTTCGCAATATAACGCCAGTAGCAACACCTCCCAGAAACCAGAGGCCGTTATTGTTTCTGCGACGGCCGCCAGACCGACTAGCGACACGATTAGAATTTACATTCCAGGTGCCTTCTTTCGTACCAGCGATGAGTTGCGAATTATCGGGGTTTATTGTACCGGGTGTCCAGACTACATCCAGGGACTGCCCCGGATTGCTGAATGTATAGCCGGGGTAAGGCTGATAACGGTCTTGTTCGGTCAAAGACATGACTTTTAAATCATCGTATCGTTTGTTAGGGTCCCAGACCGATTCTACAAACGTATCGCCTTCATAAATGAACTTGTACCCAGTAACGGGTATCCACATGCCCTCTACGTCGTCAGACCAAGCCTTATAGTCTGGATGGATTAAGCCTGCTTTCCAGACGGTTTGTAAGTCTTTCGACTGGTCAACGAAGGAATAACCGGGTAAGGGGGCCCAGACGCCTTCGGTTCCGGTTGTTTCGGCACTATATTCGGGATGGGCAATACCTGCCTGCCACGCAAGATCGGTGCTTTGCCAGAAAAAGCGTGCGTCGCTATTGTTTGTATTTACCCATGCGTAACCAGGTTTGGCTGGTTTTGCCAGAAATGGTCCGCAAACACTAAGTTTAGATGATAATGCTACTGCGGTGTGCCAGAAGACAAGTAGCACTATTACGCTGGAAGCTAAAATTTTTGCAGTTTTCATGCCTTTAGATCCGATTAAAATTTTACAGCTAAACCAACCCGCGACGATGATAAACCTGTGTAGCCGAGTTCCAGAAATGCGCCTACTTTATTGGTAAAATAATACTTACCGCCAATGAAGTAGTTTAGAAAAAGGCCGCTACCGTAACTATAGCCATAGCCGGACCCGTAGTAGCTGTCATTCCACTTAAAGCTCCTGTACCCCAGCCCAAGTCCTGCATATAAGTCTATCTTATTCTCATTAATATTTAAAACCCGGTTGAAGTGATAAGAACCTCTTGCTCCCAGGTAATAAGCCGAATAGCGATACCGGTAATTATAACCGTAATAATCATCATAACTGCCTGAGTTATAATCGAGCTGGCCGCCAACGCTAATATCCTCTGTGATACCAACTTCGTACGAAAGGCCAATGGGATGGCCATAGTAATAAGAGGATAGACCAACACCGATGTTCAGTAGTTTATCTCCTTCACGAAAACCTAGTCCACCTGAACTGACGGAACGCCCTCTGCTACGACCCGTGTTCGTCCGCTGTTGTGTAACTACAGGAGCCGGAGAAGGAGCAGCGACTGGAACAGGAGCAGGCAGGGCCGACGAGTTCGGACGGGCGGGGGAAGTCGAAGGGGAAGATGGGGATGGACTTGCAGCGGTTCTTGTCGGGGTAGTAGTTCTGGCCGGACTGGACGTGGATGACGGTAAAAGTTTATTCGTGGAAGTCGGAGGTGATTGGGCTGCCTTTTTTACCGGTTTTCTGGCCGGGGCTTTGGCTGGAGCCGTTTGGGCGTAGCCACCCGTTGATGCCGTAGCAAGCAGTGCGAATAGAAGTAGTGTTTTCATGTCTATAGTTAGTTTTAATCGCTCAGGTAAGGTGGTGATTCGTTCGTTTTAGTTTATTGAGAACTATTCGATTATTGGCGTATGAATGGTTCGGCCAAGCCGGTTCATTTTAGTTCGTAGAATGGGTAATTGGCTCAGCAGGGGTTCGCGATACTGTTTACCAATCAGTACGGCAACCTCCCCAATAAAAAGCTGCCCACCCTGAATAGCTGTTATATGGTGTAAATTGACAATATGCTTGCGTGATACCCGGCTAAAGGAATTAGCATCTAACTGCGGCTCCACCTGGCCGAGGTTAGTAGACAGGCGGTAGGTTTTATCGGCCGTTACGATATCAACCCAACTACCCTCGGCCTGAACATACAGAATATCACCTTTGGCGATCTTCTGGTATCGTTGGTTGGTGGTGACCACAAAAACACAGTCTGGTAATGAAACAGGCATGGATAGAAGTAGAAAAGTGGAGCATACAGCAATTAATGATTCCAATTAGTCTGAGGTAACCACTTTTACCTGAATTTTTTTAATTCGCACTTTACCCGGCTCATGGTCATATAATGATGGTTCTTGTAGGAAAAATATGGAGTGATTGTGTAGAAAAGTATTGAAATCAACCAATAGATATTCTGACTTGATAAAAGCCTAGTTTTTACCAACGAACCACGTTGAAATCTGCCGTATTTATAGTTATATGACTGAATGCTAATTGATTGTCGGTCCCGTAGCTGGTACTTTTTAGTCGCTCAATCTTTTTTCTATAATGGTCCTCATTTAAGGAACTCGTTACTATAGTCGGCAAGTATGTCGGTTGCTGGGGTAGCCTGAACACGATTGGCAGGCGGTGGAGCAGGCATTTTTGGGTTACCTGACAAGCCATAACGAACCCACCAGTCAAGTGCGCGACTTATTGTCTGCGTTTTAAATCGATGATAGAGGAGAAGCAGCCCGATGCTCCGGCGCAGCGGTGTGAGGTTAGGAGCGTCTCGGTAGAATTAAGCAACTATGGGCGGGATCTTCGTTGAAACTATGCAACGGTACAGCAAGCGATTGGTTCTGTACGGAGTAATGGACAAATGGAAGGGTAGATGTGTAGCAGAATCAGTACGCATTCGGGTGTTGGCCTGGAATTGAAATGGCTCCCTAGAGTGACGCTGAATCAGCCTCTTCGAAATACAGAATTAATGGAATAGGAAAGGGGGGAGTCCTTGCTCCTGTAGATTTTCCACTAAACTTCCAGGCTGAGTCATATACCCGGAATTTGTAGCATACAGCCGGAAAAATAATCGGCCTAAAACCTTGATAAACGCATCTCTATACCCAATGAATTGGGTATAGAGATGCGCTAACTACTATTAGTTAACTCCGGCTGCTTTCTTCTTTTTAGCTTTAGCAATGGCTTTTATTTCCTTCGAATCGGCCTTTATTTCTTTCTTTTCGGCCTTATCCATTTTCTTTTCAGCTTTAGCCATTCTGGTTTTGGGGTCCGAAATGCCTTTCACCTCCAATCCTTTATGCGTAGCTGCGTTGGATTTTAGCTCCTTTGCTTTTGCTACTTTTTTCTCAGCTTTCATTTCTTTTTTTGCGGCTTTTCCTTCCTGTACAGCCTGAGCAAATCCGGTTTGGGTAAAGGCGAGTGCAGCGCAGATGGATGCAGCAATCAGTGCGTTTTTCATAATGAACGTTTGTTTTAGTGAATGTATACCTACCAACAGGTAGATGTTACTAGCATCTATAAACGGACCGGGTTCATGTTTGTTTAAAAACATTTCCCTCCAGCTCTATTTTGTTCGTGCATTGCCATCAGGCTTCAAAAAATAGTCGACTCACGATGATTCAGGATAAATAGCAGTCGGTGCTCAGCTAGTGAATCCAGTTCCAGCGTATTGGATAAAGTGGTGTCTTGTAAATGATAACCTTTGTTTATTCTTCTTGTAAATACTTTCTTCAACTCTTTGATTATTAGGTTACTGTATTCCTGAATCGTTAAAAAATGTTAAGCGAACACCCGCCTGGTGGCGATACGTAGCGATTAACGTTTTTTAACGGGCGTTCAGCCTGAATACAACTCGAACGAAGCGCTGTGCTGGATACCTTCACGGCACGGTTCATCATCGAAAAGCACGCCCTATGTTTCAGAATTACCTTAAAATCGCAGTCAGGAATTTACAAAAACGTGCTTTTTACTCTTTTCTCAACATTGCTGGTCTGGCCGTTGGTATCACGTTTGCGCTGTTGATTGGCAGCTACGTCTGGGGTGAATTTCAGGTAAACCGAACGCTGCGACATGCCGGGCAGCAATATATACTTCTTAGCCATTGGAAGAACCCAAACATGGGGCAGGAAATTACTACCCTGGCTCCGCTGGCCAAACGTCTGAAAGAGGAATACCCAACCTTGATTGCCAACTATTATCGGTGGGATGGACTGACATCCGTGATTTCCAACGGGAACAAACGTTTCCGGGAAGGTATCCAGCTAGGCGACAACACACTACTTTCCATGTACGGTTTTGAAACGCTGCATGGCAATGCCCAGGCGGCTTTAGAACGCCCTTTTTCGGTGGTCATTTCTGCCGAAAAAGCTCTCATCTATTTTGGCCGGACAGATGTGGTTGGTCAAACAGTTGACATTCAGAATTTTTCCGGGGGAAACCATCCGTTCACTATTACAGCCGTACTAAAAGACATAGCAGAAAATTCGGTTACGCAGATCAATACCACAATCAGGAATACCTTTTTTATCCCTACTAATACCTATACTTTTTTCAACAGGAGTGATTTCGATTCGTGGCAAAACGGGGTTTTGCCTTCCTGTATCGAACTAAATGAAGGTATTTCGCCGGCTCAGTTAAAAGAGCCTATTCAGCGACTGATCGACCAGAACACCAGCCCACTCATTCGGCAAAATCTGCGGGTTGAACCCATAGCCCTGACGGATTATTACCGTCAAAAAGAGAATGGTCTGGTGAACCGAATGTTATTTACGCTATCATTGGCAGGGCTGTTTATTTTGCTGATGGCGATTGTCAATTTTGTCAACCTCTCTGTCAGCCTGTCTACCACCCGGCTGCGGGAAATTGGTGTCCGGAAAGTACTGGGCAGTCCCCGAAAACAGCTTATCATGCAGTTTCTGACTGAATCACTGCTCCTGTCAGGTAGCGCTACATTGTTTTCCTTAGGTATCTATCCGATAGCAAAACCCTCCTTTGAGCAGGTTGTCGGGAAATCGCTATTGCCACTGGTATCGTTGCCAACCAGCGCCCTGTTTATTCCCTTGGTCATTGCGGGTCTTGTTGGTTTGCTGGCCGGTATGTACCCGGCTTTTTTGTTGTCGTCGCAGAACGTGCTCGATGCTATGAAGAGTAAACTTCAGTCCGTAAACCAGAAAATACGTCTTCGCCAGTTCCTGGTCGGGTTTCAATTTCTGATTGCTGCGGTTGTACTTATCATTGCAGCCCTCATTACGCAACAGGTACATTATTTTTTTGGTCAGGAGTTGGGCTATAACCAGGCGTATGTAGTTTCGTCGCAGGTACCCCGCGATTGGTCCCCGGCTGGCGTTCGGAAGCTGGAAAGTGTGCGTCAGATCTTCGCTGCTATGCCCGAGGTCGCCAGTATCAGTCTTTCGCACGAGATTCCGAATGGCAACAACGGTGGGCAACCGATGGTCTATAAAAATGGTACTGATTCTACACAGGCCGTTGCTATGCAAGCCCTGGTTGTGGATGAGCATTACCTGAGAACCTATCAGATTGGTCTGGTCGAAGGCCGTTTTTTCGATAGTCGTGGTCTGGACTCGCTGAGTGTGGTTATGAACGAAAAAGCGGTTCGGGCAATGGGCTATAAAAAACCGCACGAGGCTATCGGAAGGCAGATACGAGCGATAGGCGACCCCCGGCTTTTTACCATTGCCGGTATCACGCGGAATTTTCATTTTAACTCTATGCAGCAGGCGATTCAGCCGATGGTGTTTTTTTCCGTGAAAGGGGTTCCCATTTACCGCTACCTGTCTTTTAAAATACACCCCGGAAACATCAGTCGTAGCCTAGAAGCCATTCAAAAGAAATGGACAATACTGTTTCCCGATGCCCCCTTCGACTATACGTTTATGGACCAAACGCTCCAGAAATTATACCGCACCGAATTACAGTTGGAGAAAGCTGCCTATGTAGCTACTGCCCTGGCGTTGCTGGTCGTGCTACTTGGTATCTTCGGGCTGGTTTCGTTGAGTGTAGCCCGTCGGACCAAGGAGGTCGGTATTCGTAAAGTACTTGGCGCATCGGTGCCTGGCATTATAGGGTTATTCCTGAAAGAGTACGGCTGGGTGTTACTCATCACCAACATTATAGCGTGTCCACTTACCTACTGGGTTGTTTCAAACTGGCTGGCCGACTACGCCTATCACACCCAAATCGACTGGCCCCCCTTCGTAGGTGTCGGTTTTATACTGGCAATACTAACGGGCCTGGTTGTGAGTTTACAGGTCGTAAAGACCGCCCTGATGAATCCGGTGAAGAGTTTGCGAACTGAGTAGCATATCGTCCAAATACTCACGGCTCACCCGTAATGGCAGCCCGGCAAAATAGTTAGGAATAATAGGTCCACGTACCCGCTCGAGGCCACCCACTTAAGTCGTCTCAATGGTCTGGGACCAGATGGCCGAAGCCATCAATCGAGTAACCGTAAGCCACCTTTTGCGTACTTTCCTGACTAATCTGACGTAAATCTACTCCCAGAAACATTCCTTGCTCTATAGTTGTAGCTGTGATATGAGGCTCATGTGATAGGGATAGTCATTGGGCAACAAGACCTGGGAACATCCCTGCGTATGACACGGATGACCTCCCCAAAAGCAAGCGTGGTATGGCCTGGCCCGTCAGGTTGCTTCTGGGGAGTTGGTAAGAGGGTTTGAGCCGCTTCTATTCCGGGTCGCCGGTGCGGTTGGTTAGCGTGTTAGGTGGAATACTTTTTGTGAGCATTCTGGTTAGTTTTGTGCTCAGGCATCTGATAGGGAGAGGTTTTGCGGTTTGGTCACTACAAAATTCCCGTTTTATCGGATGCCTTTTTCTATGTTCATCGGGTTTTTAGACAGGTTCCTGGAATTCAGAGGTAGTACAACGGCTCTTCTACAGCGATTTCATACGGTATTGTCCCGCAACGGTTTACCGTATCTGAACAAGAAAGCCCTGTTCAATCAATAGGCTCAATATTCCATACGGTCAACAAAAGCAATACGGGTGCCAGTTAAGTAATGGGATAGAATTTAAAGGCTTTTGACCTTGAAATTAACGACATAAAATTGTTTGACCAGTTACTGTATAAGGTAAATGAAAAAGGTAATGAGTAAGGACTTACCAAGGGATGCCTGCCCTTGAGTTGATGGTATTTATCAGTGCCTACGTCAGTCAGCTTAGGTATTTTTTATTTTTTTATTAATTACGGGTTACAATTTATTCTTCTGCTTCGACTTACAAACGTTAATCATTGTGCAGACAGTTAAAAATTTCTCCGATGCTGAATTAATCACGGCTATAAAAACAGGGACTAATATTGATAATGCTGTTGGATTTATCTATCGGAGTTACTACCGTATGTTAGAGAATTTTGTACTAACAAACAGTGGAAACGAGATGGATGCTGAAGATATTATTCAGGAAGTTCTGGTCGTGTTTATTGATATCGTTCAAACACAGCGGTACAGAAATGAAGCCAGTGTCCGCTCTTTCTTGTATACCCTTACCCGGAATCTCTGGATTTCGGAGTTGCGAAAGCGAAATAGTGATTCTAAAAGAAATGGGTTTTTTGAGGCAAGCAGAGAGAAGGAAGAGGAAGATGTATCAGACTTCCTGATTTATAAAGAGGCTCAGGTGCTTATCGTTGAACTTTTCGAACGGATGGGAGAGAAATGTAAACAGATTTTAACACTCTTTTACTACGAAAACTTATCGATGAAAGAAATTTTAAAACAAACCAGTTACGAAAACGAACAGGTTCTTCGAAACAGAAAATACAAATGCCTCAAAGAACTAACCGACATTATCCAACAATCGCCCACCATAATTAACAACGTCAAATCAGCCTTACAACGATCAAAATAATATGGAAACCATCGAGCTTCTCGACCAGTACATCGATAACCAATTAGTTCCGGATCAGATAGCGCAACTGGAGAAAGACCTGCAGCAGGATGCTGATTTACAACGGCTGCTCGACAGCGTTGTTATTTCTCGTGAAGCCATCCGGTACAGGGCCCTGACAATTAAAGTTAAAGGCCTTCATCAACAATACATAGACGAAATCAGAGCCGATCCTGGTCAGGATTATGACCAGGATGTTATACGGCCCATGCCCGTTCGCCGGGATTACTCATGGGCGCTTCGTATTGCGGCCAGCGTTTTGATTGCCCTGTTTGGGTATGGTAGCTACCAGTACGCGGCCCTGGATAAATCCCAGGTTTATACCAATAAATTTATTTCCTATCGATTGCTTACCGTGCGCGGTAGTGCCGACCAATTGTCTCCCCTACGTTCAGCGTATCTGTCGGAGAACTACGGATCCGTTATCCGACAGTTTAACACCTTATCCATTAAAGCACCAATTGACTATTTTCTGACAGGAGTAGCCTGTTTACAGCAACATGAATACGTTCAGGCTATCAGCCGGTTTACTGAACTTCGGGCAGTTAATAAGTACCAAAAAGAGGTTTATTTCAGGGAAGAAACAGACTATTACCTTGCTCTGGCATACCTGGGTGCAGGCAGGTTAAACGAATCCTATTCCCTCTTTAAGTCTATTCACGACGCACCCCAACATTTATTCAGCGAATCGGTAACGGAGCTCGATCTTGTGAAGCTGAACGTACTTCGTCTGAAAGAAGTCCCTGATTCTGGTAAGTAAAACCGGTAGGCAGTGCTATTTTAAAAAAAATCGCTGCCTGCCGATTACATTTTGACGCGTTACTTCGACTTATGTACATTACCAGCAAAAATCGCTGCCTCAGTAGAGTTAGTGAACAACAGAATACTACTTGAACTGGACGATACGATACTCGTCCTTGACGTTATGGCACGAGTGTCGCCAATTATTCAACACTTTAAGAACCTGTACTATGAAAAGTATCTCATCGAAACACGTTACGACAACCTCAGAAGTTAATACGACTATTTTGGAATGGATACAGGCAACCGAGGAATTCCACTGTTACCATGGTAAAATCAATGCGATTTTACGGGACAGGAATTGCAATAGGTATGCAGATTCGACAGTAGCTTCGTCTGTAGAGAAGTCAGGCCGTATACGTAGTTTAAACAAGTTGCGTCAACACATGAATCATGTACTGGAAATACTGATGGCCGATATTAATAATTCACCGCAAGGCTCTCAGTACACCGACAACTATGGCACTTCATCACGAGCAGGCAGATTGGTAACGCACGCACGATTACTCAAAGAGATCAACCGAAAAATTGGTCAGGAGCTATTGCTGTTCAGTGATTATCAGGCCTGATTTTATCTACTTTCCGCATTAAAAATCCCTGCCTAGCTGCTGGTCAGGGATTTTTTACTTCAAAAAATGAGATTGCTCAGTGGCTATCTTTCAACGTGAGTGGGTAATGAAATCCATCCGGGCCTGTTCACTGACCGCTTTTGTAGCGCCACCAGGAAATTCCTATAAAGCTGATTACTAACGTATAACCGATCCAAAACCAGTAAGTCGGAATAGCCATTGTCTCATCGGGTATTCCAACAAACACTAAGTGAGACCAGTACTGGGGCGCATGAAACTGGGCATACCGTCCATCATGCAACAGGCTGAGCTTAGCTTTTCGTAAGGCCTCAGGAAAATTGTTGCCTTGTTTTACGTAAGTGTAAAATCTACTGCTAATGAAAGCGGTAGCGTTGTCCTCGGCTCTCCAGAGTGAAGTAACCACATTAGAACATCCCGCAGCGGAGAAGGCTCTTGATAAACTCATTACTCCTTCACCACTAATAAGTTTGCCAGTAGCTGTCTCGCAGGCACTAAGAAAGATAAGGTGCACACCAGATAATGTCTCGTTACGTAATTCATGCGCATATAATTTACTTTCGTCCTTCGTATCGGCGTAAAATGCGATATAAGACTGGGATGGGTTATTATTATCGGGTACTGCGTGCGTTGCCAAATGAATAGCGGAAGATCTGCTGGCGTATTTTAAAAAATTCGCTTTGGTAGCTTCCTCAGACTTTAACTTTATACCGTCCAGATCACTTATTTCAGCATCTGAGGCCGGTAGAAAGGCAAATTCCGGATTATTGGCTTTCCCGATTAAATCAAAAGGAGCCATGGCTAACATGCGTTTAAGATTGATTTTGCCTTTTTCTTCATCCTGTAAAAAAGAAGCTGCGTATTGATACGTTATGTCAAACTTTTCGAGCAGATACGTTTTATTGTTGTCTGTTAAAATGTCGAAGGGAAGCAGGCTTAGCTCATTGTGCGGAATAATAATTAGCGAAGATACCGTCCGTAGTTCGCGTTCAGCGGGGCCAACCAACCGATTGTACAGAAAGCGGGCGTTGTCATACCCCTGATAGGGTAGTCCGGGCGTCAGGTTGCGCAGCTGGGCGTTGAGGGTACGCAGGGCCATACGGTAAGCCCTGTCTCTGGGTGCTGTGTAATAATGAATTCCATCCTGAGTCAGTACAAAACAATACACTGTTTCGCCGGTCTGAAAATAGGAGAGGATAGCTCTGTTTTGCCTGAGCAGGTTTTTTCTCAGATAGGGGACATCAATACGATCAAAACTGAATTTTTTACGACGGTAATCAGGATAATCGAGGAGTTTGTTGGCCAGTCGGGATAAGGCCAGTTCATTCTCCTCCATTTCTGCAGTCAATGTGGATAGCTGCTGGTGGGTAACCGACTTCTCAATTTTTATCAGCAGGCGCGATAGATTAAACTTCAGATCCCGTTCTTTTTTGAGTAAGGAATCTGGAATGTTTGCTGACAGTTTTATCTCGTTTTCCTTTAAATTAATATGAAGAGAAATTGCCTTACTTTTTTCGGCTAACCGAAAGGCTTCTTCCAGGTACGTTTCTTTTTTCGTTTCCTCAAACGAATGAATCATAAACGTAACGGCTTCCTGATAAACAGGAAATATTTTCTGGACAATAAAAAGTTGGGCGTCTTCCATATCGAATGATTTTTCGATATAGTCAGCTAATCTTAGTGAAGCCTGATAGGTATTAATGGTAATTTCCCGATGCTGATCTGTAGGTTTTACTGCGTATAGCTTCCTCATACAAGTTGCTTTTGCCGCTAAACTTTCAAATAAAGCGTAATTACGAAACCCACCCGCAGCCGTAGAAGGATTATGATAAATTACCGAATCATTAAAAGCATAATCCAGTTGGATAATCGATTGATGATAATAGCCTAACGCCGTTACTATATTATTCTGCCGATAGGCTATATCAGCCAATAGTTTATAAGTTATGCCGACGTATTTATTTTTTCTGGGTGAGTTATTTTGTTGCTGATCTTTTTTGTAAAAGCTAAGTGCTCTATTTAAATGAGACGAAGCCTCTTTTAACTGATTTTTCTGTAGATAAACATTCCCGAGTGTATTCTCTAAAATAACACGGTTATTCCCCTCTGCATCCCTGACTTTTGATAAGTAATAAAACGCACTATCGGGTTGATTTTTCTCCAGATAAATTGCTCCTAAATTGATGAATACTTCATTGATGTTTATGGTGAGTGGAATCAGGCTCTTATACATGGAGACAGCCGAACTGTAGTCTCCCAGTCGGCGAAGAGCCGACGCAATATTACTCTTATAGCTATATGTTAATCCTTTTTTTTCAGGGTGATTGTTTCGTAGATTCAACTGAACTGCCTTCCGGAAATAATTGATGCTCTGCGAATAATTTCCGGATTCATAATATAGCGCGCCAAATGAATTGTATAAACGTTGAGATCCCTGCTGAGCGGGGAATTTAAGTAAAATGGCTTCTGCTTTATTAAGATAATATAAGGAGGAGTCGAAGAGATTCAGAACGAAGCAGGCTGACCCACAATAGAGGTAGGGTTTAAAGTGGAGTGAGTCAGGAAGATTATACGCCGAACGGCAGGCAATAGCTTTCTTGTAGAGTTCTATTGCCTGCCGCTGGAAACCGTAGGTTTGTTTTATTACCCCGGCCTTTTCGTAACAGTTAGAAAGAATGGGTGCGTTTTTTTGCTCTGCCCTGGTAACTTTAATAACCCGTAAAAACTTGTACAGTGCCAAACTATCAGTATGCGGGCTGGGATTTGGCTGATTGAACAATAACAAGGCCTCTTTGTATAGATCAGATTCCCCGTTAGCGTTATATGCTTCCTGAGCTAACGCATTGAATGTTAGTAAATTAAAGACAAATGCAAAAAAAAGGGTAAACTTTCTCTTCATAGCAGTACGAGTTTTCAAATATAGAAGAAAACTCGCAGGACTATGTGCCAGCGTAGATTATCAACCTACAATTACAATCTCTGGCGGACGGGGTTTAGCACCACCCCCATCATCCGCAGCCGACCGTGCACCAGCACTCGATTGCGTAGTGGTCACACCTACTTTTTTCAGTAAACTGGCTGGTACGTCGCTTACCGTGCTGTAATAGGTAAAGCGAAGGTCAATGTGGTTGAGCGCGCCCTGACTGGTATCATTGATTTTGTAATATAGCCGAACGGTAACAGAGGTTCCATTCGCGGGTTTAACCCCCAATACTCCACTGCTTAATGTTTTCTTTAAATTAACAGAGCCCGTTTTGGAATTGATTGAGATGCCCTGACTTTGTAAAGTCATAGTGTTCGCCAGCCCAGTTACTACGTCGAAATTTAAACTGTTGGTGCCGACCATGGATGGCGCAACTCCTTTAAATGTGGGAGTAGCTAGCGTATCGTTTTGACTCAGAACATACAACGAATTGGCAAAATCAATACCGGCAATTGTTATGTTGCGCGTGCAGGTGTCGGTCGTACCGGTTTTAACATAAAAAACGGTGTACGTCAACCCTGTCTCACTCTTGCTGATATTAATAGCACCCGTAGCCGGATCGATGACAAGCCCGTAGGGCTTGGCACCATAAGTACCTGCCAGCGCTGTTGTAGGCTTTACGATGTAATTCGTTAACTTATTACTAAGGTAAAAAGTGGAGTCAGTATAAGCGAACTCTGAACAGGCGGTGGTGCGTAGGCCCCGATCACTTCCGGTCAGCGGTCCATCGGCGGGAATAATATCTTTCTCGCAACTGCTGAAGATAAACAACAACAGGCAACCAGTAAGTAATTTTGTAATATGCATGAGTAATTGTTTTTTATAATAATTGATTAGTAACAACAGGGAAGACTTTTAACAGAGTCGAAGTAAACACGGCATTTGTAATCTTCCCCATTAAATTATTTCTGATAATTTGTTCGCAGTAGGATCTATGTGCTTTCTCCCACACGCCAGTGAATACTAAATCGACGATAATGTAGATACTGTAATTCGGGACAAAATCTATTCGCTTATCACCACTGATGGTCTGCCGTTAGGTATGGTCGGGACTAAAGAAATCCGCGTTTATGATATGCCGGGCGCAAGTGTAGGTAGCATCATCACGCTGCAATCGAAATCGTTGCTGATATGGGTACTGCTTGTCATTATCATCGCACTACCAGTTGCGTACCACACGTTACGCACCGCTGGTTACAGGACTTTGTGTGCTGAATTGATATTGAGAAGCAGGGCGGTTTGGGGAGGAATAATTCTCTGAGTCAATCGCCTGAATGCTTACGGCCACTGTCCGAATGCGTACTAACATGTACGATTCCGGACATGGAAAATGCTTATAAATCAAGGTAAGTGTCTGATGGATAGTCTTTTGTTTTGCTGGCATGACTTTGGTTGTTTTCCTGAATATACTTTTCGGAATACCCTTAGCCATGCTGACCAACTATCTGAAAATCGCCTATAGGAATCTTATCAATAACAAGGTTTTTTCGTTTATCAACATCGTTGGACTGGCGGCCGGACTTTCCTGTTGCATGCTCATTTGCTTGTATATCTACGACGAACTCAGCTACGATACGCAGCACAAAGACGTTGAACAACTCTATCAGATAGGGACTGTATTCGTGAAGCCCGACGGCGAAGAAAAAACGGCAGGGTCACCCTATCCGCTTGCCGACGCGCTGAAACTGGAATACCCGGAAATCAGTAGCACGACCCGGTTAGCTGGCCTTTTCGTCGACGATAAAACGTTGCTTCGCACGGACGAGGGATCTGACAAACGAACGGTTTTTTACGAAACAAATGGTTACCTGGCGGACTCTGCTTTCTTCTCGTTTTTCAACTACAACTTCATCGAGGGAAATGGGAAACAAGCCCTGAATAGCCCTAACGCTATCGTTCTGTCGGAGCCTGTTGCCCACAAATTATTCGGCAGTCAATCGGCTATCAACAGGGTTGTTCATGTAGAAAGCAACACGAATGGTAATGGGGACTATACCGTTAGGGGCGTGTTTCGACCCGGTACCGTGCCGTCGCACATTGATGGTAATTTTTTTATATCGTTTGACGGGGGCGCCCTGGCGCAATACGTGAAAAGTCAGACGGGTATGGCGGGAAACAATTTGTTTTTCACCTACCTGAAGCTGGTACCCGGCACGGATCCTGAAAAGATAGAAGCTAAATTTCCCGCCTTTATCGAAAAATACATGCGGAAAGATTTGCAGGCTGCATCCTTCGATAAGAAACAGTTCCTGACGGCAGTAAAAGACATTCATCTGAATGCTGATCTGACGCATAACGTAACGCCAACGGGTAGTATGACTTACCTGTATATACTAGGGTCCATTGCGCTATTTACCTTATTGATTGCCTGTATCAATTTCATGAACCTCAGCACGGCACGGTCGGTCAGGCGGTCGGGAGAGGTGGGCGTACGGAAAGTACTGGGTGCCCGGCAAAGTGCGCTGATCCGGCAGTTCCTGAGCGAATCGGTGCTGTTTAGTTGTTTCGCTTTTGTCCTCGCTCTTGGCTTCCTGTTTCTTCTGGTTCCGCTGTTTGAGCAGGTGTCCGGCAAAACATTACGGTTTTCTCCCGTACAGAACCTGACAATGTTTGGTGCTTTTTTCGGGCTGAGTCTGGTGGCGGGTTTGCTGGCCGGTAGCTACCCGGCTTTTTTCCTGTCGTCGTTTCGACCCGTTCTGGTACTGAAGGGTAAAATAAAGAACTCTATGGCGGCTGTTGCGTTGCGACAGGGGCTGGTTGTGGTGCAGTTTACTTTATCGGTGGTACTCATCATTGCGGCTGTTGTTATTGGCCGACAAATGAATTACCTGCGCTCGGTCGATCTGGGCTTTTCCAAAGATCAGCAACTGGTTATTCCACTGCGTAGTACGGCGGCTAAAGCCAGTTATACCGCTCTGAAAAATGCCCTGACCCAAACGGCCCATATACAGTCGGTGGGGGCAGCCGCCTATTATCCGGGAATTTTCAATCCGGAAGACGGCAATTATTACGGCGAGGGGCAAACCCCGGCCGAAGCAAGCCGAACGCGCACCAACCGGATCGATATGGATTACCTGACAACCTTATCCATTAAGCCCGTGGCCGGTCGGCTGTTTTCGCGGGCGTTCCCGGCGGATAGTAGTCAGCGTATTATCGTGAACGAGCAGGCAGCAAAAGCAATGGGGTACCGGTCGGCGAAGGAGGCTATCGGCAAAAAAGCGTTCACAAACCGGGGGGAGGAGCGCGCTGAATTCACCATCGTCGGGGTGGTCCGGGATTTTCACTTCGAAGACCTGCACCTGCCTATTACACCCTATGCCTTTACGCTAAACGACAGCCCCCGTTATAACTACGTAGTAGCCCATGCCAAAGCCGGCGCCATTCAGTCAACGATACAAACCATCGAAACTATTTGGCAGAAGCTTAATCCCGGCGAACCGTTTGAGTACAGTTTTCTGGATGACGATTTTCAGAAGAACTACCTGGCGGAGAGCCGGATGTCGGCCATTGTGCGTTACTTCACCCTCATCGCCATCCTGATTTCCTGCCTGGGTCTGTTTGGCCTGGTTTCCTTTAGCGTTGAGCAACGGACTAAAGAAATTGGGGTTCGGAAAGTGCTGGGGGCTTCGGTCGGCAGTATCGTAACCCTGTTGTCGAAAGATTTTCTCAGGCTGGTGCTCATCGCCATTATCATTGCCAGTCCGCTGGCCTGGTACGCCATGAATCGCTGGTTACAGAGCTTTGCCTACAAAATCTCAATCGACTGGTGGGTATTTGCGCTGGCGGGTTTGCTGGCAGTGGGCATTGCGCTGCTGACGGTGAGTTTCCAAAGCATCAAAGCCGCCCTGATGAATCCCGTCAAATCACTTCGAAGTGAATAAACAACTAACAATCATGCTACGAAACTACCTCAAGATCGCCTGGCGGAATTTAAGCCGGAATAAAGTCTATTCATTCATTAACATTGGCGGGCTGGCCGTCGGTATGGCGGTGGCTGTACTGATTGGCCTGTGGGTGCATGATGAACTGACCTTCGATCACTATCATAAGAACCACGACCGCATTGCCCAGGTGACGCAAAATCAAACATTCAACGGCGAAATCAGCACTATATCCGCTGTTCCCCGGGCACTGGAAATGGCCCTGCGCAATGAATACGCCGGAAATTTCAAGCACATCGTGATGAGTAGCTGGCGGTTTCGCAGTATTCTGGCCCACGACGATAAGAAGCTGGTAAAGCAGGGTAATTTCATGCAGCAGGGCGCTCCTGAGATGCTGGGTCTTGATATGCTTTCGGGAAGAAAGGATGGATTGGAAGACCCCAATTCTATTCTATTGGCGGCTTCTACGGCTCAGGCCCTCTTTGGTGATGAGCAGGCACTGGGCAAAATCGTCAAGCTTAATAATAAGTACAACCTGAAAGTAACCGGCGTATACGCCGACGTACCCCCCAACAACGATTTCAGTGCTACGACCTACATAGCCACTTGGGAACAGTATGTAAACAATACGGAATGGGTAAAAAACTCGGCGAATAACTGGAGCGATAACTCCTGGCAGCTATTTGTCCAGATTGCCGATAACACCACGATGGAGCAGGTATCGGCCAAAATCAGGGACACCAAGATGAAAGCATCTTCCGACGTGCAGCATAAGCCGACGCTATTCCTGCATCCGATGAACGACTGGCATCTACGGTCTTCTTTCGAGAATGGCGTACAAGCGGGCGGGCGCATCGAAAACGTCTGGCTGTTTGGCATCATCGGGGTATTCGTACTCCTGCTGGCCTGCATCAACTTTATGAACCTGAGTACCGCCCGTTCGGAGAAGCGAGCCAAGGAAGTAGGCATTCGTAAGTCGGTGGGGTCGGTGCGGACGCAACTCATCAGCCAGTTTCTAAGCGAATCGTTTCTGATGGTGGGGCTGGCATTCGTAGTGGCGGTAACGCTGGTGCTGGTGGCCCTACCCGCTTTCAACACCCTGGCCGACAAGAAAATAGACTTCCCCTGGGCCAACGGCTATTTCTGGGGAACGTCGTTGTTGTTTGTATGCCTCACCGCCCTACTTTCCGGCAGCTATCCCGCCCTGTACCTCTCTTCTTTTCAACCCATCAAAGTGTTGAAAGGCACCTTCCGGGTGGGGCTGTATGCCGCACTGCCACGTAAGGTGCTGGTCGTGGTGCAATTTACGGTGTCGGTGGTGTTGATTATCGGCACAACTATTGTGTTCAGGCAGCTTCAACATTCCCGAAACCGACCCATTGGCTACAACCGCGACGGGTTGATTCAGATACCGCTGACGGAATTTGATTTTATCGGGAAATACGACTTCATGCGGCACGAATTCATCAATTCGGGTGCGGCAGTCGAGATGTCCTCGGCCAGCAGCCCAACCACGCAGGTCAACTCCAACCGGTCGGGCTATTTATGGGAAGGCAAGCCCGAAGGTTTTCAGGAAGACCTGGCCTATACGGCGGTATCGCCCGACTACGTCAAGTCGCTCGGCCTGAAAATCATTGCCGGACGTGACTTTTCTCGGGAATTCGCTTCGGACTCCAACGCCGTACTACTGAACAAAACCGCCGTGAAATACATGGGGCTGAAGAACCCCATCGGCACCATCCTCCGGGACGATGACGAAAAAGACCCGTCGCACCCGCTGACGGTTATCGGTGTCATCGACGACATGATTATGCAATCGCCCTACGAACCCGTAAAGCAGGCAATGTATGGCTTCGACAAGGGCACGATGTCCAGCTATTACAATCTCCGGCTCAATCCCGATCTGAGTGCCAGCAAGGGCATTGCCACTGTCGAGGCAGTTTTCAGAAAGAATTTCCCCAATCTGCCTTTCGAGTACCAATTCGTTGACCAGGAATACGCAGCCAAATTCGCGAGCGAAGAACGCGTCGGTAAGCTCGCGTCGGTGTTTGCCGTACTGGCCATCTTCATCTCCTGCCTGGGTTTGTTCGGGCTGGCTTCGTTCGTGGCTGAGCAGCGGACAAAAGAGATTGGTATCCGTAAAGTGCTGGGTGCCAGCGTGGGCAGTTTGTGGGGATTACTATCCAAGGACTTCCTGGGGCTGGTTGTCATTGCCTGTTTATTGTCCATGCCCATTGCGGGCTATTTCCTGAACGGCTGGCTAGCCAAGTACAGCTACCGCACGGAGCTAAGCTGGTGGATTTTTGCCCTTTCCGGCGTGGGAGCATTAGCTATTACCTTGTTGACGGTGAGTTTCCAGAGCATCAAAGCTGCGTTGATGAACCCCGTCAAATCACTTCGGTCGGAGTGAGCCATGACGAATCGTCGGACCCTGTTGGGATTTGTAAAATCAGACAATCAGTTTGCTCCGGGATTTCGGACCACCTTTTAAATCACGCCTGTTATGCTACGCAACTATTTCAGAACTGCTTGGCGCAGTCTGGTCAAGAACCGATTCTATTCGCTTATCAATATGACTGGGCTAACGGCTGGGTTGGCCGTTGGTATACTGATCTTACTCTGGGTACAGGATGAGCTTAGCTTTGACCGGTTTCATCACCAAGCTAACAACATCTACCGGCTCGAAAACTGGGCCGGTACCGGAAGTAGTCGCCAAATCTGGACCAGTACCGTGGCACCCATTGCTGAGTTCGGTAAGAAGGAACTGCCCGAAATAAAGGATGCGGTTCGGATTTCCTACAACGGCATTTTCACCCTGTTTAAGTACCAGAATAAGACCGTCAATGAAGAACGAACACAATTTGCAGACCCTACTCTGTTTTCGCTATTCGACTTTCCGCTTATTCAGGGAAATCCAGCCAACCCTTTTCCCGATAAGCATTCCATTGTTCTGACCGAACGTACCGCCAAGCGCTACTTTGGCGATGCCAATCCCATCGGAAAAATTCTGGCGGGGAATGACAACACGGCGTTCAAAGTCAGCGGTATCATCCGGGACTTCCCGGAAAATTCGAGCATCCAGGGCGATATGATTTTACCGATTTCGCTTCGCTTCGAGACCATGTACCAGGATAGAACGGATGGCCGGACGAAGGATAATGACTTTTCTGAGTTCAATTACGAGACCTATCTCCTGTTACAACCAGCGGCCAATCTGGCCAATCTGACTACTAAACTGAGGAACATTCACCTCCGAAACAAGCCCGACGACACTGACCTGACCTACCTGTTACAGCCCCTGACCGACATGCACCTGTACAAAGCCGACGGCACCAACGGGGGCATTGAAACGGTCAGGATGTTCTCGATCATTGCCCTGCTTATTCTGGTCATTGCCTGCATCAATTACGTAAACCTGTCTACGGCCCGCTCCATGCTTCGGGCCAAGGAGGTGAGTATGCGTAAAATTGTTGGAGCCGCCCGGAGTCAGCTTTTCATTCAGTTCATTATTGAAACGGCCCTGCTCTTTTTACTGGCTTCGTTGCTGGCAATGGGTCTGCTGTACGTACTTCTGCCCGCCTATAACCAGCTCTCGGGTAAGGAACTGGTGCTTGATTTTTTCGACTACCACCTCTGGCAGGTCATTGGGTTAACCATTCTCGGTACGCTGGTTGCTTCGAGTATTTATCCGGCCATTCTACTCTCGTCATTCGAGCCTCTTAGGGCACTCCGGGGAAAAGTGTCGGCTCGTCTGAGTGAAGCCACCTTCCGCAAAGTACTGGTCGTAACCCAGTTTACCGTTACGGTTATTCTCATTGCCAGTACGCTGATTATCCGCAACCAGCTGGACTACATCCGTTCGAAAGAATTAGGCTACGACAAGGAACACGTATTCGCGTTTTTCATGCGGGATATGGGCCAGCATTACGACGCCGTGAAAGCCGAGTTGCTGAGCCAGCCGGGCATTACCGCCGTTACTCGGGCCAGTTCCAACATTGTCCAGATTGGCGCACAAACGGGAGACAACGAATGGGACGGAAAAGAAACGGGAGAAACCATGTTTGCCCGGCCCGTCGCCATCGATAAAGACCTCATCCCGTTCTTCAACATGACCCTAAAGCAGGGGGGCAACTTTACCGGTGCCGTGTCTGACTCGCTACATTTCATTCTCAACGAAACAGCCGTAAAAACGGCCCGGATTAAGAATCCGATTGGCAAACGGTTCAGATTGTGGAAACGCAGCGGCACCATCATTGGCGTTGTCAACGATTTCCATTTTGCCTCGATGCGTCAAAAAATAGAACCCGCTGTTTTCTATTATGACCCCAACCAGATGGGTGCGATGTACATCAAAACAACGGGTAACGATGCCGGCCAGGCTATTGCAGCCGCTCAACGTTCGTGGAAACAATACAATCCCGATTATGCGTTCGATTACGCTTTTCTGGACGACGTGTTTGCTAATCTCTACAAGTCGGAACAGAAAACCGGGGTGCTGTTCAACGTATTTGCTACCATTGCCATCCTGATTTCGTGCCTGGGTTTGTTTGGCCTGGCCACCTTCACCGCTCAGGTACGCACCCGCGAGATTGGCGTCCGAAAAGTATTGGGCGCCAGCATAACGGGTATCGTTCAATTGCTGGCCAAAGATTTCGTGAAGCTGGTCATAATCGCCATTCTTATCGCCACCCCGATTGCCTGGTACACCATGAGTCAGTGGTTGCAGGACTTTGCGTATCGGATCGACGTGCAATGGTGGGTGTTTGCGCTGGCGGGTTTGCTGGCAGTGGGCATTGCATTGCTGACGGTGAGTCTCCAGAGCATAAAAGCGGCTCTGATGAATCCGGTGAAAGCGTTGAGAAGTGAATAAACGTAAACCACTATGCTACGGAACTACCTCAAAATTGCCTGGCGGAATCTGTGGAAGCACAGGCTGTTTTCATTCATCAACATCTTCGGGCTGGCATCGGGTCTGACAGTTTGTATGCTGGCCATTGCCCACATAAAAGGGGCGCTGGATTACGATTCGTTTCATCCCAACGCCAGCCGGACGTACCGTGTCCTGACTAATGTAGTCAGTTTAAATAACGATGCAACGCCTTTTGCCACCGCCCCCCTGCCGCTGGCTGCTACGTTGAAGCAACAGTATGGATTCGTAGAAGAAGCAACGCGGATTTCTTTAAGGTACAACGAGTTTTTGGGTAACCACAAACGGCTGATGACGAGGTCATATGCCGTCGATTCCAGTTTTTTTCGGGTCTTTGGCTTTACACTCGCTATGGGCCAACCGGCTACCGGGCCGAACACGGTAATACTGACGCCCGAAACCGCCCGGAAGTTCTTTGGCACGGCCAATCCCGTTGGTCAAACGCTGCAAGACAAAGAACTGGGTATTTTTACCATTACCGGCGTATTGGCTGAGCCGCCTGCCAAATCGCATCTCGTATTCGATATGTTGCTTTCGTTGCCCAATCGCCCGGCTGATGGTGCGAATTGGGAGTCGTACTCGGTTGCGTATACCTATGTCTTGCTGAAGGCGGGTACACCGGCTGGCTCGCTCCGGAAAGCGTTGACGTCGGTGCATGACCGGGCTACCCGCGATTTGCGTTTCAAAACCATAAAGGGGTACAGTTTCCGTACGCAACGACTCGATGCCATCTCGCCATCCCGACAAGAGTTGATGTACGGCACGTACGAACCCACAGTAGCTGGCCTACTGGCCGAATTTGGCATAGGACTGATAACGCTGCTGATGGCGGGGTTCAACTACGTTAACCTGACGCTGGCCCGGTCCCTCAGCCGCGCCCGCGAAGTGGGTATTCGCAAGGTGGCCGGAGCTGTACGCTGGCAATTGCTGGGGCAGTTCATGGCCGAATCGGTAGTATTGTCGCTACTGGCACTGGGGCTGGCTTGCGTGATGCTGGAGTTAGTAAAACCCATGTCGTTTGTGCAGCAATGGCTCATTGGTGGGGTTCAGTGGGACTGGACCATCTGGGCGGTGTTTGTCGCTTTCAGCATAGTGGCCGGGTTGCTGGCGGGTGTTGTGCCGGCCCGGATACTATCGGGCTTTGAACCCGCTCAGGTGCTGCGAAGTCATACCGGTTTGCGCGTCATACGGGGCCTGTCGCTTCGTAAGTCGCTGATTGTGGTGCAATTTATCATTTCGCTGGTAGCCATGATTGGGTTGCTAACCATGATTCGGCAGATGGACTACATGGCTACGGGCGATTACGGCTTCCGGCGGAAAAACATACTCAATGTTCCGGTCGGCGATGTGCCGGTTCAGCGATTAACGAATGAACTGCGTCAGTTGGCGGGGGTTGATCGGGTATCGGCCACGTCCGAACTGTTCGGGTCGCATGGCAATTCACAATCGGTGAAGCGTACCCGGGCAGGGCAGGATTCATCGGGAATGTTCATCTGGTCGGTCGATAATCAGTTTGTTCCAAACATGAACCTGACCTTGCTGGCGGGCCAAAACCTGCCGGTCGGCACCGCCGACACATCCGGGCGGTTAGTGCTGTTGAACGAAGAAGCGGTGAAAATATTTCGGCTGGGAACGCCCCGTGCGGCCATTGGCCAATCGCTCTGGCTCAACGACAGCACGGAGGTATCGGTGGTTGGGGTGGTGAAAGATTTTCGGTTTACCTCGTTTGCCTTTTCGATAAAACCCCTGTTGTTACGCAGTCAGCCCAGTCAATATCGTTACGTAAACGTTAGCGTAGCCAATGGTGCCGAAACAGCCGTACTAACCGACGCAAACCGGGTCTGGAAACGACTGAGTCCGTATGAGGCCTTTGCCGGGCAATGGTACGATGATTTTTTGCAGGAACGCCACACGCACGCCAGCGACACGAATTTTATGGCACTGCTCATTGGGCTGGCTTTTTCCATTGCCTGCTTAGGGCTACTGGGCATGGTTACCTACAACACCCAAACCCGCGTTAAAGAAATTGGGGTACGGAAAGTAATGGGAGCCGAGGTCATACAGATTGTCTGGCTACTGGCCCGCGATTTCGTAAAACTGTTGCTCATCGCGGCTGCCATTGCCTTGCCGCTGGGGTACATGGCAGGCTATGCGTTCCTGTTCAACTTCGCCTACCATCTCTCAATTGGCTTCGAAACGCCGGGCCTTTGCGTAGGCGTTCTATTGTTACTTGGCAGTCTGACCATTGGAATACGGACGTACCGGGCTGCGCTGGTAAATCCGGCTAACTCATTACGCAGCGAATAAGGATCAGGATAAAAACTAAGCTCCAAGCTCTTGTAACCATGTTTACCAATTACCTCAAAATCGCTTTCAGAAACCTGGTTCGAAACCGTTCCTTTACGGTCCTGAATTTGCTGAGCCTGATTATTGGACTTTTCGTGGCCTACGTAGCCATTAGCTACATCCGGTTTGAGTTAGGGTATGATTCATTTCATCGAAATGCCGGCTCGATCTACCGACTGGCTCGCACCTACCGCTCGCAGGACTATAGCATCATTGGTTTTGCCCGCTGGGATGCCAGCACCGACAAGGAGCAGCAACTACAGCTCGAATTCCTTAAAAAAGCAACCGGCGTTGCCGATGCGGCCCAGTTTGTCACCTCGGAAGTGCCCGTATTTATAGAGGCTGAAGGCCGAAAGATTCAGGAGAGAAACGTACTGACAACCAATACTCCGCAGGCTTTCTGCGCCTTGTTTACCTGGGCCTTGCGGCAGGGTAGTTTTCAGAATTTCGCCAGTGGGACCAATAAGGTGATGCTAACAGCTACTACTGCTCGCAAACTCTTCGGCGATGAAGCACTAAGCAACCCGGACGTGATTCAAAAGCGGATAACCGTCGGATCAGAAACCTATATCATAGCGGCTATTATCGACGATATTTCGAAGCAGTCACACTTTGACTTCAGTATGGCTGTCAGCCAGCCGCGCATCCCCTACTGGGGAAGTCGGATGTATGTGCAGACGGACAACAATGCGGATACTGAACGGGTCACGGCTGCCATTAACGGGGCCATAGCGGCCTTCAATCCCAACCTGGTCCGCGACCCGCTCTACAAACAGCATTTTTTGCAGCCTATTACAGCTATTCACCTGCACTCCACTATTCTTTACGAACTCAAGCCGCCTGGCAACGTGCTATACCTACTACTAATTGGGGGATTTTCCCTGTTCATCAGCATCATCACGCTGTTCAACTACGCCAATCTCTCACTGGCTATCAAGTCGAAACAGAGTAAAGCAATTGGGGTGCAAAAAGCACTGGGAGCGCATCAAACATCCATTGCCATTCAGTTTATTACAGAAGGGATTTTGCTGGCACTGATGGCCCTGCCATTTGTGGCTGTCCTGACTGCAGGGTGCATCCCGCTGTTCAATAACCTGATGGGGGTAGCTATTCCGGCAAATGTGTTCAACGATCCGCTGGCGGTTCTGGCCCTACTACTGCTGGCCCTGTTCACAGGGGCATTGGCCAGCAGTTTTACCGCAGTCAATCTGGCCGGAAAGAAAGCAGTTACCTTGTTCAAAGAGAACCTGCGGAGCAACCAGTACCAGAATTTCCCAATTCGTAAATACCTGATTCTAAGTCAATTTTCGATTCTTATTGGCATCACATCGGTTTCTTATTTCATAATAAAGCAGATCAAGTACGTCGAAAGCAAAGACCTTGGCTTTCGGAAAGAGGGTATTTTATACGCTTACTCGTCACCCGGTAAACAGACCCTGTTTCAAGAAAAGCTACGGCAGGTTCCCGGCATTAAATTGGTAGGAAACGGGTCTTCTTTTGGCATCGCCCCTTTCAACCAGGTGACGTATAAACTTCAGGGCTCCGACGTAGTGTTTGACGATGCCCGGCAGCTATACCTAGACCCGGCAGCGCTGAACGCCTACGGTCTTAAAACGACCCCACTGCCATCGGGCCGCAACCGCCCCGCCACGTTTACCCTTGTTAACCGAACGGCAGCCGAACAGATAGCGGCAAAAGAGCAGCTGCCGGTCGAATCAGTTATTGGCAAAACCATTATTACTGAGCCGGAGTACGTCAGTGAAAACGGGCAGATCGGGCTGCCGTTCACGGTAGCAGGTATTTTTGACGACATTAACGTTTTTTCACTGCACGAAAAGGTAGAGCCTTACTTCATCACCGTAGTAGACAGTCTTCGTATGGACGGGCGAACCATTGTCTGGTATGACACAACCTCCACGGCTGCAACCGTTGCCCGGATTCGGAAACTATACGCTGGCCTGAACGAGCAACGCCCGCTCGAAATAGACTACCTCGACGAACAACTGGCCGGTTTGTACAAACAGGATCACCAAACAGCCAGTCTCCTGTTCTGCTTCAATCTGATTGCCATTTTTCTGGCATGCATTGGCATTGCAGGTATTACCATTTTTTTGACCGTGGCCCGCACCAAAGAAATCGGCATTCGCAAAGTGCTGGGGGCTTCAGCTCTGTCAATTGTCCAGTCAGCTACGAAAGAGTATGTGTATCTCATCGGATTTGCCCTGCTCATTAGTTGGCCTGTAGCGATGTATGTGATTAATGAATGGCTAAAAAATTTCGCCTATCATATTACTGTACAGCAACTCCCATTTGTTGTTATCGGCTTTTTTGCCTTTATGCTTACTGCGCTTATCGTGGCCATTATTGCCTATAAAGCTGCGCTGGTAAACCCGGCTAACTCATTACGCAGTGAATAAAGCGTGGGGCTTACCTATTGTTCCGCCCCACGCCCTACCCCTAAAACTATGCGGCTATGTTGAGTAACTATATCAAAATTGCGTGGAGGAACCTGCTCCGTAACAAGGTTTTCTCGTTCATTAACATTACCGGACTGGCGCTGGGCATGGCTACGTGCCTGCTCATTGGTCTGTATGTGTATCATGAACTGAGCTACGACCGGTTTCATGCAAAAGCTGACCGTATTGTGCGCGTTACGTTCCGGGCCAACATGAACGGCAACAAAATCAACGAGGCCCATGTGATGCCACCAACCGCCCAAAGCCTGTTGCATGACTATCCCGAAGTGCTGGAAGCCACCCGGCTTCGGCACGCGGGCGAACTCCTGCTGAAAAAAGGCAATGACCTGGTTCGGGAGAATGCCGTTGCCTTCGCCGACGCTAATTTTTTCGATGTCTTTAGCTTTCCGCTGGTGAACGGCAACCCCAAAACTGCCCTGCTCCGGCCAAACACGGTGGTAATTACGGAGAAGATGGCCCGTAAATATTTTGGCGATGCGAACCCTATCGGCAAAACGCTGTCTCCGAAAGGCAGTAAACAGGCGCTACAGATAACTGGCGTTATGGCCGATTTTCCCGATAATTCGCACGTGCATTTCGATTTCCTGATGGCGATGGCGGGTTTGGACGAAGCTAAAGCGACTTCCTGGATGCAGTCGGAGTTTTACACCTATCTCGTGTTGCCGGTGGGGTATGACTATAAGCAACTGGAGGCCAAACTTCCCCAGGCCGTTGAGAAGTATATGGGGCCGGAAATTCAGCAGGCGTTCGGTATGCCTTTCATTAAATTTCGCGAGGCAGGCAACGACCTGGGCCTGAAACTGCAACCCCTGACCGATATTCACCTACATTCCGATTTCGCCTACGACCTGAGTCCGTCGGGCGATATCCGGTATGTATACGGGTTTGGTGCCATCGCCGTGTTCATGCTCCTGATTGCGGCTTTCAACTTCATGAATCTCAGCACGGCGGGGGCCACCAAACGGGCGGCTGAAGTGGGCATTCGTAAAGTGATGGGGTCGGTACGAAGCGCGTTGGTCTGGCAGTTTCTGGTCGAGTCGCTATTGCTGACGGCTATCGCTCTGCTGCTGGCCGTTGGGCTGGTTTTACTGGGTCTGCCTATCTTCAATGATATAACAGGTAATGATCTGACCTTTAGTTTTTTGACCCTGCCGGGGCTGTTGCCGGGTTTAGTGCTGTTTGGGCTGGTGGTAGGTGTTTTGGCCGGTAGCTATCCGGCCTTTTTCCTGTCGTCGTTTAAGCCGATTGCCGTGCTGAAAGGTGATACGGCATTCCGGGGAGCGGGGCGGATTACGGCAGGTCGGCAGCGGGTGTCGCTGCGGAGTGCGCTGGTGGTGATACAGTTTTGTCTGTCGTTCGTACTCATTGTTGGTACGGTGGTCGTTTTGCAGCAGCTAAACTTTATCCGAAACACCAAACTCGGCTACAACAAAGAGCGGGTACTGGTTCTGCATGAAACGGGGCGTCTGGGCAAAAACGAGGCCTTGTTTCAGCAACAACTTTTACAGGATTCTCGGGTAATCAACGCGAGCGTTTCGGGTTATGTACCAGCCGGTCATTCCTACAACAATAACTTCCTTGTCTACGGCGACAACAGGGCCGGGCAGTATGTTAAGGGTATCCGGTACGATGTGGATGAGCGATACATTCCGACGCTGGGTATGACGATGGCTGGCGGACGTAATTTCTCCCCGGCTTTCAGCACCGATTCGTCGGGTATTATCCTCAATGAAACGGCCGCCAAACAACTTGGCTGGGGTAATGATGCCATTGGCCATACCGTTACGAGACCCAACAATGATGGCAGTAAAGAAACGTACCGCGTTATTGGCGTTGTGCGGGACTTTCACTTCAGGTCGTTGCACGAGCGCATCACCCCGCTGATGATGACGATGGGGGACAACAGTGGTACCATCCTGGTGAACGTGAAGACGGGTGACGTGGCAGGTCTGCTGAAAACGATTAGTGGTCAGTGGAGCGCGTCTGGCGTCGATGTGCCGTTTGCGTATTCGTTTCTGGCCGATGATTTCAACGCGGTATACCGGGCCGAGCAGCAAACGGGTCAGGTACTGGGGCTGTTTAGCGGGCTTACTATCTTCGTTGCCTGTCTGGGTCTGTTTGGTCTGGCCATCTTTACCGCTGAGAGTCGCACCAAAGAAATAGGCGTTCGCAAAGTATTGGGCGCGAGTGTGGCCAGTATTGTAACACTGTTATCGAAAGACTTTCTGAAGTTAGTCCTGCTGGCCATCCTCATCGCATCACCGATAGCCTGGTACGCCATGAGTCAGTGGCTGGACGATTTCGCTTACAAGATTGATATCGAGTGGTGGATGTTTGCCGGGGCAGGTCTGCTGGCCGTAGTTATCGCCCTGATGACGGTAAGTTTCCAGAGCGTGAAAGCTGCCCTGATGAACCCGGTTAAATCACTCCGTTCCGAATAGGCGTAGGGCACCCCACGCCCCAAACCCATAAAACCCATGCTGACCAACTACCTCAAAATTGCCCTGCGAATAATCAGGAAAGACACTACCTTCTCGCTCATCAACGTAGTTGGTCTGGCCACTGGTCTGGCTGTGGCACTACTCATCATCCAGTATGTGCGCTTCGAGCTGAGTTACGAACAATCAAATCCGCTGGCAGACCGGATCGTTAGGCTTACCACGGACTACATGAACGGGGGCACAGTGGATGCGCAGGATGCCGAAATGTATCCGCCGGCTGGGGCTAAAGCCAAACGGGAAATGAACGAGGTAGTCAACTATACCCGCGTCTATCCCTTACGGAGACCTACTTTGACGGTTCAGATTGACGAGGCTTATTACCTGATGAATAACGTCTATGCGGTCGATTCTTCCTTTTTCTCCATGTTCAACTACCCACTTGTACGGGGAAGTCAGCAGGGTCTTTTTACCAGACCCAGGCAGGTCATTCTGACGGAAAAGACGGCATTAACCTATTTCAAGACGCTCGACGTGCTGGGCAAAACCCTGAAAATTCCCAAGTCGGAAGGCAGTGTTCTGATGGAAATAGTAGGTGTGGTGCCGGACAGCCCGGCCAATACACACCTGAAATTTGCTATGCTTGTTTCCTATCCGACCATGCTGTCGGACTTTGGCGAATGGGAAGACAACTGGAACAACAACAATACCTACACCTATGTACAATTAGCCGAAAATACCCGGTACGAAGGGTTTATAAAATCGCTGGCGGCCTTCAGCGACCGATTGGTCAGCGAAAAAAAGATGACAAACGAGCGGGTAATCGGCCAGAAGATTGGCGACATTCACCTGTATTCCCACAAAACCTTTGAAACTGAACCCAATGGCGAAGCGCGGTCGGTGTATTTTCTGCTGGGCGTAGCGTTTCTGGTGCTTCTGAGTGCCTTTGTCAACTACGTGAATCTGACCACGGCCAAAGCCCTCGACCGGGCGCGGGAAGTTGGGATGAGAAAAGTGGTTGGCTCCACCCAGGGACAGATCAGAATGCAGATTTTCACGGAAACCGTTCTGATAAATTTAGTCGCCGGAGCCATGGCAGTGGGGTTGGTAGTTGCCTTTCGCCCGGTGTTTGTGGAGGTGGCAGGGTTGCCGGACGGCTTTACCGTATTCAGAGACGTGTTTTTCTGGGAAAGCGCCGGGGCATTTCTGTTACTAAGCATTCTGCTGTCGGGGTTTTATCCGGCCTTTGTCCTGTCTTCCTTCGATCCGGTTACGGTCCTAAAAGGCAATTTCTCACGCTCCACTAAAGGCACACTACTGCGAAAGTCGCTGGTGGTTTTTCAATTTACGATTACCCTGATTCTGCTGGTGCAAACCTTCGCCGTGTATCGGCAGGTCAACTTTCTGCGGGAGCAAAACTTAGGCGTAAACATCGACCATACCCTGGTGGTGAAAGCTCCGGTGGGAAGTGATGCCCGGCAGGATTACGGAGCGTTTCGACAGATGCTGCTCGATCAGGCTCAGGTAAAAGCGGTATCCCTTTCCGGTACCGTACCTGGCTTGGGATCGACCCAAATGGCGTCAACGACGGGCATCAATCTGTCTGATGCCGCGAAGAAAACCTCGTATAATTACTACCTGACCCGGATAGACACGGCGTTTATTGACCTGATGGGCATCAAGCTGCTGGCGGGTAAAAACTTCGATGCTACCACCCGGCCGGGTTTTTCGGACACCACCAACCGGCAACTCATTGTCAATGAAGAAACCATCCGGCTCTGGGGTATTCCAACACCCGAAGAAGCCATTGGCAAGCGGGTAGATTTCTGGGGGCATCAGGCAACGATTCGGGGCGTTGTTAAAAACTACCACTACGAATCACCGAAGGCGGCCTACATTCCCATCGTCCATATGTACTCACCCAACTTCGATTCGTTCGCCAGTGTCAAGTTTGCGGGGGGCAACGCCAGTGACCAACTCGCCACGCTGAAAAAGGTGTATAAAGCTAATTTTCCGTATTCGCCGTTCAGCTATTTCTTCATGGATAGTGAGTACGACAAACAGTACAAAGCAGATGACCGCTTTCAGCAGGTGTTTGGGGCATTGACGGGCTTCGCCATTCTTATCTCCTGCCTGGGACTGTTCGGTTTAGCGACGTTTACCGTTTCCAAACGAACGAAGGAAATTGGGATTCGCAAAGTAATCGGGGCCAGCACCGCCAACCTGATGGTTTTACTCTCGACCGATTTTATCAAAACCGTTCTTATTGCGATAGGCATTGGCCTGCCAATCACCTACTTTTTAGTCAGCAACTGGCTGGCCAATTATGCAGTTCGCATCGAACTAAGCTGGTGGCTTTTCGCAGCACCTGCCCTATCGGTACTGTTTCTGGTACTAGTGTCCATTAGTAGTAAAACGATTACCACGGCGTTGATGAACCCGGTCAAGTCACTTCGTTCCGAATAGCGCAGCTAAGGGAATAGGGATACCCGCATCATGACCCACAATACTCTAAACACGTTACATCTATGTTAGCGAACTTTATCAAAATCGCCTGGCGAAATCTGCGCAAAGACAAGTTCTACAGCGCGATAAATATTCTGGGGCTGACCATCGGCGTTACCTGCGGCCTGCTGTTGCTGCTGTACGTAACGGATGAATTAAGCTACGACCGCTATCAGGCCAATGCTTCGCAGATTTATCGGATCGTTTCGCACATTAACGAGCCGGACAAAGTCAACCGGTGGAGCAGCACACAACCACCTTTGGCCAAAACACTGAAGCAGGATTATCCCTTCGTCAAAAACTACGTACGGTTCTTTCCCTACGGCCGGGTCATGTTCCGGCAGGGCGAGAAACGGTTTTACGAAGAAGATGTGTATTCTGCCGACTCTACCGTGTTCGATGTGTTCAGCTACAAATTCGTAGAAGGCGATTCGCGAACGGCCCTCGACCAGCCCGGCAGCGTGGTTCTGACCCAAAAAACGGCGCAGAAATTCTTCGGATCAGGCAGTGCCCTGGGGCAGTCGCTCCAAACGAACGACACCACGTTTTATGAAGTAACGGGCGTAATGGAGGATGTCCCCAAAAACTCGCACTTTACCTTCAATGCCCTGATTTCTACGGGCCAGAACGAGCGGAGGCAGGACACCAACTGGGGTGGTTTTTACATATACAGCTACCTGGTTCTGCCCGAAAACTTCGATACAAAGGTGCTCGTAAGCAAATTTCCGCAGGTGTACGACAAGTATATCGGGCCTATTTTTAAGAAAATGGGCATCAAGGTTACGTATGAGTTGCAACCACTCACCAGCATTCACCTCCATTCTAACCTGGAAGGAGAAAGTAATGGCAACATTGGCTATGTGTACACGTTCAGTGCCGTGGCGTTTTTGATGCTGCTCATTGCCAGTATCAACTACATGAACCTGGCTACGGCCCGCTCAGCCAAACGGGCCAGAGAAGTAGGCCTGCGTAAAGTGCTGGGGTCGGAACGCGGGCGATTGATGGGGCAGTTTCTGACCGAGTCGGTGCTCATGACGGCCCTGGCCCTGGCCGCCAGCCTGTTGCTGGTTCTGGCCCTGCTGCCATTCTTTAATACCGTTTCGGGCAAGGAGATTCAGTTTGTGGCGTTGTTGACGCCCCGGTTTCTGCTCATTACCTTCGCCATTGTTGTCTTCACAGGCTTTATCAGCGGCAGTTATCCGGCCTTTTATCTGTCGTCGTTTGAACCGGCGGTTGTGCTCAAAGGCTCGTTCAATAGCAAAGGTGGGAGTTTCTTCCGGAAAACGCTGGTGGTGGGTCAGTTTTCCATTTCTCTGATCATGCTCATCTGCACCTGGGTGGTGTACAAACAACTGGCATTTATGCGTAATCATGATCTGGGCTACGACCGGGAGCAGGTCATGACCATCAACTACCAGGATAGTCAGCCCCGTGCCCGGTATGGAGCACTCCGATCATCGCTGCTGGCCAACCCCAACATCCGGCGAGTAGCCACGGCTTCTTCGCCAGCGAGCGACATTGGCGGGCGGGTCATTTTTGCGGTAGAAACCAACGCCGGGCTGAAGGAGATGGGGTTCAAGCCAATGGGTATCGATCAGGATTATCTGAAAACAATGGGTATGAAGGTGACGAGCGGGCGTGATTTTTCTGCCGATATCCCCGCCGATACTAGCAACGGGGTCATTATCAATCAGGCCGCTGTGGAGCGGCTGAACTGGAAAGAACCACTGGGCAAAAAAGTGCTTCTCGGTGGCCTGCCTCAGGCAGGACGCCCCTCTCCGCCTGAGGCCAAAGTAGTGGGCGTGGTAAAAGACTTTCACCAGCAGTCGCTTTACAGCCCCATTGAACCGATGATTATTCTGTACCGGCCCTACAATTCGGTTATTCACATTAAGATACAGCCGAAAGACGTGGAGAAAACGGTCGCGTTCATCGGTCAGAAATGGCGCGAAACCTATCCCGACCGGCTGTTTGAATACCGCTTTCTCGATCAGGATTTTGAGTCGGCTTACCGGGCAGATGAACGGCGGGGACGGATTTTTACGGCGTTCTCCGCCCTGACCATTCTGATTGCCTGCCTGGGGCTTTTCGGCCTGGCTACGTTCACCATCGAGCAACGGGTAAAAGAGATTGGGGTTCGCAAAGTGCTGGGAGCGAGTGTCGGCAGTGTTGTGCTGCTTCTTTCCAAAGACTTCACGAAACTGGTTTTGTTTTCCTTTCCCATCGCTATCCCGATTGCCTGGTTTTCGATGTACAAATGGTTACAGGATTTTCCGTATAAAACCGATATAGGTCCCTGGATTTTCATCGTAACCTGTCTGCTTACGCTGGTTATCTGCCTGGCCACCGTGAGTTTCCAGAGCATCAAAGCTGCCCTGATGAACCCGGTAAAATCACTTCGTTCCGAATAGGGCAGGGGCTGACTCAGCCCCAAACCCCAAACCCCAAACCCCCATGCTCACCAACTACCTCAAAATGGCCTGGCGAACGCTCCGTAAGCAGCAAGGCTTTACGTTTATCAATGTCTTCGGTCTGGCCGTTGGTCTGGCCTGCTGTATGATCATCATGCTCTACATTCTGGATGAACTGAGCTACGACCGATACAATACCAAAGCCGACCGGATTTACCGCGTCCAGTCCGACATCAAGTTCGGGGGTAACGACACGCACCTTGCCGTTTCGCCCGACCCCGTTGGCCCGACGCTCAAAAATGACTACCCACAGGTAGAGCAGTTCGTACGGCTACACGAACGCGGCACGTGGCTGGTAAAACGAACGGGCGAATCAATCAACCTGCGCGAAGATCATATCATCTTTGCCGATTCGACCCTGTTCGATGTGTTCACCCTGCCGCTGATTGCGGGAAATGCCAAACGGGCACTGGCCGAGCCCAATACCGCCGTTATCAGCGAGTCGGCGGCCAGGCGGCATTTTGGGAGCCAGAACCCAATGGGGCAGACGCTGGTGTTCGACAACAAGACGACCTATACCGTATCGGGCGTGATGCGCGATATGCCCACCAATGCCCATTTCCACACTGATTTTTTCCTGACGATGCTCAACGACGACTATGAGTGGGGAAGCTGGCTCAGCAACAACCACTATACGTACCTGTTGATGAAGCCGGGTATTGATGGTAAGGCGTTTGCCAAAAACTTTGATACCGTCATCGAAAAGTACGTTGGTCCGCAGGTGTTGCAGTTTACCGGTTCGTCGATGGGCGATTTCGAAAAAGCGGGCAATACGCTGTCTTACTGGCTCATTCCAATTACGGATATACACCTTCACTCCCGGCAACAGATCGAACTTGAACCCAACGGCGACATCCAGTACGTCTATATTTTTTCGGCGGTGGCCCTGTTTATTCTCCTCATTGCGTGCATCAACTTCATGAATCTGGCCACCGCCCGGTCGTCTAATCGGGCGAAAGAAGTTGGCGTCCGGAAAGTGCTGGGTTCCGAACGGCAGCAACTGATTGGGCAATTCATGACCGAATCCATCCTGACCACCAGTCTGGCTATGATGCTGGGCTTGTTGATCGTAGCCGTAGCGTTGCCCGGCTTCAATATCATTGCAGCCAAATCCCTGAGTCTGCGTCCTTTTTTCTCACCGGCTCTATTGCCAATGCTCCTGATTGTGCCCCTTATTGTGGGCTTACTCGCAGGGAGTTATCCGGCCTTTTTCCTGTCGTCTTTCCAGCCAATTGCCGTACTCAAAGGTGGTACGGCATTCCGGGGGGCAACCTCCCGAAAACTAACCATGAGTTTCCGAAGTGTGGGGTTACGGAGTGGTCTGGTAGTGTTTCAGTTCATGATGTCGATTGTACTTATCGTGGGAACGATCATCATCTACCGGCAAATCACGTACATCCAGACCAAAAACGTAGGCTTCGACCGGAATCAGGTGCTGATTGTCAATGATGTATATGCCATTGGGAAGCAGGCCGAAACCTTCCGGCAGGAGGTGCTGCGGTTGCCGGGCGTAGTGAGTGGCAGTATTTCGGGGTATTTGCCAATACCGTCCAGCCGGAGTGATAACGCATTTTTTCCCGAAGGCAAGGCCGATATCAACAAGGGGATCAACATGCAGAACTGGGGCGTCGATTATGACTACCTCAAAACGCTGGGTATTCAACTGGTACAGGGGCGGAATTTCTCCACGTCTTTCGGTGCCGACTCAACGGGTGTTATCCTGAACCAGGCGGCTGTTCGCGTATTGGGCTATAAAGACCCGATTGGCAGGCAAGTCTGGCGATACGATGATAATCAGGGTAAAATCCGGAAAATGTTCACGATTATCGGTGTCATCAAAGACTTCCATTTTGAGTCACTCCGGCGCAACATCGGTGCCTTATCGCTCACCCTCAGTGCTAATTCGGGCGCGGCTTCGTTCCGGCTCAGTGGGACAAATGTACCCGCATTAGTGAAGCAGATCGAAGCCAAATGGAAACAGATTGCCCCCGGCCAGCCGTTCAGTTACCGGTTTATGGACGATAGTTTCGAGGATATGTACCGGGCCGAGCAGCGTATTGGCACCATTGCGCTGACGTTTGCCGCCCTGGCTATTCTGATTGCCTGCCTGGGGCTGTTTGGCCTGGCCGCCTTCATGGCCGAACAGAGGACCAAAGAAATAGGCGTTCGCAAAGTATTGGGTGCCAGTATAACGAGCATTATCGGCCTGCTTTCCAAAGATTTTCTGCGCTTAGTGTTGATTTCCATCGTTATTGCCAGTCCGCTGGCCTGGTACGCCATGAGTCAATGGCTGAAAGATTTCGCCTACAAGATTGACATCGAGTGGTGGATGTTTGCCGGAGCGGGCTTGCTGGCCATCGTCATTGCTCTATTGACGGTGAGCTTTCAGAGTATCAAAGCCGCCCTGATGAACCCGGTGAAGTCACTACGGAGTGAGTAAGGGATTCATCCCTTTTTTCGGCCAGTTCATCCCATTTTCGCCATGCGTCTGATCATCTTCAATAGCTTTGGTCAAAAATCAGCGAAAGCGATGCGCAACAATTCTTTTATCCGGCGATACGAACCATGGTTCTTTGTTGGAGTGGCAATCCTGTACGTCGTCCAGCGATTAGTTATCGAAGTAGCGAGGCTGGATACTATGACCGAACGGGCTGGCTGGAACAGGGTTCCGTCAGCTGGTATCCAACAAAATCCGGGAGATTACAATTACCTGCTGAACAACAACGCACCACTCATTGCGGGCATGGGAATCTTCCTGACGTCCTGGTATGTTTTTCATAATCAGGCTTATCCGAAGCTTCAGGAACGGCCCGATAACCCAACGGGCTGGCTAGTAACCGGACTGACCGTTTTGCTGCTGCTGGCCGCGATGTTTGTGTATCATTACCTGAAACTATACCCGCGCTACCAGCACGATCAGGCGGGCAATGTTATCGGGCTGACAACCTATTCGCTTTACCGCAAGCGCACCATACTGGCCGATGCTGTTGGACTGGGTATCGTGCTGGGCGTGTATGAAGCAACCTTTCAGTATTATGCCTACCTGTCCCGAAAGATTGCGCAGGATTCGACGCGGCATTTCCGACTGGTCAGCTACCTGCTGTTGGGTGGCCTGGTGATGGGTGCACTTATGGCTGCGCTCAAAGCGGAGCCGCCCTTGTTCTTGTGGAATCAACGAGGCTCCCGCAACGTCCTGATGCTATCGGGACTCGGTCTTCAGATACTGGCGTTACAGGGCTATATCTATTCGTATATTCTGCCGCTGCTGAGAGGATCGCTGACGACGGAAACTATGAGAGCCGCTCGTACGGGTACTTACCTGTTTTTTGTTCTGCCCTTTCTACAGTCGTCGTCAGTGCCGGAAGTACTGCTGGCCAGGCGCGTAGCCACGTACCTGCTGACAATTTTTGTTACCACGCTGATTTTATGGGGAGCCACAACTGCGTTCCATTACGATAACCGCGACCCGCTTCTGCTCATGGCTATTGTCCTGATTGCATCCGTTTCAGTAGCCTACGGCAGGCAGGCGTTCACGCAGGAGAAAACGGTATTGCAAACGCAGGTGTCGACGGGGGCGGCCGAACTGGCGAGTCTGCGGGCGCAGATCAATCCGCACTTTCTGTTCAATGCCCTGAATAGTCTGTACGCTACGGCCCTGAAAGAGAACAGTGAAAAAACCGCCGATGGCATCCAGAAACTCGGCGATATGATGCGGTTCATGCTGCAGGAAAACAACCGCGACCGCATTCCGCTCGACAAGGAGATCGAGTACCTGCGCAACTACATCGGGATTCAGCGGATGCGCATCGACGAATCGCACAATATTGAGATCCGGGTCACCATTCAGGAGCCGAATCGCGTCCTCTACATCGCGCCCATGCTGCTGACACCCTTCGTAGAAAATGCCTTTAAGTATGGAATCAGTCTTCGGCATGCATCATGGATTTACATTACGCTGACGCTGGATGATTCCCGACTGTATTTTAAGGTGCACAACTCCCGGCATACCCGATCACCCGACATGAATGGTCATCACGACCCCGAAGCGGTTCAATCGGGTGTGGGACTGGACAATGTGCGCAAGCGGCTGGCATTGATCTATCCCGGCCGGCATCAGCTTGACATTCAGCAATCGGAGCAGGATTATTTCGTCTCGCTCTCGCTGGTGTACGGGTAAAGGGTCTGGTCACGCCGGTAGTGAGGGAGTACCCGGAAAAAAGCGGGCCGATACGGGTTCTCGTTTCTGTAGTGACGGTAGCTCGCCAGCAGCTGGTTTTCGCCATCGGTAATTTCGTAACCCAGGGTGTACAGAACCTTCCCGTTGATGGTTAACTCATCGATGACATCGATCAGGTTTTTGACCGTCGATTGTGGCGTGGGAGCGATCAGCACTACTGGGTATTGTTCCAGTTCCGTAAAGAGCAGTTGCGTACGCAGTCCATTGATCGAATAGTCGGTTTCAACATAGTCGGCGCTGGATTTATCGCGGATGAAGGATAGATAACCAATCCGGTCATTGCCTAACAGAAAGATGGTAGCAGAGAAATACAGCGGTTCACCACAAAATCGTCTCTCTAAAGGTGTTGAACTTTTTAGTACTACAGGTCGCTGAAGCTGCTTCATCCAGATAAAAAAAGTGATCAGTAACAGGGCAATACTAACGAACGGTGTCAGGTCGACACGCGGGAGCTGACGGCGTTGGCGATGTGCTTTCATGTTGATTCCTACTTTGGATATAGATGCCTAAAAACCCTTAAATCCACACAATAGCTCATACCTTACAATCACCCTTATACCTTTTACATCCATGAAATACACGTTCACTACTCTCCTCCTGCTGTGGCTGATCTCCGCTTCGTTCAGTCAGTCGGTATCACCCGAAGTAGCCAAAAAAATGAAGCAGGTAGAAACCAGTCTGATGCCTGCGGTTCAACTGGCCGACAAACCACCCGTTCGGTACACTATAGCCGAACGGATGCGCCAGTTTAAGGTGCCGGCCGTAAGTATTGCCGTGGTCAACAACGGTAAACTCGAATGGGCAAATGCCTACGGGTATCTGAGTATCGACAGCACCCGGAAAGCCGATACCGAAACGTTGTTTCAGGCCGCATCGATCAGCAAACCCGTTTCGGCACTGGGTGCCCTGAAACTGGTGGAGCAGGGAAAGCTGAGTCTGGATACCGACATTAACCAGTACCTGACAAGCTGGAAGATAAAACCGTCGCGCTTTACGGCGCAGAAACCCGTAACCCTGCGGGGTCTGCTCTCCCATACGGCCGGCCTGACGGTACACGGTTTTCCGGGCTACCCCAAAGGCAGACAACTGCCGACAACGGCGCAGATCCTGAACGGCGAAAAACCCGCGAACTCCCCGGCCGTAGTGTCGGATACCGTACCCGGTGCTCGCAACGAGTATTCGGGCGGTGGCTATGTAGTGATGCAGCAGGCTGTGGAGGACGTAACGGGAAAGCCGTTCGCCACCTTCATGCAGGAAACGGTGCTGTCGTCCCTCGGCATGCGTCACAGCACCTACGCGCAGCCGCTGCCCGAAGCGATGGGTAAAAACGTCAGCGTTGCGCACTGGAGTACCGGCAGAAAACTAGCGGGCGACTGGAATACCTACCCCGAAACGGCACCGGCCGGCCTGTGGACAACCCCGTCCGACCTGGCCCTGTACATACTGGAAGTTCAGCAGTCGATACGGGGGAATGCCAATCACGTGTTATCGGCGTCGATGACGAAAACTATGCTGACCCGGCAGCTCGGCAATCAGGGGCTTGGACCCGGTCTCAACGGCGAAAACAGCACGGCCAGTTTTGGACACGGCGGTGGCAATATGGGGTATCGGTGCTTTCTGTACGCCTTTTCAGAATCGGGACAGGGAGCGGTTATCATGACCAACTCGGATAATGGCATGGATGTGATCAACGATATCCTGCGCAGCATCGCGTATGTTTACAACTGGCCCGACTTCAAGTCCGTTACCAGAAAGGTAGCGACGGTGCAACCCGACCAACTGGATAAGCTGGTGGGTAGGTACGAAGGCTACGGCGACAAAAAACCGGTGCTGGAAATTACCCGCCAGGATGCAGGGCTACAGGTTCGGCAAACCTGGGACAACCACTCGTTCACCCTGCTGCCCGAATCGGATCTGAGCTTTTTCGTTAAAGACGAAGGTGGACCGTTTACGTTTGAAACCGCGGCCGACGGCACAATCAACACCCTGCTCGCTTTTGGCCACGACCGCTGGACCCGCGTAAAATGACCGCTAAACCCCTCACCGCTATTGCTATCGACGACGAACCACAGGCGCTGGAGGTCATAAAGCTTCATGCCGCCAAAGTGCCGTTTCTGGAAATAAAAGCACGTTTTACCGATGCTATCGAGGCTATTGCATGGCTCCAGACCAACCGTGTCGACCTGCTATTTCTAGATATAAAAATGCCGGATATTTTAGGTACGGAGGTTGTTAACTGCTTGCCCAAACCACCGATGGTGATCTTCACCACGGCCTATTCCGACTTCGCCGTACAGGGTTTCGAACTCGATGCCGTCGATTATCTGCTGAAGCCTTTCTCGCTGGCCCGTTTTCTTAAAGCCTGCACCAAAGCCCTCGACCTGCACACGCTCCGTTCCCCCGACGTACCAGATTTTCTCTTCGTAAAGACCGGCTATGAGGAAGAAAAAGTACGGTTCGACGATATCCTATACATTGAAGCCGAAGGGAATTACCTGTCGTTCGTCCTGCCTAACCGAAAACTGCTCAGTCGCCAGACCATGGCCGATCTGATTGAGCAGTTACCCCCCGACCGGTTCATTCGCGTACACCGGTCGTTTTGCGTGGCCATCCATAAAATCGATGTGCTGGGCCGACAGGAGATCACGCTGGGCAGCCACGTTATTCCAATCGGCGCATCGTACGAAGATGCCGTCACTACCATCCGTACCCGGTTGAATACGGCATAAAAATTTACGCCAGCCCTGATCCGGTCGTATGCTGGCGGTAGGCAGTTGGCGTTACGCCTTCCAGCATCTTGAACAGACGGGAGAAGTAGTGCAGGTTATTGAAGCCTGCCTGATAGCACACGTCACTAACCGTAGCCGCCGGATTCATTAATAGCCGTTTCGCCAGGTTAATCCGTTCCCGGATGACAAACTCCATTGGCGACAGCCCGAAGGCTTCTTTGAACGAGCGAAAAAAGCCGGACTTGCTCATGCACGCTTTCCGGCAAAGCGTGTCGATGCCAATCTTTTCGGTCAGGTGTTCTCTGATGTACTCGACCACCGTGGCAAACCGATTATTCGTTGGCAGGCCATCTTCTGCCAACGCCATGTTCTGGGTTTGAATCACCCGAATCAGTAATGATTTGAGCGTCAGATCGGCCAGGGCGTCCTTGGCCAGATCATCTTCCATACTGATGCTGATCAGCTTGTTCATGACGTTGGCCAGTTCCCGATTATTGTAAAAATGGTACTGATTGAAATTCAGCTTCCATTCGGCCGAACCATCCTGCCGAGGATAGGTTTCGTTCAGGAAATCCAGCATACTGGTCACTACGGGCCAGTTGAGGGCAATGGTAGCGCATTGAACCGGATGTCGTTCGTCGGCCTCCGGGAAGTCTACTTTCATGGATATGCCTTCGGGCAGGATGACGGTTTCGCCGGGCAGAAAGTCGAAACCAGGATTTTTGGATAGGTGCATCACCTTCCTTCCCCGCAACATACTGGTAATAACCAGCCCATCGTAGGATAACACCACATCGGAACACTGCCGGTACGTCTCAAAAATGTTTAACTCACAGTGGTTTAGAGTAAATACCCGCCGATGCTCGACCAGCGAGTCCAGTTCCCGCGTGTCGGATAAGTTGATACCCTGTAGAGGATAGCCGTTCGTCATTAATTTATCGCTTATTCTTTATAAAACGTAATCCAGCTACGTTAGTTACTGACCCATTCGGTAAAGTTGGACAATCGTAATATTTCTTAGTATTATTGTGCAAATACGGCCATCCTGCATCCCTTAGTTTTGTTCATAGACTCAACACAAGGGTCTGGTTTGACAAACAACTTACCAAAAAACGCATGAGCATTACATTAAAACAAGCCGAAACGGCTGTACAGGCGGCCAAAGCTAAAGCATCTGACATTGATACCCTGATGAATATTGCCATCGTTGATGCCGGTGCCAATCTGGTAGCTTTTGCCCGCATGGATGGCGCCTGGTTAGGTTCGCTCGATATTGCCCAGAAGAAGGCGCGTACAGCCCGCTACTTCGATATGCCAACGGGCGAAATCGGCAAGTTATCCCAACCCGGCGGTTCATTGTTCAACATCGAGCATTCCAACGGTGGGCTGATTACCTTTCCGGGTGGCATCCCCATCAAAAATGCGTCGGGCGAAATCATCGGCGCCATCGGCGTATCGGGCAGTTCCGTCGAAAATGACCACACCGTAGCCCAGGCGGGTGTGGATGCATTACAGTAGCGTTTATCCTGTGCCCGGCTCGTTTAAGGTCAATCAATGACCAAAAATGACGCCTGGTACAGGACAATCAATAACTTTCGCATTCGTCTAAACCCCTAAAACTATGTGTCATAATCATGGTGTTGCCTACATCAGCCCCGGCGTGGTTGAAGTACAGGAAATTGAGTACCCTAAACTGGCCCTTGGCGATCGTAAATGCGAGCATGGGGTTATTTTGCAAATCGTTTCGACCAACATTTGCGGCAGCGATCAGCACATGGTTCGGGGCCGGACAACAGCCCCCGCCGGGCTGGTGCTGGGCCACGAAATAACCGGATTGGTCATTGAAGCCGGGCGCGATGTGGAGTTTATCAAAGAAGGTGATCTGGTATCGGTACCGTTCAATATTGCCTGCGGACGATGCCGGAATTGTAAGGTTGGCCAGACCGGTATTTGCCTGAATGTTAACCCCGCCCGGCCCGGTGCCGCTTATGGCTACGTGGACATGGGCGGCTGGGTTGGTGGTCAGGCCGAGTACGTCATGGTCCCTTACGCTGATTTTAACCTGCTGAAATTCCCCGATAAAGATCAGGCGATGGCCAAAATCCGGGACCTGACGCTGCTATCCGATATTTTCCCGACGGGTTACCACGGAGCCGTTACGGCGGGTGTTGGTCCGGGTTCCATTGTGTACGTAGCGGGCGCGGGTCCGGTTGGGCTGGCCTGTGCCGTTTCCTGCCATTTGCTGGGTGCCGCCGTCGTTATCGTAGGCGACATGATTCCGGAGCGGCTGGAGCAGGCCAGGAGTTTTGGCTGTGAAACCGTCGACCTGCGTAAGGATACTCCACTAGCCGACCAGATTGCCGAAATTATTGGCGTGCCGGAGGTAGACTCCGCTGTCGATTGTGTTGGTTTCGAGGCTCACGGACACGGTTCCGATTCGGGTAAAGAACAACCGGCCACCGTGCTGAATGCAGCCATGACCGTAACGCGGGCGGGGGGTGCCATTGGCATTCCGGGCCTTTACGTAACTGGCGATCCGGGTGCTTCTACGGAGGACGCCAAGGAAGGGAATCTTTCTATTCGTATTGGTTTGGGCTGGGCCAAATCGCACTCATTCTACACCGGTCAGTGTCCGGTAATGAAATACCACCGGCAGTTGATGAATGCGATCCTGTACGACAAAGTACAGATTGCCAAAGCCGTAAACGTGGAAGTTATCAGCCTGGACAAAGCCCCCAAAGGCTACCAGGATTTCGACAAAGGAGCCGCCAAGAAATTCGTAATCGACCCACACGGCCTGATTCCGAATTGATTCCCTTTTTGGTATGACCTAGTCGGCACGAAACCACCAGTGATTTCGTGCCGATTTTTTGTGCCCTGACAGTGAAGCCAGGAAGTTGCCGAACGCCCGTTTTATTCCACCAGGGCATTGGCTTGTCAACGGGGATGATGTCTGCGTCGCCCGGCGTTACACACCAGACGAGGTTACCGGTAGCCCTTTTTCAGCGTGTGGAAATCGTCTTGCTGAAGCCCGCTAAATTGGTAAGAAAAGGGTAATCTCTTTCAGAAAGGGTGGTGTCAGGTGAATATACAGTGTCCATTTACTCATATACCTGTCCGCAACTGTACGCCTATTGTCCATTAGCGGACACCGTCAAAAATAATTCTTCTGCTTCTTGTTTGATAATGAACAGGTTGCCTTTTTGGTACAGCATTTGGAGAACGTTTTAAATTACGTTTATGAACGTTGTCTTATGCTACGAAACTACCTGCTTATCGCCATTCGGAATCTGCGTAAACACAAGACGTTCAGTTTCATCAATATTACGGGCGTGGCCGTTGGGCTGGCGTGTTTTCTGCTCATTGCACTTTATGTGGCTGATGAGCTGAGCTACGACCGCTACAACACCAACGCCGACCGGATTTACCGGGTGGCCCGAACGTTCCTCTCTACGGACGGGACACCGTCGCTGAAACTGGCGCAGGCGGCACCACCCTTTGGTCCGCTGATCAAGCAGGATTTCCCGGGAGTGGAGCAAATGGTGAGAACCCTCGATAACAATGGCCTGATACGCTATGGCGAGCACTCCTTTAATGAGGAGGATATATATTTTGCCGAAGCTAATTTGTTCAACGTATTTGATATTAAGCTCGTTAACGGGAATCCTGATCTGGCGTTGGTTAACCCGTTTGCTATTCTGTTCTCGCGACCAATGGCCGAAAAGTATTTTGGCACCGAATCACCCATCGGCAAAACCGTTCGGCTGAATAATCAATTTGATATGACCGTTACGGGGGTGTTTGAGCCGTTGCCCGCTCAGGCGCATTTTCACCCCACTTTTCTTATCTCGTTTTCAACCCTGAACGACCCGCGTGTGTATGGAGCCGAAGGCCTGCGAAGTAACTGGGGGAACAATTCCTTCAATACGTACCTGCTCCTGAAGGCGGGGCGGTCCGGCGATCCGCAGCGCCTGGAAGCGGCCTTTCCGGCCTTTCAGGATAGGCACGTTCCGGCCAATGATGGTAGGAAAGCTTCCTCCTTTTCGGTGCTGAACCTACAAAAATTAACGGATATCCACCTGCGTTCGCACACCGATTCGGAGTTGGAACCCGCCGGGGATATAAGCTACATTTATTTATTTTCGGCCATCGGTCTGTTCATTTTGCTGATTGCCTGTATCAACTACATGAACTTAGCCACAGCCCGTTCGGCGGGGCGGGCCAAAGAGGTTGGGATGCGTAAGGTTGTAGGGGCTTTACGCGCCCAGCTCATTGGTCAGTTCCTGAGCGAATCGCTGCTGCTGGTTCTGTTTGCGCTCGGTATTGCCATCCTGCTGGTTATGCTCTGCCTGCCGACACTGAATGAGTTTACGCACAAACAGGTATCGTTCAACCAACTGCTCAATCCGGTTTTCCTGAGTATTCTGGTGGGTGTTACGTTGCTGACCGCCCTGGTAGCGGGTAGCTACCCGGCGTTCTTTCTGACCTCTTTTCGGCCATTGGGCGTGCTGAAAGGGCAGATTGCTTCGGCCATGCGCACGGGTAAACTGCGGCAGGCGCTGGTTGTAACGCAGTTCGCCATTGCTATCGTGCTTATCATCAGTACAGTAGTGGTGTATAGCCAGATGAAGTATATTCAGGATTATCGGTTGGGCTACCAGAAAGAACAAATGCTGCTCCTGCCGGATGTAGGCGATTCGACCACGAATTATGAAACCCTCAGGCAGCAACTGGTACAGACCGGTATTGTCCGGGATATAGGACGGTCGTCGCGCATACCGTCCGGCCGATTGCTCGACTCGTACAATGCCCGTACCATGACGGGCGACAGTATGGCTCCCGTCAATATTAACCTGCGGGCACTGCGAATCGACCACGATTTCATCCCGACCTATCAGATTGCCATGGCGGCCGGCCGTAATTTCTCCCGCGCCTATCCAACCGATACGGCGATGGTGGTGCTGAACGAAACCGCCGTGCGGTTGCTGGGCTGGACACCCGAACAGGCCATTGGTAAACCGTTTCAGTATGGTCCTGCCAGCGGACAGGTTATTGGCGTGACGAAAGATTTTCACTTCGAGTCGCTGCATCAGCAGATGGCGGCACTGGCGATGATCCTGACTCCCCGCCAGCTCAACTGGCTGTCTGTTCCCCTCAAAGGCAATATTCCGGCGGGTGTGCAGCGGGTTGAGTCGGTCTGGAAACAGTTTTTCCCGGAGCAGCCTTTCAACTACCAGTTTCTGGATGAACGGTTCGACCGGCTGTATGCCCGCGAGCAGACGCAGCAAACCCTGTTCAGTATTTTTGCGGGCATTGCCATTCTTATTTCGTGCCTGGGTTTGTTTGGTTTATCCATGTTCATGGCCGAAGTACGCACCAAGGAGATTGGTATCCGCAAAGTACTGGGCGCGTCGGAAATGAGTTTGGTAACCCTGTTTTCCAAAGACTTTGTAAAGCTGGTGTTCGTGGCCCTGGTCATTGCCGCCCCCGTAGCCTGGTACGCCATGCACACCTGGCTGAATGATTTTGCCTACCGCACCGGTATTCACTGGTGGGTGTTCCTGCTGGCCGGTGGCCTGACGATGCTGATAGCCCTGCTAACGGTGAGTTTCCAGAGCGTGAAAGCGGCCCTGATGAATCCAGTTAAATCACTTCGTTCCGAATAAACCCCTGAAACCATGCTGAAAAGCTATTTCACAACGGCCCTACGCACCCTTCGGCGCAATTGGAATTATACGGTTATCAATGTAGTGGGCCTCACTTTTGGGCTGGCCTGCTGCCTGTTGCTGTTTCTGGCTATTCGCTACGAACTGAGCTATGACCGGCACAACACTCAAGCCGACCGCATTTACCGGTTGGTTACGGCTTATAAAAACGCCGAAAGTGACGGGCGGAACGTAGGTATTCCGTTGCCAGCCCTGGCGGCACTGCGCACCGATTTTCCGGCTATTAAACGGCAGGTGACGCTCGTTCATGAAGCCGAGGGCGTGGTGCGTACCGATGCTCAAAAGAAATTTGAGGAAGAAGAGGGCGTAATGGCGTTTGTCGAACCGGCCTATTTTCGCCTGTTCGACTTCAACTGGCAAGCGGGGAGCCCCGAAACGTCGCTCAGCAACCCGAATACGGTGGTACTGTCGGCGTCGATGGCTCGCAAATACTTCGGCAGTGCCAATCCGATGGGCAAACGGATTCGGGTGGAGAACAAAATGGATTTTGTCGTAACGGGCATCGTGCAGGACCCGCCCGTTACGAGCAGTATGCCGTTTGAGGTGCTGCTGTCATTTGCCTCCCTGAAACAGTTCGGGGCCAATACCTCGTGGGACGACTGGCAGTCGAACTCCAGTCAGGCCCAGATTTACCTGATGCTGCCCGAAGCCCAAACGCCACAGGCGATGGAGCGGCAACTCGTTGGGTTTGTGAACAAATACCAAAAGCCGGACGATGCCAAAAATATTCGCTACGAACTGCAACCCCTGACGCAAATTCACTTCGATACGCACTCGGCCAATTTTGCCAATCGTACCGTGAGTAAACAAACGATTTGGGTGATGGCGCTGATTGGCCTGTTTATCCTTGTTACAGCCTGTGTCAACTTCATTAATTTAGCCACTGCCCAGGCCATTCGGCGGGCTAAAGAAGTAGGTATCCGTAAAACGCTGGGTAGTTCGCAGGGGCAGTTGGTGCGGCAGTTTCTGGGCGAAACCGGCCTGCTGACGGGCTTGTCTGTCGTACTAGCCCTGTTTGTTGCGTATTGTGCCTTGCCTTATGTTGTTACGCTGCTCGATATAAAGCTGGAGCAGGTAGCTCTTTTCCATGCACCCATCCTCGGTTTTTTGCTGTTTCTAGCTGTATGTACCACTATACTGGCGGGTTTCTATCCAGCTTTGGTGCTTTCGGGTTATCAGCCCGTGCTGGCTCTGAAAGGGAAAATCAGGTCGGTAGGGAAAGGGCAGTTGACCTTACGCCGGAGTTTGATTGTGGGGCAGTTTGCCATTTCGCAGATGCTCATTATCGGCACCATCGTGGCCTATAGTCAGATGCAGCATTTCCGCTCCGCCGACCTCGGCTACACCAAAGAAGCCGTTGTTACTATTCCGCTGCCCGATGGAAAGAAACCGGGTCAGTTGGAATCGCTCTCGGCCAAACTACTGGGGCAACCCGCTATTCAGTCAATGAGTTATAGTTTGTCTACGCCTTCGGCAAAGGGCAACTGGTGGACCAGTTTCCGGTTTGAGAATGCGGATAAAGAAGCGGATTTTGCGGTGGTGATGCGCCCGGCCGACACGTCGTATTTTCAAACCTACGGGCTGAAACTAATAGCGGGTCGCAAACCCCTGCCCGCCGATACCATCCGCGAACTGGTTGTCAACGAATCGTTTGCTAAAAAAATAGGTATCCCCGACCCACAGAAACTACTGGGCAAAACGCTATCGGGGCTGAACGGGAGTAAAGTTAAAATTCCCATTGTGGGCGTTGTTCGCGACTTCAATACCTTCTCGCTGCATCAGCGCACGCAACCCTGCGTCATCACCACTGTTCGGGATACTTATCGCCTGATGAACATTAAGCTTACCCCACAGGCCACTAACGCTGCGGCTATCAGCGGGTTGTTGAAGACGGTTGAGAAAGTGTGGACCGCTGCTTTCCCCGATTTTGTGTTCAAGTATGAGTTTGTGGATAAAGCCGTCAATAATTTCTACCGAAACGAAGAACGGCTGTTCGCCCTGTTCCGATTGCTGGCGGGCATTGCTATTTTCATCGGCTGTTTAGGACTTTACGGTGTGGTGGCGTTTATGGCCGAAGCCCGCACCAAGGAGGTAGGCATTCGGAAAGTACTGGGCGCGTCGATGGCCAATATTTTCGGATTGTTTTCCTTCGACTTTATCAAGTTAGTCGCCATTGCCCTCGTCATTGCGTCGCCCGTAGCCTGGTATGTGATGAGCAACTGGCTGAAAGACATCGAATACAAAGTCGCTATCGAATGGTGGATGTTTGCGCTGGCCGGTTTACTGGCTGTGGGGATTGCCTTGTTGACGGTGAGTTTCCAGAGTGTAAAAGCCGCCCTGATGAACCCGGTAAAGAGTTTACGATCTGAATAAACGCGTATAATTATGCTCACCAACTATCTCAAAATCGCTTTCCGCAATTTGTGGAAGAACCGACTCTTCAGTTCGCTGAATATTGTGGGCATGGGCATTGGCATGACCGCCGTTGCTCTCATGGGCTTGTACATCGCGCACGAATTAAGCTACGACCGGTTCCACGCCAACGCCGACCGCATTGTACGGGTGGTGCAGTACGCAACGTGGCCCGGTGGCAACCTGCAACTGGCCCCTACCTCGGCCCCGTTTGCGGCTGCTCTCAAAAGCGATTACCCGGAGGTTGAAAAAACGGTCCGTTTCTCGACCGAAGGCGGTGGTATAATCACGTACCGTGATAAGAAGATTGAAGCCGGCGACATTTTCTTTACGGACAACACGGTATTCGATGTATTCACGTTTCCGTTCCTGTACGGCTCCCCAACTACCGCGCTGGCCCGGCCGGAGAGCATTGTGCTGACCGAAACGCTGGCCGAAAAACTGTTTGGTGATGCCCGCAAGGCAGTTGGTCAACCCATCGAGTTCAGCAATCATTTCGTCAATAGGGTAACCGGTGTTATCGCCGATGTGCCCGCCAACTCGCATTTGCAATTCAGTGCCCTGCGGTCGTTGCCCGCTAACTATACCGATGGCTGGCAAAACTTCAACCTCTACACCTATCTGCTACTGTCAAAAGGCAGTACCCCTAAAACGCTGGAGGGTAAACTCACTGGTTTTTACGCGAAATACCTCGAAAAAGAAACGAAAGGTGGTATGGACTACCGAATGGAACTTCAGCCCCTTACCTCCATTCACCTGCACTCGCACCTCGACTACGAGATCGGCCCGAACGGCGATGCTAAAACAGTGGCGGTTTTTGCCATCATTGCTGCGTTGGTGCTGTTTATGGCTGGTATCAACTACGTGAATCTGTACATTGCCCGGTCCGTCACCCGCACCCGTGAGGTAGGCGTTCGAAAAGCTATTGGCTCCCGGCGAGGGCAGCTTATTGGCCAGTTTATGACCGAATCATTGCTGATGGCATTATTCGCCGGGGTACTGGCGACGCTTCTGGCCAATGGTTTACTGCCGTGGTTCAATGAATTGGCGGGTCGGTCGTTGTCGCTCACGCAGTACGGCCCGATTGTGACGGTTGGCTTAGCCGTTTTGTTCGTAGGACTCCTGGGCGTGGGTAGCGGGTTGTATCCGGCCCTGGTCCTGTCCGGCTTTCGGCCAGTTGTGGCCCTCAAGGGGCAATTGGGCAATCAGCTGGGAAAGGTTCGTTTCCGGCAATCGCTGGTGGTGTTTCAGTTTGCAGCTGCCGTTGCCCTGATCGCCTGTTCGGCCATGATTTATCGGCAGATGAATTATGTGCAGCAGGAAAATCTGGGCTTCAACAAAGAGCAGGTGCTAACATTTCACCTCAATAACAACGAGTCGAGGCAACAGGTAAACGCCCTGAAAGATGAACTGAACAAGAGTCCGTTTATCGAAGCTACCTCGGCAGCTACTAACCCCATCGGCAACAACAATATTGGCAGCAATGGGCTGTTCTTCGAGCAGGATGGTGTTATGTCAACGGCTACGCAGGTTGTTCAACAGTTTTCTGTCGATGCCGATTTTCTGAGTACCATGCAGATTAAACTGCTTAGGGGACGTAATTTTTCCGAAGCCTTCCCTACTGATTCTACGAGTGCCGTCCTGGTAAATGAGGCATTGGTAAAGAAAATGGGCTGGCAGGACCCCATCGGTAAGCGCGTTAAGTATTTTGTGGGGAAAGACGAAACCGCCGAAGCGAGGGTGATTGGGGTAGTAGCCGATTTTCATACGTACTCGCTCCAGCACAAGATTGAGCCGCTCGTCATACAGATGCCCGCTCCCTTAGAAAAGGATAACCTCTACGTGCGTATACGCCCCGAAAAAACGACCGAAGCCCTGGCCACCATCAGTCAGGTTTACCATAAATTCGATGCGGCCGATACACCCACGTTCCATTTTCTGGACGAGAACTTTTCGCAACAGTACCAGGCCGAACAGAAACAGGGCTACATACTCCTTTCCTTCACCATTCTGGCCGTGCTGATTGCCTGCCTGGGTCTGTTTGGGCTGGCCGCTTTTGCCGCCGAAGCCCGAACGAAGGAAATCGGAATTCGCAAAGTGCTGGGCGCATCTATCGGCAGCGTAGTTACACTATTGTCCAAAGACTTTCTGAAATTAGTTGGTATAGCCATCATCATTGGCTTACCGCTGGCCTGGTACCTCACCGGGCAGTGGCTGCAAAACTTCGCCTACCATGTCGACATTGCCTGGTGGGTCTTTGCCGGAGCGGGTTTACTGGCCATTGGAATTGCCCTGCTGACGGTGAGTTTTCAGAGTATAAAAGCTGCGCTGATGAATCCGGTAAAGAGTTTACGAAGCGAATGATTCTGAGTCCTCCAAAATGACCGATCACCGTATATCCACTACGTCATTTAACGGTAAACATCTTACGAAAAAATGTTCTTCAAACTCAGTTCGACAGCTAATTTTTGGTCAGTTAGAACGACATCATCATGGAAAAACTTATAATGCGATGGGCTATCATACACCAATATCGCCCGAATATCGGGCAAAACAATCCAGCACGACGAGACACCAAAATCGAAATAAGCGTCTAGTTTATCAACCATCTCTTTGGTGCTTTGTGATGCAGATTGAATCTCAACTACCAGTAACGGAGCATCGGACCGACGGGATGGATCATGTTTAAAATCGAGCTCAGTTAGTGGATATAAAACCACGTCGGGTGTACTACCCACTGGCTTGGTATCAAGCAGTACCTCGCTGGCAATCCGAAACCGGTTAGGATAAGCGATCTTAAGTTCAAACCCAATATTAAATTGAATGGCACCGTGCAGTAGCGTTGGTATAGGTTTGTTTCGCTCTCGTTCGTAGGCCGATACGTCCTGGTCAATCATGGCTTCCATAGCAGATCGAGTTTTTCTTTAAAGATACCAAAATTTCAAAACGATGTTCGGTAACTACCTCAAAATCGCCCTCCGGAACCTGTGGAAAAGTAAGGTTTATTCGCTGGTTAATATCACAGGACTGGCACTGGGAATAACCTGTTGCACGGCCATCGGCCTATACGTGTTGGATGAGCTTCAATACGATAAGTTCCATACCAACTATGACCGGATTTACCGCGTGGTCGAACGGCAGAAACAACCCGGTGGTATCTTCAACGTGGCCGTTACGCCCGGTCCTTTAGCAGCTACGCTGACTAAAGACTTCCCCGAAGTGCAGCAGACAACCCGCGTTGGGCGGTGGTCGGGAACGCTGAGCCAAAAACAGAAAACCGTTGAGGCTCAGGATATGCTCATTGTCGATCCGTCGTTTTTTGACCTGTTCAATTTTCCATTGGTGGCTGGTAACATACAAAAAGCGTTGATTAGCCCTAACGATGTGGTCATTAGCGAAACGATGGCCGAACGGCTGTTTGGTGCTAACTGGGGGCGGCTGGGTATTATTGGCAAACCGCTGTCGTTCAACAACCAGCAACCCTTTACGCTGGTAGGCGTGGCCAAAAAACCACCCGTCCGGTCGCACATCCAGTTCGATGTACTGCTGCCGTATAAGTGGCTGGAGAAAACCGACGAATGGAGCCAGAAATGGAGTAGTAATAGCTACCATACGTACGTACTCCTGAAACCCGACCGGGCCGATTCTCCCATTGATATAGTCGCTTTTACCGCCAAACTGAGCGGGCAGATCAAACGCTACAATACTGAAAACGATGCTGTCCTTTACCTGCAACCCCTGAGCGATATTTACCTCAAGTCGAAATTCGATTTCGCCACCGACTGGGGCACCCGCAACGATATGCTGTATGTCCGCATTTTCCTGACCGTCGGGCTGATTGTGCTGCTCATTGCAGTCGTCAATTTCATCAACCTGGCCACCGCACGCGCGTCGCATCGAGCGCGTGAAGTGGGCGTTCGGAAAACGGTTGGGGCCAGCCGGTCCGGCTTGATTGGGCAGTTTCTGGGCGAATCATTGCTGATGACAAGCCTAGCGGTTTCGGTGTCGTTGTTGTTGCTACAAACCTTGCTGCCGCTTTTCAATGATCTGTCGGGCAAGACATTAGTCGTTCCTACTGGCGAACCTCTGTTCTGGCTGGCACTTACCTTACTGACGGGAGTTGTCGGTTTATTGGCAGGTCTATACCCGGCGTTTTTCCTCTCATCGTTCCGACCGGCGCAGGTACTGAAAGGAACGGTTAACTCGCTGGGGTTAGCGGTAAAATCAGGCCGCACGTTCCGGCAGTCGCTGGTGGTGGGGCAGTTCGCGCTGGCGGTAGTACTGACCATTGGCAGCGTGGTCATTTACCGGCAGTTAGCGTTCATGCAACACCGGAAGCTGGGTTTCGATCAGTCGCAGTTATTGTACATCCGGATGAAAGGCGACCTGCGGAATAATGCTCTTCGACTCAAACGCGATGTTCAGCAACTCCCCGGCGTAGCGGTTGCTTCGGCCACAACCGGTGCGCTGGTCGACATGATTAACTCCTCAACTATTGAGTGGGAAGGGCAACGGCCTGACAACCAGTTTTTGATTACGAACATGAACATCGACGCTGATTTCATGAATACGACCGGGATGCAACTGGCGGCCGGGCGGAATTTCTCATGGAAAATTCGATCCGATACATCCTCGATAATGGGTGCGTTCATGATTAACGAAACAGCGGCCAAACGGATGGGCTGGACCCCGGCGCAGGCCATTGGTAAGCGCGTAAAGTTCTGGGGACCATCGGGCCTTATCGTGGGTGTGTTGAAAGATTTTCACTTCCGCCCGCTGCGTGATGCTATCGAGCCGTTTATTTTCCGGTTTCGCCCCGACAATCCGTATTTCAACTTGCTGGTCAAAACTACCCCCGGTCAGGTGCCGCGTACCATTGCCGATATAGCATCGCTCTACAAAAAGTATGAACCAAACAACCCCATTAGTTATGGCTTCGTCGATCAGGAGCTGGATGCGCAGTACCGCGCCGAACAGCGCACGGGCCGCATCATTCTGTATTTCTCGATTCTGTCAATTTTTGTATCGTGTCTGGGTCTGTTCGGGCTGGTCACCTTCACGGCTGAGCAGCGAACAAAGGAAATCGGCATCCGAAAGGTGCTGGGTGCCAGTGTGAGTAGTATTGTTACCTTACTCTCCAAAGATTTCCTGCGGTTGGTACTCATCGCTATTGTTATCGCCAGTCCGCTGGCCTGGTATGCCATGAATCGCTGGTTGCAGGACTTCGCCTATAAAATTGACATCGAGTGGTGGATGTTTGCCGGTGCGGGTCTGTTGGCGGTGAGTATTGCCCTGCTGACGGTGAGTTTCCAGAGCGTGAGAGCTGCGATGATGAATCCGGTGAAGTCACTGCGGAGTGAGTGATCAAGGGTTTCTAGGCCCCCATCTGCCTGTCGTGGTGATTTTTGTGAGGTGAATCGAACAACGTAAAAAGGTTATGTTCTGGTGGCTTTAGCTTGCGGGTAAAACGATAATACGAAAAATCATGGACGAGATGAGAGCAACACTAAAAGATGCCTGGCCTTACCAGAAGGATAAAATGAAGCTACCCGTCGAGGATCTGGAAACGGCTATTCCTTTTTACGAAACGGTTATGGGCTTCCGGGTCGTGTCCCGAAGCGATGCGCCTTTTAAGTCAGCTACGATTGAGCGCAATGACATGCAGCTTGGACTGGCCGAAAACGGCGGTGATCCCACCCAGGACGGTTGTTTTTTTGAAGTCGATGATGTTGAAAAGGCATTTGCCGAACTGAAGACCAATGGCTTTGATAAAGAGAACCCCGACTTTGATTATCAAAAATACGGTGAGACAAAATGGAAGGTCTTTTTCGTCGTAGCACCCGATGGCCTTTGTTTCTGTTATGGCGAGCGGCAAAACTGATGCAAACATCAACCTCTGTCCATCACCCGTACCGGCTGTTCCTGGCAAAAGATACCTATTGATTTATAGATATAGCGCCATGGCTTCCTGCGTAGTGGTGTCTACGAGCAGAATACCTTCGTGGGTGTCGTTTAGCTGACCGGCCAGGGTGCCCGTATTGGTCCAGATGGCGGATTGACCGGCTCCCACAAAATTGTCGCACGGGCCGATGCAGTTGGTCATCAAAACAAGCATCGACTTCTGGCGGGCAATAGCCATCAGTTGTTCGTTGGCTTTCTTAACGCCTTCGCTGGATTTGGCTACGCTGGCCAGATATATTTCTGCGCCGTTTTTGCAGGCATTCGCCAGATGCTCAGGGACGGATAATTCGTAGCATATCGCCAGGGCAATGTTGGCTTCGGGGCCAATTAATCCCGAAAACCGCTGGGCGTTCACGAAAAATGCTTCTTCGTCCGGGTGCAGGTATTGCTTCGAGTAGGTTTGCCGGGCTTTGACTGGCTGGAAAATGATCAGGCTAATGCAGATACCGGTCTCACTTTTTGTGGGTGCGCCAATGCCTATCGTTAGGGAATGGGCATCGGCAAGCTGCTGGAACGTATCGAACCGACTATCGTTCTGCCCGGTCGCCAGTTGACTGGCCAGGTTCGGTTCGTACCCCGTGAGGGATAATTCCGGGAAAACAACCACATCAGCACCCTGCGTGATGGCCAGTGCCAGTAGCTTTCTATGCTGGTCGATGTTGCGCTGAACGGCACCCGATACGGGCTTTATTTGGGCTACACAAAGTTTCATTCCTTTTTCTGTTCAGACGGGTATCAACAAACCAGTTCATTCGAACGGGTCTGCTCACTCAGGCGGGCAATCTTTTTTTGTAGATAGGCCCGCACCTGATTGATCTCTGCCGCTGCCTCATCCATTTTTTTGAGCTGAGCCGTTAGAATACCTTGCTTTTCGGCTTCGGTCAGTTGATCCCAGTCGCTCAGTTTCTCCTGTATGTCTTTGAGCGTAAAGCCCATCGCTTTGGCAAACTTAATCTGTAGCAGCGCAGCAACGTGCGATTCGTCGTACTGCCGGTGACTTTGCCGCTGTTGTCGTACCCCCTGCACCAGCTTCATTTTTTCGTAAAACCGGATGGTGTCCGGGGTGAATCCGGTTCGGGCAGATAGTTCGCTGATAAACATGGTGTAAAAAGTTGGGGTAAAGGGAATTCTGGAGTCTACTCCAATTTGTTCCCTGTACGAATATCAACTCATTCCGACCAATGACCAAAACAATTTTTATTACCGGAGCATCGAGCGGTTTAGGCAAAGCGGCCGCCATTTTATTTGCCAACAAGGGCTGGAACGTAATCGCTACGATGCGGAAGCCTGAAAAGGAAACCGAATTAACCCATATTCCGAACGTCACGGTCATGCCGCTGGACGTTACCAGTCTGGAACAGATAGAGGCAACGGCCGGTCAGGTACTTGAATCGGGCGGTGTCGATGTGGTATTCAACAACGCAGGCTACGGCCTGGCCGGGCCACTGGAAGGGACAACCGACGAACAACTCATTGCCGAACTCGACACGAATCTGTTGGGCGTTATCCGGGTAACGAAAGCGTTTATTCCCCATTTTCGGGAGAAAAAATCGGGCTTGTTTATCAGCACTACGTCCATCGGAGGGCTGATAGCACTACCGTTCAACTCGGTTTACCACGCGACCAAATGGGCATTGGAAGGCTGGAGCGAAAGTATGGCGTTCGAACTGGCTAAATTTGGCATCGGTATAAAAACCGTTTCGCCGGGTGGGATAGCGACCGATTTTGCCAGTCGTTCGCTGGTGCTGACGCAACATGATGCGTATGATGAACTGGTTGGGAAGGTAATGAGTGTATTTGGGGACCCGGGCCGGGCCATCAATTACTCAACGGCAGAGCAAATTGCCGAAGTAGTATACGAAGCTGCCACCGATGGCAAAACCCAGCTACGGTATGTGGCCGGGGAAGATGCCAAAGCTATGTATGCCCGACGATTGGCGGTTGGCGATGAAACATTCAGGGCGGGGATAGATAATTTGTTTTTTAATTAGCCTGCATACTATCAATCAAATCAACAATCCGGCTGTTTACCGGTTGAACTAATAAACCACAACGAATAAGCACATGAAGTACAACCCACTTGGAAATACCGGCGTTTTAGTCTCTGAAATCTGCCTCGGCACCATGACCTTTGGTGGCAATGGCTACTGGAAAGCGATGGGCGAACTCCAGCAAAACGCGGTAAACGACATCCTGAAAACCGCCGTTGATAATGGGGTTAATTTTATCGATACTGCCAATGTTTATTCATTCGGTGAATCGGAACGATTACTGGGTCAGTCGATGAAATCGCTCGGTCTGACGCGGAGCGAACTGATTATCGCCACCAAAGTCCGTGGCCGTATGGGCGAAGGGAAAAATCAGGTTGGTCTGGGTCGGCTGCAAATTATGCAGCAGCTGGAAGACAGCCTGAAACGCCTGCAAATGGACCACGTTGACCTCTATCAGATTCACGGCTTCGATCCCATTACACCCCTCGAAGAGACTATGCGGGGCCTGGAAGACGTAGTCAGAAGCGGAAAAGTGCGCTACATTGGCTGCTCCAATCTGGCGGCCTGGCAGGTAATGAAAGCCAACGGTATTGCCGAGAAAAATGGCTGGACAAAATTCGTTTCGACCCAGAACTACTACTCCATTGCCGGGCGCGATCTCGAAAACGAGCTGGTGCCGATGGTGCAGGATCAGCAGATGGGTATTCTGCCCTGGAGTCCGCTGGCGGGTGGGTTTCTATCGGGGAAATACACCCGAAATAACCAGCCGGAAGGGGATTCCCGCCGTCTGAACTTCGACTTTCCGCCAGTCAATCAGGAAAGGGCATACGACATCATCGACGTGATGGAAACTATTGCCGAAGCGCATGGTGTATCGGTTGCCCGTATTGCACTGGCCTGGGTGCTGGCTAAACCCGGGGTAACCAGCATGATTATCGGGGCGAAAAACACGGATCAGTTGATGGATAATATTAAGGCCGTAGACCTTAGCCTGACAATGGAGCAACTGGAGCAACTGGACGAAGTGAGTGCTACTACGAAACCATATCCGCAGTGGATGATTCAGCGGCAAAGCAGCGACCGGCTGGGGACGTATAATTTTTCGCCGAATCAACCGGCAGCGGCCACAACATCCAAATAGGGCGGGGGCTCGGTTGAGCGACGTATTAAAGACAGCTCAACCGAGCGTACTGTTTGCAAATACGGTATCGTCTACCGTATTTTGTGCATATTCTAGTTAATCTCCTGCAATGAATTTCCCAACAGAACTAAGCTATACAGAAGACCACGAGTGGATTCGGGTAGAAGAAGATGGTACTGCGGTAGTGGGCATCACCGAATTTGCTCAGCATGAACTGGGTGATATTATTTTTATCGATGTCAACACCGTTGGGCAATCGCTGGGTAAAGGCGACGTGTTTGGCGCTGTTGAGGCCGTTAAAACCGTGTCGGATCTCTTTCTGCCGATAGAAGGTGAAGTGCTTGAACTGAATCCGGCTATTGAAAAAAAACCGGAACTGCTAAACAGTGACCCCTATGGTGAAGGCTGGATTGTTCGCCTGAAACCTGCCAGTAGCGGGCAACAGGATGGATTGCTGTCGGCCGATGCCTACCGCGAGCTGGTAGGTGCCTGATACAGTAACTCGATTAGTAAAAGGCTCCGAAAGGGGCCTTTTTTCAGATAACTACACTATCTGCAACCCTTCCAGTAAAAGAAGGGAGTTTTTTTATGCAATTTCTAATCCGTTCAGCCCATATTATTGATGCTGCCTCATCGTTTGATGGGCAGGTAGTGGACATCCTCGTCGAAAACGGGGTGATTCAGCAGATTGGTCAGGACCTGTCTGCTCCTGCCGATAGCCGGGTCATTGAATCAGCCAATCTGCATGTATCACCGGGTTGGGTCGACATGCGCGTACTGGCGCAGGACCCAGGGTATGAGCATAAGGAAGACATAAGCAGTGTTTGCCGGGCCGCTGCCGCCGGTGGATTTACGGATATTGCCCTATTACCCAATACGCTGCCCGTTGTAGACGATAAAGGAATACTTGGCTATGTACGGCGTATGGCCGAAGGGCAACCGGTAAGTGTTCATATTATTGCCGCTGTCACCAGGAAAGCGGTTGGTGAGGATTTTACGGAAATGCTCGACCTGCATCATGCCGGGGCCGTTGCTTTCTCCGACGGAACGCATCCGCTCCAGAATCCCGATTTACTGCTTAAAACCCTGCAGTACCTTCAGCCAATTAACGGGTTGCTTATGAACCGGCCCGAAGAGCAGTTACTGACCCGTTTCGGGCAGATGCACGAGGGAAGGCAAAGCACGTTACTCGGCCTGAAAGGAATACCGGCTCTGGCCGAAGAACTATTCATCGAGCGAGACATACGGCTACTGGATTATGTGCTGGGGGAGAGAACCGGGGCGGAGGGCCTTGAGTCTGGGGGGACTATTGATGCCCCAGGGTCATTGCTCCACTTCTCTACCATTTCTACCGCCCGTTCGGTTGAACTTATTCGGCAGGCGAAAGCCGCCGGTTTGCCGGTGAGTTGCGACGTGGCCGTTCATCAGCTTATTTTTGATGACTCGGCTCTGGCCGGTTTTGACACGAATCTGAAAGTCAATCCGCCGTTCCGGTCGCCTGATGATTTGGCTGCACTCTGGGCGGGCCTTGCCGACGATACGATTGATGCCATCGTATCGGATCATTCGCCCCAGGATGCGGAAAGTAAAAATCTGGAATTCGATCAGGCTGAGTTTGGCATGATAGGGCTGGAAACGGTCTTTGCAGCCAGCATTACCCATAACCGGATGTTGTCCTTATCGAAACTTATCGGGAAATTCACTGCCCGGCCCCGGCAAATTTTACGCCTTCCGGCTATTCGTATTGCCGAGGGACAGGCTGCTACCGTAACACTTTTTGATCCGACGGACGAGTGGACGTACGAACGAACCGTCTCGAAATCGAAAAACTCACCATTTTTGGGCCAAACATTCACAGGGCGCGTAGTGGGAATAATCCATCGCGGCTTATTTAACCCGACTACATGAAAAGTATCATTAATTATTTCAGTCATCCGTTGTTAAAAATCCCCCTGCTGGCTGGATTGGCAACGGGCGTCTTGTGCTTTCTTTACTTTCTGGCACTTTATGCCATTGGCGTACCGGCGCTGGGGAATATTCGGGTACTGGATTTTGGGATTCACATTATTGTTATGGTTGCTGCGGTATGGTATTATCGAAAATACATTGGACACGGTCATCTGCATTTGTGGGAGGGGTTAACCATTGGTTACGTTCTGAATACGATAGCGGCATTGGTAACGAGCTGGCTCGTATACCTGTTTGTGACGCAGGTTGATCCGGGCGTTTTTGCTGAGTATGTTGTTAACTCGAAGAAACTACTGCTGGAGGGCAAAGCACAGATTACGGATCAATTTGGGCCAGAAACCTTTGCCGAGCAGTGGAATAAAGTAAGTACTATGCAGCCCGGCGTGTTGCTTCCCGATGAGCTGACCAAAAAAACAGCGCTGGCAGTTTTGCCCGTGCTCGTTATTTCGCTTATCTTCCGCAAACAGGATTATAGTGTTTTGCGGTAATATTACGTGTTCAAACCACTTACTAGTATGGATAATCAGACGACTACCGCTCGTACGGCTCTGAAATGGGGACTCATAACCGGTATAGCCCTGGTTGTGTATTCAATCATTCTCTACACACTTGACCAGACAACGAACGGGGCATTGAGCCTGGTCATTTACGGCATCCTGATTGGAGGTCTGATAGTGGGCATGCGTGAGTACCGCACCAATAACGGTGGGTACATGACCTATGGTGAAGGAATGGGTTTAGGAGCATTGCTATCCGCCATTGCCGGATTATTATCATCAGCGTTCACTGTTTTCTATACCCAGATTATCGATCCCGGTTTTCAGGAACGTATCGTCGGGCAGGTTCGTGATCAAATGGAGCAACAGGGGAAGATGTCTGACGAACAGATTGACCAGGCAATTGAGTGGATGCAGAAATTCCAGTCGCCTGGCTTACAGTTTATGTTTGGCCTGCTCGGTACTATTCTGATTGGTGTAGTTCTCTCCCTGATTATTGCCGCTTTTATACGCCGGAACAAAACCAATCCGTTTGAATAGGCACCTGGTTTATAGTTTTTGGTCCAGGGTTTTTGGTTCTTACCATACAGGGGGACTAGGAAGCCTAAACCCAAAACTAAAAAAACCACCCCGATTACTATAAACTGCCTCCATGCTGGCCATTTTTCGCAAAGAAATCAATCAGTTCTTCTCGTCTCCCATTGCCTACATTATTATGGGGGTGTTTCTTACGGCCATGGGGCTGATGTTGTGGATATTCCCGGATACCAGCCTGCTCGAAAATGGGTACGCCGATATGGGGACTTTCTTTAACCTAACTCCTTATTTACTCCTGTTTCTGGTACCAGCCATCACGATGCGCTCTATTGCCGATGAAGTTCGCTCGGGAACGCTGGAGTGGCTGTTGAGCAAGCCCGTTAGTCGGTGGGGCATAGTAGGGGGGAAGTTTTTGGCAAGCTGGTTGCTGGTTATCATTACGCTACTGCCAACGCTCCTGTATTACGTTACGTTGTATCAGCTTGGCGCTCCCGTTGGCAACATCGACTCGGCGGGTGTGTTTGGCGCTTATATCGGCTTATTCCTGCTGGCGGGTGTATTTGTGGCCGTTGGCCTGTGGGCCTCTTCGTTTAACGACAATCAGGTAGTGGCCTTCGTACTGGGGGTATTTTGCTGTTTCCTATTGTATAATGGACTCAGCGCACTGGCGGGTCTAGCCGCGCTGGGCGGAATAGACTATTACCTGTCGTTGCTGGCATTGGATGAACAATACCGGGCATTGGGCCGGGGCGTAATCGACAGTCGGAATGTTATTTATTTACTTAGTTTAGCCGTTTTGTTTCTGATTTTAACCACCAACCGGTTGAAAGCAACTTTATGAGAATTTCCCATACCGTATGGCGCTTGCTGGCTATTGCCTGGACGATCATTATGCTGATTGGCTGCCTGACTCCTCACGACCAGATACCGAGTGAATTAAATACCTGGAACGACAAATCCCTGCATGTTCTCATATTCGCTCCGTTCACCCTACTGTGGATGCTGACGGGTTTACGGGCGGGTTATGCGCTGGTAGCCGGATTGCTTTTTGGGCTACTGATTGAAGTGTTACAGTATGCGTTACCCATTAACCGCAGTGCCGACTGGAAAGATGTAGTAGCCGACTGTGTTGGAGCGGCACTGGGTGTTGGGCTAGCCATTTTCTGGCAACGGCTGTTCCCGGAAAGCATCTCTTAGTTTCGTGCGAATAACCGCCCCAATCGGCTTTATCTAGTGCTCATAATTGCAACTGGCTACCCGTGTGGAAGTAAAGGTTGCAAACAGAGAAGGAAAGTTAAACAGTCACCGCCTTTAGAAAAATATATTTAGCTATATAGGGTAGTTGGTCAATCCAATTCATTTTTTTTCGTTAGTATTACACGAAGGTTCAGACAGTTTCGATTGTCAATAGTAAAATCGAAACTGTTTGAGCCTTTTTCTTTTTTTCTCAACCACCGTACACCTACATGAAGGTACTGAGCACAATCCAGGATCCCACGTTTACGGGGCGCGATTATAGCCGCCTTGACAAGTTTTTTCTCCAGTATATCAAAGACGAGCGTGATCTGCCCTTTATTTACCTTACCATCCAAATCAGTCTGACCGTTATACCACTCAGCGTCCTACTGTTTATGCCCTTCGTTGCGGGCTGGATTTGGTGGGCGGTGGCGGCTGTCCATCTCTTTATTACGAACTTCCGATTCAAAGGCCCTTTTGGGCTCATGCTTCATTGTACCAGTCACCGGCAGTTTTTTAAGTCGGAATATGATTGGATGAATAAGTACATACCCTGGATAGTAGCCCCATTTTTTGGCCACACGCCCGAAACCTACTACAGCCACCATATTGGGATGCACCACCCCGAAAACAATCTCGAAGATGACGATAGCAGTACTATGGCGTTCCAGCGTGATAGCTTTCGGAGTTTCCTGGCGTATTTCGGACGCTTTTTCGTCTTGGGTGTTCGGAATCTGCTGGATTATCTGCGGCTGAAAAATCGCCCTAAACTGGCGACTCGTGCGCTGGCCGGAGAAATCGTATTCGGGGTTGTTTGCGTCGGGTTATGGTTTATAAGCTGGCCTGCCACGGTAATGGTTTTTCTGTTACCACTCGTTATCTACCGCCTTATTGCCATGCTGGGCAACTGGACGCAGCACGCCTTTGTGGATGCCAATGATCCGGGCAATGCCTACAAAAACAGCATTACCTGTATTAATGTAAAGTACAACAAAAAGTGCTGGAATGATGGCTATCACATCAGTCACCACGTGCGGCCAGCGATGCACTGGACCGAACATCCCACTTTTTTTCTTAAAACTATCGATAAATACGCTCAGAATCGGGCGGTTATCTTCGACGGTCTGGACTTTCTGCAAATTTTCTTCCTGCTGATGCGCGGAAAATACGATGTACTGGCCCGACACATGGTCAATGTAAACGGCGCATTCGCCAACGATGCCGATGCAATAGAACTTCTGCGATATCGGACAAGACGTATTACTGCACCCAGCGAAGTAGTGCCGATGCCGGAACGCCGTGCTATGGCTGCGTAACGCTACGGATCAGCTATTCCCTCCGTCAATACGCATCTCAATAATGCGTTGTACGTCTACGGATAAATTAGACATAAAGTCATAGCCGGTTAGATTTTCTAATGCATCGACACTGGTTAGATACGCCCGCCAGGGTTTATCCGCGGCTAACTGGTCGTTGGGTATATTGATGGCAATAACCCGCGTGTTCTCATTGATCTGAAAGGTATTGTCACTACCGGCTGGCACGAGAATCATTATTTTCCAGAGCGTAGCTGGAACGGTTAATTTACCGTTGGCCAGTGAAGTAGCGTAGCCGTTTTGCCCGGTACCCCCTGAGCCACTTGCCCCCGCAATAATATAGACATCATTGCCGTTGGTCATCAGTTGCCGTTCGTACTCTTCCACAGATTTCCAGACTTCCCGGTTATGGCGCGGAGCTTGTGGCACGATGTTGGTTAGAAGAAACGTAGCAGCATTATCTTCCGGCGTTGCATCCCGGTCGTCGGAGGGGCAAAGGTGCCCCCGGTCAAAGCCTGTGTTGGTGTAGTCGGAAGTACGGGCCGCATACCAGCCGGAAGGGATTTCGGGATCGGGTCGGAAATTATCACTTCGTTTGGCATCGCCTTTCCAGGACGGACTGAGCCGCCAGCTAACCCAGTTGGCAATACCCCGGCTTCGATTGTAGGAAAGTACATACTGAGATCGACTGATGAGGTAATTATTTGGGTCGCTCGTTGAGGCTCCGCTTGGGTTGCCCAAGGCCAGGTTGTCGACCCGATTCAAATCAGGATAACGAACTGTTGTTGCCGCTGGACGAACGGTAACGCAACTATTGATAAGCAGTCCGAGTCCGGTTGCTAGAACAATTGTTTTCAGTTGAAAACGCATCTTAATTGATTTTACTGACATTCTTGTTGAACTTTACAATCAAACCATAAATGTAGTGATTCTCTGCATTGTCCATGTACTTGTGGAATCGAGAGTCAGCACATCTAAATCCAGTTGAGAACCTGCTGTTATGGCTAAAAAAAAGCAATCTCAGGGCTACGAGAACCCGCGCACGACACCGGCGAAGGTAGTAACATCCAAGCCTGCTCCTAGTACGTCTGGTGGCAGCCAGGCCCGTTCTGGTGCCAGTCGGACAGCCGACACGGCGCAGCGCCCGGTCACTCGCCCGGCGGCCGAAAAAACAACGCTTCCTGCCGCCCAATCCGACTTACCCATCGACAAACGGCCGGTTGAGTGGTGGCCACCGGCGGTGCTGGCCTTACTGGGCTTCGCGCTATATATCAACACATTCGGTCATCAATATGCGCTGGATGATATTGCCGCTGTTGGGCAGAATCTGTTCGTAAAAAAAGGCATTGCGGGCATTCCCGACCTGCTCCGGACAGAGTTCTGGCACTTTAGTAATATATCGCTGGGATACTACCGGCCCCTGTCGCTTATTACGTTTGCCATGGAGCAGGAGTACTTTAAGGACAATCCGAATATCAGCCACATGATAAACGCTGGTTTGTATGGGCTGACGGGGCTGGTCATTGGGGTACTACTTCAAAAATGGCTCACCGGTAATGCCATTCTGGCCTTCCTGATCGGGCTGGTCTTTATTGCACATCCCCTTCATACCGAAATTGTTGCCAACATTAAAGGGCGCGACGAAATACTGAGTTTCCTGTTTATTGCGCTGATGCTCCTTTCGTACTGGAAGCATCTGGAATCGGACGCCACCTACTGGTTTAAAGGTCCGCCTTCCGACTGGCCACTCGGTGGGATGCTGGGCCTATTTTCCCTGGTGGGGGGATGGGTAATCGGTAGCAGTCTGATGGGGAGTACGGTTGGTGGCGTAATAGGCGTACTCATCATGGGGGCGCTGTCGGGTAGCTGGCTTGGCCTCGCCTGTGCATCGCTCTACTTTGCTTTCCTGTCCAAGGAATCCTCCATCGTTAGTCTGGCGTTGATTCCGGCTATGCAGTACTGGTTTGCCCGTCGGAATGTCTGGCAATCACTGATTAGTTTATGGCCTTTCCTGATTGTTACGGCCCTGTTTTTCTACCAGAAACAAAAAATGATTGGTACGCTGAGCGGTACGCCACCAGTTGACTGGGCTAACTACCCCTATGCCATTGAAAAAACCCAGAAGTCGACGATGTTTAAATTTCTGGAGTACTACCTGCGGCTACTTATTTTACCCCACCCCCTTGTTTATGATTATTCATACAATGTTATTCCGTCGGGGGGCAAGGGAGATGTATTGACCTGGGCGGGCTTTTTTACGTTCATTGGACTAATCTGGCTGGCCTGGAAAGGATTTGTCAAGCGCACACTCTGGGGCTTCGGTATCTTCTGGTTCTTCGTAACGATGGCACCGGGTCTTGGCTTCATCTGGATTCGGGGCGGTATTTTTGCCGAACGTTTTACGTACGCTGCCGTGATGGGTTTTAGCTTTGTGCTGGTATGGGCATTGCAGAAATTGCTCGTTCGTGAGCCGGAAAGTTCGACAAAACCGTTGTTAGTCCGGTATGCTCCTTTGCTGGGCCTGATGGTGGTGGTCGCTGGTTTTTACTCGTTCAAAACCGTAGAACGTAACCAGGATTGGGAGAACAACTTTGTCCTTTTTAACTCGGCCCTGCCCTACGCACCCAATAGCTGCCAGGTACAACGGCACGTAGCGAATGAGTGGATCGAGAAAGGGTTGAAAGACCGCGCCAAAGCGGATTCAATAGCCAACGCTACAAACGCGATCAAGCCAAAACCATCGCTGGAGCAGGTAAAGAAGGCGCAGGTAGTGATTGATACCAATATTGCCCATGCCAACAAGCACGGCCGCTGGGCACTCGATCATTTACAGGAATCGACCCGGATTTATCCAAACTTTGGAGAGGCCTACTTCTCTATGGCTTACGTATTTCAGAAAATTACCCCTAACGTCGATTCGGCCAAGTACTACTATAAGCAAACAATCCGGGCCGCCAATGCGTATGCGCCAGCTTATAATAACCTTGGCGTTATTTATCAGGGAGAAGGACAGGCAGAGAATAACCGGCAAAAACTGGAACTGGCTTCGTACTATTACAACCGGTCTATGGTGGTGAACCCGGCCTATGTGGATGGCCAGAATAACCGCGCCAGTTTGCTCAAGGCGTATGGTATTGATGTGAAAATATTGCCCGATTCGATTGTCAATAAATATTAGATACGATACCAGGCTGGTCTTATAAGAAAAACCCGCCCCCAACTGGGGCGGGTTTTTTATTTGTACAAGTTACCATATATCAACAAGATTAACATGCCGCCTGTATTAAGTAAGCTTAAAACAGAATGGCATACTTATTGACATGTTTCCATTGTTCTGTTTTTATTACTTATTATCTGCTCTTTATTTACATATAGTATGGTATTTGACTACTCACTACCGAATTTTCCAGATAAACTATCTACTAGTAAACAAACGGGTATTAATAAATTGAGTAAACCGGTCCATCGCTCATTTTCGTCGATAGGTAATCCGTTTTACGTTGCTGTCGTTAGTCTGGTTACCCTGCTACAAACGATAACTTTCCAGGCAAAAAGCCAGACTCCATACCTAAGTTCGCTGACCCCCACCCCCCGAGCCAACTTCACCCCCACTCCTCCAGAACAGAAGGGATACTGGAATGCAGATGTAGTGGGTGATTTTTCTTTGCCTGCCAGCAAAACGATGACTTTTTGCGGAGCGGGCCGAAACCTGCATGCTAATCAGGACCGGGAGAAGTTATTCCGGCGTGGTTTCACTGCTATAGAAGCTAGCCGGATGACGATTGATGAGAAAATATCGGGACCCGAAAGTGCCAAACCACCGGGCTGGACGAGTCCGCTCAAGCAGAGTCAGCGGGCGTTGATTGTTTATCAGAACTACCTTTATTACCCACCCGACAATCCCTTCAACTTACTGTGGGCACGGCGGGATTCGTACGCACCCTATACGTATTTCAGGCGCCCGCCCGGCGACCCATACATTCTGAACAGCGTGGGGGCAGCCATGGATCATATGGCTTACGAATGTGCCGCTTTTGGGGATTGTCAAGGCGCACCGCTGAATACGTTTGGCCACATATTCATGGATATAGAAAACGACTATACCTATTTCGAGAACAGACAGCAGAACGTGAACCTGTATGCCTACATGATGTACACCTTACGCAAGGCTTGTAGTCCCGCAACTCAAATTGGATCAATTGGACCCGTTCCGCACAACAACTTCGGTTTTACCCGCTATGCTGATTATGACGCAGGCGTTGACTGGGGTTGGAGTATGCCGGCCCAGCATACAGATGCTGTACCCGATTTGGGAGTACTATCATCCAGGCAGCGGGGTATGCCCGACGCTATTGTGGGAAAATCCTTTTCCGATTATGTCGATTTTCAGATGCCCGGCGTTTATTACACCTCGATGGCATTCGATTATAGTTATCCGCACAATGGGGAGATGGATACGCACTGGCTGGCCAGCGTACTGGGCGAGCAGGAGATAAACAGCGCACTCTCGCCCAAGAAACGTATTGCGTGGCAGTGGATGTTCAATACCCAAAGCCCGGATTACCCTAACAGTCCAAATGCCGATTATCCCGTTCCGCCGGTTATGGCCGAAGGACATGCTATTTTCTACTGGCTCACAGGAGCGGACGGCGTATTATTCTGGGATGATGAGGTTAATTTGACGCCTAATCGCAATTCACTTCCTCCCGGTGATCCAAACAAAGGACTGGGCAGTGACCGGAATTATGCCTGCTATGAACACTATATCCATGGGACCTGGCGCTTGTTCAACCACCATAAAGATATGTTCAACGGTCGGGAGCGGTACCTGAATCAGGAAACTGAATGCTCATTCGATAAAGGGCTTACCTGGCATAAATACAACGCTGGTGATCTGAAACGGAAAAACCTGCCTTTTGCCCGGGCCATGGTAAACGGCAACCAGATTCTGATTGCGGCAACGGCTCCCTATGTGGCCGCCGATAAAAAGACGTCGTTGATGGTTCGGTACATCGACAATAACTACCAGTTTACGACGGAAATTAACCTGACGGGTGACGAGATTTATCTGGGTCGGGCCACTATGTCACTCCCGCCAAAGGTCAAAAATGTTAGCCTGTTGCTATGCCAGGACTGCGTCAAGTAGAACTAGGCAGCCAGTAATGTCTGTAAAATTTTCTGCGCGGCTATCGAGATCACGGTTCCGGGACCAAAAATGCCTTTCACCCCGGCATCGTACAGGAACTGATAGTCCTGCGCGGGAATGACGCCCCCGGCAATAACCAGAATATCGCTACGCCCTATGTTGGTTAGCTCCTCAATCAGTTGCGGTACCAGGGTTTTGTGGCCAGCTGCCAGACTCGATACGCCTACGATATGTACATCGTTTTCGGCTGCTTGCCGGGCTACTTCGGCCGGGGTTTGAAACAGTGGTCCCATATCGACATCGAAGCCTAAATCTGCAAAGCTTGTGGCAATCACTTTGGCACCCCGGTCGTGGCCATCCTGGCCCATCTTGGCAACTAGAATACGCGGCCTTCGTCCATCGAGTTCGGCAAAGCGATCGCTCATTTCGCGGGCCAGGCGGAAGTTTTCATCGTCCGATACTTCGGCCGAATAGATACCGGATACGGCCCGAATGGTGGCTTTGTGCCGACCGAATGCGTTCTCCATAGCGTCAGAAATTTCGCCCAGTGTGGCGCGGTGGCGGGCCGCTTCTATGGCCAGGGCAAGGAGGTTAGTAGCAGGGCGGTCCGATGTTTCGGTGGGGTTGATGGCCGCTTCCGTAATGGCTTTCAATGCCTGTTTTACTTTTTTCTCGTCGCGTTTTTCCCGTACCTGTTTCAAGCGGGCGAGCTGACTTTCCCGAACGGCCTGATTATCGATATCGAGTAGTTCTATGTCTGTCTCAGCATCAGGCTTGTACCGGTTCACGCCGACAATGACATCTTTCCCTGCGTCGATTCGGGCCTGTTTGCGTGCTGCTGCTTCTTCGATACGTAGTTTGGGCAATCCTGTTTCAATGGCTTTGGTCATGCCGCCCAACTGCTCTACTTCCTCAATGAGTAGCCAGGCTTTTTCAGCCAGTTCTTCCGTTAAAAACTCGACGTAGTAGGAGCCTCCCCAGGGGTCGACGGCGAGGGTTATGTCCGTTTCGTGTTGCAGATACAGTTGCGTATTCCGGGCAATCCGGGCCGAAAAATCGGTGGGGAGGGCAATAGCTTCGTCCAGTGAGTTGGTGTGCAGGCTCTGCGTTCCGCCCAGTACGGCGGCTAAGGCTTCTATTGTCGTACGGGCTACGTTGTTGAATGGGTCCTGTTCCGTGAGGCTGTAGCCGGAGGTTTGACAATGGGTCCGCAGCATCAGCGACTTAGTATTTTTCGGGGCAAACTGCTGCACGATTTTCGCCCATAGTAACCGCCCGGCCCGCAGTTTGGCAATTTCCATGAAGTGATTCATGCCGATACCCCAGAAAAACGATAAGCGCGGGGCAAAATCATCAATACCCATGCCCGCCCGCATACCCGTTCGGATGTACTCAAGCCCATCGGCCAGCGTATAAGCCAACTCCAGATGGGCCGGTGCGCCCGCTTCGTGCATGTGATAGCCGCTGATGCTGATAGAGTTGAACTTCGGCATGTGCTGGCTGGTGTAGGCGAAAATATCCCCTACAATCCGCATACTCGGCTCCGGCGGGTAGATATAGGTGTTCCGCACCATGAACTCCTTCAAAATATCGTTCTGAATCGTGCCCGACAGCTTTTCGGGGGATACGCCCTGTTCTTCGGCGGCTACAATATAAAAGGCCATAATGGGCAGGACGGCCCCGTTCATGGTCATGCTCACAGACATTTCGTCCAGCGGAATCTGGTCGAATAGAATCTTCATATCCTCTACCGTGTCGATGGCGACGCCTGCCTTGCCCACATCGCCCACTACGCGGGGATGGTCGGAATCGTACCCTCGGTGCGTAGCCAAATCAAACGCGACAGACAGCCCTTTCTGGCCGGCGGCCAGGTTACGCCGGTAAAACGCGTTGGATTCCTCCGCCGTTGAGAAACCCGCGTATTGCCGGATGGTCCAGGGCCGTTGCGTGTACATACTGGCATACGGCCCGCGCAGGTAAGGCGGAATGCCGGCCGCATAATCCAGGTGTTCGGCCCCTGCCACCTCGGCGATTGTAAAACGAGGTTTGAGTTTAATACCTTCCGACGTAGTAAACGACTTGCCGGCCGCAGGTAACCCCTGGTCGGATGTTTGTTGATTCTGTATGTTGGTGAAGTCAGGGCGCATGGTTAGGGAAGTCGTTGATGAAGTAGTTGAGTGGTTCGCGGAATTTCGTCTTTAAATCGGATGCACAATCATCTAGTCAAATTCTTCGGCCAATCGGCGATTGGGAAGTATGCCAGCATCGTTCTGTGTAGTTTCCTCCGGTTTGTTGATTCCATCATCCGACCGGTACTTCGTGACGCCAACCAGCACCTTCCCTTTTTTTACCGCTTCTACTTTGGCCTGATAGGACCGATCAATTTCGCGCTGAATGAATCCGTCGTTCAGTGCGGCTTTGTAACCTCCCTGTTTTTCGACAGCCAGAAACAATGCCCAGGTAGATTCTACTAGTTCATGCGTCAGGGTTTCAACGTAATAAGACCCGGCCGAAGGGTCGGCAACTTTGTCTAAATGACTTTCTTCCCGCAGCAGCACAGATATATTTCTGGCAATACGCTCACCGAAAGCCCGGTCCGGCATCCGGCCCGAAACGGCGTTGTATGGGTGGATAGTCAGCGCATCACAGCCACCCATCACAGACGTCATAGCTTCGGTTGTTGACCGCAACAGATTGGTGTACGGAGAGGCAACCGCATCGTAAAAGGTTGAGGTTTGGGCGTGGATCTGGAATAAAGGGGAAACAGGGGAAGAGTGAAAGGCGCTAACAAACCGCCGGGATAATACGCGCAGGGCGCGGAGTTTAGCAATTTCCATAAAGTAGCTCGTCCCGATGGAAACAGACAGCATCGTTTTGGCAACGAGTTGGTCTATCAATAAGCCATCATCCGTGAGACTGTCGTAAGCATCCGCCAGCATGGCCAGCGTAAAAGCCAGTTCCTGCGTAGCCGTAGCACCGGCATTGTGGAACGCGTGACTGCTGATACAAATAGTCCTGAATAGGGGAGAGTCTGCCGTTTGACGGGTAACGTCGGCAGTGTAGTCGTTGGCATCCGTTAGTAAGCCACCTTTGAGCTGATAGGGCGCAATAGTCTTTAGTGCCTGCACGAAGTCAACGATATTGATAGATTGCTGTCTGGTGTTGAAACGAAAAAAAACGGGCGTTTCGCTCAGTTTGATTCCATTCAACAAGAGGGATAAGTCAGGCTTAGTCGCCAGCGTAAGTACCAGTGCATCGGCTCCGCGGGTGAGTGCATCCCGAAGGGCTACGTTATCGGCTTTTTCGCTGGAGATCAGATACTCCGGTGCGTTGAGCCATCCTGGAACCTGTTTTTGGGCATCCTGTATGCTGGCAAGGGGCAGTTGGTTCAGGTCATCAACCGTATAATAAGGTTCCAGCGTAAAGGCTTTATCCGTTTGCCAGCGCATTCGTTCATGGGCATCTGCGTTCTTTGCTTCTTTCTGAACCTGGGTTATCCAGTCCAGCTTAGTGGAAGGGGGGAAGGTAGATGAGAAAAGTGGTTCCATCGGATACGGTTGAGATGATAGGGTGGTAAATGTACTCTTTTTCTCTTTTCGGGGGAAAAGTACGCTCATTACAACGCAGCTGCCGTCCCGATTGCATTATTCAAAGGGATTTAATTTGAGCCTTGACGTTCCGATGGAATGGCGTAATTTTAGCTTAACATTGGAAAGCAACATACGGGTTTTTACAAAAAACGTGATAATCCCGGTGTGGACGGGTCAAATATTATCCTCATATTTGTCTCCCTTTTTTGCGACCCCAACCGTGACAAAAATGTCTTCCCGTGAATATAACCTCTCAGATCGGCATGCAGCGTGAAATAACGACGGTGTGGAATCGCTGTCTGAACGTTATCCGGGAGATTGTACCCGAACAGAGTTTTAATACTTGGTTTGAGCCGATTGTGCCCCTCAAACTCAACGGCCATGTACTGACGATTCAGGTACCAAGTGAGTTTTTCTACGAGTGGCTGGAAGAAAACTTTGTTCATGCCCTCCGTAAAGCTCTCGATACGGCTATTGGTCCCAATGGGCAGTTAGAGTACTCGATTATTGTTGATAAAGGCAACGAAAAAAATCGTCCGCTCACGGTAAACATCCCGACTACCAAATCCACGCAAACATCCAAACCGGACAATGTTAGCCCCGATTTGGTTAAAAGCCCGTTTATTTTCAAAGACCTCGATTCGCTCACGCTCGATTCATACCTGAACCCGAGTTATACGTTCGACAATTACGTGGAGGGCGACTGTAACCGGCTGGCCCGGTCGGCGGGGTACGCCGTAGCGGAGCGGCCGGGTATTACCTCGTTCAACCCGCTTATGGTGTATGGGGGCGTTGGTCTGGGTAAAACGCACCTGGTGCAGGCCATTGGCAACTACATCAAAAATAATAATCAGAATAAATTCGTCCTCTACGTTACGTCTGAAAAGTTTACAAACCAGTTTCTCAACGCCGTTCGGTCAGACGGTATCCGCGACTTCACATCGTTTTATATGCAGGTAGATGTGCTGGTGATTGACGATGTACAGTTTTTGCAGAAGAAGGAAAAAACGCAGGAAATCTTCTTCCACATTTTCAACCACCTTCACCAGTCCGGGAAGCAGATTATCATGACGTCCGACCGCGCTCCCCGCGCGCTGGACGGGCTGGAAGACCGGCTCCTGTCGCGCTTTAAATGGGGGCTCTCGGCTGATTTGCAAACACCTGACCTCGAAACGCGGATTGCCATCATCCAGAAAAAATTACAGGCTGAAGGTATTTACATCGAGAACAACGTTATTGAATACCTCGCCCACAGTGTGAATACCAACGTTCGGGAACTGGAGGGGGTCATTGTATCATTGATGGCGCAGGCATCACTGAACCGGCGGGATATTGACCTCGAATTAGCCAAGCACACACTACGGAATATTGTGGTCGATTCGGAACGGGAAGTTACTATCGATACGGTGCAGGAAGCCGTAGCCGATTTCTTCAATGTAACGATTGCCGACCTGAAAGCGAAAAGCCGCAAACGGGAACTGGTGCATCCCCGGCAGATTGCTATGTACCTGGCCAAGGAAAAAACGGATTTATCCCTCAAATCAATTGGCTATCATTTTGGCGGACGCGACCACAGCACCGTTATTCATGCGGTGCAGACTGTCAGTGATTTAGTGGCTAAAAGTGCCGAAACCCGCGCGGCTGTCGATAAACTGAAAGCATTGTTCAAGTAGGCTTTATACCCAAAGTCCGGTGCCTGTTCCCCATCTTCCGGCCCTCCAATTTATTCCCCGTGCTCAACTGGACCTCAGGTTGTGGGATGCTTGCATAGCGGCTTCTGTCGAGCCAGTGCTATACGCCTATTCCTGGTATCTGGATGCGGTATTGCCCGCACCCATGTGGAAGTGGGTGGGTATTGTGTTGCTGGATGAAACCGGGCGGTATAGGGCAGTAATGCCCGTTCCGTTACGCCGGAAAACGGTGGTGGGGATACCCTACGCATGGGTTGTACACCAGCCGTTCTTCTGCCAGTTTCTGGGCGTTTTCAGCCGCGACAACCTGATCGACTCAGGTCCTTTTTTTCAGCAGGTACTGGAACAATTTCGGTACGGCTCCCAGCTTTGCGTATGGCAGAAACCTGATGAATGCCTCCCTTTCGATGTAGTTTATTCCAGTTCGACTCACACGCTCAACCTTTCTATTGGTTACCCAACCATCTATCAAGGCTATACCGGTGACCGCAAGGCCAATCTGCGCCGGGCCACCAGGGCGAACTGGACAATAGTAGAATCTGCCGATATAGAACCATTAGTGGCTTTATTCAGGAACAACCATGCCCAAACGATTGATGGGGGAGTGGCCGACTGGGCGTATGCTATTTTCAGGAATCTAACGGGCGAACTGGCAGAGCGGGGGCTGATAACGCTACGGTATGCGCTTCATAACGGCCAAATTGAAGCCGGGGCCTTATTTGTGCAACAGGGAAACCGAATCATCTACCTGTTCAACGCGGCATCGGAATCGGGCCGGCGCGGGAATGCCCGAACATTACTTATCGACCGGTTATTACAGGAAAAGGCCGGACAGCAACTCGTTCTTGATTTCGAAAGCCCGGCAAAACAATCTATCCGTGGTTTCTACCAGAGTTTTGGCGCTGTTGAAACCCCTCTCTGGACCATGCGCTGGAACCGGCTCAGCCTGGTAGAAAAAACACTCGTCAAGGTCAGAAACTGGCTGACTGGCTACAATCAGTAAAACTTCAGCGGCTGCTTTAATCCACCATTCTGTCTCAAATCCATCACCATAGCCCCAACCCAGAAATCAACTTCTACTTTAACGGGGACTTTATTGACATCGTCGGAAACGAAAATACGGATGGATTCTTCCTCTTTAAAGAGTGCATTGCCCGGTGGCAAAACCGGGTTCAGCTTAATGACGTTAATCTTACCAAATTTAGTCTTGATAACGTCTTTACCCCGATACCGAACTTTCATGTTATAAATGGTATCGTCGTAAAAAGCGGGTACTTCAATGACCTGCCCATTACTTACGTGGCTAAAATCAATGGTTCTCAGAAAATAGTAGCCACTAATCAGGTCATGGACGTTATCAGGTACTTTAAAAACGTCTTTCTCCGTACGTTCTTCAGCCTTTACAGTATTCGTTGCGTGGTTGAACGTAACGTTCTCTTCTTTCCGGTACTTGTTTTCCTGAAGGCTGGTGTAAAATTTCTGCGGTAAAATAGCCGATGTATCGATGTAGGACCGCCAGGTGTCCCGAATCCGGGTAACGAGATCAAAAGCACCCAGCGTTCGGGCATCTACATTGACCCGGTAGCAGGGGCGTTCATTCACTTTATACAGCGAAGGGCTAACCTCCACAATGGCTTCGGCAGCATTGATAAAACCGTAGTGAACCCGGAATTCAAGGTGTTCTCCCGGCCCAAAACTATTATTGACCACACGCCGGTAACTGTTCAGAGCAACAAAGCCCGTACATAGAAAAAAAACAATACTGATGCCTGTTATAACCTTTTTCATAAGAACAACCGCCCGTCTGTCGGGCTTCGTTTATAGGGATGGATACGTTTCTTTCAGGTACGTCAGATACCGTCTAAAATTGCTTCCAAACCGGGTTTCAAATTCCTGCCGAAACCGATTCTGTTGCTTTCGGTAGGTAAGGTACCCAATAAAATACGCATTATTGGGTAGGTTTAGTTTGCTAAGCCGTCGTTTTTTTACTAGACGTACGGCTGATGTAATCCGCTGATCGGTTAGTGTATCCGACGAATCGACGATTTGCTGAATGGTTTTCCACTTCAACGAATCTTTGACAACCAGGGGCGTTTCAGGTTTAAACGAGTGATATAAACTATCCAGTAACCGGGTCCCGTGCAGGATATGTTCGTCGTATCGTTCGTAAAACGCTTTTGTGGCCAGATAGTTTTTGTACTGACCAGCGTTTGTACCGTACTTCCAGGCCAGAAACCGGAGTGCTCCATACTCACCTACGAAATCGGCCAGGTTTTCGTTGTACTCCAGATTATTTTTTATAAACAGCGTGCCATGCGTCAGTTCATGAATGATCAACTCGGCCAGACTCCCTTCTGACCGGTCAAGAAAACTGGACAGAATTGGATCATTCAAAAATCCTAATGTCGACCAGGCCGACACCTCCCCAATTCGGGTATCCAGTCCTTCCTTTTTCAACTCAGCTACCAGCGTATCGGCTCGGTCTTTCTCAAAAAAACCTTTGTATGAGAACGTACCGATTATAGGAAAATGCCATTTTCTGGCAATCAGTTGGTAAGGTTCGCAAGCCGTAATTACCCATAAAATTGGCTTCCCATGCTGGTCATAGAAGGATTCGTAACTTCCCGACGGTTCTAATCCAAGTGAATCTACAGAAAAACGCTTTATTTCACGGATTAGTTCTATTTTTTTCTTCAATGAATCTGGATAAGCCGGGTCAGCCAGTATTTCGTCAACAGGTTGGGTATTCCACAGAATGTGCAGTTGTCCCCGGGCCTGCATCCAGCCATAACTTACCAACTCCCGCTGCCAGATGGCTAGTGTCACCAGCATCACGACGATAATAAGACCTGTTTTTTTGAGCATGGGTTGGAATGACTTATCGAAAATTACCGCTGCGTTAGAACAGGGCGGATAAAGACAGAGATGAAAACGTGTGTTTTCAGAAGTGAACTTGCCGGTTATTTCAACGCCTGATACACCCCAATGCGGAACTTCCTGACAAAATCGCCGTAATATGCGTAGGGATGAACATTGGTGAAAATAAGCAGAATGAGTTCTTCTTTTGGGTCGATGGTAAATTCGGAGCAATACATGCCGCCCCAGGTGTAAGAACCGGGCGTTGCCAGATCGCCATAATGCGAATTCTCCGTAATCAACTGGAAACCAAGTCCGAATTTGTCTTTCCGGTCCCAGACTTCAGCCGTTCCAATCTGGTTACGAAGCATCATATCCACCGTTTTTCGACCAATAATCCGGTGGTTATTGAAGGTGCCGCCATTCAGCATCATCTGGCAAAACCGGGCGTAGTTTTCCGCCGAGCTAACCAACCCGGCCCCGCCCGAAAAGTACGTTCTGGCACCCGACGTGGCAAAGTTCCGATAGTCGTTGTTGGCATGCAGCGTCAGCGGTTTGTCCATGCTCTCCTTGCTGTATAGCTCAACCAGACGGCTGGCTTTCGTATCGGGCAGATAAAAATAGGTATCCGTCATACCCAGCGGTTCCAGCACCCGCTCCCGCATGGCCACATCGAAGGGTTTGCCGGACAAAATTTCAATCAATCGCCCAATAACGTCGATATTAAGTCCATAGGTGAAGCCTGTACCGGTTGAGTCCGTACCAGGATCGAGGAGGAGGGGGCGGGTGGCGAGTTTGTTTATGACATCTTCGAGTTTATCGGGCGCGGTGGAATTGAAGAAGGGGACTTTAAATTCGGGTCGCTGGTCGAGTGGATGTTCGTACGGGATGCCCGCGTTGTGGCTCAGGAGTTGGCGGATGGTGATTTCACTTCTGGCCGGGCGGGTTTCGTAACTACCACCGACAGGGTCTTTTTTGTTGTAGCGAACCAGCACTTTTGGGTTCCTAAATGCCGGTATATACTTCGAAATAGGCTCATCGAGCAGGAATTTCTCTTCTTCAAACAGCGTCATCAATGTAACCGTCGTGATCGCTTTCGACTGCGATGCAATCCGGTACAAATCATCCCGTTTTACCGGCGTTTTTTTTGCCATGTTGCTGTACCCAAACGCTTTGTAATGCACTATTTTGCCCCGGTGCGCCACAAACGTAACCGCATTGGGAGCAATATCTTTATCGATTAACCCCTGTAGCCAATTATCCAGGCGTTTCAACCGCTCGCCCGAAAAACCAGCCTCTTCGGGTGATTTAGTGGTCGTAAATGTTTGCGGAAGTGACTGAGCATGAATCGTGTATGTAACGAGCAGGAGAAGGAGTAAGCGCATTGGAATAAAATTTAGTGCATGAACGGAAATGTCGGAAACTTACACCATCAACTCCCGAATGGCTAGCCAGCTCATCAGGCCCGCGCCAGTTTCCAGGGCGGCTTCATCAATGTCGAAGGTAGGTGTGTGAACACCGGAAACGATGCCCCGTTCTTCATTGCGGGTACCTAATCTATAGAAACAGGAATCGACTACCTGCGAATAAAACGCAAAATCTTCGCCCGCCATCCACAGGTCCAGGTCAACCACATTATCGGCACCCATGTATTCAACGGCCTGCGCCCGTACGCGTCGGGTTAGTTCGGGGTGGTTTTTCAGGAATGGGTAACCATGTACAATGGTGAATTCGCAGGAGCCGCCCATGGCTTCGGCTATACCCTCGGCTAGTTTTACCATGCGCCGTTTGCCTTCGGCTCGCCACTCTTCATTCATGCACCGAAATGTGCCCTGAATGGTTACTTCATTCGGGATAACATTCGTTACACCATCCGCAATGAACCGCCCGAACGACAGCACCGATGGGCTGGCTGGGGGACGGTTGCGGCTAATAACCTGTTGCAAAGCCACGATGATGTGCGAGGCAATCAGGACTGGGTCAACCAGGTTATCGGGCATGGCGGCATGGCCCCCTTTGCCCCGAACGGTGAGGTATAATTCGTCTGTACTGGCCATGTACATGCCCTCGCGGAAGCCGATTTTGCCCACCGGAATATTAGGGGCTACATGCTGCCCAATCATGCTGGCGGGTGTCGGATTTTCCAGTACACCTTCCTTAATCATCAGGGAAGCACCACCGGGCGCTTTCTCCTCCCCTGGCTGAAAAACCAGCTTCACGGTGCCGTCGAATTGGTCGCGCAGTACGTGCAGAATACGCGCAACGCCGAGCAGACTGGCCGTGTGTGCGTCGTGCCCGCAGGCGTGCATAACGCCCTCAACGGTCGATTTGTACGGTACCTCATTCGCTTCGTGGATAGGCAGCGCGTCCATATCGGCCCGCAGTGCTATAACACGGCTAGCCGGATTTTTACCTTCAATAATCGCAGTCAGGCCCGTATCTGCTACACCTTCCCGGGGCGTTATGCCGATGGCTTTCAACTGGTCGGCCACGAAACGGGCGGTATTTCGTTCCTGAAATGACAATTCCGGGTGCGCGTGAAGGTGACGGCGGGTATTGACAATGTCGGCCGCGTATTGATGGGCGAGTGATTTAATGGAGTCGAGCATATAAATCGGGGGGCAACTTGGGCTGACCCGTTTAAACAGTGATATAGGATAGCAATGCCAGCGTTCTGCCGTTATTGCGACGTGATAAACTGATAGTCATTGATAACCGTTTGCAGAAACATTCGGTCATCAAGTGTACTGGTAACGCCCGTTACCGCCTTTATTTTGTCGGCAGTGCGTTGTAATGTATCGACACTATTTTGCTGAATAACCGCCCGGATAACCACCATATCGCGGTCGGAGAGCAACCGGACATCGGGGAATTGAACGGTATAATTTTCAACCTGCGGCTGGATGAGTACATCGTCCAGCGAAACAGCGGGTTTCAGCCGGACCACCGATGTGCCAGCCGCAAGGTCGCCCAGCCGCTGCCCTTTTCCGTTGGCGGCTACGGTAATGATTGGTACGATGCCACCCAGAAAAGCGACCGATTCGACAATACGAAACACCCACCGGAGCAAATAAGCTCCTAACTGTGGCGAGGAACCGTCGAGCATAACAACCCGTGTTTTCATGGCAATCTTACCCGCACTCTGCCCATTCAATAGCCACTCGCTGGCCAGGTCGTAAAAAAGCACCGGCAGCATGACCAGAATGGTGTAGAAGGTGTTAGGGCGGAATCCCAGCGAACTGGGAAGGGCCAGTACCAGAATAAACCAGCCAAACAGAACCAGATAGTCGAGCATAGCGCCCAGAATCCGTTCGCCCAGACTGGCGGGTTCGTATTCCAGCAGAACATTTTGGGAGGTGCGGATGGCAACGGACATGCAGTGTTGGTTACAGGCTATTCGCCGTAATTACTGAATTGAGATATTCGTCAAAAATAACACCCTTTCTTTGGTTCTTTATGCAGAAATGACCAATTTTCAGCATCCGGCTATCCGCCACTGATGCTAAATCGTTCCCGATGCGCGAAGCCCTTTTTGTAAAACGAAACGCCGACAAGTGGCGTGATATTGAACAGAATCCCAGCCGTGACCCCGACGAGTTGACAAATCGCTTCGTGGAACTGACGGATGATTTATCGTATGCCCGCACCTTTTACCCGGATTCCAGCGTAACGCGCTACCTGAACGGGCTGGCCGGCCAGATGCACCGGGGCCTGATGCAAAACCGGCGCGACGACCGGGGACGGGTGCGTACGTTCTGGCTCTACGAACTGCCCCTGCTGTTTAAACAGTCGCACCGGTTGCTGGCTCTTTCGGCCGGCATTTTTCTGGCTGCCTGCATTCTGGGATGGGTGTCGGCGGCTCACGATAACACCTTTGTTCAGTTGATTCTGGGCGATGGCTACGTGAACATGACGCTCGAAAACATCAAAAAAGGTGACCCGCTAGGCGTTTACAACAGCCGCGACCAGGCCACTATGTTCGTGCAGATTACCCTGAACAACATTTACGTTGCGTTCCGGACGTTCGTATTCGGGCTGTTTGCATCGTTCGGTACGATGGCGATGCTGTTTTACAACGGGGTGATGCTGGGCGCGTTTCAGTATTTCTTCCATGAGCGCGGCCTGTTGCTCGAATCGGTGCTGAAAATCTGGATTCACGGTACGCTCGAAATATCGGCTATCGTCATTGCCGGTTGCGCAGGCCTGACGGTGGGGAATAGTCTGCTGTTTCCCGGTACTTTCTCCCGGCTGGAGTCCTTCAAACGGGGTATGAAACAGGGCCTCAAAATTGCCATTGGGCTGGTGCCCATTTTTATTATGGCTGGTTTTCTGGAAAGCTTCATTACCCGCCTTACCCTGCCCCCCCTCATTAGCGGGTTGATTATCCTGCTATCAGCTACGTTCATCGGCTGGTATTTCGTTGTTTACCCTATTCAACTAAACCGAAAACTGCAACATGATTCAGCTTTTTCAACAACGTGATTTTGGCGACAAGATTAACGCTACCTTCCAGTACATCACCCAGAATTTTCGAAGTCTAAGTTTGTCGTTGCTGTACATTGTAGGGCCGGTAGCACTGGTGGCGGGTATCGCTTCGGGTATTATGCAGTCCAACTTATTCGATCTGGCCAAATTATCTGGCGATGCCGACTCCGGTTCAGACCCGACGGCTGTGTTTCGGATGATGCAGAATATAGTTTCACCTGCTTTTGGGCTTGCTGCCCTTTTTAGTTTGCTGGCTATACTGGTGGTTAGTCTGGCCACGTACGCTCACATGAAAGTGTACGGTCGAAAAACCGCGCAACGTATGGAAACTAGTCAGGAGCCGGTTCCAATCAGCGTTGCCGAAGTGTGGGAAGAGATGCAGGCCCATATTGGTCGGGCACTGGTTGTTAGTGTGCTCAGTTCCATTGTTACGGTGGTTGCCACCTTCTTTTTCGTTCTTCCGGGTATTTACGTCGGTATCGTCTTTTCGCTGGCAATAGCCGTTGTCGTTTTTGAAAGCACCGATTTTAGCCAGACCTGGAATCGCTGTTTTACACTTATCCGGGATAAATGGTGGTCTACCTTTGGCCTGCTCATCGTAATGGGTATCATATCAGGGTTGGTAGGCCTCGTTTTTACCCTGCCTGCCGGTGTTATCAGTTTTTTGATTGGCTCAAAACTATTGCCCGATGTGGGTGGATTCTGGGTGGTGGTGGGAAATGTGCTGGCTACGGTTGGGGGCACCCTGTTACGTTCCATCATTTATATTGCCCTGGGCTTCCAGTACACCAATCTGGTAGAGCGGCAGGAAGGGCGGGGACTCCTTTCCGCCATCGACTCTATCGGTACCAACCCAACCCAATCCCGGTCATCGAATGAAGAAACGTATTGATACCGGTTTTGCCTTTCATCGGGTGTGCTTCGTGCTGGGCCTGCTGTGGCTGGTAGCGACGTGGGTACCCGTTTCACGGGCGCAATCACCCCCGGCAAAAGCAGCTCCAGCCGTTAGCGACGACCGGACACCCATCCGCGTACGCTATCCGGAAACCGAACACCTGCACGATTTACAAACCGACCACGATTATCAGTATGGGCGCGATGCACCACCACCTGAGAATCCGGTGGCTCGTTTCTTTTCGTGGCTTTTCGGAAAATTAGGCCAGTTTCTGCGGAGTAAAGCATACGAAAATGTCTGGCAGTACGTGATTTTGGCCGCGGTTGCCGGATTTGCTATCTATCTGCTCGCCAGAGCGGAAGTGCTTGGATTTCTTTTCCCCAAAAAAGCGCAGGCAACCGGTATGGATTATGAAAACCTGGCCGAAGATATTCAGGAAATCGACTTTAATGCGGCCATCGACGAAGCTATTGCTGTACGAAACTTCCGGCTGACGGTTCGCCTTCTTTACCTGCAAACACTCAAGCAATTGACCAACGCGGGCCACATTGGGTACAAACCCGACAAAACCAATCGGCAGTATGTACAGGAATTAGCAAACACGGCGTTACAAGCCGATTTTGAGAAGCTGACGCGTTGGTTTGAGTTTGTCTGGTACGGCGATTTCCCGGTAGATGATTCCCAGTTTACCACCATACGAAACGAGTTCCGACAGTTCGGCGTCAGCGCAGAATCAATGGGTAAACCACATTCGTACAGCAATTAACACTAATATCCCGGCAAAAACCTTCGTCAGCACGACCGTGGGCAGTATCGTCGCTAATCGGGCACCAAAAAAGCCACCAATCAGAAAGCCAGCCGCAATCCAGATGGCAGCCCGGACATCAATATCGCCTTGGCGATAATAGGAGTAGGCCGCCAACAGGCCAACTGGCGGAATGAGCGTGGCAAGCGTAGTGCCCTGCGCCATTTGTTGGGAGAAGCCGAATAATAAGACTAATGCCGGTACGATGATAATGCCCCCACCAATACCAATTAGTCCGCTCAGAACACCGGCCAGCAGGCCGAGGAGAAGTAACAACAGAATCTGGTTCATATAACTCGCTATTTATTAACGTAACTCAAAAAATACCGTTTCGTTAGTTAACGGTTCATTAAAAATAGGTGGGGCCAATTCCAGTGGATAACTTGCCCAAATTCCCGGGAAGCAGGCTTTTTTTCGTTTGACCGAAACCCGTTTTTCGATAACTTGCCACTTACTATTCCACGAAGTCGATTTTGCCGAAGCCCAACAAATACCTTCTTGTTCTGCTGACAACGGTGGTGGCGTATATGCTCTTTGAGTACTACCGCCCGAAGCCCATCGACTGGCAGGCTACGTATAAGAACAGCGAAAAAATTCCATTTGGTACGCAGGCATTATTTGAGCTGCTTCCCGACGTAATGCCCAAATCGGCGATTGAGTCGGTGCGTTTACCAGCATATAATTTCCTGACCGAAACAAAATTGCCCAGTCGCAGCAACTACGTATTTATCAATCAGAGTTTTACCGCCGATGAAAACGATTTAAAACCACTGCTGACCTACGTCCGGCGGGGGAATAACGTTTTTATTTCGGCCTATTCCCTGCCCGATACGCTGGGAAAGGTGCTGGGTTTCAAGGCTGATGAAAAAGCATCTGATAAGGCAGACACCACCCTGCGTCAGAATTTCACCAATCCGCAGCTACGTTCTCCAAAAGGCTACAACTTTTTCCATGATGATGGACGGAATTATCTTAAAATAAAAGACGCGCGACACGTAACCGTGTTGGGACGTAATGCCCGGAAAGAGCCTGTTTTTATCCGGATTCAGTACGGGAAAGGGCAGTTTTTTGTGCATAATCTTCCCCTGGCGTTCACCAATTATTACGTGCTCGACACCAAGTCGTCGGACTATGCTTTTAAAGCCCTTTCGTACCTGCCCGCGTTGCCCACGTACTGGGATGAGTACCAGAAACAGGGGCGGTTTGATGAGGGCCAGCAATCTATTTTCCGCTATATACGCTCACAGCCGCCGTTGAACTGGGCGTATTATCTGGTTGTGTTCGGCTTAATTTTATACGCCATCTTTGCCGGAAAACGTACCCAGCGTATTATCCCCGTTTTGGAGCCTCCTAAAAACACTTCACTGGATTTCGTAAAGAACGTAGGTCGACTGTATTTTCAGCGGGGCGACCACGACAACATGGCCCGTAAGAAAATCCAGTACTTCCTGGCCGATATTCGCGAACGATACGGACTGGACACAACAGTGCTGGATAAAACGTTTGTCGAAACACTGGCCCGGAAAAGTGGGTCTTCTCCCGACGAAACAACCCAGTTGGTGCGACTCCTGCGCGATGCCCAGAAAAGCATTTCGCTCTCAGAATTTGATTTGCTCACCCTAAACCGGGCCATTGAAAATTTTAAACACGAAACGGTCTGAGTATCCCTATCCAGACGCCTTATATGGAAAATTTTGATACCCGATTAGACCTGACGTCGCTTACTGCTTCCGTCGATGCCATCCGGGCGGAGGTCGGTAAAGTTATTGTTGGCCAACAGCAAACCGTCGATTTATTGCTGACGGCACTTTTGGCCGATGGCCACGTGCTTATCGAGGGCGTGCCGGGAGTGGCCAAAACCCTCACGGCTAAACTGCTGGCTAAAACAATGTCGGTGGGCTTTAGTCGTATTCAGTTCACCCCCGACCTGATGCCTTCTGATGTGCTGGGAACATCAGTGTTTCAGCCCAAAACCGGCGATTTTGCCTTTCGGCAGGGACCGATTTTTTCCAACCTTGTCCTGATCGATGAGATTAACCGGGCACCGGCCAAAACGCAGGCTGCCTTGTTCGAGGTGATGGAAGAACGGCAGGTTACGAATGATGGCACAACCTATATGCTCGATGACCCCTTCATGGTGCTGGCTACCCAGAACCCCATCGAGCAGGAAGGCACGTACCGATTGCCCGAAGCTCAACTAGACCGTTTCCTGTTTAAAATAGTCATTGGTTACCCGGTTGGTGATGAAGAGATCGCTATTCTGCGCGGGCACCACCAGCGTCGAAACCTTGCCGATGCACTCGATGCGGTAACTGCTGTTTTAACTGCCGACCAGTTAATTGCCCTGCGCGGGCAGGTGCATCAGGTGCATGTAGAAGAAAATCTGTTTACCTACATAGCACAGATTGTGCAGGCTACCCGGGCTAATAAATCACTGTATCTGGGTGCATCGCCCCGGGCTTCGGTAGCGCTGCTGAACAGTGCCAAAGCGCTGGCCACGCTACGTGGCCGCGACTTCATCACCCCCGAAGATGTGCGGGAACTAGCCCCATCCGTACTGCGCCACCGTATCCTGTTAACACCCGAACGCGAAATGGAAGGCGGCACCGCTGATGAAGTTATCGCTCAACTGGTGCAGAAAGTTGAAGTGCCCCGATAGTAACATCCCGTTTAATGGTCCTGTAGTCAACAGGGAATTTTATCTGCTTAAAAACTAAAATCGTTGAAATTCCTACGTCCTCTTTTCGTAGCTACACGCCTGTGGTTGACCCTGGTAGGTATGGTGCTGCTCTTTGTGGCGGCATATGCCTTTCCTGTGTTGTTTCCGCTGGTGAGGATACTCTTTGTTGGGTTCGCTATCCTGATTGGGCTTGACGGCTGGTTGCTGTTTGGTATGGCCAGGCAGCAGCCCGGTCGGGCCTTTTTTGCCCGCCGGGAAGTACCCGACCGTTTATCTAACGGGGACGAAAATTCAATTACTATTTATCTGGAAAACCGGTATTCATTCCGGTCTGATGTTGAGGTCATCGACGAAATTCCTTTTCAGTTCCAGCGTCGGGACGTGCTGTTTCGCGCCCGGCTGAAACCCCGAGAAACGCAGGCTATACGGTACGACCTCCGCCCTACCAAACGGGGTGAGTACAACTTTGGTGCCGTTAACGTGTTTGTGCTTTCGCCATTGGGATTACTGAAACGCCGTTTTCAGTTTGAGCAGGGAAAAATGGTAGCTGTTTATCCATCATTTTTGCAGATGCGTCAGTACGAACTCCTGGCCGCTACCAATCGTCTGAACGAGGTGGGCGTGAAACGTATCCGGCGCCTTGGCCATAGCATGGAATTTGAGCAGGTGCGTCCCTATAACACGGGCGATGATGTGCGGACGATTAACTGGAAAGCTACCTCGCGCCGGGCTGATGCGCAGGGAGCATCCCTGATGATTAATGCGTATCAGGACGAACGCTCCCAGCCGGTTTATTGCCTGATTGATAAAGGTCGCGTAATGCAGTCGCCGTTTGATGGGTTAACGCTGCTCGATTATGCCATCAATGCCAGTTTAGTGCTTAGCAATATAGCCCTGTTAAAACAGGACCGGGCCGGTATCCTGACTTTCTCCGACCGCATTGGTCAATTGCTGCCCGCCGACCGTAGGGCTGGACATATGCTAAAGATTCTGGAGTTGCTATATCGACAGAAAACCCGCTTTCTGGAAACGGATTACGAAAGCCTGTATGTCAGTGTGAAAGCCCATATCCGTCAGCGGAGTTTACTGCTCCTGTTCACGAATTTTGAAACGGTTGGCGCTATGCAACGACAGTTGCCGTACCTGCGCCGTTTGGCGAAAGACCATCTGTTGCTGGTTATTTTCTTCGAGAACACCGAACTACGGAGCTTACTCGATAAACCCGCTACGGACACCGAGCAGATTTACCTGAAAACGATTGGCGAGAAATTTACTTTCGAGAAAAGGCAGATTGTGAAGGAGTTGGGCCTGTACGGTATTCAAACCATCCTGACTGCTCCGCAGAACCTGACCGCCGATACGGTAAACAAGTACCTTGAACTGAAAGCACGGGGTATGATTTAGTTGTCGCCCAGGTTGCCTTTTACAGATTCGTAATTGGATTTCAACTTTCCCATCTCTTTGGTTAGAAACGTCTGCAATTGACGATTGAATTCGGGCTTTTCCTCGTCTGGGAGAGCGGCATACAAATCTTTCAGTTCCTGATTGATGGCGGCCCGTTCGGCATCAGTAGCTGCGTTGATGGAACGGTAGTGGTAACTTCGGAAATCGTACTGGTTCATTAGTAATTACTCTTCTTCGGGTAGATTGGCAAAAATTTCGGTTAAGGCAATTGTGAAACCGTCTATGTTTACTGACTCATCCGGTTGGCTATACAGCGTCTCCGTCCAAATGTTGGGTCGTTCGGTACGACGGCAGGCGATAACTGCCCGGTCAAGCGGGTCAACAAAAATAATTTCCTGTACGGTACTCATCTCTTCGTATTTCCAGCGTTTAGCCCCCAAATCATAGTTGAATGTCGATTCAGAAAGTACTTCTACAACCAGATAGGGGTTGGTAATAATCGAGCGTGATTTACCCTGATATTCTGGTTTTCCTTTAATAACTGATGTTACGCAGCCTTGGCCAATAGAGTAGATTGACTTTTGAGGCTGTTGAGTTCCTGCAAAGCCAACTTAGTTGCATTTAGCGTCAGCAATTTCTTTAAAGCAAAATGATTTTTTGATGTGGACAGCCGTAAGGCTTCCCACTTAACAAAGGCCAGCATCACCAAAAACAAATGGTTGCTTTGACTACGAACCGTGTGCGCCGGGGATGCCCCGTAGCCCGTGTTC